>JAFDYY010000019.1 GCA_018267195.1 Bacteroidota bacterium | reverse complement strand
GGTTGTTGATTTTCATTCGTCAATCAGGCCAATCGATTTTCTATTGCATGATTTGAGATAAACAAAAGACAGTCTTTTTCAATTTCTTGCAGAAAGAGTGTAACCTTTTCAGTCTTCGTTTACTCTATTAGAGTATAACCAACTAAAAAAAACGAAGTCAATGGAAATACAAAGTAATAAACGGGTAACACGGGCTTTCAACCTGTTAAAATACACCTTCATTGCGGTGCCCATCATAGCAGGAGCCGATAAATTTACCAACCTGCTTACACAATGGAAAAAATATCTTAACCCGGAAATTGCCAGCCGGCTCCCTTTTTCCGACTCTACTTTCATGATGATGGTAGGTGTTATTGAAATTATCGCTGGCATTATTGTACTGAAAAAAACCGAAATTGGTGCCTACATCGTGGCGGCATGGCTTTCATTAATCGCACTAACCTTACTGGCCGGATTTAATTTAGCCGGCTTCCACTATGTAGATGTAGCCGTGCGCGACTTGGTGATGGCAGTAGCCGCTTTGGCAGTAGCCCGATTATCTAAAGTAGTTCAATAAGATATGATACCGATAGAACAATTGACGGAAACGGAAATTATAGAACGGATTGTAGCGGGAGAAAAACCGCTTTACGAAATCATCGTCAGGCGGTTTAACCCGTACTTGTACAAAATAGGACGTTCGTATAATTACAATCATGAAGACACACAAGATTTAATGCAAGATACGTTTGTAGATGCCTACAAAAATTTATCCCGGTTTGAAGCCCGTGCCAGTTTTAAAACCTGGATCAGCCGCATTATGCTGAACAACTGCTATCGCAAAAAAGAAAAATCAAGTTTTAAAAATGAAAAAATGCAAGAGATAAATGAAAATGCGAAACCGTTGTTTCAGCATTCGGATAATGAACCCCACAAAATAGTTCAGAACCACGAACTACGATACGTTATTGAAGAAGCGCTGGCTAAAATTCCACACGATTACCGGATGGTATTTTCTCTTCGTGAAGTAAACGGCATGAACGTGGCCGAAACAGCCGAACTGCTTCACATCAGCGAAGCCAATGTAAAAGTAAAGCTGAACCGCTCTAAAAATATGCTGAAAGCCATCATCGAAAAATCGTATGCTCCGGCCGAACTGTTTGAGTTTCATGCCGTGTATTGCAATGCCATGGCTGAAAAAGTAATGCAAAGAATAAACGAACTATAACAAATAAAACATGGTTAAGTTAATAAACGGAAATTTCGGTAGCGCACAGACACACTCTCTTGTAAATAACCCTCGGGAGCTGAGTGATGAAGCCAAAATAGAAAAAATAGAACATTATTTTTCAGCGATCATGAATACACTCGGTCTGGATTTGGAAGACGATAGCCTGCGGGGCACTCCCCAACGAGTAGCCAAAATGTATGTGAAAGAAATATTTAGCGGTCTGAACCCTGATAACCGGCCGGAGATGAGCCTTTTTGAAAACAAATACGGTTACCGTAAAATGCTGGTAGAAAAAAACATTACACTTTATTCGCATTGTGAACATCATTTTGTGCCGATCATCGGCCAGGCACACGTGGCCTATATTCCACACCGGCAGGTAATCGGCCTATCTAAAATTAACCGGTTAGTGCAGTACTATGCCCAGCGACCACAAGTGCAAGAACGGCTAACCATACAAATTGCCGAAGCCCTGAAAGAAATTTTACAACATAACGATGTGGCGGTACTCATAGAAGCCGACCATTTGTGTGTGGCTTCGCGCGGAATAAAAGACACCAACAGCCAGACTGTTACAGCCACCTATTCAGGACAGTTTGAAGAAGAGAAAATACAACAGGCGTTTTTGTCTTATATTCATAATAAAAAATAATGTCAGTGGTGGTGCAAAATAAATCGGACTTAGAACTTTCACGAGAAAGCAGAGACCAACTTTTTGAAGCCGTTCATTACTACACCGAAACTTTTTTAGACAACCTTCCGCAACAAAAAGCATACATCGGGAATCAATATGAAAGATCATCGGAAGATAACCGGTTAGAAATTGACGGCACACCCCACCCCATAAATCAGTTGCTTGATCTGATCCACAACCGGGTAGATTGTACCGGTTTAAACCCCGCTTCGGGCGGGCATTTTGGGTATATTCCGGGAGGTGGCATTTATACTGCCTCGCTGGGCGATTACATAGCAGCCATTACCAATCGTTTTGCCAGTGTGTTTTATGCCTCGCCCGGGGCTACCCGTATTGAAAATGCTCTTATAAAATGGGTAGGGAATTTGGTTGGATATAAAAAAGAATTTGGTGGCAACATTACCTCCGGTGGAAGTATAGCTAACCTCATTGCGCTATCGGTAGCCAAAACTGCTAAAAAAATTAAAAGCAGAAATGTAGAGAAGTCGGTTATTTATACGACCCTTCAAAGTCATCACAGTATTATGAAAGCGTTACGGCTGATGGGGCTGGATGAATGTGTAATCCGATATGTAGCGTTGGATAAAAATTTCAGGATGGAAGTGTTGGATTTGGAAAAACAAATTCAAAAGGATAAAGCTGAAAACTTAAACCCTTTCCTCATCGTAGCCAATGCCGGCTCTACCGATGTGGGAGCGGTAGATGATTTAAAAAGCATTGCCGCCATCGCACAAAAAGAGAACCTTTGGCTGCATGTGGATGCTGCCTATGGCGGATTTTTTCTTCTCACAGAATATGGAAAGGAAAAACTGAAAGGAATTGAAATGGCCGATTCCGTTATTTTGGATCCACACAAAAGCCTGTTTCTGCCTTATGGCACCGGTATGGTGTTGGTAAAAGAAGTAAAATACTTACGGGAAGCCAACAGCTATGAAGCCGGCTATATGCTGGATGCAAAAAATTGGAGTCAGGAACTATCGCCCACCGACCTTTCACCTGAAATGAGTCGCAATTTCAGAGGAATGCGTATGTGGCTGCCGTTGCAGTTGCATGGCATAAAACCTTTTGAAGACTGCCTGAATGAGAAGTTGGAACTGATACGCTATTTCTGTGATGCGATACAGCAAGGCGGCTTTGAGGTAGGCGTTTCGCCCGACCTTACGGTGGCCATTTACCGTTACAGCCCCAAGCATCAGGACAGAGAAAATTTTAACCGCAACATTTTAAAAAAAATTATTGAAGATGGGCGGGTATTTATTTCTTCCACCGTCATCCATGGCGAGTTTTGGCTGCGTATAGTTATACTGTCATTCCGTACGCATAAACGGGAAGTGGATATCCTCATCGGATTATTACAAGCGGCCGTCAACAAAGAATCAGAATTCAATCCAGCCTTATAACAAATTTTTCTTTGTGTACACCAAATAATATTTAATCATGGCACAAGCAGTAAAAATTAAAACGATCGAACATCTGACACACGATGTACTAAAAATCAAGGCAGAGAAGCCGAAAGAATTGGAATTTCGCCCCGGGCAAGCCGTGGATGTTTCCATCAACAAACCCGGATGGGAAAAAGAGCTGAGGGCATTTACATTTACATCATTGCCTGACGAAGATTTTATTGAATTTAACATCAAGACATACCCGGCAAGAAAAGGGGTAACAAATGAACTCCTTTCACTTAAAGCAGGCGATGAGTTGCTGATAGGCGATGTGTTTGGCGACATCGCCTACAAGGGTGAAGGCATTTTTATTGCCGGAGGTGCCGGCATCACCCCTTTTACAGCCATCTTAAAATATTTGCATAAGCACCACCAGGTAGGCAACAACAAGCTGATTTTTGCCAATAAAACCAAATCTGATATTATCCTTGAGGATTATTTTAAAAAACTGTTGGGTAAAAATTTTATCAATGTTCTTTCGGAAGAAAAAACGGAGGGCTACGAACAAGGATTTATCACCGCTGAGATTATTAAAAAATATACCAACGGACAAAAATATTTTTATCTCTGCGGGCCGCCTCCCATGATGGAAGCTGTAGAAAAACAGTTGGCATCGTTGGGTATTACAAAAGATTTTATTGTTAGAGAAGCTTTTTAGGAAGTTATTGAACGAACAACACAAAACGGAATTTTTTTAAGCGAGATGAAAACGCCCGGTAGCACTATCTATACCGTTGGGCACTCTACCCACCGTTTAGTTGATTTCATAAGCATACTGCAATCGTTTCAAATAAAAACCGTAGCCGACATACGTCACTTTCCCGGCTCTAAAAAATTTCCCTGGTTTAACAAAGAAAATATAAAAGAGACCCTTAGCCTGAACGGAATACACTATGTGCATCTGCTTGGGTTGGGCGGAAGAAGAAAGGTGAATAAAAACTCAATCAACAATCGCTGGAACAACGACTCGTTCAGAGGGTATGCCGACTACATGGAAACAACTGATTTTGAAAACGCTTCGAACGAATTACAGAAATTGGCCCGAAAACAACCCACCGCCTATATGTGCTCGGAAGCGGTGTGGTGGCGTTGCCACCGTGCTATGGTATCAGATTACTTGAAAGCAAAGGGTTGGAAGGTTTTACATATCATGGCGACAGGGAAGGCAGAAGAACATCCATACACTTCGCCTGCCCGTATTGCCGGAGACAAAGTTTTTTATTTTGACGAAAGCCTGTTTGCCCGGCATGCCGGATGACATAAATTCAAAACGAAGTTCATACAATTTCATTTTACCCTCACCTAAAAGAGCCTTACCTTGCAGGCCAAGTCAAACTTAAACTATGAGGATCATTATCGGGTTATTTTTTTTGCTGGCAGTTCAGGCAACGTATGGACAGGTGCAAACCGGCAAAGCTTCATTTTATGCCGATTCATTTGAAGGCAGCACCACCGCCAGTGGCGAAAAATATAAAGCCGGCAAATTTACAGCGGCACATAAAATACTTCCTTTCGGCACGGTAGTGCGGGTAACTAATTTGGCCAATAATGCCAGCGTAGAGGTAACCATTAACGACCGGGGGCCCTACAAAGAAGGCCGGGTAATTGATTTATCGAAGGCGGCAGCTGAAAAATTGAATATGATTAATGCCGGAGTAGCTGATGTAAAAATTGAAGTGGTAGATGCGGGCGATGGCAAGACCAAAACCCCCACCGTTCAGGTGGATCATGTAGCTGTGGACGAAAAAGAATACTACGATTTTAAAATTAACAAAGTAGAACCCAGTGGTTTTGGCGCGCAAGTGGGCACGTATCTGGAGTTGGTCAATCTTTTCCGGATCAGCGAAACACTGAAAAGCAAATACAAGAAAAAAATCACCGTACAGGTAAAAGTAGTAGGTGGGGTAAAGTATTACAGTCTGATCTTAGGTCCTTTTTCTAATCAAAAAAAGGCCGAAGTATTTGTTGGCGAATTAAAAGGCCAGTTCCCCGGTGCTTTTGTGTTAGACTATTCCAAGCATTGACATCGTTTTTTTGTGGCAGAATTTTTAGGTTATGTTTTTTCTATTGTAGTAGGTATCGTGCTGGGGTTACTCGGTGGGGGTGGGTCTATCTTGTCTATTCCTATTCTGGTGTACCTGTTTCAAATTGAACCGGTCATGGCCTCTGCTTACTCGCTATTTATTGTAGGGGCAACCAGTTTGGTGGGGGCTGTTCCGAAATACCGCGAGCACTTAGTTAATCTTAAAACGGGCATCTTGTTCGGCATCCCTTCCATCATTACCATTTTTGCCACCCGGCATTGGGTTATTCCGGCTATCCCCTCTGTATTGATACAATCAGAAAATTTTGTGCTAACCAAACGCGAGTTGCTGCTGGGCATATTTGCAGTCCTTATGGTGCTGGCTTCTTTCCAACTGATCCGCTCGAAAAGAGAAATGAGTTCAGACAATCGCAAGTTCAGAGTGTTTTTGGTAATTGTGGAAGGAACATTGATTGGTTTCCTTACCGGGTTAGTAGGAGCCGGAGGTGGGTTTTTAATTATTCCGGCATTGGTTTTTCTTACCGGGCTTCCTTTTAAAACAGCCGTGGGCACTTCACTTTTTATTATTGCCATCAATTCGTTAATAGGTTTTTTGGGCGACCTGCTAAACTATTCTATCCACTGGCCTTTTTTATTAAGTGTTACATCGCTGGCGGTAACAGGTATATTGATCGGTAATTTTTTTTCCAGGCGCATAGCTGCGCTCTATCTGCGCAAAGCCTTTGGCTGGTTTACTCTCACCGTAGGAATAGGGATATTGGCGAAAGAATTTTTTTTCGTTTGATGCAACTCACCCTGTGCAGGGTAGCGCTAATTTGTTCTGGAGGGCGCCCAATCAGCAAATGGTTACAACAATAAGCTACCCTACACTGGAATAGATTTGATTAATTCGGTTGTGGCCCGGTCGGCTGAGTTCAGGGCACCGCTGATGGTGCCGGTATCTCCGCTCACATCGGTTGCTTCGCCTGCAAAGAAAATTTTATTATTCACATTTGTGCCCAGATTAATCCGGTCTTGATGGGTAGAGCCAACTAACGGATAAGAAATACCTCCGCGGATGTAAGGTTCTTTGGTCCAATCGTAGCTGGTAACTACCGGATCGGTTTCTACCGGAGATCCATTGACGATGGTAGATTGGCGGATGATCCATTTAGAAGCTAATCCGGGAAATTTTCCTGACGGATCAGGATAAAGCGAATCGAGTTCATTAAGGATCAAGTTGACGGCCGTAGCTCCGGGTTGTAACGACAACTGCCGGGCCGGGTGGCCAAAAGCGGTTACTACCAGTGTACTGTTAAAGAGCGCCCGGTTGAATCCGCCATTCATATATTGCGGGCCAAAACTCCCTCCCCACGAAAATCCGGAGCTGGAACCCCAAAAATTATTTTTAAAATCAATAATCATGCGGAAGCACGGATCCATGCCAAACTTAGCAGCCGCATTGGTGTTGATAGAGGGGAGCGAAGGAGTAAAGGCTATATCACCACCTTGCAGTACCGTTAAGGGTACGGTTACAATTACTTTGTCGGCCTGGTGTTGCTTCCCGCTCTTATCAGTAACAATTATTTTTTCTCCACTATAATCAACCGACACCACGGGAGTATTAAGTACTACTTTCTTTACGGCATTACTAAACCGCGACAGCATGATATCCTGAAGAGAATTACTTTTGATAGTAAGCCTTTTGCTGTTGTGTTTCCGGAGTTGAAGTTCGCCCCCTACGCCCGAGGCACTTACCAAATCATAGGTTGAACCATACAAATTAGAAGCTTCGGAGTTGAGCAAGGCTTGCGCCCGGGCACTAACACCGGCCGCAGCTTGTATAGATGTGTTGTTAGTATTGCCACTCAAAGCCGAAACAAAATTTTGCACGGCCTGAAAATCGGCATCGCCCTGCCACCCGGAAGCGGTGTTTACTTGCCCGCCTAAAAAATAATTATCGGTAGCCGTGCCCATATCAATCATCGGAATACTCAGGGTGCTTATAATTTTACCCAAAGCAGAATCATCCCCATAAACCAAATCAGCACCCAACTCTACCGGAAAATCATTAAGGGGCGGATACGCTTTATTATAAATGTATGCGGCTGAAGAGTTGTCGTTGGTAATATCGTTGCTGGTAAACGAGCGTACCCGGCCGCCAAAGCGGCTGCTGGCTTCCAGTACCGTAACATTTAATCCTTGCGAGGAAAGGATATCAGCAGCGTATAAACCGGCTACACCGGCACCTATGATAATAATTGATCCGTTGTAATTAATACCCGGAATAACTTTCTCTTTCTTGCACGAAGTAAACAATTGGGGAGCAAGTAGCCCGGCCGAAAGCCCTAATCCCAGTTGTCGTATGGCGTTTCTTCTTTTCAAAGTAAAATATCAATCCGAAAGATAAAAAATCTGAACTGTTTCCAAATTACCTCTGGGCACGTTTTAACGTATTTTGTCGGGTTTATTTGATTATTTTGAGAAAATTTTTGAATTGAATCAGGAAGCATAAAATGGATTTCATGTTGTGTAAGTAAGCTCAGCAATTCATATCCCCATAAAATAATAATTACCTTATGAAAGTAACCAAAGAAAATGGGCAGGAGATAAAAAAAATTTGCGTGATCGGCCCCGAGTGTACAGGCAAAACCGATTTATCGCAATTTCTGTCGCAGCATTACCAAACCCCGTGGGTGCAGGAATACGCTCGTGCCTATCTTAATAAATTGGGCAGACCATACGACCAGATCGATTTGCTGAAGATAGCACACGGCCAACTACGCATGGAAGATGAGTGGGCATACGATGCTAACCGGTTGTTGGTTTGTGATACTAACCTGATGGTAATTAAAATCTGGAGTGAGCATAAATATGGAAATTGTGATCCTGATATTTTACGAAAACTGAACGAGCGCAAGTACGATCATTATTTGCTTACTTACATAGATGTGCCTTGGGAAAACGATCCACAGCGCGAGCACCCCGATAAACGCGAGTTTTTTTGGAACTTATTTAAGAATGAAGTTAGTCATTCGGGTGTTCCGTTTACCGAAATTTCGGGCGATCGCGAAACAAGAAGAAAAAAAGCGGTGGAGGTGATTAACCAAATTCTGTAATCAGTAAATTCCAAATGAGCAATCCTTACGCTGCGCTCCGGGTACGCGATTTTCAATTGTTTATTTTATCGCGTTTGTTTATTACGCTGGCTATTCTGATTCAGGCCGTAGTAGTGGGCTGGCAGGTTTATGAAATTACTAAAGACCCTCTTTCGCTGGGGCTCATCGGGTTGGCCGAAGCCATTCCGGCCATTGCTGTTTCGTTGTATGCCGGTCATTTAGCAGACGTGGTAGAACGGAAAAAAATTATTTTGTTTTGTGTGGCCACACTTATTTTTTGTGCGGCTGCTCTCCTGTTTTTTACCTTTCATGCCGGGGCATTTATTTCGCAACACGGAATATTTCCAATATATACGGTAATATTTGTAAGCGGCATAGCCCGTGGGTTTTTAACACCCGCCAATTTTTCATTTATGCCACAGTTGGTAGATCGGGAGTTGTACCAAAATGCCATTACATGGAACAGTACCGTGTGGGAAGGGGCTACGGTAGTGGGGCCGGTAATTGGAGGGCTGCTGTATGGCGCGTATGGTATTACGGCTGCCTACTCAGCCGATGTGCTGCTCATTATAACGGCATTTATATGTTATGCCCGTATCCCTAATCGGAAGCTCCCGCCCGTTACGGAAGAGCATGGAATATGGGAAAAAATAAAAGCGGGTGTAAGATTTGTGTTTGGCAATCAGATTATTTTAGGAGCCATTACGCTTGATTTATTTGCGGTGTTGTTTGGTGGGGCGGTAGCCTTACTCCCCATCTTTGCCAAAGATATTTTAGCCGTAGGGAAAGAAGGATTTGGGCTGCTGCGGGCGGCACCGGGTATTGGAGCGGTAGCCATGGCTATTTATATCACTCGTCATCCCATTAAAAAAAAGATGGGCAAAGTATTGCTTTGGTGTGTGGCGGGTTTTGGAGTTTGCATGATCGGATTTGGCTTATCAAAAATATTCTGGCTTTCGGTAGGGCTGCTGATTTTGAGCGGCATGTTCGATTGCGTGAGTGTAATTGTCCGGTTCAGTATGATTCATACCCTCACACCCGAAAACATGAAAGGTCGCGTGTCGGCCGTGAATAGTATTTTTGTTGGGTCGTCCAACGAAATTGGTGCGTTCGAATCAGGCGTTACGGCTCGCCTGATGGGCACGGTTTCATCGGTCGTATTTGGCGGAATGATGACCCTGTTGGTGGTGAGCCTCACGGGCTGGAAAGCGGTAAAACTAAGACAGCTCGATCATGTAAGCTAATGGAAAATGGTTTATTCTTTTTACACCATAGCTAAACCGACTCAGGGGCTTTACAAAGAAAAAGGATCTAAATTTTTATCATTTGCATATCCCATTCAGAACGAACATTCAAGCAAAGACATCCTTCAGAAATTAAAAAAAGAATATTTCGATGCACGGCATCATTGTTTTGCGTATGTCTTGGGGCCGGAAGCTAAAATACACAAAGCACAGGATGATGGAGAACCTAATCACTCAGCCGGAGATCCGATTTTGGGACAGATACGATCTAAAAAACTAACCAACGTTTTGATAGTGGTAGTACGGTATTTTGGAGGTGTAAAACTGGGGGTAGGCGGTTTAGTTCAGGCGTATAAACAGGCTGCCGAGGAGGCGCTAAAACAGGCCACTATAGTGGAGGTAGAAATGACAAAAGAAGTAACGGTTTTGTTTCCCTACGCCCAAATGGCTGAAGTGAGGAATGCCATCAAAAAATTTGAGCTGCATATTGTGAGCCAGACTTTTGAAGAGCAATGCCAGATAAAAGCCGTATTGAAATACAGGCAAGAAAATGCCTTCTATCATTATATGGCACAGCTTCAACATAAAGGTATACAGATTCTGAATCAGAATTTGTAATTTGAAGAATACAAAAAAACAAACTATGGCTACCCGAAGATCATTTTTTAAAAAAACAGCCGGCTTGGCAGGTGCCTTGTCGCTCACGCCATTTTTAAGCCGGGCAAAATCAGAAGATGTTTCTGAAGCGCTTGTAGAATTAAACCGTTTTTCGCCCGAAGAGGCAGCCGATGAAGACGATCTGTGGGAGCGTATGGCACAGGCATATACCGTATCGCCTAACATTTTAAATCTTAATAATGGAGGCGTAAGCCCCCAACCCAAAGTAGTGCAAGATGCCGTAGATCGGTATTACCACCTAAGCAATGAAGCTCCCACGTACTATATGTGGCAAATATTAGATAAAGGACGCGAACCGTTGAGAAGAAAACTGGCCGCGCTGGCCGGAGTTTCACCGGAAGAAATTGCCATCAACCGAAATACGACCGAGTCGCTCGGCACTTTTACCTGGGGGATAGATCTGCAACGTGGTGACGAAATTGTTATGACCAAACAAGATTACCCCAACATGATTCACGCCTGGAAACAACGCGAGATGCGCGAAGGAGTAAAAATCAATTGGATTAATTTAAGCTTACCGATTGATAATGATGACACCGTACTAAAGGCCTATATCAATGCCACTACACCCAAAACAAAAATATGGCACATCACCCACCTGATGACCTGGACAGGGCAGATTTTGCCGGCTGCCAAACTTTGTGCCGAAGCACGCAAACGTGGTATTATTTCCATCGTGGATGCAGCCCATTCTTTTGCCCATGTTGATTATAAAATTTCAGATTTAAACTGCGATTATTTTGGCACGAGCCTGCACAAATGGCTTTGCGCCCCCTTCGGCACCGGCATGATGTACATACGTAAAGAACACATCGAAAAAACCTGGCCGATTTTTCCGATTGATAAACCCACCAGTGCCGACATAAAAAAATTTGAAGCCCTGGGCACCCGCTCATTTGCCCCCGAGCAAGCCATCGGCCAGGCTATTGATTTTCACCATGCCATTGGCGCCCGCAGAAAACAAGAACGGTTACATTATTTAAAAAGTTATTGGTGCAACGCCATCAGTAAAAACCCGAGAGTTAAACTCCATATTTCACTAAAGCCCGAATACTCTTGCGCGCTGGGCACTTTTAGTGTGGACGGAATGGACGTAGGAGATATTTCTTCTAAGCTGATGGCGGATTACCAAATCCATACCGTTTCCATTAAATGGGAAAATGTAAATGCCGTGCGCGTAACCCCTCACGTTTATACCACCACCCGAGACCTCGACCGGTTTATTGATGCTGTAGGAAAGATAATCTCATCCTAACGGCTCTGATTGCCCAAGTTGATAATTAATTATAAATTGACCTGATTAAACTATGATGTATGAATAATCGTCAACTTTTTTTGCTGGTTTCATTGGTGGTGCTGCTCAGCCTGGCCGTGTGGACGTACTTTTGGCATGATGCCGTTGCGTTTTTTATTTTAGTATTGCCCTTTGTGTACATGGGCATTGCCGATATGATTCAAACCCGGCAGTCGATCAAAAGAAATTTTCCGTTGTTGGGGCGGTTGCGATATGTGTTTGAAGACATGCGCCCCAAAATTCAACAATACTTTGTCGAGAGTGATACCGATGGGGCACCCATCAACCGCAATGAACGATCGGTAATCTACCAACGAGCCAAAAAACAAATTGATACCATTCCGTTTGGTACCCAGTTAGATGTATATGCCGAGGGCTATGAGTGGATCACGCATTCCATCGCTCCCAAAGATTTTCATAAGATGGATCATCATCCGCGCGTTCGGTTCGGAGGAGAAAAATGTACCCAGCCTTACGACATGAGTGTGTTGAACGTATCAGCTATGAGTTTTGGTTCGCTCAGCCAAAATGCAATCGAAGCTTTAAATCTGGGAGCCAAAATTGGTGGCTTTGCTCACAATACCGGAGAAGGCGGCTTGAGCCCGCACCACCTCAAACATGGGGGCGACATAATCTGGCAAATTGGCACCGGTTATTTTGGTGCACGCAGCGAAGACGGAGCTTTTTCCGACACGGCCTTTCAGCAAAATGCCACACGCCCCAGCGTGAAAATGATTGAGATAAAACTTTCGCAAGGAGCAAAGCCGGGGCATGGCGGAATATTGCCGGCTGCCAAAAATACACCCGAGATAGCCGCTATCCGTTTAGTGAAACCGGGCACTACGGTATTCTCGCCCCCCTTTCACAGTGCCTTTACTACACCTATCGAATTAATTAAATTCATTGAGAAACTAAGAACTCTGTCAGGCGGTAAGCCGGTTGGGTTTAAATTATGTATCGGTCGTAAAAGCGAATTTCTTTCCATTTGCAAAGCCATGGTGCAACTGAACAGTTATCCTGATTTTATTACGATTGATGGGGGCGAAGGAGGCACCGGTGCTGCCCCGCCCGAGTTTTCAAATTTTGTAGGGATGCCGTTGCTCGATGCGTTGGCTTTTGCCGATGACGCGCTGACGGGTTTTAATATCCGCCATAAAATGAAAATAATAGCCTCCGGCAAAGTGTTGACCGGATTTCATATTGTACGCGCAATGTCGTTGGGGGCCGATACTTGCAACTCAGCCCGTGCTATGATGATGGCGTTAGGTTGCATACAAGCTTTAGAGTGTAATAAAAATACGTGTCCCACCGGGGTGGCCACGCAAAACCCCTCGCTCATGAAAGGGTTAGTGGTAGATGATAAAAAAGTACGGGTGGCCAATTACCACAAAAATACGGTAGAAAGTTTTGTTGAATTGATTGCTGCCGCGGGGTTAGATCACCCGGACAAAATTAATCGCTCGCATGTGTACAGGCGCGTGTTTATGAACTTGGTGAAAAACTATGAAGAGATTTTCCCCACCATACCCACGGGCAGTTTGCTCGAAGGAGGCGATGCCCCCTTCGATTATGAGGAGCACCTGAAACGGGCCTCAGCCGAAGTGTTTGAAATAGTATAACATCAAGCTAAATACCTAATGATCTTTTGGGGTTAATTCATAATTTTGCAGCATCATTTTTTAAACGGTGAAGGCTGCCCGGAAATTTTTTCTTTATTTTTTTATTGCCCTCGTAGTTTTGCTGATCGCGTTTGCCGGATCAGTCGTTTTGTTTAAAGACAAAATCATTCAACAATTTATTCGCGAGGCCAATAAAAATATCAATACACCCATTCAAATCGGGCGGGTAGATGTTTCTTCGTGGAGCGATTTTCCCAACCTCTCTATTACGTTTACCGATGTGTATGTAGAAGATAGCCATCCGGGACTTTATCCGTTACTGAAAGCTAAATCAGTTTCTTTTTCTATTAACACCCTGGAAGCCTGGCGAGGAAAATACTCCATCCGGGGATTACAGATTAACCAAAGCGAAACACACTTGAAGGTGGACGACAAGGGTCATTCTAATTTTGTGATTACAAAAAAAGCAGACCACTCCGGTCAACAGATTGAATTTGATTTGCGTAAAGTAAAACTTTCGGGTACGTACGTAGAGTACAACGATCGCCAAGCCCGGCAACATCACATTTTTGAGAGCGATCAACTAGTGGCTTCTATTAAATTAACCAATAACCGGTACACCATTGAAACCCTGGGCGATGTAACCATTGGCAAAATCGGGGTTAATAATTTGTCGCTTTTAGAAAACAAGAAAGTAAATGTAAACTCAATGGTAATTTATGATGAATCGGAGAAAACCGTTACGGTCGAAAAATCGAATATAAAGCTGGGTGAGTCTGAATTTGAATTGAAAGGAACGTATGCATTTAAAGAAAAAGAAAAAATAAATATTGAACTGAAAGGAAAGAATACCAATGTGCAAACCTTACTTTCTTTGCTGCCTGATCTGCTTTCTAAAAAACTGAAGCCATACCGGAGCGAAGGCGAAGTATATTTTTCGTTAACCTTAAAAGGCGAAATGCAGCGCCCGAGAGTGGCAGCCGAATTTGGTTGCAAAAATACTTCCTTTGTTCATGCCGGGCTTCAATCTAAAATTGATCAGGCAACCTTCAGCGGCTTATTCACATCACCTTCGCTCACCGATTTTTCACAAGCCGAAATGACTATTCAAAACCTTTCCGGCAACCTGAACGGTAAAAAATTTCAATCTAATTTTTCTATCCGGAATTTTAATGACCCCGATGTTACTTTCGATTTTAAAGGAGAGAGCGATGCGGCCGCCATTCAAAATTTTTACCCGATTGAAAATATCAAAGAACTAAGTGGCGTTGTTAATGCCAATATTTCTTTTGCCGGTAAGATTTCACTTTTAAAAAGCAAAGCAACCGCTCAGCAAGTACAGACCATCGGAAATGTGGACCTGCACGATGTGTCGTTTAGTACACAAAACAAAATACATTTTAGTAACATCAATGGTTCGCTGCAATTTAATAAGAATGATATTGCCATGAGCAACCTGAGGGGCAACCTGGAAAAGAGTGATTTTCTGCTCAACGGTTTTTTGAAAAATGTTATTACCTATTTATTATTTGAAAGCCAACCGATCGGAATAGAGGCTGATTTGAAGTCAGATTTTTTAGACCTCGATCAACTGGTAGCGATTGGTTTAGGCCCGGAATCAACTGATTTTGGGTTTTCTATTTCTCCGCTACTGCACCTGAATTTTAATTGCGATGTAAAACGAATGAAATACAAACGGCTGGATACACGAAATGTAAAAGGCGATTTGCTGGTGCAAAATCAGGTGGCCGTGTCGCGTCATTTGTCATTGCGTGCCATGGGCGGATCCCTGGAAGTAAACGGAATAGTCGATGCCAAAAATGCTAAAGCCATAGATGTATCTACTGCGTTTCGTTTACATGGTATCCACCTAGACAGTGTATTTTATGTGTTCAATAATTTTTACCAAAATTTTATTGAAGCTAAACACTTAAAAGGACAGGCCAATGCAGAAGTAAACCTGGAGATGAATTTGAATCAAAAACTAAAACTTTACCCGGAAACGCTCGTAGCCGATATTGATGCGCTGGTAAAAAACGGAGAGCTAAATAATTTTGAACCGATGCAAAAATTAAATAAATATTTGGACGACCAGGCACTAAACCGCCTTCGTTTTGCCGATCTGAAAAACAACATCCACATAGAAAAGAAAAAAATCTTTATCCCTCAAATGGAAGTGCAAACTAATGCCACCACCATTACCTTGAGTGGTACGCACTCGTTTGATCAGGTAATAGATTACCGGGTGATAGCCCCCTTACGCAACAAGAAAAAAATAGACCCCGATGAAGCCTTTGGTGCGATAGAAGAAACCGGAGGGCAAACCCGAATCTTTCTAAAAATAATCGGTACGACCGAAAATTATGAAGTGAAACTAGACAAAGAAGCGACCAAGAAAAAAATGGTAAACGATCTGAAAAAAGAAGTGAAAGAATTGAAAGATGCCTTTCAAAACCGGGGTGTAAAAAAGAAAAAAGAACTGGAACTTCAGAAAGACGAGTACTTTGATTGGGAAAATTAAATTATATTCTAGAATAATAATCTCCTTTTTCTGAAGCTGTAATTTTTAAAACGTTGGCGAGTACCAGTAAAATAAGTTTTCGGGAGGCCACCAACTGATTGAGACCAGTAAGGTTTTCAAATTCCTGAAGCGTAATGGTTTTGTGCGCATCCAGGTATTTCATTAGGGCGAGTTCGTGTTCAGCAAAGTAAAACCGCACATTCTTATTTTGCCCTTTCCTGCGAATGATTTCATTCATCTGCGGACTTGCTTTTACGCTCATATCTTTTACGCGTACAAAACTTTCGCGCCTATTCGTTTCGTCCACAAAATACAACGGACGTTTGGGGCTGGGTGAAATATCGAGGCGAAGCACAAATTTATTGGGCGTAACCTCGACCAACGAATCATGATAGACCAACGATTGCTTTACATGCTTTTCCACCGCCTGCCGCACCATCAGCAACTCCTCGTCAGGATATTTTACTCCGGCCAGCGAACCATCATCGTCCACACCAATTAATATAGTACCGCCCTCACTGTTGGCGAAAGCAATCATCTCGCGCACAATTTTTTCCGGCTGCGAAACTTTGTGCTTGAATTCCAAGTGCTGCCCTTCTCCTTCCATCACCAGTTTGCGCAACTGATAGACCTCTTCGCTATCAATACTTGTTGGTACCGAAGGCTTCGTCTTCTTCATCGTCTTCTTTGGGCAGATTGAACATGCTGCTGAGTAAATCCTTGAATTGGAGTCCAGCGGTAAGATTATGTTTGCTGATTAAACTGTATTCGGCCAGACCATGAAGTGCAAACTCCATGAAAAATAATTTTGAGCTTGCCACTTTTCCTTTGTGATAGTCATTTACAAGTTCTGAAAGGCCGGGTATTGACTTCAATGCTTTTTCATAATCCTGATTGCTCATGTCATGCAACAAATCGATCGTGTTGCCATTGCCAAACCACTCCGTAATTTTTTTATAGGGGCTTTTCTCTTTTTGTTTTCGAAATTTTTCCGGATCGGGAAAGTAATTCAAGAATTGGGTACGAAGCGCCTTGCCCACCAAGTTCTGCGCAACAATGCCGGGCCCTTCCTGCTGACCTTCATATACCAATTCTACTTTTCCGGTAACAGAAGGAACAACCCCGATGAAATCTGAAATGCGAATGTTAGTGGAAGATTCTTTATTGATCAACGATCTTCGTTCGGCAGCTGCGATCAAATTTTCATAGGCAGAAATCGTGAGCCGTGCCGATACACCGCTTTTCGCATCCACGTATTCGCTCTTGCGTGCTTCAAATGCAATCTGCTCGATCAAATCTTTGACGATATCATTCACTGAAACAAGTTTGCTCTGCTCAGCACGAATGTGGGCTTCTTGTTGCGTAATCTTTCTTCCCACTTCAATTGACTTGGGATAATGTGTGATGATCTGGCTGTCGATACGGTCTTTCAGTGGCGTAACGATGCTTCCGCGATTGGTGTAATCTTCCGGATTGGCGGTGAACACAAATTGAATATCCAGCGGCAGCCGCAGTTTGAACCCTCTAATTTGAATATCGCCTTCCTGCAAAATGTTGAACAGCGCCACTTGAATCCGTGCTTGCAAATCGGGCAATTCGTTGATCACAAAAATACAACGATGCGAGCGAGGGATTAACCCGAAGTGAATAACGCGCTCATCCGAATAAGGGAGTTTGAGCGATGCCGCTTTGATCGGATCCACATCGCCAATTAAATCAGCAATGGATACATCGGGCGTAGCTAGTTTTTCTGTATAGCGTTCTTCGCGATGCAGCCACACGATAGGTGTTTCATCACCCAGTTCATTTACTTGATCACGCCCAAACCGCGAAATCGGATGTTGCGGATCGTCATTTAACTCAGAACCCTCAATCACGGGAATATATTCATCCAGCAAATTCACCATTAACCGAGCAAGACGTGTTTTGGCTTGTCCGCGCAAGCCAAGAAAATTTACATCATGTCCGGCTAAAATAGCTCGCTCTAAATCAGGGATTACACTTTCTTCATATCCCCAAATTCCCTCGAAAACATTTTCTTTTCGCTTAAGTTTTTCAATCAGGTTTGATCGAAGTTCGTCTTTGATGGTTTTGAATTGATAGCCCGAGGATTTGAGCTGGCCGAGTGTTTTGGGTTGATTCATTGTTGCTGTCAGAGAAATGGCTGGTATTAAAACTACATTAATCCTTAAATTAGAATTCTTATTTCAAAAATAGGCCATAAACTGAAATAAGGATATTCTTATTTCAGAATTATTATAACAATTGAAATAGGGATAAAGCCGCGTTCAAGCTATATGTCCGGTTTTTTGACTGAAGTTGAGCGTATCGAGCGAGGGACTTAGGCGACTAAAACAAACGCAGCAAAAATAATCCCGCCAAAATAATTAACAGGCCAGCGTATTGTTTTGAATTTAATTTTTCTTTGAACAGAACAGAAGCCATCACAACTGAAAGTGCAGGCGTAATCGTAGAGAGAAGGCTGATGGTGGAAACAGGCAAACACAATAAAGAGAGATTGTAAAAAATAATTCCGCCAAAACCAAGGAAGGCCAAAACAACGATGTACTTATCTATTTGAGCAAGCGGGAACGACCACGCTTTGTTTTCTCTGCGAAGTAAAATCAGGCTGCAAGTGCAAACTACCACCTCAAGTATAAATGAAAATAATACTGCCCCCAAAGCTTTGACCGGAAAAACAAACAATGCAAAACTAACGCCCCAAAAAAGCGCAGCATATAAATTGTAGCGCACACCTTTGGTGAAACGAAAACGTTTGATTGGTTTATTGTTGATGAGCATTACTCCCGCTGTAAGCAAGATCAACACCATAAAAAAACTGGTGTGAACCGGCTCACCCAAATAAACAATGGCCGTGGCCACTCCAAAAAAAGCACTGATGCTGGATACGGGCACGGCAATGCTCACCTTCTCTACCTTGAGCGACCGCACATAAAAATACAACCCGAAGAAGGAGAAGATGCACAAAAGGATAGCATAGACTATTTCCAAGGCTAACGAAACGGTTGAATCTACTCCTCCAAAATCGGGAAGCCATCCAAAATAAATAGTGAACCACAACGTTGCGAACAGCACCGAAGTGAGAAAACTCCGCAGCACAATCACCTGTAAAAAACTGAGCCTCCTCAGCGGATATATCCACAGACAGTTGCTGAGGGAGAAAGAGAGGATGGAGAGGAAGATGAAAGTATAACTCAACCTAAACTTGGGTAGCGTCTAAACTTGCCCTAATCTTTTATTAACCTAACTGATAGACCATACCCATATTTATAACAATCTTCACCGCTAAATCCATAATCAACGAGCCCACGACCCCAAGCTGAGTCTTTAGAACATGATGTAGAACTCCACCAAGCACAAATCATTGAAAAGGAAGGGTCAGTATAAAATTCACCATTGTAATCTCTGTAGTTACTTGGTAATGCATTGAATTTATACGAATCTTTTCCCTTCGGCCATTCTTTTTCACTCATTAGCGAGTTTCCTTCATTGTCGCCTCCCACTAATGCCTTCAATTTTTGCCATTCATTATAACTAGGAACATGCCATCCTTTAGAGGCTATTTTCCTTTTATCATTAATAACATACCAATTGTAAAGTTTTCCAAATCCTTTATGCTTTTGATCGTAATAGCACCATACTGGAGTTTTTTCTATTGTAGCCTTAACCCATTCCTCTTTAGACTTTGCTTCTTTAATTGGGTCACCGTTTTGGAAGTGAACGACATCCAAATTTTCAGTCTTCCAAATCTGATCTCCAATCTTTACTTCATTCACATTTTCTGTTTGAAAAGAAATGAAGATTGACGAAACCAAAATAGTTATCAAAGAGACTGTATTCTTTGTTTTCATATTTAAAGACTGTTTTGAGGAGTTATCCGTTAAACAGAAATAACTATGTTATTTGTTCGTTGATAATTTGGATAGGCACAACGCTTCCAACAAATAGCATCACAATCCGTTTCTACCCGATGATTTCCTTGTGGCGGAACAATAAAAGTATCATATCGATCATCGCCCGTATATTTCTGATAGCAATTTTCATCAACGGGACACTTGATTACTTCAATACAAACTTCTTTCACAGAATCGTTTTCAAAAAGGAACGTTGCCATAATTTTTTTATTGAAAGATTGATATTTTTTATCATAATGTTATAGTCTTAGCTTTAATTCTTACCCTTGGCCTTCGCAATTGTTACGGCTTCTTCATAAGAACTAATTGGTTTTTCGCTTCGCGCAACCTCCACATCTCTTTCGTACCAGCAGTAAACATTGTCTGGAATATCGTAAGCTGCCGCCAATCCACTCTTCGCCCCAGGTTGAGCCTCTAAATATTTTGAATAGCCTTTGTAAGACCACGCCCCCTGCCGAGCGCCATGACTATACTGCCCTTTAACTTCTATATCTCCATTTATCTCGTATACAATAAACTTTCCATTCTTCTTTCCGCTATCGTCTTCCAAGTATTTCTCCTTGCAGCTGCCTCCTTCCGCTTTCGCGTAATAACTTTTGCAAGGCAACTCTTGTGAATAAGATTTAATTGAGAGAAAAAGAATAGTACAAATCACTAAGGCAGTTGTTGACATTTTCATATGATTAAGTTTTAAGATTTGATTTGTATGTTGTTAGTTAAAAGTAAATCGATCCAGTGAATCATGACATTGTTTTTTTCTCATGCTCAAAGGGGTGATAGATTTCAGTTTTTTGTTTTTCATGAAAAAAAAATTCTGATTACGGCCAGGGAATTATGGAGTCAACTATAGACAAAATGTACTGAGTCAATCGTCCATAATTTTCACCATGATTCGTTTTGTAGCTGCAAGTCTTTAGAAGCAAAAGCAAGCAAATGATCCCCATTATTTTATTGGTTAAAGAGCCACCTTTTCTTTTAGATTCTTCTCCTGACTTCATTTGTTATTCCTCTTTTTCATATAAATCACTTTTACAGTTCGGGCAATGACCTGATTCGTTCCATTTTTTTTTACGCCCACGCCAGCCACAACTTTGGCAAGTAACAATTGTGTTGCCCGAGCGATAGGAGAAATACCATATCAATGCGATGATGCCTACAATGATCCAAACATTCATTTTTGTTTTTGTTTTTTTATTTTTTTAAATACTTTCTCCATTATCTTTTTCGGGTTTCTTTGGTGTGATGGTTTTACCTTTTGATTGTCGTCCTTCTTTTGAAAGTCCATCATAAGTCCATCAGGTTTGATTGGTTTGTCCAGAATATTTTAATTCTAAGTTCAACTAATAAGCAGCAATAGTTGCGATCATCGCTATATTTGAAACATCTCCTTTTAAAAATTCACGATAATAACTGCCATCGTATTTTTTTATTGAGTTGCCTTCTATTTTAATGAATTCACGATAGTATGAACCATCATATTTCAATATTTTGCTTCCGTCAGTTTTCAAATAATCTCTGTAATAAGAGCCATCATATTTTTTTATATAATTGCCATCGATCTTTAAAAAATCCCGATAGTACGATCCATCATATTTCTTAATGTAGTCACCTTGTACCTTAAGCCAGTCTCTATAATAGGATCCGTCATATTTTTTAATGAAATCACTTTCTTCTTTTACAAAGTCTCGATAATAAGACCCATCATATTTTTTTAAGAGTTGTGCGTTTGCGCAAAGAACAGAGGCAATTATTAATAGTAAACCGACAAAGATTTTCATAAGCATTTGATTTATGAATCCAAGTAAGTAAAGCCTCAATATTGTAACCTGCCCAAACCGTGCCCAAATAATATTTTTCTATATTTATCTATGCTTTCCGCGCATTTAGAATCAATTAAACTTTGAACTTTCCCAGCTAAAAGAAGCAGTATAGAAAAAGTTAACTTCACCATGCACCCCAAAATCGTTGTGATAAGCTGTATTGACGGTTTGCCTGAGTTTAAATATCTTTAGTCAATGTTTTTCGATAACTATAAAGATCATTCTTCTGCAAAAATAAACTTAGGTTTGTTTTGGGAATACGATCCCGACCAATTTGATTTTACAGAACAGGCAGCTCTGGTGGTGGAGCGGGTAATGGAGCGTGGCAGTTGCAAAGATTTTTACGCCATGTTTAATTTGTATGGTACAGAAAAAGTACTGGCCCTTACCAAGGATATACCTTCCATGTCGCAGCGCGAAATGGAATTTATTAAGAACGTATTCGGTATTCCGTATGAAGAATTAGCTGCTTACCGAAAACTGATGGCCGCTCCTGGTCAGTTTCCAAACAACAACCAAAAAATAAGAATATGAAATTGTACTCCGATACAGTTTCAAAAAACACTTTCTCAGTTTTGAATAAATTAATGAAAGATGAAAAACTATCGTCTTTTATTCTGGTTGGTGGCACGGCCTTGTCATTACAGGTAGGCCATCGGATCAGCATTGACCTGGATTTATTTACCGACAAAGAGTTTGATAAACAGGCACTCTACAAACACCTGCTTAAGTCTTACGATTTCAGGCTGCCTACTTACAGTGATATTGCTTTGCAGGGCTTCATTGGCAACCTTAAAACTGATTTTGTATTTTATGAAAATAGTTTTGTAAGGACACCCGTAGTGGTTGACGGAATAAGGATGGCCGGGCTTGAAGATATTGCCGCCATGAAATTAGAAGCCATTGCCAATATGCGCAACAAAGCGAAAGATTACGTTGACATTGCGTTTCTGTCTCAGTATCTTTCTTTAAACATGATGTTGGCTGTGTTTAAAGAAAAATTTGCGCAAGACGAACTTTTTGTACTTCGCTCGCTCTCCGCTTTTTCACAAATAAGTGATACTAAAGACGTGTACTTGTCTAAAGGGCAATTTGATTGGGAGCTGATAAAAAAACGAATTGTTGACATGATAGATAAACCTTCGTTAATTTTTGCTCCGATGAACTAAAAAATCAGAAACCATGCCTTCTCCTCACTCCAGAATAAGTGCGTACGAACTTTCCCAATTAAAAGAGGCAGTGGAAAAACATTTCGGCTTTGCGGTGCGCACCAAAACGGATTGTGATAAGCTGGCAGACTTCATTGAAGACAGAACAAAAAAATACATCAGCGTAAACACGCTCCGCAGGTTTTTTGATGTGATGCCTTCGGGCAGCAGCCCTTCGCTGGAGACACTCAACGTGTTATCCAACTTTTGCGGCTTTAATGATTTTTATGAATTCCAACGGGCAGTAGTTTTTGATCGCGCGCGCAAAAGTAACGACCTAACTATTGATGCCGTTGACGACCTGCAACAAGTACTGGGCGAAAGCGAACAATTTTATACTACCTTCAATTGGCTGATGTTGCTAGCTTTTCATGAAAGCAACACTGATTTCTTAAAAAATATTTTCAAGGCGAAGGGACTTCAAAACAGAGACGACTATCCTCGTGGAAAACTCATGAGTTTGATGTTTTCGTTTGCCACCCAGATGCGCAGCCACTCGCGGTTGGCAGATGATCTAATACCTCATTATGCCAAGCTGCCTGAAGCGCAGCAGTTATATTTTGAGTGGTTTGTGGATTATGATTGCCTCAATCTTGGCCATCACAAAGTGGTGAGGGCCTATGCCAACGAACGGCCTGATGAGGAAGCGCAGCTCTTCAGCCTTTGTTTGTTATTTCTTCATCACTTTTGGTTGATGGAGAAAAATGAATGTAAAATTTTGATTGAAAAAATAAACGCTATCCATCTTAAGCCCGAGATGCATCCCTTCCCGGTGGGCCGGAAGTTTGCCTGCAACATTTTATATCAACACTATTTCAAAAACGGTATAGAGCGAGGGTTGAGAAAATCGATAGAGGACTGGGAAAAACGCTTGCCAAGAAATGGTAATCTTGAACGCAATTTACCTTCGTTCCATTTGATGGTTGTCGAGGCATTTAGCATGGCAGGGTTGAACGAAGAAGTTCTTCAGTACACCGAACTGGCTCAAAGAAATTACCGATGCGAGCTTGATGAATATTCGAAAGGAGTTATCATTCCACTTGCCATATATCGGGCTGGTGCTATGACGGACCTTACTCGAAAAGAAGAAGCAAAAGCCCTACTCCGCTCCGTTGATCCCACTCAGTTGGATGATTACAACCGAAGGTATTATCAGATGAATTATTATAAAATTTTGGCATCAACGGAACCAAGAGGCTCAGCTGATTTTACAAAATATATTGGCGAAGCCAAACGGATTGCGAGGCAACATAAGTTTCGGTTTTTTGAGAATCATTGATGCATCTGTATCTTTGTAAAATATATAATGATATGAAGGGAGTTAACTACATCACCGATGAGCGGAGCAGAAAAAAAGCAGTTGTAATTGATCTCAAAACGTTAGAGAAATTCGATGAGCAAATCGAAGACTTGTTTGATTCCATCATTGCCGAATCCAGACGAGATGAACCATCTGTAGCCTGGGAGGAGATAAAGAAACGCCTTAAGAAAAGGAACAAGATATGATATGTACATTATTACTTTTAAAAAATCTGCTGAAAAAGAATTATTGCGGCTGCCAAATCAAATTATCAAACGCATTAGTTATGCGATCGATGGCCTAAGCGAAAACCCACGACCACTTGGGGCAAAGAAATTAGAAGGACAGAAAGAATCGTTGTGGAGAAATTAGAATAGGTGATTACCGTATTATTTATTTCGTGGAGGATGTGATTAAGATTGTGGAGATTAGAAAAGTTGGTCATCGCAAAGACATATATAAATAGAATAGCTACAAATTCTTCGTCCTGTTCTTTCTAAAATCTTCAAAAACCAAATTTCCCAATCCTTGCAGTGAACTATAATAAGCATTGCCATTGTTGGCCTTGGTAAACTCACGCACAAATGCTTTTAGGTACGGATCGGTGGCAATCATAAATGTAGTTACCGGAATTTTTATTTTTCGCAGTTGCACAGCAAGGTCAAGTGTTTTATTTAAAATTTTTTGGTCGAGGCCGAACGCATTTTTATAGTATTTGATTCCCTGCTTGATGCACGTGGGCTTGCCATCGGTGATCATAAAAATTTGCTTGTTGGCGTTCTTCTTTCTACGCAAAATGCCCATCGCCAGTTCTAACCCCGCCACGGTGTTGGTGTGGTAGGGGCCTACATTTAAATAGGGCAGGTCTTTGATTTCAATTTGCCAGGCATCATCGCCAAATACCAAAATGTCGAGCGTGTCTTTTGGGTATTTTTTGATTATTAACTCCGACAACGCCATGGCCACTTTTTTAGCCGGAGTGATACGGTCTTCGCCATACAAAATCATGGAGTGCGAAATATCAATCATCAGCACGGTAGAAGTTTGTGCTTTGAATTCGTTCTCCACCACTTCCAAATCATCTTCCGTCATGAAAAAATCTTCCACTCCGTGATTGATTTGAGCATTGCGCAAGGAGTCGGTAACCGAAATTTGTTCGAGCGTGTCGCCAAATTCGTACTCGCGCCTATCGGTGGTGGGCTCATCGCCCCGGCCGTTGTGCGGAGTTTGATGGCCGCCCGGCTTGGTGCGTTTTAGTTTTCCAAAAATCTCTTCCAGAGCCGATTGACGAAGATTTTGCTCTGCTTTTGCCTTCAATTTGAATTCACCATTCGGTCCGTCATCAGTTATGTAACCATTCTTTTTTAAATCCTCAATAAAATCGCCCATGCCATAATCTTTTCCGGTCAGGCCGTATTGTTTATCTATTTCGGTAAGCCATTGCAGCGCCTCGGCCACATGGCCGGAGGTAATCAGGAGCAACGGCATGAAAATTTTCAGAAGTTTTTCAAAATCAGATTTTCCGTCATCAGGCGGAGGGACGTATTTAGAAAAGCGGTGGCCGAGCATAGTCGTAGCAACCCAATTTAAACTAAAAATAATTCAATAATGTTCACAGAAACCCTTTATTGTAGTCTTTTCATGTCTTTTTCCTGATTTTGAAACTTATGTAAGAATTATACCGGTTATGTGAACTATTTTTTACATTGCTGCGTATATCTTTACACGGTTTTAAATTTAAACGTTATGAAAAAGTCTGTATTGGTGTTGATCGCGGTAGTTATGCTTCTGGCATCGGCTTGTTCGCAATATACATGCCCTACCTATTCTAAAGCACCTGAAGCGAAGAAAGACAGTCGGATATAATCCGGATGAGCAATAATGATTTTCTGGCCGCTTTTAACGGCCTTTTTTATTTTATACCGTTTTTTGGTTTGATGGATAGTAACCAAAGTCCCAAAAAGGTAATCAGTCCGTCTAGAATAATTACTTCATAGCTCATCTGAAATCCCGAAAACCATTTCTCGGAATTGGCACTAAGTAAATAGGTAAGGAGCGGAGCGGCCACGCAAATGAATGGAACCCATTTTCCGGCCACTTTTCGGGTTGTGAAGATGCCAAACGAAAATAACCCCAGCAGCGGGCCATAGGTATAGCCGGCTACTTTCAGCACCACATCGATCAGCGATTTTTGGTTTACTTCTTTGAAGATTAAAATGATAACGAGAAACAGGATAGAAAAACCCAGGTGTACAATAAATTTTTGACGCTGTTTAGTTTGTTCGTTTTTATTTTTAAAATTCAGGAAATCGATACAAAAGGAGGTGGTTAATCCGGCCAAAGCCGAGTCGGCACTGGCGTAGGAAGAAGCGGTAATGCCCAGCAAAAATAAAATGCCCACCGTCAGCCCGAGTTCGTTAAACGCTAACATTGGAAAAAGATCATCGCTGCTTTTGGGTAAGGCAATTCCTTTTTGGTTGCAATAGATATAGAGCAGGGCACCTAACGTAAGGAAAAGAAGATTTACAATAGCCAGCGTAATACTGAACCAAAACATATTTTTCTGCGCATCGCCTAATGTTTTGCACGTCAGGTTTTTTTGCATCAATTCCTGGTCCAGGCCGGTCATGGCGATGGTAATAAACATACCGCCTAAAAATTGCTTAGGAAAAAACAGGCCATTCTTTACTGAATCCAATACAAAAATTTTAGAATAACCTTGGGCGTGAATGGCAGTTGTCATGTCAGTAAAAGAAAAATTTAACTGATGAGCAATTTGCCAAACGGTAATGATTACAGCCCCCACCAAAAATATAGTTTGAAAGGTATCTGTCCAGATAATCGTTTTTACGCCACCCTTAAAAGTGTAAACCCAGATTAAGGCGAGGGTAATGGTAACTGTAACGTAAAATGGTACATGCCAGGCATCAAATAAAAATAATTGCAGGATCGAAGCTGCCAAAAACAGACGTAGCGAAGAAGCCATGGACCGGCTTACCAAAAAAACACCCGCCCCGGTCCGGTGTGTCCATGTGTCGAAACGCTGTTCCAGATAAGTATAAATTGAAACTACTTTAAGCCGGTAGTATAGCGGCATCAGTACGGCAATGATTACCACATACCCGGCCAGGTAGCCTAACACTACCTGAAAATAAGCGAAATTGAATTTTCCAACTGCCCCGGGCACCGATACAAATGTTACGCCCGACAAAGAAGAGCCGATCATGCCAAAAGCCACCAGGTACCAGGGCGACTGGCGGTTAGCTGTGAAAAATGTGTTGCTGTCGGCCCCGCGCGAAGTGAAATAAGAAATAATAATCAGGGCAATAAAATAAATAAGAATAACTGAACTGATGAAGAGAGGGGTCACGCAGGCATTTTTTAAGGTTACGATTTACAACTTACCGTTTACTTGTCAAAATTTTTTACCTTTGCTGAATCATTAAAACAGAATGGGCTCACTTGTTGAAGTACTTGAAAACACAGATCAGTTAGAAGCCATTGCGATAACGGATGTAAAAGATTTGGTGGTATTCAATGATGATTTCAATACGTTTCAGCATGTGATTGAAACCCTGATTCGCGTATGTAATCACACCCCGGAGCAGGCAGAGCAATGTACATGGCTGATTCATTTCAAGGGAAAATGTGCCGTGCGCACAGGTTCATACGAGGAACTTAATCCTTTGCGCGAAGCGATCTGCGAAGCGGGCATAGATGCCAAAATCCTCTGATGGAATATCCCTCCAAACTGATTGAAGATGCCGTGAATGAAGTTTCTAAACTTCCCGGTATCGGCAAAAAAACAGCCCTGCGCCTGGTGCTACATTTAGTAAAAGAAAATGAAAACCGGACGCTGGCCCTAACCGAGGCATTGAACAAACTGCGCGCCAATATTCGGTTTTGTAAAACCTGCTTTACTATTTCGGATGAGGCCGTGTGTGTAATTTGCAGTAGCCACCGGCGCGACCGCAGCACGGTATGCGTGGTAGAAGAAAGCAACGATGTAATGGCCATAGAAAACACAGCACAGTATAACGGGGTGTACCACGTGCTGGGCGGGGTGATATCGCCTATGAACGGTATCGGACCATCGGAATTGAAAATAGAACACCTGTTGCAGCGCGTAGCTCAAACAAAAAATGAAATTAAGGAAATAATCTTGGCGCTAAGCCCTACGCTGGAGGGCGACACTACGGCTTTTTATATTAACCGTAAACTAAAAGCCCTTCCGGTGAAAGTTACTTCCATTGCACGGGGTGTGCCCGTAGGCGGTAATTTAGAATACACGGATGAAATTACGCTTGGCCGAAGCATAACAGGCCGGGTAGTATTTGATTGATCAGCCGTTTACTACCAGCTTAAAACCAACTCCGTGGTAATTTACGATTTCTACCGTGGGGTCGTCTTTAAGATACTTCCGTAATTTAGAAATGAATACATCGAGGCTGCGACCCATAAAATAATCATCATCACCCCATACTGTTTTTAATATTTCTTCGCGCTTCAACACGCGCTCGCGGTTCAGGCACAGCAATTTCATTACTTCTGCTTCTTTAGGGGTAAGTGTTTTTTTCCCGGAAGCATGATGGAGTATAAAATTTTTGGGATCGAAAGAAATAAGACCTATCCGAAAAATCTCCTCTTGGTAGAAGGAGGGAGATGTTCTGCGTAAAAAAACGTCAATGCGCATACCCAATTCGTCTATGCTGAAAGGTTTGGTAATATAATCGTCTCCACCGGTTTGGAAGCCCTGCAGTTTATCGTCCAACATAGATTTGGCCGTAACAAACAAAATGGGTACTTGTGTGTTGGCAGCTCTTATTTCCTGAGCTAAAGTAAAGCCGTCTTTTTTGGGCATCATCACATCCAAAATGCAGATATCGAACCGCTGCGAGCAAAAAGCCTGAAAACCTTCTTCTCCATCCCGGCACAGGGTAACTTCATATCCTTTGTGGATTAGACCGTCCTGAATTACATATCCTAACGAGGAATCATCTTCCACCAATAAAATTTTGGCACTCATGCTACCGGTAAAATAATTTTAAAGGTACTGCCCGCATCCAGTTGGCTGGCTACCGAAACTTTTCCTTTACAGGATTCGATGATACGCTTTACGTAGTTTAAGCCGAGGCCAAACCCTTTTACATCGTGCAGGTTTCCGGTAGGCACACGATAAAACTGATGAAATATTTTTTTGTGGTTTTCCGGACTGATGCCAATGCCATTATCGCTAACAGCTACAAAAATCTGATTCCCCACATTACCGGATTCTATTTTCAGGTGAGGGATGTTCTTGTTATATTTTATAGCATTGTCAATCAAGTTGAAGATCACATTGGTAAAATGCAGACGATCGGCCACGATGTGGGTTTCGGAGGCATTCAATTGCAGATCAACGGTAGCGTTTTTTTCCTGCAAAAGAAGGGCGCTGTTTTGCACGGCTTCGCGTATCAGTTCGTGTACATCTAAATGTTCTTTATTAATAACCAGATTATTTTTTTCCAGCTTGGCCATCTGTAACACACGCTCTACATGCTGCCGCAGCCGGGTGGTTTCGTGCGAAATAATAGCCGCATAGTTCAGCAAGCGATCGGGGGTTTGTATAATCTCCGGGCTTTTTAATACATCGGAAGAGATAGCAATGGTAGAAAGAGGGGTCTTAAATTCGTGCGTCATATTGTTGATGAAATCCTTCTGAATTTCGGACAACCGTTTTTGGCGAAGGATAACAAACAAGGTGTAAGCGAAAAAGAGAATGACGATGAGCATAACGGCTGACGAAAACCCCCAGATGCCCATTTGGCTGATCAGATTTGCCTCGATGGTCGGAAAGCGTACACTAAAATAATATCCATCACCCTTCCAGGTGGGCAGGTCAGTCAGTTTGGTTGTCGGTTGTTTAGGAAGGGATGCTTTTACTTCGGCCCCCTTCATGCACTGTTCTTCACAATCGTACACGCCAAATTCGTAATCGGCCGTTATGTTTCTTTTTTCAAATTCCGAAGCAATCAGTAATCCGAGTACGCTCGCGTTTACCGGCCCGTTTATGATCACGGCAAAATAATTGGTAGAAAGCTGCTCTACTGGCGAATTAGCAGGGGGTATAGTTTGGTTGATTTCAAATATGCGATTGGCCACGGCCTGAAGGGAGGCATTGACATCGTGATTGAACTGGTTCTCTTTCTGATCAAAGGCTTTGCGTACCCAATAAATTTGGGTAGCCGTAATGCCGGCAATGCTGATGGCTGCTAAAATAATGATGCTACGCAGGGTGGTTCGGCTCACAAGGCAAAAATAAGCCGGATTACTGGTTGCCGCCAAACCAGGGTGTTCTTTAACAAACGATTAACATCTTTTAGCGGTTTTTTAACACACAGCGTGTTTTTTGTGTACGAAGTTTGTACAGTTCAATTGAACCATCTAAGTTTAACCCAAAATACAAGTGAAATGAAAAATCTAATCGCAATTGCAGTAGTAATTTTGTTGGCCGGGAAAGGGTTTTCGCAAACCGTAACCGCGCCTCAAAACGATGTGGCTTCTATTGCCTGGGATGCCACCAGCCATGATTTCGGGAAAATCAAACAAGGCGTGCCAGCCACGTACGAGTTTAAGTTTACCAACCACGGCAAAGTACCGCTGGTAATAACGAATGCACAACCCTCTTGTGGATGTACCACTCCCGGCTGGACACGCGAACCGGTTATGCCCGGTGGGCAAGGGTATGTAAAAGCTACCTACAATGCCGCAGCGCCTGGTATTTTCGACAAGACGATAACCGTGCATGGTAATATTGAAGGAGGTATGTTTGTGCTCCATATTAAAGGAGAAGTGGAAGCCGCGGCACAGACCATTAAGCCACAGTAAAAAATTAATTCTATTATAAAAAAGGCTGCCTAAAAACAGAGGCGGCCTTTTTTATGTAAAAAATTCTATAACTCCCTCACCCAAATATTGCGATAGCTTACGGGGTTGCCGTGGTCTTGCAGTTGGATAGATGCCTTGCCGTGCGGATGATACACGGGGAGTCCTTTAAATTCGGTGGTTCCTAAAATTTGTGTGTGATTTTGTATGACAATTCCGTTTTGCAGCACGGTTACGTAAGCGGGGACAATAACACGCCCGTTGTCGCTAAAACGGGGCGCAGTGTAGAGAACATCGTACGATTGCCACTCGCCCGGCTTGAGGCAGGCATTGACCAATGGAACGGATTGTTTGTAGATAGACCCTGCTTGCCCGTTAGAGTAGGTAACACTTTCATAACTGTCGAGCACCTGCAGTTCGTAGCGTTCTTGCAAAAATATACCGCTGTTGCCACGGCCTTGCCCTTCACCCACAACATCTGCGGGGGATCGCCATTCAATGTGCAACTGCATATCGCCAAACGTTTGCCTGGTTTTAATGTCGCCTTTTCCTTTGGTTACGGTCAGGGCACCGTCTAGTATATTCCATTGAGCATCGCTACCGGCAGAGGTTGTCCATTTCGATAAATCTTTCCCGTCAAAAAGTACGATGGCATCCGATGGGGCATCACCCGGATTTTTTCCGGGCGTAACCTTGGCCGGTTTTAATTCCCAGACTTCTGTTACTTTAGGATCGAACGAACTGCGGTCTGCGGTTTGGCCCGCACAAGTTAGGATAGGCCATGCTCCTAACAGATAAATTAATTTTTTCATACCGGTTATTTTTTCTTGGTGGTAATTTCTACAACTCCGTTTTTGCCAGCATCCTTGTATTTAACAATGGCTTTTTCTCCATTAAGCACTTCAATTTTTTCAATAGTGGTGGGGTCAAGGTTTTCAATGGGTCTTACCATTTTACCCGGATCGGATTGACTCACTACCCACTCAGGCTGTACCTGGCCGTTGATAACATAAAGCGGGGCAGCTACTGTTTGTTTTTGTTGTTGGGAAAAACTGATGATGACTGAAACCAGGAGGACGAGTACGAGAAACGTTTTTTTCATTTTAGTTTGACTAAGATTTACTCGGAACGGATGGGGATATTAAAAAAAAATTTTAAACCCGGTTTAAGATACAAAAAAATCAGGATTCATGATATTGATCGAGTATGTGCTGGCTGATCAGTTGGTAAATCTCGGCCAGGCGCGGATCGTCTTGTAAAAAGGCCATGTGTTTTTCCAAGGTTATCAAATCGCCCCTCCGGGCCGGGCCGGTTTGAGCAGCCTGAGCGCCCATCTGCAAAATTTTTGTAATGGTTTCATTAATGAGGGGGGTGAGCCATTCAAAATCCAACCCGTTTTTTTGCATCACCGATTCGGAAAGGGTAAGCATGTGGTTAGTAAAGTTAGAAGCAAAAACAGCGGCCACATGTAATGCCTTTCGTTCTTCGGATGTAATCCTTTTCACATACCGGCTGATGGCTTTGCCCAACCTCAACAAAACTTCTTCGGTATTAGCATTGTTGCTTTCAATAAAGATGGGAATTTGATGGAAGTCAATTTTTTTTGTTTTGCTGAATGTTTGCAGCGGGTAAAACACCCCAATATCGGGGATGGCGGCAAATTGCAGTTCATCTAAAGCCACCGAGCCGGAGGTATGCACCAGCACGGCCTTTTCGGGCAAAATAATTTCCTTTGCTATTTCGCGTATGCTGTCGTCATGCACGGCCACTATAAAAACAGAAGAAGGGCTGGTAGAAAAATCAAGTGTTACTTTTACTTCGGCCTGATAGAGGCGTTCGGTAAGCAGGGAGGCATGGCGGTGGTTGCGGCTAAAAACTTCTTTTACAATAAACCCTGCATTGTCAAGTGCCGGGGCAAGGTGCCAGGCTAAATTGCCGGAGCCGATAAAGGAAATATTTTCAGACACTATAATCTGAATTAGACTACTACCTTAAACAATTCGGCCAACTTTTGCACTACATAATCTATTTCTTGCCGGGTATTGTATTTACTAAATGAAAAACGAATGGCTCCTCTTTTAGAGTTAGGGTACAGTGCATTCAGTACATGCGAGCCGGTAGAGGCGCCACTGGAGCAGGCACTTCCGCCCGATGCCGAAATACCTTGCAGATCGAGATTGAAAAGCATCATTTCATTTTCTTCCGATTCCGGAAAGGAAACATTTAATACCGTGTATAAACTATTTGCCAGGTTAGCCGAGTCACCATGAAAGGAAACGCCAGGAACGGAGGCAACTAATTTCTGAATCATGTACTCTTTTAAATCCGAAATCTGTTTTTGATGTTCCGCCATTTCGCGATAGCAAATTTCAAGTGCTTTGGCTAACCCAACGATGCCGTAAGTATTTTCGGTTCCGCCCCGCATATTTCGCTCTTGGGCGCCCCCATGTACCAACGGTTTTATTTTTTTGTTTTTGTTAAGATACATAAAACCCACCCCCTTAGGGCCATGAAATTTATGAGCGGCTGCCGTTATGCCGTGCACATTCAGTTGCTTCAGATCGTGGCGGTAATGCCCCATAGTTTGCACCGTGTCGGAGTGGAAATAGGCTTGATACCGATGGCATAATTCACTAACGGCCGGCAGGCTGAGCAAATTGCCGATCTCATTATTGGCGTGCATCAGCGATACCAATGCGTTTGGAAATTCCTTTAATAAATTTTCGAGAGAAGACAGGTCAACATGCCCTTTTTCGTCCAGCGTTACCAGATGCAGATTTATTTCATCCTGATTTTCCAGCATGGCCAGCGTATGTTCTACCGCGTGGTGTTCAATGGCCGATGAGATAACATGCCGGATGTGGTAGGTCTGTATCGCACCGCGAAGGATGGCATTATCGGCTTCGGTTCCGCCCGAAGTAAAAATAATTTCACCCGGGGTGCAGTTTAGCAATTCGGCAATTTTTTTTCGGGCTGATTCGATGGCTGCCCGCACCTTTCTTCCGTGTGCGTGAGTGGAGGAGGGGTTTCCGAAATCTTCGGTTAGGAAAGGCTTCATGGCATCCAACACTTCCGGGTCTAACGGAGTGGTGGCTGCGTTGTCGAGGTACACGCTCATTTTCATTTCTAATTTTAAACCAAAAAAAGATTCACAAATTTACGTCATCTTTTTAATATCACTGACAATGCGTTGAGCCAGGCTGTCGGCCTTTTTGCGGGTAGGAGCTTCGGCATAAATACGAATGATGGGCTCGGTATTGCTTTTGCGCAAATGCACCCATTCTTTCGTTCGTTCAAAATCTATTTTTACCCCGTCTTCTGTGCTGATTTTTTCAGTGGTATAATTTTTCCGAATGTTCTCAAGAACATCGTCCACGTTAATTTGAGGAGTGAGTTCAATTTTGTTTTTCGAAATAAAATAATCAGGATAAGATTGGCGTAATTCGGATGCTTTCTTTTTTGATTTAGCCAGGTGAGTAAGAAAAAGAGCAATGCCCATCAGGGCATCGCGGCCGTAATGCAGGTCGGGAAAGATAACACCTCCATTGCCTTCGCCACCGATTATAGCTTTTGTTTGTTTCATGGCATGTACCACATTTACTTCGCCCACAGCCGAGGCAGTATATTGCCCGCCCGCCTTTTCGGTAATGTCGCGCAGGGCACGGGTAGATGATAAATTAGAAACAGTATTTCCCTTTTTGCGGCTTAATAAATAATCGGCCACCGCCACCAAGGTGTATTCTTCACCAAATGGTTTGCCGTCTTCTTGTACCAACGCCAGGCGGTCTACATCCGGATCAACGACAATGCCCAGATTATATTTCCCTTTTTTTACCTCCCGGCAAATTGTTTTAATATTTTCGGGAAGAGGTTCAGGATTGTGCGGAAATTTTCCGGTAGGCTCACAGTATAATTTTTTTACTGTTTTTACACCCAGTTCTTTTAACAACAGAGGCACGGCAACTCCACCGGTAGAATTTACGGCATCTACTGCAATTTTAAATTTGGCCTTTCGGATGGCTTGCACATCGACCCACTTATTTTTTTTGATTAACTCAATATGCTTTTTAATATATTGGTTGTTTTGCGAATACGTACCCAGTTTTTCTACTGGAGCAAAATCAAAATTTTCCTCTAAAGCTATTTTTAAAATCTCGGCTCCATCGGCAGCTGAAATAAATTCACCTCTTTCGTTCAGCAGTTTTAGTGCATTCCATTGTATGGGGTTGTGGCTGGCTGTTAAAATAATGCCACCTCCGGCTTTTTCCAGAGGCACGGCAATTTCAACCGTGGGGGTGGTAGATAATCCTAAATCCACCACATTGATGCCCAGCCCGATTAATGTCTGACTTACCAGGCTGCTTACCATTTCACCCGAAACGCGGGCATCGCGTCCAATTATTATTTTTTTGGCTCCGTGCCGCTTGGCCCAGGTGCCAAATGCAGCCGCAAATTTTACAACATCAACCGGGGTAAGCGCTTCGCCTGGCCGGCCGCCAATGGTTCCGCGAATGCCTGAAATGGATTTAATCAGCGTCATAAAAAAATTTTTACAAATGTACGATTTACGAATACGATTAAGACTACTTTAGTTCAATCAAAATTAACCAATGAAAAAAAATCTTGCTTTTCCCGATCCCAACCGGCAGGCCAAACTTCAGGCGTTTGATCGCTTGCTTACCATTATGGATGAACTACGCGAAAACTGCCCGTGGGATAAAAAACAAACACTGGAAAGCCTTCGTCATCTAACCATCGAGGAAACGTATGAACTTTCGGATTCTATTCTCGATGGGAATTATGAGGAGATAAAAAAAGAACTGGGTGATTTAATGCTGCACAATGTTTTTTATGCACGCATTGCTTCAGAAAAAAATCTTTTTGATGTAGCCGATGTGCTTCATGCTATTTGCGATAAATTAATAGAACGGCATCCGCATGTGTATGGCGAGGTAGTAGCCAATGATGAGCAGGCCGTAAAAGAAAACTGGGAAAAAATTAAACTAAAAACCGGAAACCGATCGGTGCTGCAAGGCGTGCCAAAATCATTGCCTGCCTTGGTAAAAGCTATGCGCATACAAGATAAGGCACGGGGGGTAGGGTTTGATTGGGAGCGGAAAGAGCAAGTATGGCAAAAGGTAGAAGAAGAAATGCAGGAGTTTAAAAATGAATTTAATGTAGAAACCGGCCAACCGATAAACCAACAAAAAGTAGTGGCCGAATTTGGCGACTTACTTTTTTCGATGGTAAACTATTCGCGCTTTCTCGGCATAGATGCAGAAGAGGCACTGGAGCGAACCAATAAAAAATTTATTAAACGCTTTCAGTATCTGGAGAGCGAATCGGCTAAAGACGAAAAAAAAATGGGCGAAATGACTTTAGCTGAAATGGACGAATATTGGGAAAAGGCCAAGGATCTGTAGGCACAAATACATCAGAGATCTTCTTCCCGCTCCAACATCAGAAGAGAAGCCTGCGACACAATAAAATATTTTTCTTTTTCGTAGATCACCTCAATGGCTCCCTTCTGCAAAAAAATAGCTAAATCTCCTTCTTGCGCTTGTAATGGCAAATACTTGATGGTGTCTTCTTTGCCTTTCCACAAATCGTCTTCATCGGCCGGCATGGGCAACGGGTAGCCCGGCCCTACTTTAATAACATAGCCGCTTTGTATTTTTTCTTTTTCCTGAACACCCGGAGGAAGATATAATCCCGAATCGGTTTTTTCCGTTTGCCGCCCCGGGCGTATCAGTACGCGGTCGCCCACCACAATGAGCTTCTTCAGTTTATGGTCGGCCGTTACCTTCATTTTTTGGCTTCTGTTTTACGGGTTGATTTAAACGGGAAAGTCATTCCTTGTGTAGCCACATTGCCGTTCATTTCTTTTTCGGTTACGGCCGCATCTAAGTAAACGGTCATGCCCATGTAGCTAAAATCGCCTGTTGATTTTTTTGTTTTGGCATCGAAAGTAAATGAATTGAAAGGGATGTTTCCGTTATCCGATTTCATTTCGGCCGAAAGCACTTTTTTATCTTTCTTGGCTACGGTTAATACTCCGCTGAACGTGCCTTGAGGGGTGCCGGAAATCTGGTAATCCCATTTCCCCACGGGCGAAAGCGAGGCGCAAGAAGCAAGTATAAAAATAAGAATAACGGCAAGAATTGTTTTCATAAAAAAATTAAGGTTAAGTTAAAGATTAGTTAAATAATTTATTGGTCTTCAGTTTCCTTTTCTTCCATGGATTCAGGCAACTCCAATACTTTAATTGCCTGAATGGCTGAGCCGGCAATGCCGCGTAATGAGTGGTACATAAAATTGGTGTTGGATAGAACTTTTTCTAATTGCTTTTCTCTTTTTTTCCAAAGCCCCATGATAGTCCTTTTTTCTGCCTCTAAATCCGTTTTCATTTGAGAGTACCCTTCCATGATCCCCTCTACTTGCAATTTAAATTCGTTGCTGGTTAAATAATTATACAGCATCACCATTTTTTCTCCCTTGTTTTCTTGTGAGGTAATGGCTAAGTCTAATTCGATGATATGTTCCCGGATGACCCAACAAAGTCCTTTAAACTCATTATACGTGCAAATCCAAATACCTTCTCTTAACCCCATTCTTTCCATTCCGGTGGGCAAAACATCGGTTACAAAAATACCCACATTTGCTCCTTGCTCTCGTATATCATTTTTAAATTTTTCAATCCAGCCTTTTCCGAAATCCTTCGTTCGTTTGCTTTCATAGTAGATGGAGCCGCAATTTTCTTTCGTTCGGGAGTTTACAATTTGTTTACAGTCGGCTCCCCGCTGCCCTTTTTTCACTTCAATGATGGTATCCAGTGGAAAATTTTGAGTTAGCCATTCTTCCATAGCAAGTTCCTGAACTTCTCCCTGCAGTTGCATGGAGCCCTGCTCTTGTTTGCGTTTCATTTCTTCCGTTAGCTTTTTCTGGTCGCCAAGCTGTTTTTGTAATTCTCTTATGGTTAGCTCATTTTTATCTTGTTCGTTTTTTTTGATTTTTTCGCGTTCTAAAACTAAGATTTCATTGTATTGCTTTTGTGCTTCTGCTTCGGCCAACGATTTTGCTTCTTCTTTTTCTCTTTTCAGTTTTTCAATTTCAGCCTTACTGCGATTTAGCTCTTTTACCTGCTCAGATTTTTCGTTCAATTCTTTTTGAAGCTCCCTATATTGATCGGCATTTTCCTTCTCCAGTTTGGTTTTGATGCTTATTTCTAAAGCACTTTTTTCTTCTTTTAATTTAGCGCTCAACCGTTCCTGAAAAAGCTCATTTTCTTTCAATCTTTTCTTCTCAAATTCTTCTCTGTCAATTTTTAATTGCTCGTTTTGTGTGTTAAACTTTTTTCTTTCAGCCTCCAGATCCAAATCATATTTTAATTGTAATTCGGTTTTTAACTGACCATATAAAATTTCATTCACATCAATTTCAGTATTACACTTAGGGCATTTAATCTTGGTTTCGTTACTCATAATTCTTTTCGGGATAATTTCTGAGGATAGATTCACGGAGCCTAACAAATAATGACCTCGTTACCAACTCTTTTTTCAGGCCTTCAAGGTACAACCTTTAAAAAAGAAGTGAAATCGTTTGTGTAATTTTGTTGATACTAAATTTTATCCTTTATGGTTGATTCAATTATTTCCGGCCATGAGGCGATGGCACTCGAAGATCAGTACGGAGCGCACAACTATCACCCGCTGCCGGTGGTGCTTACCAAAGGCCAGGGTGTTTTTCTGTGGGATGTGGAAGGCAAACGGTATTACGATTGCCTGTCGGCTTATAGTGCCGTTAATCAGGGGCATTGCCATCCGCGCATTATTCAGGCAATGATTAACCAGGCGCAGGTTCTTACGCTTACTTCGCGTGCTTTTTATAACGATAAATTAGGAGTAGCCGAAAAATATGTATGCCAAACTTTTGGCTATGATAAAGCCTTGTTTATGAACAGCGGTGCCGAAGCCAACGAAACCGCCATTAAACTGGCGCGCAAGTGGGGGTACACCAAGAAAGGAATAGCTGAAAATAAAGCGGTGATAGTCGTTGCCAAACAAAACTTTCATGGGCGCACCACAACCATTATTTCGGCATCTACCGACCCTTCGGCCACGAAAGGATTTGGTCCGTTTATGCCCGGGTTTGAAATTATTGAATACGATAATATTGAGTCGCTTAAAAAATCATTAGCCAATCCTCATGTGTGTGGGCTGTGGATTGAACCCATCCAAGGCGAGGCAGGCGTATATGTTCCGCATGACGGATACCTTAAAGAAGCCGAAAAACTTTGCCGCCAACACAAGGTGTTGTTCATGTTAGACGAAATACAAACCGGCATCGCCCGAACCGGAAAAATGCTGGCGGGTGATCATGAAAATGTACGCCCTGATATTTTAATTTTAGGCAAAGCACTGAGCGGAGGAGTAATGCCGATCTCATTAGTGCTGGCCGATGATGAAGTAATGCTGGTAATTAAACCCGGAGAACACGGCTCTACCTTTGGAGGTAACCCTTTGGCATCAGTGGTGGTGGTAGAGGCACTTCAGGTAATAAAGGAAGAGCGATTAGCCGAAAACGCAGAACGTTTGGGAATTATTTTCCGCACGCGAATGAATGCGCTAATTGCCAAAACAAACCTGATCACACTTGTGCGCGGCAAAGGACTGCTCAATGCCATTGTGATTAACGATTCGCCCGAAAGCGAAACTGCCTGGAATCTTTGTTTAAAATTTGCTGAAAACGGATTGCTGGCCAAACCTACCCACGGCAACATTATCCGTCTGGCCCCCCCGCTGGTAATTACCGAAGAACAGATTCATGAGTGCTGCGATATTATTGAGAAATCAGTACGGGCTTTTGAAAAATGAGAGAGGAACCGTTTGCTTTTTTGGCAATCTTAGGGGGTGATGATCAATTCGTTTTGGCCTATGGCAATCAGGAGATGAAATAAAAATTACCTAAACCGGCCAATAAGAAAATAGGTGCGCTGGGGCGTGCCCCAATAATTTTATCGGCAGGTAGCGATGTTTACCAACGCCTCGCTAAACGAAGCGGCATGAGGAAGGTGAATTAGAAAAACACGCACAATCAGTAAACAACCCGACAAAATAACAAATGCATTTACTACGCTGGATGAGTTGAGTTGAAAGCGCGTAGCAACCCAGCGGAAAATGGCCGCAAACCCGAGCATAGCCGGAAGGGTGCCCATACCAAAAACCAGCATAAACAAAAATCCCTCTTGAGGACTGGGCAAAATAACACAATAGGTTAATGCTAAAAATGAAAGTCCGCAGGGGAGAAGCCCATTAATGACGCCCATTAAAAACAAAGACCCATAATTTTTTTTTCGCAAAAAAACCGAAAAATATTTTTTCAAAATGAATGTTACACGACTCAACGATGAGCTGATAAAACCGATTCGGATGCGAATAGAATGGATGAACCCCCAAACGATTAAGGTTACACCCAATGCCAGCGACAATAGGTTTTGATAGCCCGATAGCGGCAAGGCAAAGCCGATCGATGCGATTAACGCACCCAGCATTCCGTAGGTAAGAATACGCCCCAGGTTATACAATAACCGGTTCAGAATAATTTTAGAAGAAGAGTGAGTAACCGCGATAGCCAACGGGCTGCACATACCAATACAATGAAAGCTTCCCGCTAAACCAATGATGAAAGCGGTATAAAGCATATCAGAGGATGATTTGATCTTCAAAATAATAGTCTTTCCCACCGGTAGTCCAGAGTAGCTGCACACGGTACATTCCTTTTTTAGTGGTTATCTTGAATGTTTGAACAGGCGAAGACTGCAATTTAAAATGCTTGTCGAGTTGGGCATTGGAAGGGCAAAATAATTTCAATTCGCCCGCCTCAATAGAGGTGTTTTCCGGAAGTTCAATTTTTAAGCCGGTTTGATTGTTATAGGTAACTACCGGTTTTTGTGGGAGCGCCAGAACGTTCTTTCTCCGTTCAATTTGTTTTTGGTAAGCCAGTTCTTCTTCATAATAATCTTTAGAAACCAGGCTGATGTCTTCGCGCAGGCACAAGGTTATCAGGGTGCCGATGAAGAGCACAAAAAAAACAAAAGACACTAAAATCCATTTTCCAAAATGCATCGCTCGTTATTTTTTCTTGGTATCGGAAGCGTGGTGTACCGGTCCGATAAATTTAGCTTTTACCGTTTGTATGATTTCTCCGTCTTGCACCACATTTAGTTTGATCGCCATTTTTGCCGTGGTAATAGCACTTTCGGGTATTTCGATAAAGTACACCCGTTTTAGCAGACCTTCAGCCGGAATAACGATGTCTTTACCATCTACATTTTTTAAACGAGCAGCCGCAGGCTCGGCTACCTGAAGTTCCAGTTTAATTTCTTTAAACGTTTTATTGATAAACTCTAAATTGTATAAGTTGGTAATCAGTTCGCCATTACGCTGGTAAAGTGTGCCGGGTACTTTTAGGGCAGTTACTTTTACATCGCTCCGGTTGATGAGCGAAAAACTAAGCACTCCGATTAGCGCGATCAACACTACGGAGTAGCCGATTACCCGTGGAGTAATAATTTTTTGTACTCCTTCTTTAATAGAGTTGTACGAAGCAAAGCGAATCAACCCTTTGGGCTTACCGATTTTTACCATCACATCATCGCAGGCATCAATACAGGCGGTACAGTTTACACACTCCAGCTGGGTGCCGTGGCGAATGTCTATGCCGGTGGGGCAAACGTGCACGCATAGTTTGCAATCAATACAATCACCTGTTTTTTCGGTTGACGAATTTTTTTTGATTTTCCCGCGAGGTTCGCCCCGCACCCAATCATAAGCTACTACAATAGATTCTTTAATGAGTAAAACACCTTGCAGCCGGCCATAAGGACATACCGCAATGCAGGCTTGCTCGCGGAACTTAGCAAAGTTAAAATAGAAAATCCCTGTAAAAGCCACCAGCCCGATAAAGCCAGCCATGTTTTCATTAGGAGGTTCGGTAACGATTTTGCCTACGGCTTCAACTCCGATCAGGTACGCCATCGCGGTATGAGAAATTAAAATAGAAATTAGAATAAATAGTGTGTGCTTAGCTGTTTTCTTCCAAAGCTTTTCCCAGTTTACCGGTTGGGTATTAAGCCTGCGTTGGGCTGGGGCGTCACCTTCAATCCAGTATTCTATTTTACGAAAAACCATTTCCATGAAAAGTGTCTGCGGGCACATCCACCCACACCACAACCGGCCAAAAACGACCGTAAACAAAATGATGAAAACGAAAAAAATAATTAGCGTAATGGCTAATAAAATAAAATCTTGTGGCCAAAAGGGGTGCCCCATAATGACAAACCTCCGTTCGAAAACATTCAACAACAATAATGGTTCGCCCCCGATTTTAATGAATGGACCCGCAAAGAGAAGCGAAAGCAATAAAATGCTTACCCCGATACGTCTGATATGGTAACGGCCCGATGGTTTTTTGGGATAGACCCAAACACGTTTACCTTTCGCATCAACGGTGGCAATGGTGTCTCGAAATTGTTCATCATAGGTATAAAACTCCTGCGAATCAGCCATAAGTAATATTAAGGCACAAAGTTACTAGGCTGTCACTTTTTTTCCGCTTTTGTTTCAGATTTATACAATTCACCTTGCGGGGCTTTGGGGTTGGCGGGTTTGGTGCCCTCCAGGCTAAGCACAAAAAAGGCTACATCGCGCACATCGGTAATACTCATGGCTTTTCCCCAGGCGGGCATTCCTTTTTCTACCACTCCGTCTTTAATGGTGTGGAAAACATTTTTAATACCCCCGCCATGCAGCCAGTATTGGTCGGTAAGGTTCGGGCCTATGCTGTTTCCGCCTCCGTCATTACCGTGGCACGAGCCGCACGCATTTTTGGTAAATACGTCTTTGCCCCGGCCGATGATGGTGGCATCGGGCGTATAAACCAGTGTTGATTCATCAAGGGCAGCAGCGGCCGGTTGTAAAGCAGCTAACTTTTGCTGAGCTGTTTTTGCCTGGGCTACTTCTGTGTCGTACTCTTGATGCATCAGTGGTAAGGAATCAGTTAAATGGTAGGCCACAAGATAAAGTACGCCCCAGATTATGGTAATGTAAAAAAACCATTTCCACCAAGGTGGCAAGTGGTTGTCTAATTCGCGTATGCCGTCATAATCATGGCCCATTTCAATCGTACCTTCTTGTTCTACGGGCACCGCATCATTTAATTGCTGGGTTAACTTGGCCCACCAGGAAAGCTGGGGCACATACGTTTTTCCGGCCGCTTCAGCCCGTTGTTTTTCCAACTGCCGCATGAGCAGGTTTAATACACGCGTTAAAGTAATAAGTACAACGATAAACAGAATGAAGACGACTGCTGCAAAACTGATCGTAAGATAATAGGACAGCGAGTGGCTAACTGACGTTGTACTGGGTACAGATTCTTTTGCAGCCGATTGAGCCAGACCACCCAGCGAAACCAACGCAAGCAAAAAGACTGAAAATAGTTTTTTCATACAGAGGGATTTTTAGGAGTTGAATCTTTTGAGTCTTCCTGCAGCGGGAGTTCGCTCATTTCCTTAATAAATTTTTTGTCTGCGGTAAACACCCACCAAAGCAGGCACAGAAAGAATAAAAAGAAAATGATAAAAGAAATAACCGGCCAAGTGGCGATATGGTCTATATGTTGAAGAACATTTTTTTCCATTTTGTTTTTGGGTTAGGGTTGTTCATTTTCTTTTTCGGCTTTGATGTCTTTACCTAAGCGTTGCAGGTAAGCGATAACGGCTACAATTTCAGCATCACTGGGGGTTTCAATGCCATCGGCTTTCAGGCTGCTGGTAATTTCAGCTGCTTGCTTCTTCAAATCTTCATTGGCCGTAGCTTCATAGTCTTCCGCATAGGGCACTCCGATTTTGCGCAGCGCATTTATTTTTCCTGCGGTGAGGCCGAGGTTAATAGTTTGCTCAAACAACCAGGGATAAGAGGGCATAATAGATCCGGTAGAAACGGCATCGGGAGCGAGCAAGTGATTATAGTGCCATGAGTTGGAATATTTGCCGCCCACCCGTGCTAAATCTGGCCCGGTGCGCTTAGACCCCCATAAGAATGGATGATCGTAAACAAATTCTCCTGCTTTAGAATATTCTCCATAACGCTCGGTTTCCGAGCGGAACGGGCGCACCATCTGGGTGTGGCAACCTACACAGCCTTCGCGTATGTAGATGTCGCGTCCGTGCAGCTCAAGAGGAGAATAAGGCTTTACACTGCTAATGGTAGGCACATTCGATTTGATGAGGAACGTAGGCACCATCTCTACAATGCCTCCTATTAATATAGCCACCAGTGATAATACCGTAAATAGAATCGGTTTGTTTTCTAATACACGGTAGTGCCAGCCACCCGAAGTAGCCACATATTCTTTAGCCAGTGGGGCCGCCTGAGCTTCTTCGTTGGCAATAAACTTGCCGGCATACGCAGTTTTTATCAGGTTGTATGTCATCAGGATAAATCCGGTCAGGTAAAGGCTGCCCCCTATAGCGCGGAGCATGTGTAAGGGCAGAATAGCAACCGTTGTTTCCAAGAAATTTTTGTACACTAAAAATCCATCTGCATTAAATTCTTTCCACATCAAACTTTGGGTAAGCCCCGATACATACATGGGCAGGGCATAGAAAATGATACCCAGCGTACCTAACCAGAAGTGGGCATTAGCCATTTTTTTAGAATACAGGGTGGTGTTCCACATTCTGGGGATGGTCCAATAGAGTACAGCAAAAACCAGAAAGCCGTTCCAGCCTAAAGCGCCTAAGTGTACGTGCGCTACAATCCAGTCTGTAAAGTGCGTAATGGCATTTACATTTTTTAAGGAGAGCAGCGGTCCCTCAAGCACGGCCATACTATATGCCGTAATGGCCACCACTATAAATTTTAAAACCGGATCTTCTCGCACCCGGTCCCACGCCCCGCGCAATGTCATTAACCCGTTTAGGGCACCTCCCCAAGAAGGGGCGATGAGCATGATTGAAAATACGGTACCTAATGATTGAGCCCAGTCGGGGAGCGAAGTATATAATAAGTGGTGCGGGCCGGCCCAGATATAGATAAAAATGAGAGACCAAAAGTGAATAATGGAAAGCTTATAAGAGTAAACCGGGCGGTTGGCTGCTTTGGGCAGATAGTAATACATCATACCCAGAAAAGGGGTGGTAAGAAAAAAAGCTACCGCATTGTGGCCATACCACCATTGCACCAGCGCATCTTGCACCCCGGCATACCACGAGTAGCTTTTAAAAAAGGTAACGGGTATTTCAAACGAATTAACAATGTGCAGTACGGCTACCGTTACAAACGTGGCCAGGTAAAACCAGATGGCTACATACATGTGTCTTTCTCTGCGCCTGAGGATGGTACCAATCATATTGATTCCAAAAACTACCCACACAATGGTAATGGCAATATCAATAGGCCACTCCAACTCGGCATATTCTTTAGAGGTGGTAAACCCCAGCGGCAGGGTAATGGCCGCGGCCAAAATAATTAATTGCCATCCCCAAAAATGTACCCAACTCAGCAGGTCGCTGAACATGCGGGTTTTAAGCAGGCGCTGTAATGAGTAGTACACAGCACCAAATATGGCGTTGCCCACAAAGGCAAAAATAATAGCGTTGGTGTGCAGTGGGCGGATGCGGCCAAACGTGGTGTACTGCAAATTAAAATTAAAAATAGGATAGAAAAGCTGAATGGCGGCTGTAAGCCCAACCAACATACCTACCAGCCCGAAAACAACCGTGGCAATGTAGAAGGCTTTTACAATCTTATTATCATAGTAGAATTTTTGTAGTTCCATGATGGGGGGTTTTTGAAACTTAATTTTGCGTTAAAAATAGAATTGACCGTTAAGGTACTTTACTGACAGAAGTTTTCAAAAAAAATGATTTTTGTCAGGCGAATTGTGGCCATCTTTACAGCCCGTACTAAGAATTCATTTTACTTATGAAGACCTTTATTAGCGACATATCGAAAAAAGAATTTTCGTCTGGCGAAAAAATTTCAGCGAAAACCATACGGCCATCAATTCTAACCTCTATTCAGAAAGAATACCCGGCCTTCGATCGGTCGTGCTTTCTTTCGGTAAGTGAATTAAATAAATTCCGTCAGAAATACATTGGCGATTATTTGATGCGTGAGATTGGCGAACTGAATGAACTTGAAAAAACGGTTTTGGGCTCACTGAAAAACCACAACATCATTACTGATAAAATTGAAGTAGCCGCGGATAAATATACGTTCGGACAAAAACTAACCGACAAGGTAGCTTCCTTTGGCGGCAGTTGGAAATTCATCACTATTTTTATTGGCTTTTTGTTTTTTTGGATTGTTCTCAACTCCTACTTCCTGCTAAATAAACCGTTCGATCCGTACCCGTTTATTTTACTGAACCTGATTTTGTCTTGTGTAGCGGCATTGCAGGCCCCGGTTATTATGATGAGCCAAAACCGGCAGGATGAAAAAGACCGCGAGCGTTTGCGCAAAGATTATATGATTAACCTGAAATCTGAACTGGAGATACGTATGCTGCACGAAAAATTAGACCACCTCATTATTCATCAGCAACATGAATTACTGGAAATACAAAAAGTGCAGGTAGAGATGATGAACGATATTATGACCCGGATGAAGTAACCCAGACGAGGTTACATTTTTGCTTAAGCGATAGAGGTGAGGGCGTGTATAAATCAGTTTGTGTTAGTGTCTTGGGTATCTTTTTTAATCTCATCATCAAACAGCATACGCACCGATGGGGTGTAGGTGTCTTCGTATTGCCCGGTGCGGATGTTCCAGAAAAAGAGGAATAGAAAAATGAACGCTATGATAAGACTGATCAGAATGAGGACGGCAACGATGATCATGATAGTTTTCTTTTTGCTGTAAAGGTAACGGCCAATGTTGAAAAACCCACTACACTGATGCTGCTTAGCGGCATCAGCACCGCAGCCACTAAAGGAGTAAGATGCCCGCTTACGGCAAAGGTGAGAGCAAGGGCATTGTATAAAAACGAAATAACAAACGCGGTTTTTAAAATTACGATAGATGATTTTGACAAGGCTATAAATTTATCAAGTTGGCCCAGTTGGCTGCCTTCTAAAATTCCATCGCAGGCAGGCGAAAAGGTGCCGGCCCGGTCGGTTACCGCTAAGCCCACATCGCTTTGCTTGAGTGCCCCGGAGTCGTTTAACCCATCGCCCACCATCAATACAGTTTTTCCATTTAGCTGCAGATTAAAAATATACTCCAACTTATCGTGTGGGCTTTGATTGAAGAAAAACAAGGTTGATTGGGGAAATAATTTTCGCAATTCATCCGATTGAGTTTCTTTGTCGCCCGAGAGCAGCGCATCCATTTTGTTGCCCAAAGCATGAATCATTCGTTTAATATTTTTCCGGATGGAAGTAGAGATTAAAAAATAACCAATCACCTCCTTGTTAATAGAAATAAAAACAGAAGAGCCTCCGGCAGACGGTAGGGAAGAAGCACCTACAAATTCTGCTGAGCCTACACGGTAGGTTTGCCCGTCAATCACACCTTCTACTCCCTGGCCGGGGATTTCTTTAAAATTTGAAATGACTTTTGGCGAATCGCTGAAAGTGGAGGATGTTATCATCATACTCAACGGGTGAGACGATGCTCCGGTTAGTGCATGGATGGCGGCCCGCTCTTCGTCTGTCAGTTTCCCGATAAATTCTATTTTTGGTTTTTCGCCATGTGTTAGAGTGCCGGTTTTATCAAGCACTACGGAGTTTATGGCAGCCAGACGTTCAACCACATCGGCATTTTTAAGATAGAGTTTATGTTTGCCCAAAACCCGCATCGTGTTTCCAAATGTAAAAGGAGCCGACAGAGCCAGCGCACAAGGGCAAGCTACCATCAGCACAGACGTGAGCACCAGCCACATCTGAGTGGGGGCTGTAATTTGCCAATAGACGGCCGTAGCAAATGCAAGGAAGAGCACGATCCAGGTAAACCTGCGGGCAGCCCGGTCAATCATTTTTTTGTACTGGCTTTCGTTTGTTTTTCCAAACGCGGGGTTGTTCCACAAACTGGTAAGGTGGCTTTGCGAAACAGATTTTTCTACTACCATTTCTGCGGGTTGGCCTATCAGCCGCCCTCCGGCATAAATTAAATCGCCCGGGTTGGCATTTACCGGCCTCGATTCGCCCGTTACAAAACTGTAATCAATAAAGGTAGGAGCACTGATCAGTTTACTGTCGGTCGGCACAATTTCCATGTTGCGCAGCCGAATTTGATCGCCCGGCAAGAGTTGATGTACAATAACCGATTCCCACCGATCATTTCCTTTTTTCTGCACAGCCAACGGAAAGTACGACTTAAAATCACGGTCGAATGCCAGACTTTCATACGTTATGTTTTGAAACCACCGGCCGGTTAATAAAAAGAAAACCAAGCCGGTAAAGGAATCAAAATAACCGGGGCCGGTATGACTGAGAATATCGTAAGCGCTTCGGAAAAATAGCGCCACAAGGCCAGCCGCAATGGGCACATCAATGTTGATTTGCCGTTGGGTAAAACTTTTCCAGGCCGACTTCAGGTAGTCGGATGAACTGTAAACAAAAACCGGGATGGAGAGCAACAGGTTGAGCCATGAAAAGACACGTGTTAAAAAAGCATCGGCACGGGCAATGCCCAGGTACTCGGGAAAACTGAAGAGCATAACATTGCCAAAACAAAATCCGGCCAGTGCCAGCTTGAGCAAAAGTGCTTTGTTGTCGGTCTTTTTGTTTGATTTGGTGCCGTCTAATGTAATAAGCGGGGCATACCCTAACGAATGGAGCGTGGCTGCAATATGGCTAAGCTTGGTGTGGGTCGGGTTAAAATCAATGGTAACACTTTTTTGGGTAAAGTTAGTTTCGGAACGCAACACACCGGCATCTATTTTTTGCAGATTTTCCAGTAACCAAATGCACGATACGCAATGAATAGCGGGGATGGAAAAAGTAATGCGGGCAAAATGATCGGAATCGAACGACAATAATTTTTTGCGAATGGGCTTTTCGTCCAGATACAAAAAATTTTCGTCAGTTTGTTTGCGTTGCGAAAGGCCGGGATGCAGATCCAACTGATAGTACCGGCACAGATTATTAGCATTCAGAATTTCATACACCGTTTGGCACCCATAGCAACAAAAAACTTTTTCGTCAAGCCAAAGTTTTTCTTCGCAGGGTTGCCCGCAGTGGTAACAGAGGGTGCCGGTGTGAGGTTCTTTAACGCTTACTTCGGGGTTCATTTAGATTCTAAAGGTTCATTTTTTAACGTGTAGGTCCAAACCAAACTGTCGGTATGATTCACTACATCTTCCGCCACACTCGAGGTAAGCAAGTGAGCCAGCCCGGTACGGCCGTGGGTACCCAGCGCAATTAAATCGCCATGTACCAGATTAGTAAACTCAATAATGCCTTGTCGCTTAGAGTGATGATTAAATATATTGAGGGTATAGTTGGTAAGCATAAAACGGGAAGCAAAAGTTTCCAGTCTTTTTCGTGTATCAGTGTCATTTTGAAAATCGCCTGGCGTATTAACCCACACTACATGCAGTTTTGCTTGAAATTTATCTTGCAGGTCTTTTACTCTCGCTACTAAATTTTCCTGATGCTCGAAGCTAAGGTCGTTAGGAAAAACAATATTTTTTATTGGCCGCAGGGCATTTTTTTTCACCACCATTACCGGAACGGGCGACTGCCGTACGATGCGCTCGGCATTCGACCCGATTAAGTATTCTTTTACACCGCTGGCACCCGTAGAACCCATTACTACCAAATCTATTTTTTTGGCTGCTATTTGTTCTAAAATAACGGACGTTACAGTGCCATACCGGATTTCGCTTATCACCGACACTTCTTCTCTGTTCTTTTCTTTGACTAATGCCTTAAATTCCTTTTCTGCTTTCTCCTTCATGTCGTGCATGAGCTCTTCTTCAAAATTCAGCGTAGGCATTAACATGGTATCTTGCATCAGCGGGGGCTCAATGACATGGATCAGGTAAATTGTTTCGCCCGGTTTAGTTGCCAATTCTAACGCCTGTTGGTAAGCATCTATGGCGGCTTTCGAAAAATCGCAGGGAACCAATATGTTTTTCATATTTTTAATTTTTTTCAGTTAGATTATTTTGCTTGGCCATTTTATTATAAAATAAAACGGCCTTTGCGACCAAAGCTAACAACATTAAAATACTTGTGCGTTGATCGAAATCAACAAGCCTGATGACGAATATCAGGTTTACTTTTGTAGGTCAATTATGAAACAAAAAATGAGTTGCTTTAATTTGAATTTAATGTTACGGCAATGGATGTAAAAGTAAAATTTTTGGGAGCTACCGGCACAGTTACCGGCTCGCGATACTTGGTAACAGTTGGTGATTTTCGTTTTTTATTCGATTGCGGATTGTTTCAAGGACTGAAAGAATTACGCTTGCGCAATTGGGAGGAGTTTCCGGTAGAAGCAAAAAGTATTCAGGCCGTGGTTATTAGCCACGCCCACATAGACCACACCGGGTATTTGCCCCGCTTGGTAAGGGAAGGATTTCGGGGCCCCATTTACTGCACGCCACCCACTGCCGATTTAATGGAACTGATGCTGCTGGATTCGGCCAAGCTGCAAGAAGAAGAAGCCATCTTTGCACAAAAGCAAGGATATTCTAAACATACCGACCCACAGCCTTTATACAATGCAGAAGATGTGCAGGAAGTCTTTCCGCTTTTACAGATCTATGATACCAACCAGCGCATCCAGCTTCATAGCTCTGTAGAAATTATTTTTCGCAAGGCAGGCCATTTGTTGGGGGCCGCTATTACCGAAGTATTTATAAAAGGGAAACAACAGGCCAAAAAAATTACTTTTTCGGGCGACTTAGGACGCTACCACGATGCCATGCTGAACGAACCCGAAGCTATTGATGATACCGATGTGTTATTTATCGAATCTACGTATGGAAATAAAAATAACCCGGTGGGCGAGCCCGACAAAGAATTAGAACGTATTACCAACGAAACACTTCAGCGGGGCGGAGTGTTGCTTATTCCGGCTTTTGCCGTAGGCCGCACCCAAACATTGTTATATTTTTTCCATCAACTAATAAATGAAAAACGCATTCCCGATGTGCCGGTATATATTGATAGCCCCATGGCCATTTCGGCCACCTATCTTTACTACAAACATCCGGATTATCACCGGGTAAAATTTGGCAGCTCGGGGTTTGCTCAAATGCTGGAAACTAATATGCTGGTATTTGTAAAAACAGCCGAACACTCCAAACAATTGAATAGCATCAAGAGCAACGCTATTATTATTTCTTCGAGCGGGATGATGACGGGCGGACGTATTTTGCACCATTTGTATCATCGCTTACGAAATAAAAAAGATACAGTGCTGGTTTCAGGGTATCAGGCGGTCGGCACCCGGGGAAGAAAACTGGTAGAAGGAGAAGCAACTATCCGCATTTTTGGTGAAGAAGTGCCCGTGCTTTGCCACGTAGTAAATATGACATCCCTCTCTGGCCATGCTGATCGTAGCGAACTGTTTCAGTGGATGAAAAATTTTAAGTCGAAACCCAAAATGGTGTTTACGGTGCATGGCGAAGACCCTGATTTGTCGTTATATGCCGAAGCCATCCGAAAAGAAATGAATTGGAATGTGATTGTTCCGAAATACCTTGAATCGGTAAGTTTGTTTGAAGGCATATAACGCAACCCGCCCGAAAAATAGGGCTATGCTTTTTTTAGCAAAATAAAGTTTAAAGCGGCCCGCATAAGCAGGATGCCAACCAGCGGAATTAAAAAAACGTTGAGAGCCTGAGGCAATAAAAACCAGAACCCAAGTAATAAAGCACTTACGAGGGTGGTCATTAAAAAATAGGTTTTCAACCAACCCGGCTTTTGTTTTTTAAACAAAATGAAAAAAACAAAAAAATGAGTGGGCAGGGCCCATAACAAATTAAAGTTATTGGCGGCTGCCCGGTGGTCGGTGGCGGTCCAGAGCATCAATAACAACAGGCCAATTACTCCACAAATAAAAAATAAAATCTTGTCGAGCCAGACCGAAGGTTTCTTGCGCACCCGGTCAAGGTAAGTAATGTAGGTTATAACCATAAATAAAACCCCAAAAACAACCCACGGATGAAACCACGGAAACGGAAATTTTTCAGCCGGGGGTACATATACTTTTGTTTTTGATTTCACCAAAGGCAATCCCAAGGCTTGGTTGGTAGCGTGATCGAATGAAGATTCAATGTAGTCGGGCAGAAACATGTATTCATAAGGCCGAGCCTTTTTATCCATAGGCATACCAAGACAAATGTCAATGCCCAAGTCGCCCCATGGTTGTTGTTGCAGGTAGAGGTCGGTTAGTTGCCGGATGGTATAATGCGTTTGAATGAAAGAAGAATCAAAATTTACTTCGTTGCGCAGTACACGCTTAAATACATCGCGCACTTGGGTGGCACAATTGTTATAAAAATAATCGTAGAGATAGTCTTTGTTTTCGGGTTGCACATTCCAAACTAAAAATTTGAAAATGGATTGAGCTTGTGCGGCCGTAAGGGAGAGAATCTGTTCGTGTATAAAACGTTTGTGCTCGATATAATATTCCTGAAAAGCCGGATAGGGGTACACATCCACCGAGTAGAGCAAATGCCCACGGGTAAAATTCAAATAAAAATTTGGCTGCTCGAAATTAAACACACCATAATTAAAAAACAGATCGAGTTGGTTCAGGGAATCGCGCACGCGAATGCCACTGTGGCCGAAAGCAGAGTAGAGTTCTTCCTGAGAGGGGCCGAAGGTGATAATAGAAATATAACTTTGCGTAGATAATTGAACCGGCTGGGAAAGACCCTCGGTACTAACCAATAAAAGAAGCCATCCAAAAAGAATTTTTTTCATTGCTTTAAAATCTTGCTCAAGATAAAACAATTCGTTTTTGAAAAAGTAATTTTGGCACATGAATCGCCCGATAGACGGATTTAATTTTTTAAGCAAACAGACTCCGGCCCGTCTGCTAAATCTGGCACGGATTTATTCAAGTTTTAAAGTTTCTAAAATCCAAAAAAAAGTAGCCCATCACGGAATGCCCATCAGTATATCCATTGAGCCTACTACTTCTTGCAATTTGCGATGCCCTGAGTGCCCCAGTGGTTTGCGGTCGTTTACCCGCCCAACAGGCATGATGAAACCCGAATTGTTCCAATCTATTATAGACCAACTTGCCCCCACGCTTTCTTACCTTATTTTTTATTTTCAGGGCGAACCATTTTTGCACCCACAATTTTTGGAAATGGTAAAACAGGCTTCTCAAAAAAAAATCTACACAGCTACCTCCACCAATGCCCACTATCTAACAGACGAAGCTGCCCGAAAAACGGTAGAGTCTGGCCTCGATCGGCTCATCATTTCAATAGACGGCACAACCCAGGAAACGTATCAGAGCTATCGCATCGGAGGTAAACTCGATAAAGTAATGGAGGGCGTCAAGAATATCATTCAATGGAAAAAAGATTTAAAATCAAGAACACCGCATGTTATTTTCCAGTTTTTGGTGGTAAAGCCCAATGAACACCAGATAGGGGATGTTAAAAACATGGCTAAAGAACTGGGTGTAGATGAACTGAAATTTAAAACGGCCCAGATTTACGATTATGAAAATGGTTCGGAATTGATTCCGACTATCGAAAAATATTCTCGTTACAAAAAACAAGCAGACGGATCGTATGCCATTAAAAACAAATGGGCAGACGAGTGTTGGAAGATGTGGCACAGTTGTGTAATTACGTGGGACGGCAAAATAGTGCCCTGTTGTTTCGATAAAGATGCGCACTATGTTCTGGGCGATTTAAACCAAAAGAAATTTGCCGAAATCTGGCATGGCGAAAAGTATCATCAGTTCCGCCAGTCTTTATTTGAGGCACGAGCTTCGATCGATATGTGCCGAAATTGTACCGAAGGGGCAGCCGTTTTTACCTAAAATTATTGCGGAGGAAGATTGTTTATACCGGGCTGAGATTTTACCACAAGTGTAAAAAACACACTGAAAAAAAGCACAACAGACAACAAGCAAAGATGAATCATATCCCACACGTTTAATAGTACAAAGGAAGGTATAGACGGATTTATTTGACTGGCGATGATGTCCGAATCAATGCAGATGTAATATTTTAGTTTATCCCAATACAAATTTTTGCCGGAAGCCTCGATTTTGCATAAATCGGGCTGCCTTAATAATTAAGCACGTATATTTGTGGCTCATCATGGCTCTCAACCCTAAGCAATACGAAGCGGTCAGGCAGATTTTCACATCGTACCTTGAACAGAAGGCGTTGCGTAAAACATCTGAGCGGTATATTATTTTGGAAGAAATTTATTCACTCCAGGGTCATTTTGATGTTGAGTCGTTGTACGTACACCTGAAAAATAAAAATTACCGGGTAAGCCGGGCCACGGTATATAACACATTGGATTTGCTGGTAGAGTGCGATTTGGTAAGCAAACACCAATTCGGCAAAAATTTAGCACAATACGAAAAATCGTATGGCAGCAAGCAGCACGATCATCTTATTTGTACAGACTGCTCTAAAGTATTGGAATTTTGCGACCCCCGCATTCAAAACATTCAAAATACGGTCGAAGAATTGCTTCATTTTAATGTCGTACACCATTCATTAATTTTGTATGCTTCTTGCAAAAAGGTGAACTGCGAAAATAAACGAGTATGAATTTTGCTCAGGAAATAAAAAACAAAAAACTAATCTTGCGAATCAGCGGTGACCTGATCGGAGAAGACAATGGCACTCAAATGATTGCAGCCGTAAATGAAGCCATGAGCCACAATCTGTTAACCTGTATTATAGATATTGCAGGCCTTCGTTACATTAACAGTGCGGGCATCGGTGTGCTAATTACCATTTTAACCAAGTTCAGAAATAAAGGTGGAGATGTGTATTTGATGAACCCTTCCGAAAGTGTGAACAAATTATTAATCATTACAAAACTCAACTCGATCTTTCAGGTAATTAGCTCGGAAGAGGAAGCGGTAAAAAAATAATTAGATCAATCAAAAGTAAATTTAGCTTCAGTGAAAGTAGATGTTCTGCTTGGTCTTCAGTGGGGAGATGAAGGCAAAGGAAAAATTGTGGATGTGCTGGCGCCCCGCTATGATGTGGTAGCGCGGTTTCAAGGTGGGCCCAATGCCGGCCACACGCTGGAGTTTGACGGCATCAAACACGTGCTGCATCAAATCCCATCAGGTATTTTCAGACCTAAAACAAAAAATATTATTGGCAATGGTGTGGTGCTCGACCCCATCGTGTTTAAATCCGAAATTGAAAAATTGTCTAAGTTTAATCTGGATGTAAAATCTAACCTCTTTATTTCAAAAAAAGCTACTCTAATTGTGCCTACGCACCGCTTGCTAGACGAGGCGTATGAGTTGGCCAAAGGCGAAAATAAAATCGGATCTACATTAAAAGGAATCGGCCCTTCATATCAAGATAAAATAGGGCGCCAGGGATTGCGCTGCGGAGATATTCTGTCGTCCACGTTTACAGAGAAATTTAAAAAACTCACTCAGGCTCACTTTGATATTCTCAATAAATACCCGATCAGTTATGATTGGAATGAATTGGAGAAAAGATTTATGGATTCCATCGCATTCCTTAAAGGATTTAATTTGGTCGACAGCGAATATTTTATCAACCATGAAATAAAAAAGGGCTCTACTATTTTGGCCGAAGGAGCTCAAGGCTCCTTACTTGATATAGATTTCGGTAGCTACCCGTTTGTTACCAGCTCAAACACGGTAACGGCCGGAGCTTGTACCGGGCTGGGTGTGGCCCCTCGCCACATTGGCGAAGTTTACGGAATATTCAAAGCTTACAGCACCCGTGTAGGAAGCGGACCTTTCCCAACCGAATTACTCGATGAAGACGGAGAGCGACTTCGAAAAGCCGGAAACGAATTTGGCTCTACCACAGGCCGCCCGCGAAGATGCGGTTGGATTGACCTGCCCTCATTGAAGTATTCAATTATGATTAACGGGGTGACACAACTGCTGATGATGAAAGCGGATGTGTTGAATATTTTTCGTGAAATTAAAGTTTGTACCCACTATACGCTAAGTAACGGAAAAACTTCTGAAGAACTGCCTTACGAATTGGTAAATGAAAAAATTACTCCGGTTTATACATCATTAAAAGGATGGGAAGTACCTCTAACTAACATTTCTGAAAATCAAATGCCAAGCGAATTGGCTTATTACATTTCTTTTTTAGAAAAAGAACTTTTAGTACCCATCACACTCATTTCAACTGGCCCCGACCGAATACAAACAGTGTACAGAGCAAAATAGCTCTAGTAAAAAATATTCTTTCAAAGTATTGTGTTGAAATAAAGTTGTTGTACCTTTGCGCTCCCGTTTGGGGAAATGGGTTAAAAGCCGGAGGGTTTTTAGCCTTGCGAGGCCTGGGGAACCGGGCTTAAAGTTCATTGAACAGATGAGGTTGATAGC
>JAFDYY010000018.1 GCA_018267195.1 Bacteroidota bacterium | reverse complement strand
GGTTTGCGGTTTGTGCCGTCAAAATAATAGTCTTGCGAAGCAATTTTTTCAGCCGTTTCAGTAGTGATACCTTTATACTTTTTGTATTTCTCCCAAAGTTGTTGCGGAGAAGGGAAGTCGTCCAAGCCAATTTCGGTTTCAATATTTCCGTCTGATGCAGTGCGGTCGTGAAATAAAAAGCCGTCACCGTTGCTGCTGAAAACACACGGAATGTCCAATATTTGAGCATAGTCTAAAGCCTGTTGAATACCGGCTCTAACTGAATGTTTATTATCTTTAGCTTCAATAATTGCAATTGGAATATTCGGCTTGTAGTACAGAATATAATCAGCCCGTTTTTGATTTCCTCTTGCTGTCAGTTTACCTCTCACATATATTTTTCCGTCCGTGAACGAAACTTCTTCCAAAAGCTGTGTCAGCTTATTCCAACCCGATTTTTCAACCGCAGGAGTAATAAATTTGGTGCATATATCACGTTCAGAAAGTGTCTTTTTATCTATCATTTATTCATTCAAATACATTATTGCAAAGTACGAATTATTGTCGGTGCGTTGGCAGAAACGGCTCTTTTGGTTTACGCACGGCTTTTGTATTTTTTTTAAATGATATTTGTGAATGTTTTGCATTTTTTGAAGCGTTGGCTTTGTATGTCAGGCAAAACCAAATGCGCCATTTACGAACGGGTTCATTATTGTTTTTTGGTGTTCCTAAACTGCATTTGTGCTGCCGGCTAAAATTTTTTTTAAATGTGCGGTGAAAAAATAAAAAGCATAAGGTTGGTAATGAGTGTTGGCTTACTCGTTGTCAAAATGGTTTGCTTTATGTTCCTGTTTTGGTCGTCTGTTCAATGTTAGGAGTGTCGTTTTACCATTGGCTATAACGCCTGGCTACATACAACTAATCACGCTTTTATCGGCTCGCGGTGCCCCACCCATGTAAACCGTTTCGTTACGTATTCGGGGTTGGTAAAAGAGGCATTGCCTGCCGGGTTGCCGCCCGTTACATGAAAATCGCTGAAGGCCGCATTTTGGTTCATGTAAATTCCGCCCGTGAGGTTGAATGATACGGGTGTTGCTGCGAGCGCCATTTCATCCGCAATTTTTTCGCGCACGTGTGCATCGGTAGTGTAAGCGGCACATGAAATTGCTCCGTGCTTCATCGCCATCTCTTGCGCCAGAGCTATAGATTCGTTTGTATTTTTGGTTTTGATCAGCAATGCAATCGGACCGAAAAGCTCTTTGCTGAAAATTTCTTTCTTATCCGAATCAATTTCAACCACAATAGGAGTGGCCGTGCGTGCATTTTTGAATGGAGGATTCTCGATCGATTTGGATTTAAGAATCACTTTGCCGGGAAGTCTTTCTGCTTCAAGTACGCGCTCACTTGTCTTTTTATTTTGAATCGCGCCAAGTACGAATGGGCCGGCTTTGGGGTTATCCACCAGGCCAGTGATTTGTGCTGCAAACTTTTGGGCAAACGCATCGAATGAAATTTTTCCCGCAGGTGAATTAATCCCATCCGCGGGGATATAAAAATTTTGAGGAGCCGTACACATTTGCCCGCTGTACAAATTCACCGAGAAGGCCAAGTTGGCAGCAGCTTTGTCGGCATCATCAACTGAATCTAGAATTACAGAGTTCACGCCCGTTTTTTCGGTGAACACAACTTTGCCGGGCAAGGCTTCGAGGTAAGAACCAAAAACAGAGTTGCCGGTGTAGTCAATGAGTTTTACTTCTTTGTGCTCGGCCAATTCTTTGGTGATCATATTGTCAAACGTATCAACCGCGAGTTGGCAAATGGTTGGATCGAGATGATTTTCTTCCAGTACGTTTTGAATCTCAGCAACGAAAATTGCAATGGGTAAGATGGCTCCCGGATGTGGTTTTACAATTACCGGATTGCCGGTGATCAAACTTCCATACATTCCCGTTACCGAATTCCACGTGGGAAATGTAGAGCAACCGATCACCAGTGAAATGCCTTTGGGCACGGCATGCCACTCTTTATTTAATTGTATGTTGAACTTGCCCATGGGCTTATCCCACATGGCTTTTTCAGGAAAACGATTCAGTTCTTCATAGCCGGCCGCAATGGCTTCAAGCGCGCGGTCGGCCGCATGGGGGCCACTCGCCTGAAACGCCATCATGTAACCCTGGCCTGTGGTGTGCATCGTGGCGTAAGCGATTTCAAAAAAACGTTTCTTGGTGCGTTCCAATGACTCCATTAAAATGCCCGCACGATCTTGCACGTTTACTTTGCGCCACAAGTGAAATGCTTTTTTTGAATTGGAGATCAGCGATTCGACAGAAAATAAAGGATAAGAAATATTTAACGCCTCTTGCGTGTAGGGAGATTCTTCTTGTCCGCCCCAGGCAGATGCGCCCGGTTGCTTCAACTCTTCAAATTTTTTGCCGAGTTGGTTTTTAAATTTTGCCTGCCCATCGGCATCGGCCGTTTCGCCATAAACAGTGGGAGCCGGGTGTTCCGGAAAGGCCGCATAAAAGGTGCGCGCATGCAATGCCTCGATGGCTTTGTTGAGAACGGTTTGGTGTTTGGTAAATAAACTCATGATTTCTTACTTTGATTTATTATAAAGATGTGTACCGTTATTAAAACCCTCAACAAAATCTTTCCATTCAAAAATCAATTCAATAATGAACATAACATGGTATGCATGCCTAAAAAGAATATTTTTAAATCTTGTTTGTTGATTTTCTTAATTATTTTTTTATCGACCCAAAAACTTTTTTTAATAAACCGGTAGTTTGTGCCGCAGGGTTAGCCCGGATGTTTTTTTCTTCTTCCGCAATTTTCATAAATAATCCTTTAATAGCTAAATCGGTAGTGTAAGAAACTAAGTCCGGATTTACTTTTTTCACAAACGGAATCTTGTCGTATTCGTTTGCCAATTGGCTGTAATATTTAGTGGCGTTCACTTTGTCGAGCGAGGTTTTGATAATCGGCTGGAATTGGGTTTTCAGTTGTGCGGTGGTTGTCTTTTGTAAATATTGAGTGGCCGCATCCGGTTGGCCTTTTAAAATAGCAGTGGCATCGGTGAGGGTCATTTTTTTGATAGCATCTAAAAAAATAGGTAGAGATTGTTTAGCCGCCCCTTCAGCACCCCGATTGAGCGTCATAATAAATTTGTCAACGTCTTGGTTCATGCCAATATCGCGCAATTTTTTTTCCATTTTCTGCGCATCGGGCGGAAATGGAATTTTGATTTTTGGATTTTTAAAATAGCCATCTACTTTAGAAAGTGAATCGGCCGCTTTACTGATGCCTTTGTTCAGGGCTTCTTTTAAACCATTGGTAATATCAGTTGTACTTAGCTGAGCCTGCACATTCAATCTGATAAGAACGAAAAAGATGAAAATGAAATGCTTCATTCGAATTATTTTGGACAAATTTAGAAAAACCTTTTAACGCATGTACAACTGTTTTTTGTATTTTAGAACACTCCCAAAACTGAATTGTTTATGAAAAAATTCTTGTTCCTGATGGTAATGATAATTGTACGCTTTTAAGTTATGGCGCAGACCAGTGATAAAGAAAGAATTTTAAAAGTGGCTTATCAGTTTTTTGAAGCACTCGGAAAACAAGACTCGTGATGTTTAATAAAATCATGGTAAGAAATTCGTTTAACTGTATTGTGGTGGATGGAAAAGATTCAGCACAAATATTTTACCGCCCCAGCAGAAATTTTAATTTTAAATCGGAGAACGTTGTAAAAGAAAGGATGCGTGAAAAAGAAATTACAATTGAAATCCTTAAACGTATTGCTACGGAGTGGGCTCCATACGATTGGTGGATGAACGATAAATTTTTCGCGCTGTGGGGTAAATGCCTTTATCATGCTGAAAGAAAACAAGGACAAGAGTATCGGCACAATTTCTTTTTCGATTGAAAAAGAAAAATGCAATTGACTTAGGCTATAATTGTTAATTCTCACCAGTTTAAGAAAAGCTCTGAGTTTTTAGCTCAGGGCTTTTTTATTTACTTCTTCACCCTCACCGGGTAGGGTGGCCGCTGAGGTTCTGTCTGCGGATTTTTTTCCAATTCTTTTAACGCCACTTCGATTGCTTTTTGCAACTGAGGATCATTTCCTTTAATCACCTCGGCTGGGGTTTGCTCCACTTCAATATCGGGTGCCACGCCTTCGTTCTCTACCACAAAACCATCCTTCGTCCAAATGCCTACGTTGGGGGCAGTAATAGAAGCTCCATCTATAAATTCGGGGTAACCCAGAACGCCCACTAAACCGCCCCACGTTCTTTTGCCCACCAGCGTTCCCACTTTAAATTTTCGGAACATCCACGGCAGCATATCGCCACCCGATCCGGCTGTCTCATCAATGATCATCACCTTAGGGCCTTGAATAGAAGCGCTCGGAGATTTTAAATCTTTGCCATAGCGCATGTTCCAGTGGGCCTGATAAGGACGTTGAAGAATGTCTATATAATAGTCGGCCAGTTGGCCGCCTCCATTAAATCGTTCGTCCACAATAATTGCTTTGCGATTTGCTTGCGGAAAAAAATATCTTTTAAAATAGGTGTGGCCTGCTTCGGCTGTGTTGGGCACATAGACATACGCCACCTGCCCCTTGGTAGCTTCGGTTACTTTTTTAAGATTACCCTCTACCCAATCGCGGTTGCGCAGGGCACTTTCATTTTCAATGGGAACTACTTTTACCACCCGCGAACCGGCATACGTTGTATTCGCCCCAAGGGTAAGCTCCACAATTTTGCTGGCTGTTGCTTCAAAATATTTATAGATATTGTCGGTAGCGGCTACATCTTTTCCGTTTACGGCTAGAATGTAGTCGCCCACTTTTGCATTTACGCCCGGCTCGGTAAGGGGTGAACGCAAGGAAGGGTTCCAATTCAGTCCGCCATATATTTTCTTGAGCTGGTAGCGACCGTTGGCAATTTGAAAATCAGCGCCCAGCAATCCACCCTTCACGGTTTGCGGGTTGTTTAGTTTTTCTCCCGCACCGCTCAGGCGATGATGCCCCACGGCCAGTTCGCTTCCCATCCATTGCATGACTAAATTCAAATCACTGCGGCAAGAAAGATGGGGGAGGAACGGTTCGTATTTCTTTTTGATGGCCAGCCAGTCTGCCCCGTGCATGCCGGGGTCGTAAAAATAATCGCGGTTGATGCGCCAGGCCTCATCAAAAGTTTGTGCCCATTCCGGTACCGGATCAATCTTCACTTCCATAGCGTTTACGTTCAGCGGAGCCTCTCCTTTTTCGCCTGCATTGCTGATATACCAGGATTGGTCGGCCACATAAATCATTTTCTTTTTGTTTACCGCGAGTGAATAAGAATCCATCGAAGTTACTTCGCTGTCCTTGCGTTTCTTTAAATTGTATTTGTGCAGAATGCTTGCTCCCGAGTTAGCAGAATAATTAAGATAGAGCAGATCGCCATCTTTGGTAATGCCCAACCCTCTATAGTTTCCGGCTTTTAGAGGAACATCGACCATTCGGTTTTCCATCCCCCCGAAATCAATTTTCATCGCTTCCTCTTTCTTTACTTCCTCTTTTTTGTCTTTGCTCTTATCATCTTTTTTAAGGTCTTCCTTTTTTTCTTCTTTAATGGTTTCTTCGTCATTCTCTTTCGCAAATGGCGAGATCGTTTCTTTTTGCAGGGTTACCAGATAAATGGAACGGGTGGCTTGCATATCTTGATTGGACTGATCGAACCAGTTGACGACCGGGCCGGCATCGGTCGAGGCGAAGAAGGCCAGAAATTTTCCGTTCGGATCGAATACCGGTTCGGTGGCATCACTCAAGCCATCGGTAATTGAAAAAGATTTTCCCTGCTCTACCGAATATAAATACACTCTTTGGAAATTGGTATCGGTAATTTTGGTGTAGGCAATCCATTTGGAATCGGACGACCAATCGCCAAACTGTTCGCGGAAAGCACCGGGCACATACAATTCATCCGAATCAATTTTTTTGATAGAGGAAGAAGCTATATCTAACACGTAAAGATTTCTGCCGTTATCAACAAAGCAAATCTTTTTGCTGTCGGGCGACCACTTAGCGTAAGCGTAAAAGCCCGTGCCGTTCAATTTAAATTGGCGCACATCGCCTTTCCCATCCTGAGGTTGAATATGCAGGGCATACTCCCCGGAGGCATCGGAGAAATAGGCGATTGATTTTCCATCGGGCGACCAAGCCGGATATTTTTCGTGCACGCTGGGAGTTTCGGTAAGGTTGCGTGGGTCGCCTTTTTCGGCCGGCACGGTTACAATCTCACCACGAAAATCAAATACCGCCCGCGATCCGGAAGGAGAAACATCGCCATACCGGATATAGTTTTCTCCTTTTACATATCGTGGTCGCAATTCTTGCAAATCGGTTGCAATACCAACTGTCATTTTTTTCTCGGACGAAGAAGCCAGATCATAAACGTGCAGATAACCCGATTGATCAAAGATCAGTTGGTTCGCGCCTGCCGTCATGTTGATGACAGGAAAATCTTTGAAGTCGGTGAGTTGTTTTACTTCTTTTGAATTGACATCGAAGGAAAACAAATTGAATTCACCCTTGCGGTCGCTGCGGAAATAGATTTTATCACCCACCCATTGTGGGCCGGTATCGTTACAGCCACCTTGCGGCTGAGGAATTTTTACCACGGATTGATCGCTAAAAGAAAAAATCCAAAGGGTAGAAATAGTTCCGCCACGGTAGTGCTTCCACTCCCGAAAGGCATCTTGTAGTGGCGTGTAAGCCATACGTGTAGCATCGGGCGAATAAGAGGCATACGATCCGTTTGGAATCTCTACTTGTGTAGGATAACCACCGGTAACAGGTACTGTAAATAGTTGTTGATACCGGTTGGTGAATACGGCACGCTGCGAAGCAAACAGAATATTTTTTCCATCGGGTGTAAACCCGCGAACGATGTCTTGCCCCGGGTGATAGGTAAGGCGCGTGGGTACTCCGCCTTCTACCGGTACAATAAATACATCGGTGTTGCCGTCATACTGCGCGCTGAAGGCAATCCATTTTTCATCCGGAGAAAAAAACGGATTAGATTCCACTCCTTCATCCACGGTAAGTCTTCGGGGTTGCGTGCCATCGGCTTGGGCAATCCAAAGATCTTCGGCATAAACAAAAGCAATGTGATGGGCACTAATGGCTGCTTGCCCCAATAGGCGGGTATCTTTCGGATCAATGGCCGAAGCCGTAATAGACCCCAACACCAGGAGGAGAAGTATATTTTTTTTCATATTAATTTTTTTTGATAGAGGAAAGGAAAGTTAAGAAACGTTTTGCTAAGGAACGGATACCACCCATGTAAAGATTCAAAAAAATATTCCGTTTATATTAAAAAGTTGACACACTTATTGAGGAGCCTATTATTTTGCTTGGTATATAAACCCAGGTGATGCACGAGGGATGCATCATCTGCCCAAAGGGTTGACGAAGGTTGACGGAAACGTCAATCTTATCAAGGTTTAACCCAGACAATGAAAATCACCATGGAGTATTTTATCTTCATGGGTTGTTGATTTTCATTCGTCAATCCTGCCAATCGATTTTCTATTGGCATGATTTGGAATAAAAAAACCATTGTGTATTTTTTATAGAAAAGGTATCTTGTTAGCAGAACATCAAACCATTACCCATATGATCAACCGAAGAACTTTTGTTAAACGCACCAGCGTTGCCGCATTGGCTGGCACGCTGTTGCCTCACCTCTCATTCTCATCACCCGTTGTGGTGCGCCCCATAGGCTTACAACTTTATACATTAATGGGCATTATTGACAATGATCTGGAGGGCACACTAAAAAAATTAGCGGATCTGGGCTATACCGAGTTAGAGTCTGCCTTTAGCATGAAGGGTGGTTTTTATGGCTTGTCGGCAAAAGAATTTGCGGCCAAAGCCAAAAATTTTGGAATGAACTGGCGTGCTCACCATGCGCTGGGCGCTCCGTTTAAACTTCCGCCCGGAGCCAAAATGCCCACCGGCTCCGATGGAAAGCCGATTACCTTTCCGCCTATGAAAAATCTAAAAGAAAACCGGCAGGAAATCGTAGACAGCCTGGCGGGCAGTGGAATAAAATATCTCGTTTGTGCGAGCACTCCGTTGGCCACGCACGAAGAAATGAAAAGTTCTGTGGAGGTGCTGAACCAAACACACGAGCTTTGTAAAAAAGCCGGGATCAGTTTGCTATATCATAATCATGACTTTGAATTTAAAAACATAGACGGGAAAGTGCCCTACACCACACTGCTGACACAACTTCATCCGGAAATAAAATTTGAATTAGATATAGCCTGGGCTACCAAAGCCGGAATGGATCCGGTTTCGCTTTTTAAATTATATCCGGGGCGCTTTCCCACCTGGCATGTAAAAGATATTGATGCCGAATTTAAAACGATACTGCCGGTGGGCCAAGGGATCATTAATTTTAAACGGATTTTTGATTATGCCGATCTGGCCGGGTTAGAGTATCCTTTAGTAGAACATGATCAACCCAAAGATGCTTTTGCCAGCTTAGCCACAAGCATCGCTTACCTGAAAGAACTATTGAAATAAAATTCCGATGATAAAAAAAGTATTCAAAATTTTAGGGTTGATCGTGTTGACCTTGGTGGTGCTGGGGGTAGGTGGCCTCGGATGGATATTTTATTCGGCCAAAAAAGCGTCCACACAAAACCTGAGCCAACTGGGGCCGGAAGCCCTGACCATAAGTATAAACGGAAAATTATTTCGCGATTTAAATAAAAATGGAAAACTGGATGTGTATGAAGATACACGCGCTAAGGTAGATGACCGCGTTACAAACCTGTTAGCCTTAATGACCTTGGAAGAAAAAGCCGGCACCATGTTTTTCAGCATGATCAATACCAGCAGTAAAGGTGAATTGGCAGAGGCTCCTGAATTTGGTAACCTGTTTTCGTTTATGCTGCCGCCCAATAGCGAGGGAATCGTGGTGAAGAAAATTAATCATTTCAATTTGTTGCAAACGCCCCATACCGAGCAGTTAGCTGCTTGGTATAATCAGGTGCAGAAGATGGCCGAACGCACACGCCTCGGCATTCCCCTTACGATCGGCACCGATCCCCGCAATCATTTTACCAAAAACGAATTTGCCAGTTTGCTGGCAGGCGATTTTTCATTATGGCCCGAGCCGCTGGGTTTTGCCGCCATTGGCGACTCTGTGTTGATGAAAGAATTTGCCAACTGTGCCCGCCAAGAATACCGGGCCGTTGGCATTACGCTGGCACTTCACCCCATGGCCGACCTGGCCACCGAGCCGCGCTGGTCGCGCATCAATGGCACGTTTGGGGAAGATGCCAGACTAACTTCCAAATTAGTATATGCATATATCAAAGGGTTTCAGGGCGACAGCCTCTCGCCCGCCAGCGTGCTCTGCATGACTAAACATTTTTCGGGAGGCGGCCCTCAGAAAGAAGGGCTCGACCCGCATTTTCAATTTCAGAAAGGACAGGTGTATCCCGGAAAAAACTTTAACTATCACCTGATTCCGTTCGAGGCGGCTTTCAAAGCCGGCACCGCCCAGATCATGCCTTATTATGGTGTGCCCCTGGATCAGACTTCAGAAAATGTGGGCTTTAGTTTCAATAAAGAAATGATTACAGGCTTGCTGCGAGAGAAATACCATTTTGATGGCGTAGTGTGTACCGACTGGGGTATTGTTTCGGATGTAAAAAATTTTTTTATTGATTATCCGGCCCGGGCGCATGGGGCGATGAACCTTTCGCCCGAAGACAGGATGTTGAAGATAATTAATGCGGGGGTAGATCAGTTTGGCGGAGAGAGCATTCCTGAAATGCTGATAAAACTGGTGAAAGAAGGAAAGATAACCGAAGATCGGATCAATATTTCAGTACGAAGGATTCTGCGCGATAAATTTAAAGTAGGCTTGTTCGATAACCCGTATGTAGATGGATTAAAAGCAAAACAGACCGTAGGCTGCGAAGATTTCAGGCAGAAAGGAATGGAAGCCCAGCGAAGGTCGGTGGTATTATTAAAAAATGGTAAGCCGGAAAAAATATTGCCATTGAATACAGGCATAAAAATTTATACGGAAGGCATAGATAAAACAATAGCCGCGAAGTATGCAACCGTAGTAGGCCAACCCGAAGAGGCAGACTTTGCCATTGTGCGAATCGCTACTCCGTTTCAGCCCCGCAAAGGATTTATTGAAAAACTTTTTCATCATGGTGATTTAGACTTTAAAGGAGAAGCCAAACAAAAAATTCTTAACCTGCTCAACCAAGTTCCCACCATTGTCGATATCTATTTAGATCGGCCCGCGGTCATTCCTGAAATAGCAGCTGCCAGTGCCGGGCTTCTGGCCGATTTCGGTTGCACCGATGAGGCCCTTCTCGATATCATTTTTGGAAAACACAAACCCGAAGGAAAATTGCCCATCGAGATGCCCTCGAGCATGGAGGCGGTGCGCAATCAATATGAAGATGTACCTTATGATTCTAAAGATCCACTGTTTAAGTTTGGATTTGGGCTGACGTATGAGTAAAGAAGTTGACGGCAATTTTAGAACGACCAGCAAACGCAACGACTGAATACTATAAACAAACAAAATTGACAAAAATGAAAATTTACAAAATTGACAGTTCAAAAATTTCTGAATACACAAAACGAAATGACAACAGACTATTTAAAGCAATAACTATAGCCATAGCGTCATTGCCGTTTCTTATGTTTTTAATAATGTGGGACACACCAGCAGAATTTATTTTCATTCCGCTTTTTTCAATATTGCTTGCAGCCTTAATGCTTGGACTTGTATACCTTAACAATAAAAAATTGACACGACTGACGGCAGAAAATCTTCAAATTATAGTGGACGATAATTCAATAATAAGAGTTATTGACTTAGACAACGAGCCACGACTTAACTTCTTACACAAAATAACATACGACAAAGCAAAAAATATTTCTAGTGAGTATTATGCAAAAGTTGATTTCAACAACATAAAGTCTATTGAAAATAAGAATGGTGACTTGTGGGTTAAGGGGGCCAACTTAAATATCTTTAATGGTAAAAATATTGTTCTGATTCCAAGAGAGTTGACAAACTTTAATGACCTTGAGAAGGAAATTAACAACAGACGAAAATAAAAAAATAGCCGCTAACACAGTGTTGCCAAAAGCGGAGCGAAAAGACTTCGATTGGATATTTGAATAAGGTTCAACAGCAGTAATTCTATTGAACTTTTGTGCTAAAAACCCCGCCTTCAGTAATACCCAAACCGATTAAGACAATCTTTTTCAAGCAATGTTAAAAACTAAGCGGCCGAGTGTATGAAAGATAAAACAGTAAAAATAATTGTTGTTATTGGTGCCGGTTCAATAGGGCAAGCCATCGCCAGGCGGGTGGGAGTCGGCAAGCATATTCTTCTGGCCGACCTTCGCCAGGAAAACGCAGCGGCAGCTGCCCGTGTTCTTAGTGAAGCCGGATTTGAGGTGAGCACATCGGAAGTAGATGTTTCTTCGCGGCCATCGGTTGCTGCTCTGGTTAACAAGGCAACAACCTTGGGCAAGGTACACGGACTTATTCATGCGGCTGGAGTCTCGCCCACGCAGGCATCGCCAGAAATGATACTGAAAGTTGATTTATACGGAACGGCTCTTGTTCTTGAATTATTTGGAAACGTCATGGCATCAGGCGGCTCCGGTGTGGTAATCGCTTCTCAATCAGGTCATCGGTTACCACCCTTACCGGTAGAGCAAAACAAAGCATTGGCCACAACATCAACGGAAGCGTTACTGATGCTCGATTTTTTACAACCTCAACATGTAAAAGATTCGCTTCATGCGTATCAACTTTCAAAACGTGGCAATTCGCTTCGCGTAATGGCCGAAGCCGTTCATTGGGGAAAACGAGGGGCAAGAATAAATGCCATCAGCCCGGGCATCATTATTACCCCGTTGGCAAAAGATGAACTGAGCGGACCTCGTGGGGAAGGTTACCGGCAGATGATAAACCAATGTGCGGTAGGGCGGGCCGGAACACCGGATGAAGTAGGAAACGTAGGAGCGTTATTAATGACAGAGGATGGAGCATTTATTACCGGAAGTGATTTCCTTATGGATGGAGGCGTAACAGCGGCATATTGGTATGGCGAACTGGCTCCGAAATAATAAGCCTACTTTTCAATACACACGAACCCAAAACTATTTTTACAAATCATTCAAGGAATTCGTTTGACAAAAACGGGGGCTACATTAATTTATATTAGCCTTTTCTTATCAATCAACAGTTAATGAGAGGAAAGGCAATCCATAAAACTTTCTCATCTTTGCGCGATTAAAAAAAAATCAGATGAAACCTGTTTTAGCCGAACTTCTCAGCATAGGCGATGAAATTTTATACGGACAAATTGTGGATACCAACTCCCATTGGATGAGTGTAGAACTCGCCAAACTGGGAATTAAAGTAGTACGCAAAACAACCGTGGGTGATGTAGAGCAGGATATGCTTACCGCTTTTGCCGAAGCTGAAAACAGAGCCGATATTATTTTGATAACCGGTGGTCTGGGCCCTACCAGCGATGATCTTACCAAGCCGTTGTTGGCAAAGCATTTTAATTGTGAGATGCGCCTGCACCCGGAGGCACTGGAAGAAGTTACGGCTTTCTTTAAAAGCCGTGGCCGCGAACTAACCGAAACGAACAAACAACAAGCCGTACTGCCCGTTTGTTGCACTAAAATTAGTAACCCCATTGGCACGGCTCCCGGTATGTGGTTTGAAAAAAATGGAAAAGTATTTATGTCGATGCCCGGGGTACCGCATGAAATGAAGAAGATGATGACCGAGCAGGTACTGCCCCGGCTAAAAGAAAAATTTAAACTTCCTGTTATTGTTCACCAGGTTATTCGCACGGTAGGAATAGGCGAATCAATGCTGGCCGATAAAATTGCGCAGTGGGAAAAATCATTGCCGACACATATCAAGCTGGCTTACCTGCCCAGCATAGGCGAAGTAAAGCTCCGCCTTACAGGTATAGGCGAAAATGAGTTGGTTTTAAAAAATGAAATCGAAAAATTTTCGCAGAAGGTTATACCCTTGGTGGGCGAATATATCTATGGTTATGGCCATGAGCCGCTGGAGGTGGCTATTGGAAAACTGCTCAGCGAAAAAGAATTAACCCTTTCTATTGCCGAAAGCTGTACAGGCGGCTATCTCTCTCATCTGATTACGAGTGTGCCGGGCAGTTCGCATTATTTTTTAGGAAGCATGATCCCGTATGATTACCAAATAAAAATGCGGCAATTGGGTGTGAAGCCCGAAGTGCTTGAAAAACATGGAGCAGTAAGCGAGCCTACTATTATAGAGATGGCCAACATTGTGCGGGCAAAGTTCAATACTGATATTGGGGTTGCCACTAGCGGCATTGCCGGCCCGGGCGGAGCCACCCCCGAAAAACCCGTAGGCTTGGTTTGGATCGCCTACTCCGACAAGCATCATACGGTAACAAAAAAATTGCAGCTTACTACCGAGCGATTACTGAATATAAAAGCTGCCTCCATTGCCGTACTGAATTTGATACGGACGAGTTTGCCGAAGTAAAGTTATTGCAGCAACCGCTTCCAACTTTCCAGCCTTCCGTAAGGAAGCCGATGTTCAAAATCCCCACCGTAAATTACAGTATTATCGCGGTGCTGATCGGATAGTTGCGACCAATACTTCAGGTTTTTGAAGTATTCGGTATTTGATGTTTGCCCGGCTTTGATTTCATAGGCTGCAATTTTTTTTCCGTCTTCAATGATCAGATCGATTTCAATTCCTTTGTTGTCGCGCCAGTAATAGAGCCCGTCTCGAATCCCTTCGTTTAGCCTTTTCTTGAGCATCTCTAAGATCACAAAATTTTCAAACAACGCACCATAGGCAAAATGAGAAGTAAACTCTCTCGCATTTTTTATTCCCAACAGGTAGCAGGCCAGGCCTGTGTCGATGAAATAAAGCTTCGGGGCTTTAACCAAACGCTTCTTATAGTTTTTGTGAAAGGGTGGCAGGCGGAAAATGACATAGCTCGCTTCCAACACGGACAGCCAAGCGTTGGCCGTGTTTACGGAAATTCCCGTTTCACTGGCCAAGTTGCTTACATTCAGAATTTGCCCAGTCCGCCCGGCACATAATCTCAAAAAGAGATTGAATTGATTGAGGTTCCCTACATTCTGCAAACTGCGCACATCGCGTTCGATGTAGGTTTGCAGATAGCTTGGGTAAAACAAGGCGGGAGGCATTTTCTTTGCATGTAGCCCGGGGTAAAAACCTCTCACAATCAATTCTGAAAACGTAGCCTTTGGCGATGGGTTAAGTTCGTGCAGCGTAAGCGGGAGCAGTACAGACACTCCGGCTCGCCCAGCCAGCGACTGTGTAATCTTTTCATTCAACAAAAAATTTTGCGAGCCCGTGAGTACAAATTTTTTTTTCGGATTTTCGTCCACAACTCCTTGTAGGTAAGAGAAAAGTTCAGGTGCATTCTGGACTTCATCCAGTACTGCCCCTTTCGGGAATTTCTGAAGAAATGAATGTGGATCGGCTTGTGCAAGCCTGCGTTGGTCGGGCAGCTCGAGCAGCACGTAGGGTAAGTTTTTAAACAGTTGTTTGGCCAGTGTGGTTTTGCCTGACTGCCGGGGACCGCTCAGGAAAAGCACCGGGTAATAGCGGCTCAATTTTTTGATTTGTTTACCTGATTCCCTTTCAAACATAACCAAAAATAGTACATATTTTCATTTTAATTGCAAATATGTACTAAAAATGTGCGTAATAATCAACGTAACGCATATAATTAAGTTTAAGTGCCTATTCAGATAAGCACTATACGATGACGAAAAAATGGCAACTTACTACCGGGCGATTATTGAATATAAAAGCTGCTTCCATTGCCGTACTGAATTTGATACGGACGAGTTTGCCGAAGTAAATTAGAATAAATAGAGATGCAGCTCAATATTTCAAATTACCGCCAGACATTATTCTGTTTTGATTTGTAGATTATCAACCAGGTTAGCGGAAACAATAAACTCGGAGTAAGATCAGTCAATGTCAACAGGATTATGCCGGCAATCAGGGCAGGTAAAAGCAAACAGCAGGTACATCTACCAAAAATAGATTTTTTGTTTGGCAGATATACAAAAATCCAAAACTACCTTTTGCCTTCAACCGAATGTTGGCAATCGCATTGAAAATAATCTACCTTTACGTTTCTAAAATTTCCGATCATGGCACAGGCAGAATTAATTATGCCCAAGATGGGCGAAAGCATAATGGAGGCCACTATTTTGAAGTGGCTCAAAAAGCCGGGCGATAAAATTGAGCAAGATGAAAGTGTGCTCGAAGTAGCGACCGACAAAGTAGATACTGAAGTGCCTTCTACCTATGCCGGTGTGCTGAAAGAAATTCTGGCAAAGGAAGGAGAGGTGGTAAAAGTGGGGAAAGCCATTGCCCTGATTGCTACCGAAGCAGCCGGAAAAGAAGAACCTACTCCCGAACCTGTTTTAACAGAAACCCAATCGGCCTCAATAGCCGAGCCCTCGCTTCCGGTAACGATATCTAACGGGCACGCTGCCTACGATTATAAATCGTCAACGCGTTTTTATTCTCCGTTGGTAAAAAATATTGCGAAAGAAGAAGGCATTGCCGTGGCTGAACTGGAAACTATTGCCGGCACGGGAGCCGAAGGGCGGGTAACCAAAAAAGATATTTTAGGATATGTGCAAAACCGTAAACTGGGAAAGAGCCTAACGGTTGCTCCCGTTTCAGCGCCCTTGGTGCCTGCTTCGGTAAGCGCGGGCGATGAAATTATCCAAATGGACCGCATGCGCAAGATGATTGCCGAACGTATGGTGGACAGCAAACGCATTTCACCACATGTTACTTCGTTTGTGGAAGCGGATGTTACCAGCGTGGTGTATTGGAGAAACAAAGTGAAGAATGAATTTCAGAAGCAAACGGGGGAGGTGCTTACGTTTACGCCCATTTTTATAGAGGCCGTGGTATTAGCCATGAAAGATTTTCCGATGATTAATGTGCAGGTAGATGGCGACAAGATTATTAAGAAACGCGATATTAATATTGGTATGGCCGTGGCCTTGCCCAGCGGAAATTTAATTGTACCCGTTATTCGCAATGCCAATCAATACAGCATTGCCGGACTGGCTAAAGCGGTAAATGATCTGGCCAAACGCGCCCGCGAAAATAAACTTAAACCCGATGAACTGGCCGGAGGCACGTTCACCATTTCAAATGTGGGTTCGTTTGGCAATGTAATGGGGACGCCTATTATTATGCAGCCGCAAGTAGCCATTCTGGCGCTCGGAGCGGTGCAGAAAAAACCGGCTGTTATAGAAACACCTTATGGCGACTCCATTGCCATCCGTCATAAAATGTTTTTGTCGCACTCGTACGACCACCGCGTGGTAGATGGTGCACTGGGCGGAAGTTTTGTAAGACGGGTAGCCGACTACTTAGAAAAATTTGAGATTAACCGCTCGATCTGAACGTCTTGTGTTTCGGTATAGGCCGTGGGTAACTCAATTCTGAATTGAGTAAGCCCGTGCATATCAGTAGGGTCTAGAAAAATATTTCCACCATTAAACCGGATAAAAAAAGAGGCCATCACCAAGCCCAACCCCGCCCCTTGCTCATGGTGGGTACCCTCGGCCGGAGGTAGTTGGTGGGTAAACAGTTTTCGCTGAAGCTCGGGCGGCATAGGCACCCCACGATTGGCAATACAAATAATAATTTTATCCGGTTCGCCCATACTCTCAATGGTAATAACCGTGCCCGGAGTAGCAAACTTCACCGCATTAGAAATAACATTGCGAACCGCTATGCGGATCATCTCCTCATCGGCATAAAATGTTGATTCGGCATCTATCGGTAGGTTAAACCCAAGTTTTTTTTCGGATGCCGTGGCTTTGAAAGGATGGACTATATTTTCCAGAAAGGGAACGAGCCTAACCGTTTTCTTTTCGGACACAAACCCATCCATTTGCGACCGCGACCACCGCACCAATCCATACAGCAACCCGGTAACGTTTTTCAGCTCACCCCCGATTTGGGTTAGAAAGTTTTCCCGATCCAAATCCACCAGTTTTCCTTTTTCCTGCAAGTGAACCAGGCTGGTGAGCGAGTTTAACGGATCGGCAATATCGTGCGAGAGGATGGTGATAATCTTATTCTTTTGCTGGTTTAAATTCTCAACTAATTTTTTTTGCTCCGTCAGTTCGCTGAATTGTAAAAAATTTTTTCGCCTGCGGTACTCCAGCACCGTAGCTACAATTACAAAATATATAAAAGACACAACCAGGTGCGGGTACTGAGTGGAGTAAAAGGGATCGTGATGAGCCGTTTGAGAAAAGATAACAAAGATGATGAATAGCGCTAAGTTTAATAACAACACCTGTCGCAGGTTAAGCCCGCTAACAGCGGCCACTAAGATCCAAATGAGAAATAAAAGGTTGGTAATATAATACCCCGGCATCCGGGCAAACGTGGCCGTAATCATAGCCGCACCAAAATTAATGAAAGCAATGGAAACAATCCCCCAGGTAACAAACCGGGGACTGGGCTTGCGCTTGAGAATGAAAAACATGAGCGCGGAAGCGTAGCTCAGCACCACCATGCGCGAGAGCAGAACAATGCTGAAGTCCACATCGCGAAAAAAATCAATCATCAGAAAGGTGCTCATTCCGAACAACGTAATGAATGTAACTAACCGCAGCGATAGCAAATTGGCCGGAAACACAAATTCATCGTACGCTTTTTCCTGCTCCGTGGGGAAACGCCAAATGAAAGAATATCGGGAAAAAAAATGCAAGTTTACAGGCTGAATTCAGATGTTAAAATAATAAAAATTCAATCATTCCATTATGCAATTCGGAACAAAAGCCATCCATGCCGGAGTAGAACCCGACCCTTCCACAGGCGCTATTATGACGCCCATCTTCCAAACCTCTACCTATGTGCAAGCATCGCCTGCCCAACACAAAGGCTATGCCTATGCGCGAGGCGCTAACCCTACACGCAATCAACTACAAAAGAGTATTGCCGCCTTAGAGAACGGAAAATTCGGACTTTGCTTTTCATCCGGCATGGGTGCCACCGATGCTGTGCTGCGCTTGCTGAACCCGGGCGATGAGGTAATTACCAGCAATGATTTATATGGAGGCTCGTACCGGCTTTTTACCAAAGTGTATGAACGGATGGGCATCAAATTTCATTTTATTGACTTAACCGAAGCGGGCAACGCAGAAAAATACATCAATTCAAAAACAAAATTATTTTGGATTGAAACACCTTCTAATCCGCTCATGCGCATCATTGATATAACCGCGTGTGTAAAACTGGCGAAAGCCCATCGATGCAAAGTGGCAGTAGATAATACGTTTGCTTCGCCCTATTTGCAAAACCCGCTCGATCTGGGAGCAGATATAGTGATGCATTCGGTAACCAAATACTTGGGCGGACACAGCGATGTAATTATGGGTGCATTGGTAACAAACGATGAAAAATTACACCAGGAGCTGGCGTTTATTGCCAACTCCTGCGGAGCCGTGCCGGGACCGCAAGATTCTTTTTTAGTATTGCGGGGCATAAAGACATTGCATTTGCGCATGGAGCGCCATTGTGCCAACGGAAAAAAAGTAGCTGAGTTTTTACGAACCCACCCCAAGGTAGGTAAGGTTTATTGGCCGGGTTTTGCCGACCACCCCAACCATGCCATTGCCAAAAAACAAATGCGCGACTTTGGTGGCATGTTATCGTTTACATTAAAAAACGATAGTGTGGACGTGGCCAAAATATTGATGGAAAATGTAGCATTGTTTTCACTGGCCGAATCGCTGGGCGGAGTAGAATCACTGATTAACCATCCGGCCTCGATGACACACGCCAGCATACCCCGCGAGGAACGCATAAAAAATGGCCTGAGCGATTCATTGATCAGGCTTAGTGTGGGCGTAGAAGATGCCGAAGACCTGCTGGCAGATTTAGAACAGGCTTTAGCTAAGGTTTAAAAGAATTTTTTTCGCCTCGGTTGGCTATTATTTAGCAATCTGCTAATATTGCACTCCCAAATTCTCCCTTAGCTCAGCTGGTTAGAGCATCTGACTGTTAATCAGAGGGTCCTTGGTTCAAGTCCAAGAGGGAGAGCTGAAAAACAGACAGTTACGGAAGTGGCTGTCTGTTTTATCTTTTAAAAGGAACCCTAACTAGCGCAAGCATCACGCTTGTGCTTCTTTTGCGGGCTGCGCACGGCCTCGAGCTTTATCGGTTTCGTGCCATCGCTGCTGGCGGCCTTCAGCTTGCCCGCACCCGCACCGTTCGCGTCTGCTATGATCGTTAAGAATGGCAACTGTGAACCGGTTTAGTGTTTCTGTGTTTGTTTCTCTCTGCTGTCCGGGTCGGCAGTACCAGAGAGCGTCACGTTTGAAATGTCAATCGTATTGACTTTTTTCAAAAGCTTGTTCACACGTTCAGTGTGTGCCAGTGCCAACTCTTTGTGTTCCTTTATATCCTCTGTTTTGCCTGTTATCATAATGCTGCTGTTTTATGTGGGTACTGACAATTATATTTTTATGTTTGATAAGAGGTTCACTTGTCCAGTTTGTAAGCGGACATTATCCTTTTTGCATTCTCTTCAATGTGTTTGGAAACCTCTTCTGCGGCAGGGCTTCTTTTTTCTACGCCATTGATTTTCTTCAATACGTCATTTACCGTACCGGAAATAAATTTATGCACAAAAGATTTCCCCATACCGATTTCCCCGGCCATTTTTTCGAAATGGTGCATGCGGACACGGGCCGAATCATATTCACCGCCTATTTTCATCGCCATTTTTTTTGAAAGCCCCGGATAATAACTTGTGCTTACGATGTCATAGGCTGGTGTGAGCGTTATTCTGTTTTTGTGGCGGAGAAAGGAAAAATTTTTGCCATGCGCATCGTTGTTCCCGATGACAAAATTATAGATGACTGTTTTCAACAGTTGCTGGAAGTCGACTGCTGGGGCAGACGAAATTTCTTTTATTAGTGCGAAGCATTGCTTTATCGAAGGGCCGCCTTCGTTTTGGTATTTGTACATGGAAGGTATGTTCAGTGCCTGGCAGAAATCCTCTTGGTGGATTCTTTCGAGGACACCGTTGTTGTTTATCCTATCGTAACGTTCTATCAGTAGGTAGCTGTGCCCCTGTGCATCTTTTGTTTCCGTTTTTGCCGTGGGCAGCCCTATGCCTTTGGCAAGCTTCATGCAAAAGTCTTCGTTGTAAATCAGCCCTTTGTATCTGGGATGGTCGGGCTTTAGTATGTGCGTGCTCGGTGAGTTGCCCAACGGGAGATAGATGTTGTTGTTTTCGATTTTCACTGCGATTTTATCCTGTGCCCCCGCAAGCGAAAGGCGTACCTCTTCCATCCCTGCCAACAATGGCCTTTGCGGAAGTTCTTCGATAATCTTTACAAGTTCCCCATCGGTGAGCAAACGGTACTGGTGGCTGTGTGACCGTAGTTTTTCTCCTGTTGGGATAAAAGTAACCGCGCCTGCACATTCCCCGCCTATTTTTTCCAACAATGAAAAATCGTTGTGCGGGCTTATCCCCAGTATTTTGGCAATGAGCCCACGGTTGTACTGCTCGGGCAGGACACCTTCAAAAAAACCGTTGCATTCTTTGTAAGGGTAAGCCTGTTCTCTAAGCGGTAAACTTGCCGAGAGCGGTACGGCATGGATATTGGACAGCCAAGGCTCTGCGTATTTGAAAAAAATCTGTCCGTGTCCGTCCTGCGTGAGATGTCCTGTGGGGTCATTGTGCAGGTAAACATCGAGCGATTTCATTTTCAATTGTTTTTGGGTACTGTGAGGGTCGTGTCTATGCCGAGCATGTTCATCACGGTGAGCACCTTCCCTATATGGCAGGTCGGTTTGCCTTTTTCAAGATCTGTTATAAAGCGTATGCCAGTCCCTGAACTCATGGCAAGTTCCCTTTGTGTTATGTCAAGGTTTTTCCGGGTTTCACGGATAAACTTTCCGAGCTTTTCAGGTGTGTACCTCATATCATTGACGTTACCGAACGGTAATATAATAAAATAAATATCACAATGGACGGACAAATGTTACCGAACGGTAATGAAATAAAGTTTCAGTTCTGGCACAGGCCCTTTATTAACTAACGGTTGCCATATCATTGTCCGGATAGAAAATATCCTATAATTTTATTTTGGAAGCGTTAACAGGTTTGATGACCTTGATGACTTCGTTAGCAACAATTTTGAAACAAAAAGGAATGAAATATTATATACTGACTTTATTTCTAACAAGTCTTATTGGAAAATCTTTATCACAACCGCCCCACGATGACCTTAAACAAAATGAGCTTTTAAGAAGAAATGGAATTATGAAATTATTAAAATTTGAATCTATGTCTGCTGACGAAACCCTGCCCGTGTTGGTGTTCTGTATTTGGTGGAGCAAACTATGCAGGTTCTACATATTTGAGTGGTTCGATTGGCCCCAATTCAGTTGGAGGTATAGCAGTTGATGGCACTGTTCAATTATATTATATGGTGAACTCTTCAACTATACTTTAAGCAGCGGCAACCGTTGATCACATGAAGGCATTGAAAGTTTTCGGAGCGGTATTATTGGCCGTGTTTCTTCTTTATATGTTTATCTCCATAGGAATAAGAAGGAACAAACTTAGTGCGCATGGGAAATATACGGTTGGTATTACGCTTGGCCGCCACGGCAAATTTATAGATTTTAAGTTTTATGTAAACGGAAAAGAATTTAAGAACGATAATCCAGTTCAGAAATACAACCCCGAAGAAAGAGATGGGAAATATTTTGTAAAGTTTCTACCAAGTGATCCAGATGTGAATGAGATATTTTGGGACAATCCAGTCTCTGATTGCATAGGCGAGCCACCCGCAGATGGATGGGAGGAGATACCGAAGTGTAAATGAACCAGATATTGAATTTTTGGAAATGAAAAAATACATTCTGTTATTTTTCATGAGCCCCCCCACTGCCCGTGTTGGTGTTCTTCACCAACACGTTTTTGTGCTCACTTGGTTTAAGTGACAAGTATGTTGTGATTGAAAGTTTTTGGATTTAATTTTTAGCGTGAGTAGAAAATATAAGTTTGGAGATTCAGGCGAAATGTATTTTATAAGTTTCCCCGGCCATGACGGCAGCTCGGCCGCTTCGCTGGACTGGACGAAGCACGATAATCCGGTGGAAGCTGGGTTTGTTTGTGGAACGGGAAGAAGATTATGGGTACAGCCGTGCGAGGGATTTTTATGGAAAGAAAGGATTGATCGAACTGAGTCATATTGTTTAAGGCACAAGCGAGACGCTTGCGCCAGCACAGGGGCGTGATATTGAGGTGGTAGAAAGCAAAAGAGGCTGCCTCTTTTGAGACAGCCTCTTCTCCTTTTTTTATACAGAACAAATAGCTAGGGTAAATCAAAACGATCCAGGTTCATCACTTTAGTCCAGGCGGCCACGAAGTCGGTTATAAATTTCTCTTTGGCATCTTCGCTGGCATAAACTTCGGCCAGCGCCCGCAGCTCTGAGTTAGAGCCAAAAATTAAATCTACCCGTGTGGCCGTCCACTTAATTTTTCCTGTCTTGCGATCATATCCTTCAAATTGATTAGGATCGCTTGAAACCGGTTTCCAAGTGGTGCCCATATCGAGCAGGTTGATAAAAAAATCGTTGGTGAGTACCTCAGGCCGGTGTGTAAAAACGCCATGCTTGCTATGATTGAAGTTGGTGTTGAGCACGCGCAAGCCACCCACCAGCACCGTTAGTTCCGGGGCGGTAAGAGTAAGCAACTGGGCTTTATCAACCAACATGGCTTCGGCCAGTACAGTAAGCTTATTGTTTAGGTAGTTTCTAAATCCATCAGCAAGGGGCTCAAGCACGGCAAACGATTCAATGTCTGTCTGTTCTTGAGAAGCATCACCACGCCCGGCTGTAAAGGGCACGGTTAGGGTAAAGCCTGCCTCTTTAGCGGCCTTTTCAATAGCGGCTGATCCCGCCAAAACAATTAGGTCGGCTAATGAAATATGTTTTCCGGAGGCAGTTACGTTAAATTCTTTTTGAATTCCTTCCAGCGTTTTTATTACGGAAGCCAGCTGAGCCGGATTGTTAGCTGCCCAATCTTTTTGCGGAGCCAGGCGGATGCGGGCGCCATTGGCTCCGCCTCGTTTGTCGGATCCACGAAAAGTAGAGGCCGATGCCCAGGCAGTAAAAACCAATTGAGAAATAGAAAGACCAGACGACAAGATTTTATTTTTTAATGAGGCAATCTCTTTTTCGTCAACTAACCGATGTGTGGTTGCCGGAACAGGGTCTTGCCAAATCAGTTCTACTTTGGGTGCTTCCGAACCAAGGTAGCGGGTAGCCGGCCCCATATCGCGGTGAGTGAGTTTAAACCAAGCTTTGGCGAAGGCTTCGGCAAATTCATCGGGGTTTTCGTAGAAACGTCTGGAGATTTTTTCGTACGCAGGGTCGAGCCTCAAGGCAATGTCAGTAGTGAGCATGCGCGGTTCTTGCCGTTTCGATTTATCGTGGGCATCCGGAACGGAGTTTGCCCCGGCTCCATTTTTAGGTCTCCACTGATGGGCCCCGGCAGGGCTCTTGGTTAATTCCCAATCATACCCAAAAAGATTCCAGAAAAAATTATTGCTCCACCGGGTAGGGGTAGAAGTCCAGGTAACTTCCAGTCCGCTGCTGATGGTATCTCCGCCTTTGCCGGAAGCATAGCTGCTCTTCCAGCCAAGCCCTTGCTCTTCTATGGCTGCTGCTTCCGGCTCGGCTCCTACATGGGAGGCGGCCGAGGCACCGTGTGTTTTTCCAAAGGTGTGGCCTCCGGCAATTAAGGCAACGGTTTCTTCATCGTTCATAGACATGCGCTTGAACGTTTCGCGAATGTCATGAGCGGCTGCAAGCGGATCGGGATTTCCGTTAGGGCCTTCCGGGTTTACATAAATAAGACCCATCTGCACAGCAGCTAACGGGTTTTCCAGATCGCGTTTGCCCGAGTAACGCTGATCGCCCAACCACTCTTTTTCTGAGCCCCAATATACTTCTTGCTCAGGTTCCCACACGTCTTCGCGGCCACCGGCAAAACCAAATGTGGTGAAGCCCATAGATTCCAGCGCTACGTTGCCGGCCAGAATCATCAGATCGGCCCATGAAATTTTTTTGCCGTATTTCTGCTTAATTGGCCATAGCAACCTGCGGGCTTTGTCTAGGTTTACATTATCGGGCCAACTGTTCAAGGGGGCGAAACGTTGTTGACCGGCAGCCGCTCCACCGCGGCCATCGCTTACACGGTAGGTGCCGGCACTATGCCAGGCCATCCGAATAAATAATGGACCATAATGGCCAAAGTCGGCTGGCCACCAATCTTGTGAGTCGGTCATCAAAGTGCGGAGGTCTTTTTTTATTGCAGCCAGATCCAGTTTTTTAAACTCTTCGGCATAGTTAAAATCCTTCCCCATGGGGTTAGATAATGATGAGCGTTGACGGAGCACCTCCAGTTTCAATTGGTTGGGCCACCATTCCTGGTTTTGGGTACCACCACCGGCCGGTTGCTTCAGGGCATCCGCATGAAAAGGGCATTTGCTTTCTCCGTTCTTTCCGTTGTGTGCAGGTTCTTGAGTTTTGGTTGACATATTGATGTGATTAAATGAATATTGATTACGCCTTTATCGTCCAATACTACGGTTGACTTTCTAATAAATCAAATTGATTGTTTTTATCATTACATAGTCATTGTCTATGTAGTGTTTAACAAGCTATGCTTCTGATGGGCCAGGCAAGCATTAAGTGTATTTGTATAACCATTGGCTGATAGAAGGAGAGCCTCCAAAGGCTTTTTTTGCCAGTCTTTGCAAATATCCTTAAACCTTTTACCTTTGCACTCCTTTTATAATTACCTCTATGGCAAACCATAAATCGGCTGAAAAAAGAGTACGGGCCAATGCAAAAAAACGCGAAAGAAACCGCTACCAGCATAAAACCACCCGTACTCATGTGAAGAAATTATTGAATACCTCCAAAAAAGACGAAGCACAGGCTTTGTTGAAGGAAGTAACTGCGATGTTGGATAAGCTTGCCAAAAAGAATGTGATCCACTGGAAAAAGGCAGCCAACCAAAAAAGCCGTTTGGCCAAGCGTGTGAACGCCATGGCCTGATGAGCCTTATTCATTTTATTTTCCCTTTCCTGCTATGGCGGGGAAGGGTTTTTTTTGACCCTGCTTGAAAACCGGCAGGATTTATTCCGCTCATTTTTGGGTATTGTGCTTAAGCGCATTACTCTTCTTTGCCAGCTTTAACATGATTATACCCGAGTTGCCGGGGTTTCTTACCCAACTTGGTGGAGCCGATTACAAAGGTTTAATTATTTCGCTATTTACACTTACCGCTATGCTTTCGCGCCCTTTCAGCGGAAAGTTGGCAGACCGTTTAGGTAGGAAACCGGTAATTATTTTTGGCAGTATTGTGTGTTTGGTTTGTAGTTTGTTTTACCCATGGCTTACAACACTCTTCGGTTTTTTTGTGCTTCGGTTAGTTCATGGATTTTCTACCGGGTTTTCGCCCACGGGGGTGGCCGCCTATGTTTCAGATGTAATTCCGGCCCACCGAAGAGGGGAGGCCATGGGATTTATTGGTACGGCCGGTGCTTTGGGCAGTGCTTGCGGGCCTGCCATAGGCGGGTGGGTGGCTAACCTGCTTGGCCTGGATTGGATGTTTTATCTTTCATCGTTTTTTGCGTTAATATCGGTGGTATTGGTACTAAGTGTAAAAGAAACATTAGCCGAGCGGCATTCGGTTTCGTTTACTTTATTGAAAATCTATAAAAAAGATTGGTTCGAACCTCGTGTCTTGGCGCCTTGTGTGGTAATGGTGTTGTCGGCTTTTGCGTATGGTGTAGTTTATACATTATTGCCCGACTTTGGCGAACATGTTGGTATTCATAATAAAGGATTGTTGTTTTCGTATCTCACTATAGCGTCTTTGCTTGTCAGGTTGCTGGCCGGAAAAGCATCCGATCGATATGGCCGGGTGCCGGTATTAATAATATCGGTAGCACTGATCGTAGTGGCCATGCTGGTAACGGGGATGGCAAATTCGGGCTGGCTACTCGTAACCGGGGTATGTTTATATGGGTTGGCACAAGGAGCTACTTCGCCCACCTTGTTAGCTTGGGCAACTGACCTGAGTGTGGACGAGCACCGTGGGCGTGGAATAGCCTCGCTCTATATTTCGATGGAAATGGGTATTGGTTTGGGGGCGATTATCTCGGGTTTAGGGTATGCCAACAGGCATGAAAATTTCATTTATTGTTTTGGGATAAGTGCGTTACTGGCCGCTTTCGCTGTACTATTTCTTTTAACACAAAGAAATAAATCGAGAATACACTACGGTTTTTAGGAATGGCTTTCCCATAGAGGGAGCGAACAGAAGTAGGATGTGCAAAAAAATCTAAAAAACAAGCCATAATTTTTTGGAATGGGTTTGGCATGGCTCTTTAGCAACCAACTCATGATCAACCTCACCATTCAGATTTCAGACAACCCACTCGATGAGTTTCAGGAAATTCAGCGCATGGCTGATCAGGTAAGGGAAAATATAAATCAGCTTCAATCGCCTGCCAATTCAGCTCAGGTGAGCATCACCCTCTACTCCCGGCACGATATAAAATTCAAAATAGAAACCACCAATCGGGAATTAAAAAGAAAAATCCTGGACTCGCTCGATCCGCTTTTTTATAGTTCGTAGAAAATGTATTCCATTAGCCAGGGCAGATAAACCCGGATGATGCATGAGGGATGCATCATCTGCCCAAAGGGTTGACAGTGAAAATTACCATGGGGTATTTTATCTTCATGGGTTGTTGATTTTTATTCGCTAATCATGCCAATCGATTTTCTATTACATGATTTGGGATAAAGTTCATCTCGTCAATTCCCTCTAACTTGACAAAAATTTGATACAATGAAAATTTCATACGCAGTGGTTTTGTTTTTTATAGTGGCAGCCGCGGAAATAGCGATTCAGGCCTTTAATCTGCTTCCGTATGATCGGTTTATCAAGCCTTTGTTAGTGCCACTGTTGGCTCTCTGGTATGGGCATCAGTCATTTACAAAAGAAAAAATTTTTCTGCTTGCCTTATTAGGCTGCTGGGTAGGCGATGTTCTTTTACTTTTTGCGGGTACTCATGAGTTATTTTTTATACTTGGGCTTAGCTCATTCTTAGTGGCACAAGTTCTATTTATTAGAACCTACCCAAAGTTTTGTTGGCCGGGCGAAGGGCTGAACGGCCCACAAAAAATACGGGCTGCGTTTCCGGTACTGCTGGCGGCCACCGGGTTAGTAACGGTGTTGTACCCCAGCCTGGGTGATCTGAAAATTCCGGTAATGGGGTATGCGTTGGTACTCGCCTGGATGGTAGTTCAATCTTTTTTCCGTTACGGACGGACCTCCTCGGCCAGTTTTTGGAGCATTTCATTTGGTGCATTATTGTTTTTAATATCGGATAGCCTGCTGGCACTCAATAAATTTCACCAGCCGGTTCCACTTGCTGGAGTTGGGGTAATGGCTACCTACATGGCTGCTGTATTCTGGATAGTAAAGGGAGCCATTCAGCACCAATCCGTATCCTGATTTATCATTTTATTTTTTCTTATCAATTTGCCGATCTTTCAATTTTAAAAGCAAGACTTACAAACCTTAAAATATGTTTTCAACGAAAAATAGTAGTTTAAAAAAAGTGACGGTTGTTACTATGGGGCTTGCCGTGGTGGGACTGATCGCTTATTATTTTTTTACAGGATCAAACGCCCGCGCCACCTTTTCATCGGTTGATCCAGCCTTTAGCGAGTATGTGTCATCCTATACGCCTTCTTCAGTAAGTTCAGGGTCTTCGGTGCGGCTGGTATTAGCCAAAGAAGCCATAGACTCAACAGGCATTGGCGAAACTTCTACCTCCTTATTTTCATTGAGCCCTTCGGTGAAGGGAACTACCGTTTGGCTCGATCGGAAAACGATAGAGTTTCGCCCGGCTAAACGATTAAAATCGGGCCAGGTGTACGAAGTGCAGTTTTATCTGTCTAAACTTTTTAACACACCAAAAGAATTAGCCACGCTGCGGTATTCTTTTCAGGTGATGCCACAAAATTTTGAGATGTCTATAGACAATGTAAAACCTTACGTTAAAACCGAACTTAAACGAGAAAAAATAGAAGGCACTATCTTAACAGCCGATTTTGCCGAAAGCGAAAACATAGAAAAAATGCTGACGGCCGAACAGGACGGATCATCTTTAAAAATTAATTGGACCCACGCCACCGGAGGGAAGCAACATGTGTTTGTGGTGGAAGAGGTGCAGCGCAGGGAAACAGCCGGCAAAGTAACCATAGAAGCAAACGGCCAAAGCATGGGCGTTGCCCGAAGTGAATCGAGAGACGTTGAGATACCGGCTCTTACCGATTTTAAAGTAACCAATGTATTGGTAAATCAGGGGAGCAACCAGCACGTGGTCGTTCAGTTTTCAGATCCGCTGGATGAAAAACAAAACCTGAGTGGCTTGGTTGTTTTAGAAGGAGCGGGCACACTCGATTTTGAAATTAAAGACAACCAGTTAAATGTATTTCCGCCCGTGCGGCAAAACGGTACGCGAAAACTCACCCTCGAAGCGGGCATTCGCAATGGGCTGAATTTTCGCTTAGCGCAAACGGCTTCATTCGATGTGGTTTTCGAACAAATTCTTCCGGCCGTGCGGTTTACCGGCAAAGGCACGATCTTGCCCAGCAGCGATGGGCTGATCCTCCCGTTTGAGGCCGTGAATCTAAAATCGGTTGATGTGCAGATTATCAAAATTTTTGAAAATAACATCGTTCAATTTTTTCAGGTAAACAGCTATGATGGCAGCACCGAATTGCGCAGGGTAGGCAAGCCGGTGTTAAAAAAAACAATCTCACTTGAAAATGCGGGAGTAACAGACCTAACTAAATGGAACCGGTTTACGCTCGATCTGGCACAATTAATCAATACCGAGCCGGGAGCGATTTATCAGGTACGCATCGGATTTAAAAAACAATACTCCTCATTTGCCTGCCAGGAGAATGAAGAACTGCAACCGGTCGCTTCATCCGACTCGGAAAATGAAGATGAGGGTGAGCGCGAAGACAGCTATTGGGATTCGTACGAAAATTATTATTACGGAGAAGGCTACGATTGGCAGCAACGAGATAACCCGTGCAATGCGGCCTACTACACCGGGTCGCGCAACATCAAACAAAATGTAATGGCGTCTGATCTAGGTTTGCTGGCCAAGCGTGGAGGCGATGGAACCCTGCTGGTAGTGGTTAATAATCTAATAACAACCAAGCCGGTATCCGGGGTGGAAATTAATGTGTACGACTACCAACAGCAGATCGTGGGTAAGGCCACCACCAGCAGCGATGGAATGACCAAAATCAGTGTAAAGAAAACACCCTTTATATTGGTGGCTAAGTACGGATCGCAACGTGGCTATTTAAAATTACCAGATGGAGAAGCGCTTTCGCTGAGCAATTTTGATGTAAGCGGGGAGCAAATTAATGAGGGGATTAAAGGATTTCTATATGGCGAACGTGGGGTGTGGCGGCCGGGCGATTCGCTTCATCTGAGTTTCATCTTAGAAGATAAATTAAATTTATTGCCGGCAGCCCATCCGGTAATTTTCGAATTGCAGAATCCACAGGGGCAGGTTACCAGCCGCATCGTGCGTTCAAAATCCGAAAACGGATTTTATTCTTTTGCCACGGCTACCGAGGCCGAGGTCCCCACAGGGCACTGGACGGCCCACGTAAAAGCGGGTGGAACAGTTTTTACTTCGCCCATCCGGATAGAAACAGTAAAGCCCAATCGCTTGCGCATTAAGCTGGATTTTGGACTAAATAAAATAACCCGTGCCAACAGTACGCTTACCGGCAGCTTGCAGGTAGATTGGCTGCACGGAGCGCCTGGTAAAAACTTAAAAGCACAATTTGATGTGTTACTGACTAAAGGCGAAACCAAGTTTGCCCGCTATCCGGATTTTGTTTTTGAAGATCCATCTAAAAATTTTTCCAGCGAATCAAAATCCATTTTTGATGGCGTAACCGATGCCACCGGCCATGCGGTGGTAAGTGCCAACCTGGAACCCACCACCGAGGCACCGGGCGTGCTCAATGCCATCTTCCGTGGAAAAGCGTTTGAAGAGAGTGGAAATTTCAGCATCGATAATTTCAGTCTGCCGTACTACTCCTATTCCTCATATATCGGCTTGCGCACATCACCGGGCGACAAAGCCCGCGGCATGTTGCTAACCGATACTACCCACCGGGTTGATCTGGTTACGATAGATGCCGATGGCAATCCTGTTTCGCATAGCGGTATTCAGGTAAGCTTATACAAAATAAACTGGCGCTGGTGGTGGGATGGCTCCCCCGAAGGCACTGTAAATTTTATGACCGGCCAATATGCTGAGCCGGTTGCCTCGGGCATCACCAGCACTGTAAACGGAAAAGGCGTATGGAGTTTTAAAGTAAAGTATCCCGAGTGGGGAAGATTTTTGGTACGGGCCACCGACCCGGTTTCCGGGCACACAACAGCTAAAATAATATACATAGACTGGCCGGGGTGGGCCGGCCGCGCACGCAATGAAAGTAACGGAGCCACCATGCTCTCCTTTTCATCGGATAAACCTTCTTACCACATTGGAGAAAAAGCAATGCTCGCCATTCCCGGCAGCGACCATGGCCGGGCCCTGATCAGTCTTGAAAACGGTAGCCGTGTGATAAAAACATTTTGGCTTGAAACGAAAGCAGGCGATAATCCTTTTTCGTTCGAGGTGACAGAAGAAATGACACCCAACGTATTTGTGTCGGTTACTTTGTTGCAACCACATGCCCAGACACTAAATGATTTGCCCATTCGTCTGTATGGAGTAATACCGTTGCAAATAGAAAATCCAAACACCCATTTAAACCCGGTGCTTACCATGCCCGATGTGCTGGAGCCCGGACGCGAAGTAGCCATCAAAATTTCGGAGCAAGCCAACCGAAAGATGACGTTTACGGTGGCACTAGTAGACGAAGGCCTGCTCGATCTTACTCACTTTAAAACCCCCGATGCATGGAACCGGTTTTATGCACGCGAGGCATTAGGTGTAAAGACATGGGATTTGTATGATCAGGTAATGGGCTCGTTTGGCGGAAAGATCGAACGATTGCTGGCCATCGGTGGCGATGCCGAATTGGCGAAATCAAAGGAAGAAGATTCTAAAGCCATCCGCTTTAAACCGGTGGTAAAATATTTTGGCCCGTTTACTTTGAATGGTGGATCAAAGGAAATCCGGTTTACCATGCCGCAATATATTGGGTCGGTAAAGACGATGGTCGTGGCCGGTAATGAAGGGGCATACGGTAAAGCCGAAAAAGCAACCCCGGTGCGCAAACCGCTGATGGTGCTGGCCACGCTCCCTCGAGTGTTAGGCCCCGAAGAAAATGTGAAACTGCCGGTAACACTTTTTGTCAGCGAAAAAAATATTCAGAAGGCTAATGTAACGGTAAAAGTAAGTGGCCCGCTTAGTTTATCGGAAGCCTCGCGTACCGTAAATTTTTCCGGCATCGGAGATCAGACAACAGATTTTGATTTGAATGTAAAAGCAACTACGGGCAAAGCAAAAGTAGAAGTGATGGCCTCTGCGGGAAATTATAAAGCCGGGGATGTAATTGAGATAGAAGTACGAAACCCCAATCCGCCAGTAAGCAAAATGCAAGAAGCTGTAGTGGAGGCAGGCAAAAACTGGGCGGCTCAACTGACACCTGTTGGTATAACCGGAACGAACTTGGCCACACTCGAGGTTTCCAGTTTACCGCCCATCAACCTGGGGCAACGGCTCGCCTATTTAATCCAGTATCCGTATGGGTGCATCGAGCAAACTGTTTCGTCTGTGTTTCCTCAGTTGTACTTGGCCAACGTAAAACAATTGAGCGAAAGCGAGAAGGCAGCCATCCAGAAAAATATTAATGCCGCCATTGGACGGATAAAATTATTTGTAAACCGGGAGGGAGGATTTTCGTATTGGCCCGGAGGCGAAGATGCCGATAGTTGGGGCACTACGTATGCCGGTCATTTTTTAAATGAAGCAGAAGCCAAAGGCTATTTTGTGCCGGCCGATTTGTTGAAGCGATGGAAAAAATACCAACGCGGCAAAGTATCGGCCTGGAGAAGAAATCAGGAGTACAGCAGCGAGTTGAATCAGGCATATCGCTTATATACTTTGTCGCTGTCGGGCGAACCGGATCTGGGAGCCATGAACCGCTTGCGCGAACTTTCGCCTTTGCCCCCGGTAGCCGGGTGGATGTTAGCGGCTGCTTATGCCAAAGCCGGACAGCCGGAGGCAGCCAAAAGCATTATCGCCAATTTGGCAACAACGGTTAAACCCTATCAGGAAATGAGCTACACGTACGGATCAGACCTGCGCGATAAGGCCATTATTTTAGAAACCCTTGTTTTATTGGGCGAGCGCACCAAAGCATTTGATCTGCTGAAAGAAATCTCGGCCTCGCTCAGTAATGATAATTATTGGATGAGCACCCAAACGGTAGCTTGGTGTTTGAAGGGCGTGGGCACGTTTGCAGGAATGGAGCAAAAAGGGGACATGAAATTTAAGTACACCTACCAGGGAAAAGAAATTTCAGCCGGAACAGGTTTGTTTGTAGCGCAAGTTAAATTACCGGTGAATGACAAGCCCGAAGCAATCTCGTTTACTAACCAAAGCAAGGGTGTGCTGTTTGTTCGCCTGCTATCCGAAGGCATATCGGCTCGAGGCCTGGAAGAAAGCACACAAAGCAATTTAAACATGGCAGTAACCTATGCTGATACCCATGGAAATACAATAGATCCTTCTCAACTTGAGCAAGGCCAAGAGTTGGTGGCTACCGTTACGCTTACAAACCCTGGTTTAAGAGGCGCGTATAAAAATTTAGCGTTGAAACAGATTTTTCCATCCGGTTGGGAAATTAATAACCTGCGGCTGGAGGGAACCGAAGAAAAACTTAATAGCGATAAACCAACCTATCAGGATATCCGGGATGACCGGGTTTACACCCATTTTGATTTAGAGGCCAACCAACGCAAAACATTTAAAGTATTATTGACTGCGAGCTATGCCGGCTCTTTTTATTTACCGGCCGTAAGTTGCGAAGCCATGTACGATCACAGCATTTATGCCCTCGAAAAAGGGCAGGTAGTAACCGTAGTGAAGCCACTTAAACCTTGAATACGAACAGACAGAAAAACAGTGGTGACTAGTCGTCCCTTAAAAAGTTGATGGGGGTTGATTTACTACCCATTAAACTTGTGAAGTCACGCCAAATATGTAATTCCTAAATTAAATACCTCCTCGTAATTGAATACGATCCCTTTTCTTAAATGCCTTTTCAATAACGTTCAGTCTTGCTTTCCGTGGATCAGGCATGGATGATACTTTCCCGTCAAGGTCGATATCGAGAATCATTTCTTTTGAAATATCATATTGAGGCCAGGTAGGCACATCCTTACCATTAGGATTTCCAGCCTTGGCAAAATTCGTCCAATACGTGTTCATGATCCTTGCTAACTCTTTTTCTTCTGGCGTAGGCTCACCGGAATTTCCCCATCGGGCATTGAGTGTATTGAATTCAAACGGAATGTTTGATCCGTGACCGGCACCGTAACGGGCAACCTCCCGCCTAGCCGTAGGCACATAACCGAATTGAAACATGTATGCAGGGGCACCTTTGGCTACAAAGGCTCTCGCGGTCATGCGGGCTGGCTCACCCCATACCCAATCAGTGTTAAATTTTGTCTGTACTTCTGCAAATTCTTTTTTTCCGTCTGGATCAAAAGCAGTCTTTGCTTCTGACTCCAGGTCTCCAAAAAGTGCAAACAGGGATTCCTTTGACGTAGCATTATTAACAAATTGACCTCCTATTTCTGCGCTACAATTTCCGATCATGAGGGGCACCTTTGGCTGCCGTCCTAATTTGTATGCGGCCTCCGATGTTTCGACCACCAGCTTGCCATCGAGGATGGGGCCAGAGTAAATTCTTAGACCGGAGCTATCATTTTCAAGACCTCCATCCACAATTTCATCAACAGTTAACGAGCGGAGCTTTGCCAATCCGTCTGCATCAGTACCCTTGATTTTATGTTTGCGTGCAAAGTTGACCCCGATTGTTTCCGCAGAAACAGAATAAAGAGCATCAGCATTTTCTTTATTCATTGGTCTGCCGGTAAGAACACCGTCACGTCCGCCACTTGATTCTCCGATAGCTTTATGAAAAAGACCTTTCGCTGCGGGTATGGAAAGTAATGAATGAACCGAAACGCCCCCGGCCGAGAAACCAAAAATGGTTACGTTGTTTGGATCGCCACCGAAGGCCGCGATATTTTCCTTCACCCACTTCAGTGCGGCAATCTGATCCATGTAGGCGTAGCTTCCTTTAAATTCTTCCGGATGTTCTTTGCTCAATGCAGGAAATGCAAAATGACCAAGCCGCCCGAGCCGGTAATTTATCGTTATTAAAATTACCCCTTGCTTTACAAATGCATACCCGGCTGAACCTGGACCTGAGCCGCTGCCTCCTGTAAATCCACCACCATGAATCCAAAACATCACGGGCAATTTAGACTTCTTATTGATAGATGCTGTTGTCCACACATTCAAAAAAAGGCAATCTTCTGATTGCTTCGCTGTTGAGCCAGGCCAGGCCCGTTGCGGACAGTCAGGACAATCTTTAGTAGCATCACGAACTCCCGACCATGCCACAACCGGCTGTGGGGGACGCCAGCGATACTCGCCAACTGGTGGTGCGGCATAGGGTATTCCTTTAAAGTAAGACACATCACCTTCCGTTATTCCACGTACGATGCCTGAAACGGTTTTGATTTCCGGAGAAGTATTTTGCCCACACACAACGGTGCCTTTGAAAAGGAGCAATATAATTCCAACTGATAGTTTTTTCATAGGGAAAAGAATTGGTTAAAGTAGCGTGCTTTATTATTAATGAATTATAAATCGAGCTTTCTGTTGGTCAACCATTTTACCATGGCCGGGTCACGATGATCAAAGAAAGCACTGGCCTTTTCATCAAGAGTTTGAATCTGCCGCATGTCTTCATCGGCAAGTTTAAAATCAAAAATGTTGAGGTTCTCCTCCATGCGTTCTTTGCGAACTGATTTTGGGATAGCAACGACACCTCTTTGTGTAAGCCATCGCACCACCACTTGTGCGATGGATTTGTCGTATTTCTTTCCAATGGATGCGAGTAGCTCATTCTTGAATAAGTTATTTTTCCCTTCTGCAAACGGCCCCCATGACTCATGTTGTATCCTGTTTTCGCGAAGGAAATTTTGCGTTTCAATTTGTTGATGAAATGGATGAGTCTCGATTTGATTGACGGCCGGTACAATTTCATGAAAGGAAATAATATCCATCACTCGGTCAGGGTGAAAATTACTAATACCGATTGCTCGCGTTTTTCCCTCACGATAAAGTTCTTCCATTGCTCTCCACGCGCCATGAACATCGTTGTAAGGTTGGTGAATGAGGTAGAGATCGAGGTAATCTAGTCGAAGTTTCTTTAATGATTTCTCGAAAGCCTTCTTTGTCTTGTCATATCCTGCATCCTGAATCCACAGCTTGGTTGTAATAAACAATTCGTTACGCGGCACTCCACTTCTCTTTAGTCCATTCCCAACAGCCGTTTCATTTAAGTAAGATGCTGCGGTATCAATAAGACGGTAGCCAACCTGAATGGCATCATATACACTTCGTTCACATTCGTTTGGATCGGAAACTTGAAACACGCCAAATCCGAGTAGAGGCATTTCAACTCCATTGTTCAGTTTAACCTTTGGAATTTCCACATTGCTGAGCATTGGTTTTATTGGTTGATTTTCATTTACCATACTCTTCATCTGTTACTTCCTGCAACCACACTACGCCACCCATTTGCTGATTCGGACTCAAGGCTATATGAGTCATTGAACTATCGCGAGTAGCACCGTGCCAGTGAGTGACACCCGGAGAGCATTTTATAACTTCCCCTTTAGAAAAAATTTGTTTTGTTTTCCCTTTCTCTTGGTAGTATGCAGTGCCTTCCGTGATGACCAATATTTGACCGGAAGGATGCGTGTGCCAATTTGTTCTCGCCCCGGGCTCGAATGTCACACTTGCCATCTGCGTATGGAATACGCTATCATTGCCCACCAGCATATGCACCTGCACCGAACCAACAAAGTGGCTGCTAACCTCAGTGACTTTGCTTGTGTTTTCGTTTCGCTTGAGCACAGCACTTAGGGCTTTTGCCGCATTCCTACCCTCCACATCACCCACTTTGGCCTTTACTATTGCTACAATTCCATCAAGTTGTTGTTCAGTTAATCCGTTATGCACACCAACATTAAAATGAGAACGAAGTTGATTCTCAGTGCCGCTCAGACTGGCGAGCGCGGAGATCGTGGCAATTTCTCTCGTCTTCCAATCTAAAACATCGCGACCAAAAATATCACCAAAGAGATGCTCTTTTAAAAATTGATCAATGGCGGGGGCAAATTCATATACCTCACCCTTCACGGGTGCACCTACAAGTCGTGTTTGATTTTCAGTTCCAAATTCCAGCTTAGATTTATTCGCAGGATAAAGGCTGGCTGTTTTTCCCGGCACATCGTTTATTCCTTTTTTCTTCCGTTCTTTTAATACATCCATAAATGTGTGCAGGGCATTCAGGCTTCTTGGAAATCCGGCATACGCATATAGTTGAACAATAACTTCTTTTATCTCACTAACGGATAGCCCTGCGTTAAGCCCTTCGTTGAGTGCGTTTTTTAAATTGCCCAAATCACCATTGGCTGTATAAGCGGCAATCGCAACAATGCTTTTCTGTTTGGCATCGAGTACATCCATTGTCTTCCCTGTAGAGTTAATCGTTATGAGAGATAGTAAGAAGGCAAAGCATAAAATTATTTTTGTCGCCATCGTCAATTATTTTTTTTGTGTGCATCGGGCGGAGTAAGAAGCCGGGTAAATGACAAGGAGGCGAGTTTCCAGGAATTATTTTCGCTCACATACACTTCAGTAACGATAAATGGATTAGTTACTTCATTTCCCCCCACAACAGCCAACAGGGTGATCTTATTTAACAGGATGGCGGTACGATCAATAATGTTTACAGATGCTTCGTGGATATCCGCTTTCTTATAATGGATTGCCCCGCTTCGAATGACATTCACTTCCTGATCTTTACCCCATGATCCGCCCATGTGTACAAACACCGATTTCTCATGAAAAAGATGGGCGAGGGTATCGGCTTTTTTATCGGCCATCCATTGCCATTTTTTTTTCGAGAGCGCGATGACCTCTTGTTCGGCAGAAGAATTTTGGGCAAGAGAGAAGGGTGCGCTCAGAACGATGAGCAGCCCGACAACGAATGTTTTCATCGCGTTGTATTTCTTATTTACTCTGGTTGCTGTCATGTAGATTTTTATTAAAAAATGTGTTGAGTTTATTTATGGCCAGAGCGACAAATTCAGGCACATAGTAAGTTTGAATGTGGGTAGCTCCGGGGATCAGGAATAACTCTTTCTCTTTTGTTCCGGTAGCAAGATTGAAGGCATAGTCTGTCATATAATAAGTATCGGCTTTGCTGCCGGCTATCATCAACAAAGGTTGATTGATCAAGTCCATGTTAGAGGCGGCATCAAATTCCATCAGGTCAAGCAGGCTACTCAGGGTATATCTGAAAGTAGAGTTAGGGTGTGCGTGTGTCCGATTATAATAGTAGTGCCCTTCACGATACAAGTCATACGGCATTTGGTTAGCCATTTCATCTGTAATTTCTGTATCGGCCGCATAAAGTATTTCTCCTTTGGTTGCTTCCAGTGCGCGCGCTTCGGTTGCTTGTTGTAAACGTTGTTGAATAGTGGCCAGTCCGGAATTCATAAAACCGTTGCGCCTTACCACACCCGAATTGAACATACTCAAAGTGGCTACCGCTTTAAAGCGCTTGTCCGTTTGGGCTGCTTTCAATGAGTACCCACCTCCCCCACAGATACCCAGAAGCCCAATGTGGTTAACGTCTACACCTGCATATTGCGTAATGAAATCGGCCATCCCCCGGATATCTTCAATGCGAAAAGCGGGTTTATCTACGTTACGGGGCAGCCCGCCACTCGCCCCCTGGTAAGAGGCATCGGCAGCTATGGCGATGTAACCCAATTCGGCTAAGCGTTGCGCGTATAATCCGGCTACTTGCTCCTTTACACCGCCATTCGGATGTGCCACTACTACGGCTGCATAATGTTTAGCCGGATCGTAATGGGCAGGGGTGTAAACATTGGCCGAAATATCAATACCATTAAGTTTGTAGGTAACCGGATGAATGTTTACCTCCCCTGATACATTTTTTGTAAGGGCGTTTTGATACACTAAGCCAAAAGGATTAACGGGCTTGGTTTGAGCGGCTGCAATGATACTGGCTGACATAAGCATGATGATTAATAAATGGTTTTCTGTTTTCCTTTTCATAAAATTATTTATCTAGTCCTTTTTCTTTTAACCAGGCAGACATCAGGTCTGCTATTTCAAGGTTGTTTAAGTCAGAGAATGGAAAATGAGTATTGCCTTTGATTCCCATTTCCGGTAAGTGAACAACTTTCACGTCACCCCCGGCAGCGTTTACTGCATCGCGCCACTTCCTGGCCATTTCTAACCGGGCACGCCAACCATCGGTACCCGGGTTGACATCGGGCTTGGATGGGATATTATCTCCATAATAAATGATAATGGGGATTTTGGTAAGCTTTAAAAAATCTTCTTTAGAAATACTGGCCGCTTGCAAAGGGCCAGCGGCACTTTCTATCGGTGGGGGTACTTCACCTTCCGGAAAAACAAAACCCGAACCCGGCTCATACGACACGATCGCACGTACGTTTTGATTCCGGATAGCCGTTAACCAACCTTGCCCTCCCGCATGCGAGTGGGTAACAAGAATAGCCGAACCAACTTTTGTCATCAATGCCGAAACAGCTTCTACATTCACTTTGATATCAATGGGCCCCACGTTTGGTACCATCGATCTGAAATACTGATTGAGTGCTTCAGGATCTTTTGAGAACTGAACGCCCGGAAAATAATTTGGCCACACGCCAATTCTAAAAGTACCGAACCAGGTTTGCTCATCGGGTGTAGGAGCAATGGTTGCTTCAACAGTACTCCGTCCGGCATCGCCTCGTCTGGGTTGGTCTAACAAATAGACAGAGAAGCCTTGTCTCAAAAAAATGTTTTGATACCCTTCGCGCCCATCAGGAGTTGTTTCCCATGTTTTTGAAAACTGCCCGATCCCATGCCAAAAAACAAGCGGCAATCTCTTGGCGTTAACGGGTATCTGATAAAAAACGTAAGCGTGGTCGCCATGAAGGGTTTGACCTTCGGGTGTGCGCTTAATAGGATCAAAAGTTCCGGGATTGGTGACCACAGAACCACCCGTAGTAAAGCTTCCTTGATCCTGTATTATTATTGGTTTTTTTTGGCCATAGCCTTGCCAAGTCAAAGACAGCCCGATCGCCAAGCTCAACAGGTATGCCCTATTTGATATTTTTATTTGTTTCATGATGCAAATTTATCTTCTCTTCAAGACTTGGATTGTATACAGATCATGGATTTACGTACCAATTTCACGGATTGGGAGGGGGCCTTGTTGAAAGAGGCCTGAGAAGCCTTAATTTTGGAATAGAATAAAAACCATTATGGAACAGATATTGAAATTTAAAACGATCGGCCAGTACAATACCTTTAATAGGAATGAGACACTACACCCGCTGATTAGTGTTGTTGACTTATCTAAAGCTGCACCCCGGCAACTTAGGCGAATGAGTTATGAGTTCTACGTCATATTCCTGAAGGAGATAAAGTGTGGGGATCTTAAATATGGTATCAGCAACTACGACTACGAAGAGGGCACCCTGGTATTCCTTGCCCCTGGCCAGGTAATCGGGTCTCAAGGTGAAGAATTTTACCAACCACAAGGTCTCGCCTTAGTATTTCATGCTGACTTTATACATGGCACTTCTCTTGGCCGCCACATGAATGAGTATTCATTCTTTTCATACACAACCAATGAAGCACTTCACCTATCCGAGCGTGAAAGGCAAATCATCCTCGATTCTTTTTCGAAAATTAAATTTGAACTAGAGCACGGAGTTGACAAGCACAGTAAAAAACTCATCGCTTCAAACATCGAATTATTTCTGAACTACTGCACGCGTTTCTATGATCGTCAATTTGTGACACGTGACCATGCCAACAAAGGCATCCTTGAAAAACTTGAAACGTTACTGAATAATTTCTACTCTTCTGAAAAACCACAGGAGGTGGGTTTACCTTCTGTGGCCTACTGTGCCGAGGAGCTGAATCTGTCGGCTAATTATTTTAGCGACCTGATAAAAAAGGAAACGGGCAAATCAGCACACGAGTACATCGTTTTGAAATTAATTGATACAGCCAAAGAAAGAATTTTTGACGAGAGTAAATCGGTGAGTGAGATTGCCTATGAATTGGGTTTCAAATACCCTCAACACTTTAGCCGCATGTTTAAACAACATGTAGGGATAACACCGCTTGAATATCGGAGTTCGGTAAACTAGGTTGATAAGCCTACTTCATTCTGTATAGGTTAGTAGAAGAATTTTCAATCAGAGGCTTCCTTGTTATGAGCGTGCTGCCATTATCTTTTTTCTAATCATGCCTACAGCAGTCATGCTTGCCTTCGGCAAGCAATAATAAAAAAAGCCTCAACAACGCTGTTTGAGGCCTTTTCAGTGATCCCGCTGGGATTCCCCAATATTTTCTTGTCTATTGAAAATCAGGGACTTGATAAGCTTGCAATTTTCTGACGCACCTAACTACGCACCGCACAAATCGATTCAATCAGTAGCAAACTCTATGGAATAAAAATACGAAATGCGTATGATGCAGACTAATTATTAAACAACTTTTTAAGCAAAAAGGTATTCGCTCACTTGTTCAATTTTTATCCCTGTGTAGGAACAAAATTCATCGACCGTAACCAATTGGTGGTTGTCTTTTTTGTTGTGCTCTTTGATTCGCTTGAGCAATAGCCTCCCATATCGCTCACTCTTGCCCGTGATGCGCTGCACATCTTTTGGGTAGACTATAATCCTATCTGTTCTCATGCTTTATCTATACCCCATCCTGGGCGTTGCCCTGCCTTCGCCTACTCTTGGCTTCGGCAAGCATGGCAAAGTTCTGTTGTTAAAGTAAATCATTTTTGGAAATATCGGAAAGAAGTTGCGATGTGCCCACATGCGGAAGTTGAATTTATGCATTGATACTTTGGGCGAATAAGTTTGTGGCTCATTGCAATGAAGGCTTAACCAGACTGTGCCGTGAACAGGTTGGGCAACCAAATTTTTTAAACTATGGCAAGACAAAAAGGAGTGATCAAATTACAGGGGCAGATGGGGGGTGTGAGCTTTTACAAGTCGCAGCAAGATGGGTTTCTTGCTAGAGAAAAAGGTGGCGTTGATGCGGAGCGCATCAAGAACGACCCCAGCTTCGAGCGCACACGAGAGAACGGTGCAGAGTTCGGGCGCGCTGGCGCGGCCGGCAAACTTTTGCGCACTGCGCTGAGGGCGTTGCTCATCAACATCGCGGACAGCCGCATGACAAGCAGGCTCACTCGCGAGATGGTAAAGGTGATACAAGCAGATGCTACCAACACGCGGGGCCAGCGCAACGTGATCGATGGGGAAACTGAGTTGCTGAAAGGTTTCGAGTTCAATTTGGACGGGAAACTGGAAAGCACATTTTTTGCCCAGTTCACCCCCACCATTGATCGAGCAGCGGGCAACCTAACGGTGGACGTGCCAGCCTACATCCCGGGCAACATGATCGGGGCACCGCAAGGTGCGACACACGTGAAGCTGATCTCTGCCGGTGCGGAGATAGACTTTGAGGCAGGGGCTTACGTGGTGGCCAATTCTTCTACTCCGGAAATTGTGCTCGGGCCTCAAAATGAAGCACCTGTTTCATTGGCGAACGCAGTCACACCAGCAAGCACGCATCCGTTGTTCCTCGCGTTAGGGGTTGAGTTCTACCAGCAAGTGAATGGCGTTTTCTATCCATTGAAGAATGGGTTTTACAATGCCCTGGCTTTGGTGAAAGTTGACGGTGGGGTGTGATGGAACTGGAACTATCCAGGGCTTATTTCCCTGACGGGACGAACGGGGAGCTTGTTGAACAAGATGGTGGGCAGCTTGTCTGCCACACCATCGAGCTCCCGTGGAGAGGGAACCAACGAAATGTCTCGTGCATACCTGAGGGAAGGTACGAACTGAAGAAACGGTATCATGAACATTACGGCTGGCACCTCCAAGTGCTGGATGTTCCCAACAGGGATTGGATATTGATCCATCCTGCAACCGATGCACTCACACAACTGAAAGGGTGCATCGCTCCGGTGTCAGTTCTGATCGGGAATGGAAAGGGAACAGCATCGAGGATAGCAAATGAACGGTTGAAGTCGCTGGTGTATGCCGCGGTGGAAAAAGAAAAAGTATTTCTCAACATCAAAACAAAGAAACTATCATGAACATTGTAGAAAGAATGAAAGCGCCCACACCGAAGTTTTTCCGTGTGCTGCGCAACATAGGATTGCTACTTGCCGCTACAGGCGGTGCATTGCTGGCCGCGCCTGTGGCCCTGCCTACAGCTGTTGTAACTGTGGCAGGTTACTTGACCGTGGCTGGTGGAGTGATGACTGCCGTGAGCCAGAGCACCGTTGACGGTGAGCCGGATAAACCACAAGGCGATGGAACATAGCGATTACAGTACAGCCATCGGCACGATGGGCGGTACTGTTTTTACGGTCATCGGAAACATCCAGTCCAGTGATTTGGTAAAGACGGTCACCCTCGCTATTGTGGGTGCAACGGTGAGCTTTGCGCTTTCCATGCTGCTAAAGTGGACAGCGAAGAAATTTTTCAGGCAGCGCGGCTGAGCAAAGCATAAAGGTGGAAGGCTTCCCCTTGTTAAAAGGAGGAAGCCTTCTTTCGTTTCACCTGATCACTTTGTAGAGCAGCGATTTCTTTGCCTGCTTGATGAGGTCCAGTTGGCGCATGATGTTCTCTTGGTGGCGTTGTAACTGCTTCACGGCCGCCATCGATTTTTGAAGTTCGGTTTCAGTTGTTTCTTCGAACGATTTTTTCAAGACCGTTTTAAAATCTTCCAAGCGGATGAAGGGAATCACCGAGCCTGTCAAAAATTTTTTGAAGATGCCGAGTTGCCACAACCCGAAACAGAGCCAATACAGTTTCTGTTTTTCTTCTCCGCTCTTGGCCAACAGCACAAAGCAGTTGGGGCAAGGCTTTTCCAACGGCCTCCCAGCGTTGTGGCCTTTTGAAAGGATAAAAAAATGGTGGCCTTCATAAAACTTTCCCATCGTGTGTGTTTTGATTTTTGTTTTGTCCATGGTTTCTGCATTAAAATTTTATGCGGACCTGACAGAGACATTTTCAAAAGAGAAAAGAAAAAAACGAAAAAAATAAAAGAGAAAGCCATTCTTCAAGGCTGGCTTGGGAGCAAAGCAAGGAGGATCGGAATAAATGGTAAGCGCGTTGGCTGTGTGGGTTTATGCCGAAGTTCCTTGCTTTGCTATTCGTGCGGAAGGATGCGCGGCCAGCTTATCTTTGCTTTCTCTTTTATTTTTATAAACCAGTAAGCCATTAAAAATTGATAATTATGAGAAAGAAGTATTTTAAAAAACAAAGGTTCTTGGAGACCTTCGATAAATTCGCTCAAGCCTTATTTTTTCAAATTCCATTAGGAATCCCAATTGTTGGCTTCTTGTTATTTGGTACCATAACAATTGCCTTTAATAAGGACATACTTGCCAAGATAGATACTCTCGGCCCTGTTGAATCTTTTTTGAGGTATTCAGAATATTCCATTGGAATTGCCAACCTGTGTTTAACAACTATAACAGTCATTTTGATTGTGTACACTTTGTATCTCACAAAGCGCGCGAACAAAAAACAGTTTTTTGAAACACGATTTTTTGACCTCCTGAATATCCATAGAGAGAATACTGTTCAAGTTGAAAGCGGAAATATTTCAGGTAGAAAGGTATTTGAGAAAATTTTTAACGAGTTCAAGTACATTTCTGATTTCGTCAAATCTAAATTTCCTGAAGTTACACCGCATGATAATGTCACAATTTCATATTTAAGTGTTTTCTGGGGTTTAACTGATACAAAAGGAGATTTAGAAAAATACTTAGAGAAGCACTATAAAACAATCGACAACAACAATCTACTTTTTGAACTAACAAAATTACATTCTAACATAAATCAACATGAATCTGTAAGTCCGCTAAGAGGTGCTTTTACTGGGCATCAATTATCTCTCAGTCATTACTTTCGTCACCTGTTTCAAACTTTTCAATTCATAAATAAGCAGTCCTATCTATCAATTGATGAAAAATACCAATACGCGAAGACGCTAAGAGCTCAATTGTCCAATCTTGAGCTTGTAATTTTTTTCTTTAATTCCATTAGCCCACTTGGGGCAACTTGGGAATTAAATCAGAAAGAATTCCGAAATAAACTAATAACAAAGTATCAGTTGATTAAAAACATTCCTTTCAGTCTAATAACTGATATAGATGTTAAGACCTATTATCCAGACATAGAATTTGAGTCGGAAGAATAATCATATCCGGTCGCGAGCCGCCCAGGGCGAACGAAGTGGCCTCCACGAAGTGAGTCCCGCGAGCAGGAGGTAGGGTGTGAGCAAGGAGCGCGGAGTGGAGGCACGGAACGTAGCGCGGTGCGAACCATGAGGGGAGGCCGCGGGGGATGCGAGATTGCACGTGTGGAGCGGCCGAGCCGAACAAGGCCTGGCGTATTTTTTGCTCAACGCAATCTCCTTCTAAAAATTTAAGACCTAAAATGTTTTTTTGAAACCCGTCATGGCTTTTGCAAAAAATATGACAGGCCGCAGCCCGGACGACAGCGCAGGCGAGCACAACAAGGGTAGCCGGTGGACTGCAAGCTTGCCGACTGAAGGAGGAAGGAATGGAACGGAATGAGCCTTGCGTTGAGTGAGCGGAGTTTGTAGCCGTGGTGTGATTGCAAGTGTGTGGCTCATGGCCCAAACGAAGCGAAAGTGCGGGCAGCGAAATGAAGTGAAATGATGACGACTGAACGGAGGCAGGCTTGCGGGATAAAGTAGGCTGCCGTGAGGAATGACGTAGCCAAAGCAAAAGGCATGACAGCATGTATCCGCCAGTGGGCGGAGAACCTTTAGGCGAACAGTTGGTGCTGTTTGTGTGGTTGGATGTGAGGTGGCAACAGCACGGACTGTGAGTGCTGGCATGACTTTTTGCCGGCAAGAAATGACGAACACCTTATCAACCTGATTTTTTTTGAAAGAAAATGACAATATCCGGCTGAAAAGTACATCTACTCCAATCCGTATAAATACGGTACTATAATCTTTAATTGAAGGAAAACAAGTTTTCTTTATTCGTGCAAGGCAAAATGCCTGATGACCTTTCGTTAGTTTAATTTTAATGAAAATTTCAGTTTAATTTTAATAGACTAAACTGAGTTTCGTCTAGCAATTTCTCATAGGCCTTGGTGCTTGGAAGAATGGGTTTTGCCTCTAACCAAATCGATGTTCGATTTTGTACCAAAGAAAACTTCAGCAAAAAAGCGAAATATGGAACGATACAGTATAGTGACCTCAACCCTGATCCTATCCGTATTTATTTCTTACCATGCACTTGCACAGAGCAAAGGTGTTGACACCGTCAACAAACGAATTAAAAATGTAACTGAAACTGCTTTGTTAAAACAGCATCAAGCCATTCAGCATCAAAAGATAACGGCAGATTCTTCTTCGCAAAGATTTATTATTCGCAGAGACAGTTTGCGCACCGTACTGAAAGGGTTAAAAAATATTAAGTATCAACTCATCCGGAACGACACAATAAAAGCCAAAGGCAATTAAACCCGTAAAATAAATTGTATTAACCTTATAAACGAGCCCGCCCCATGAAACCTATTTTGCTTTCTATTTTACTTTCATTTTTGATCGTACAAGTACCCCTGGCACAGAACACCACGTATTACGGAACCTCAACCGGAACGGCCGGCAACCTGAACAGTTATTTTGGATACTATGCAGGCAAAGCTTCGACAAGCTCGGCTGCATACAACGGGGCTTTTGGTGCAAGCTCACTTGCCAATATCACTTCGGGAACTTATAACTCAGGGATAGGGTACGCAGCACTGAATTCAAACACGACCGGTGGCTACAATACAGCCGTTGGATATTCTGCTCTTGCATCAATTACCACAGCAAATTATTGTACAGCGGTTGGCCTCAATGCATTGAGAGGGGTTACGGGGTCAAATAATACCGGCATTGGCTTGAACGCACTTTATGCAGTTTCTTCCGGCTCTGATAACACCGCAAGCGGTTATACTACCCTTCAAAATAACACGGGCAGTTACAACTCTGCCTTTGGCAGCAATTCCCTTTTCAACAACACATCAGGAGGAAATCTTACGGCCGGAGGGTACAAATCGCTGTTCGGAAACACTACCGGGAGCAACAACACCGCCTTTGGTTATCAAGCGTTACTTACCAACACTACGGGCAGCAACAACACTGCCCTTGGTTATGGCGCTGATGTTAGCTCTGCCGCACTTACCAATGCCACGGCATTAGGCAACGGGGCGATTGCCACCTCGAGCAATGCCATCCAACTGGGCAACTCGGCTGTGACTCAAGTGTATGCCGGCACAGGAACTGCGGCAACCTTGATTGCCGGGGGATTGAAAATAACCGGAGGTACACCGGCTGCCGGAAAAGTGCTCACTTCCGATGCCAGCGGCAATGCTACGTGGCAAACCCCGTCAGGCGGAGGATCATCGCCATGGGCGATATCTGGAGCTACCATTAATTATACCGGGTCAGTGGGGATTGGTACGCTCACCCCCGCTTACCCATTGGATGTGAGCGGTACTGTTCGTGGAACGTCATTGATCACAAGCGGTCTTCAAGTGACGGGAGGCACAATTGGTGCCGGAAAAGTATTGACTTCGGATGCGAGTGGAAATGCGACTTGGCAAGCCGCAGCCAACAGTTCTCAATGGACGACAAATTCAAGTTCCATTTACTTCAATACCGGAAATGTAGGCATCGGTTCGCAAAGCCCGGATTACAAACTCACAGTAAATGGCACGGTGCATTGCAGCGAAGTAAAGGTGGACGTAAACATCCCGCCCGATTATGTATTTGAGGAGGGCTATAAACTCCGCACGCTGGAAGAAGTGAAAAAATACATTGATGAAAACAAGCATTTGCCTGAAGTACCTTCAGCCAAGGAGATGGAAAAAACCGGTGTGAGTGTAGGCGAGATGAATATGTTGCTTTTAAAGAAGGTGGAGGAGCTGACGCTCTATTTATTGGATTTGAAAAAGGAGAATGAAATCTTAAAGACTAAAATTGAAGTGATAGAGAAAAACAAATAGGTTATGAAGCTCTCCACGGTTATTGTCATCGGCATATTTTGTGGCATATTATTTTTCACAAAAGCAATTGGGCAGGCCTCAGCCCCGAGTGCTTTACCTCAAATAAATACTTTCAGCACAGCACCTGACAATATTGGCAAGGTCCAAAACACGGTCAATTTATTTACCGGTGATTTGAATTTACCTATCAGTTTGGTAAGCCTTACTGGAAAAGAAGGCCTTGGTGTAAATGTGGCAATTAGTTATAACTCAAATGTGCAAAATCAAGTGGATACATGGAACCTGGAATCTCCGGGCGGAATTTTGGGCTTGGGGTGGACTATGGACATGCCAAGGATTATTTGTGATCATAAAAGTACGGGCACAAGGGAAGACGATACCTATTATTTACTGGAGGGGCAAACCAGTAATAGGCTAGTGAGAATAGGGCATGGGTCAGATGCTATCGGTCTTTATAATACTTATGCAACCAAGAAATATCAGTTTTGGCAAATCAAGTTTTATTATGATCCTACTGACTACGCTCTTACAACGCCAGGGCCGAGCAAATGGGTGATTGTCCGAGAGAATGGCTTTAAATATATCTATGGAGACAAAAACAGCGGACGAAGCACCGTTCAGTACACAGTTCGTTGGGGTAATTGGATTGGCAACAGTTCTAATACTAACAATCAAACACGATTAGCCACGACATGGAACCTTTCAGAAATCAACAATCTATGGGGAGAGAAAGTGACTTTCGAATACACAAATGTGGATCAATTTGTTGGCTCCAATTTTGGCCAAAAACAAACAGAAGCATCGTACCTAAAACAAATTGTAGATCCTATCGGAAGGAAAGTACAGTTTTTTTATAACAACAAGAACCCACAATATTATATGGAACCTCATACGGAGCAGCCTGAACCAGATGCTTATCAGGAGAACTATGAGAAACTTTACTTGGACCACATTGATGTTCTTCAGGAAACTGGCACGAAATATTTGTCAGTAAATTTTCGATATTCATCAATCAATGACGGAATCAACACAGCAAAAATGCTGCTCGCTTATATTGAGCAGCGTAACGGTGCCGGACAAGCTTTGCCTGGAATTCGTTTTGATTATTTCACCTCAACCGGATCAACTGGATACAAAGGGTTTCTTCAAAAAATAACTTACCCCACTGGAGGAACGGTAAGCTATACGTATGCGATGAGCAATAATCAAATTGGTCATTCGAATCGCTCACTCACGATTTCTGGCGGAGGTGAACCTCAATTGTGGTTTGGTTCAGATTATGTTGTTGTTGCCTGGAGAGCATTGGACTCAAACGGCAACCATACATCAAATCCTTCTCCTGTTTCTATTTCAGTCTATCAATGGTTTGGCGAGTGGGTACCATCTACGTTATCAGGTGTAAACCTCAATTTGGTGAATGTGGGGGCGACTTTTAATAACAACACATTCCATTATAATAACTTTCAAGTGGTTACTGAGGATAAATTCTTCGCGATACTAACTCAACCTGGAGATCAAACTTTTGCTGGAAACAATGCTAGCTTTGCAATGTATTACAAGGATGAGGCAAAGCGAGGAAATTGGATTTGTGCAACTATCGATAACTCATCCAGCCTTAATTATTTGAGCTATAATCTTGGAAGCGGCTCTGCCACCTTACTCTCTGGTGATAATTTTGTTGCAATAGCTACTTATACAAACTCAAATTCTACTCCGGGCTACCTATTTACATACAATGGAGGGGTCTATAATGGCCACTTCAATCAGGCTTTATTTCCTGTAAATATTAACTCGGCACGATCTGGCGTTGACAATTTCTACACCGCTTCAAACAATTTTGTAATAAATTATTCAGAATGGTTTGCTAACACTGTTCAATTGACTTTTTCATATCTCAATGAAGAGCGAAACTGGGTAACAACCAGTATACCTCAATCCTTAGTTTGGGCGAATACTGGCCCAAAGTTTCCTAGCAACTTGCACAGTTCAAACAATTTCATGGTTGCGATGGCGGGGAACAACCCTGAGTTTCTTTTTCGGTGGGATAATACTTACACAAATTTTTATCGAGACAATGATAATTCAACTAGTTTGTTATTGTATTGGGATGACAATAGTTATGTGTTCCCAATCAATAATTCACAATTTGCATTGATCGATGGATCCGTTATGTCAAAGGCAGTGAGATTTGATGGTAACAATTGGATACTGTCAGGGGCACAATCTACAAATGCTACAAACAAAGTAGGTAGTGGCATTGATTTTTTGGTAAGTGCCTCACCCGACAATTCTTACAGGACGCTATCAGTATTCAATGCTAATTCTTTGAACTGGACATCCAATTCAATTTCAAATGGCTTCTTACCACTTTTTAGTGGGGGCCAAGCTTCTGCGGATTTTTATGTTACAAATGGGTCTATGTTTTATCACAATCCTGATGGCTCATGGACATCCACCAACTCCACAGTATATGGCGATATTGCAGGCCGCATTTTAACTTCTGGAGGTGATCTTAAATTTGTGAAAAATGGTACGCTGTCCCCCAATTCAGACAATATTGGGCAGAATACCGTCTATTTCAGTGACTATGATCAATTTGGAAATTTGGTAACAAGAATAAACTATGGCTTTGATATGCTCGCTTGTTACCAGTCGCCCCCCGGTAAATCATACATGGATGCTAACTCAATAACATTGTATAAAAATATTGCTGAACGTGCTACGGGTTACCAAGTAGATTATCCGGTCAGTTCAATCACGATTAGTGGAAATGGCTCCACGGACCAAAACGTTGCTTTTGGTTATAATTTTTCCACAGCTTTTGTTGACCCATCCGGCAACGTTGCTCAATACACCGATGTGAATGTAATTCCTGGAAGTAACACGCCATCATCCATGCCCAATGGATATACGACAACTTCCCACAAGAATGGCGCATACGGGGACTCCCTGAGATTTTTAGGTTACCCTTATCAAATCATTACCTACGATGTAAACAATAATCCAGTTTCTTCAACAAAAATAACTTACACATCGTACTCAGTTCCGCTTTTTTTGAATGGCGGGCAAGGTCAAGTTGAAGTTGCCTATTATATCAAGGCTACAAAAAATGTTAAAACTTCGGATGGCATAACAATTACTACCACAAATACTTTTAATCGCTCCACAGGTCAACTGCGAAATTCGAGTACCACAGGCTCTTCCTCATCAATTTATCAAGAGTACAAATATTGGTATGAGGTTAATGACCCCAATTTTCAGACCAATTTGTTGACACCCTTACTTCAAGTTTCAAAAAAAATAAATGGTACTTACTCCGAATCTCAGGTAACCCGCTACAAAAACTGGCCTGCCCTTAACCCCAGCCTTGGCACCGGTGCTACAGTGCCAGCACCTTACGATCAGTTGGTCTGGAATGGTAACAATGTCAATGACATTAGTTTCTTCTCTTCATGGGATCCCGTGGCTAATCCTTCCAGCACTTTGGCTGATTGGACCATGGCGCAACAAATCAATGTACGTGACAATTATACTGGGGCGGTTTTAGAAACTCAGGCGAAAGGAAATATTCCCTCAGCAGTAATTTTGGATCAGTACAAAATAAGGCCGCTAGCAAAAGTGGGTAATGCAAATTACAATCAAGTTGCTTACACCAGTTTTGAAGATAATACAAATGGAAACTGGCAGCAGTGGACAGACGGTTCGATTTCAAGTACTGCAGCAAAAACGGGAAATAATTCCATGTCCATCGGCACAAACGGATTGCAATTCAACCAAGTGATATCAGGAGAAAATTACATCATTTCTTTTTGGGCGCAGTCAGCCAACTCGGGCACATTGACAGTCAACGGTTCAACCACACAGTCTATTCCTTCCGCATGGACGTATTATGAGTTTCCATTTACCGGCTCAGCGCAACTTAATGCGGCTGTTGTTAAACTTGCTTCGGGGAACGTTACTGTCGATGAAGTGCGGCTTTATCCAAAACGGGGGAATATGGAAACAACTACTTATGATTTGGTGTTTGGGCCGACTTCCAAAACTGACAATAATAATCATACTGCTTATTTGCAATATGACCCGTGGGGAAGGTTGATAAACACCTTTGATGAAAATAAGAATGTAATTCGGCAGGCCATTTACACTACCAAACAGTAGAGTGTTATGCGTAGAGTTAAGAATTTACTGAATCTTTTGTTGTGCGGATTTTTTATTGTGCTTTCCTTAGGCGTGGGTGCCCAAACTTGTTACACTTTTCCAACAGTAGCCAGTACGTCAGGGTGTGCGGGATATTCTTATACCCTTTATGCCACGACCAATGGGGGGAGCGTTACCTCTCACAATTGGTGGACTGCACAAACGGGAGGCACCAGTGTCGGTGTCAGTATCAGCAATCCGGGGGCCGGTATCGTGCAATCTTCGTTAACGGCTGCCTTTAATTCAAGTGTCACGTATTGGGTTGAGGCTGTTTGTTCGGGTGGAGTAAACCCCAGCCGTACCCCGATCAGTTTTACTGTGGTCGCCCCAACAACAGTGTCTTATACAGCCTCCATAGATCCAATGAGCGTCTTGCCTTCCAATAATTTAACGCTTACCGCTTCGGGTGCTTCAAACCTGCAGTGGATATACACTTCCTCAAGCTCAAAACCAACAGTGGCTTCGGGCACTGCTCCATTCGTGCCCACATTGGGCGGGGGTTACCAGTTGACCGGAACCAATTCTTGCGGGGTCAACCAAACCCTCTCGCTCTATGTTAACCACCTTCCCATATCGGATGCCGGGCTTAGCCGGACAGTGGGCCTTCCTTTGGCCACCTATACTGTATATGGATCAGGCTATGATGTGGACGATGGCGATGCGGTAACTTATCTATGGACCCAATCGGGAACTGCGCAAACGTTAAACAATACAACGGGCTTGGCTTTGCAGGTTGTAAACCCCCAACCGGGTGCGACCACGTTTACTTTAACGGTCACGGATTCCAAACTAAAATCGTTTACATCCCAGGTAACCATTACATTTTCCAACATCACCAACAATTACAACTATGTGCAGCAGGATAATGTGCTGGACACCCTAAAAGTAGCGGCCAATGTTGCGGCCATACCCATAGGAAAGAAAAAAACCAGGTTGATCTCGTATGCCGATGACCTGGGGCGGCCCATTGAGAAAGTAAGCCAACAGGCCTCACCTTTTGGAAATGACATGATCGGTTTTAAAATTTTTGACGGTCTCGGCAGAGAGGCCAATCAGTATTTACCCTACTCTTTGACCAGCGGCAATGTAGGTGCATTTGTTCCAACTGCAACCGCCCTCACCAGTGAGTCAAGTTTCTACAATGTAAGCAACGACAAAATTGCCGATGACGCAGTTCCCTATTCCACCACCACCTTTGAGCCTTCGCCCCTGAGCCGGCCCGTCAAGCAGGCCGGCCCCGGGGCTAATTGGGCATCCATTGGAAAGTCCGTGGCGTATGGCACCAATGCACCGTCCGATGTGCTCAACTGGGCGGTGAACGGATCGGGTTTGCCACAGGCCATATCGCCCTACTTTTATTCTGCTTCCATTCTTACAAAGACTGCCGCTACCGATGAACAAAGCGTAGTCACTGAAACCTATGCCGATATCCGGGGGATCAAACTATTGGTCCGTTCGGATGCAACCAACCTCAGGGCAGAAACCTATTATGTCTATGATGCCAAGGGGAACCTGAAATTCATTTTACCGCCCGAGCTGATCAAGGTGTTAAAGAACCAATCTTCGCCTGCCTATTCCCCCACGCAGGCTCAACTGGACCGATGGGCGTACCAATACAACTACGATTACCTCAACAGGGCTGTTGAATCAAAAGCCCCCGGAGCCGGCTGGGTCTATACCGTGTACGATACGCGGGACAGGGTAGTGCTCACCCAGGATGCCAACCAACGGTTGACCGGTGACCCCAATCAATCCACACTGGGGAACAAGTGGAGCTACACCCAATACGATGACCAAAACCGCCCGGTGGTGTCGGGCGTTTACGGCCCCGATAATACCTACACCACTCGCGCAGCGATGCAGACATACATTAACTCACTCGGCAGTGGGCAAGGATACCAGAATGTTACCAGCGTAGTCACCGTTGCGGACGTGGTGCTGTCTGCATACGCATCAATCAATGAATACACCGTTACCCACTCGGTTTCATTGGAGCCCGGGTTTGATTTCAAAGCAGGGGTTACCTCCACTTCCTTTCATACGGCCATCCAATCGGGCGGGACTCCATCCACTGTGTTCCCCACAACGAACGTGGAGCAATTGGTGAAAACGTATTACGACAGCTACTCGTGCGAGGTATGCTCCAATACAAATTTTCAATATGTATCGGGGGAGGCCTGGAAAAATACCCCTCCGTACTCCACTACGCCCGATGAAACCTTTCCCTCCGCGCTGTACACTCGGTTGAAAGGGGCGACCGTGGCCAGCAGCGTGAAAATATTGGGCACTACCACGTGGCTCAACACGGTCTCTTACTACAACCGATATGGCAGCGTGGTGCAAGTGATCGGGGCGAACCACGTGGGCGGCCGCGACCGCATTTCCACGCTGTATGATTTCAGCGGCAAGAAACTGGAAGAACTTCAGACCGCCATCGGCTACAACACCGGCAACATCACCACCCAGCGCAAAGTATTTTCGTACGACCCGGTGGGCAGGCTGCTGCAAGTGCAGCACCAGGTCAACAGCCAGCCGATGGTTATTCTGTCGGCACTGGAGTACAATGAACTGGGCCAGGTAGTGAAAAAGAAATTGCACAGTACCGATGGCGGCACGGCATATTTGCAAAATGTCGATTTCCGCTATGACATCCGCGGAGAACTGACCAACATCAACAACATCCCCACGGGCACGGACACCGGAGACGATGCCAACGATTACTTCGGCATGGATCTGACTTACAACACTTCATTGAGCGGAGCGGGCAACAGCCCCCGCCCCGATGGGCTCATCAGCGCCATCCGCTGGAAGCAGGACCTGGGCAGCAAGAAGCGCTTGTACAACTTTGGCTATGATAATTTAAAACGCGTCACCTCATCGAGCGGCAAAATGAGTTTGGACAACAGCCTGACGTGGACAGGCGAACCGGATTTCTTTACCGAGAACAATCTTACGTACGACCTGAACGGAAACATCCTTACGCTCAACCGCAACACGGAGTATTTTAGCAATGGCTCAAATTCATTGAGCACCATGGATCAGCTGACCTACACGTATGGAGTAACCGCGGGATCAACTGCCTATTCAACTTCATCCGATAACGGCAACCAGTTGCAGTACGTAGCTGACAATTCCACTACGGCCACCCGCCAGCTCGGCTTTGCCGATGGCGGGCCCAACACCATTGCCAATCCCGATTACACCTACGATGCTAACGGCAACCTGACCAGCGACCTGAACAAGAAAATATCAAAGATCACCTACTATTTTAACAACCGGCCGAAAAAGATATCAATAAACGTAGTAGGCACAGACACGTCTTACATAAAATACACGTACGATGCTGCGGGCATCAAGCTCAACCAGATGGCATATATCTATGACACGGCAAAACATTCCCCTACCTATCAAACCTACGTGACCACCTCCACCGACTACGTGGGCAACTTTGTTCTGCTCAACGGGCAGGTGCTGACCGTGAACCAACCCGAAGGAAGGATCACACCGCCCACGTACGAAAACATTTTCTCCAACCCCGATGCGGGAAGTTTGAGCGGCTTCACCGCCACCAGCGGAAATGTAACGCTGTCATGCGTCTATCAAAATACGCAAACCTATGTAACGGCATCCAACAGTGCCGGAACCCAAAACGAAGGAATCTTCCCCATCAGCACCGACAAAGGAACTGCGTACCCCGTAACAGCCGGGCAAACGTACTCGTTTAGAATACTCGGTTACCAAACCTCAGGCTCATTGGCCATGCTGTATGTAAAAACAAATCTGGGCGATTTGGTCTGGCCGGGCGCAGCGTATGCCCCGGTGCCGTTGCCCACCGGTGCGGCCAATGAAAGCTGGGCATCGGTAAGCTTTGTTGTTCCCTCCAACGCTACTTCCGTTTCACTGGGCGTAAAATGGAACGGGCCGGCAACGGGCAACACGATATATGTTAATAGAGTGGCACTTTACAAAACCGATTTTGAGTACAACTATTTTATTACCGACCAGGTGGGCAGCACACGCGTGGTGCTGCAGACCAACCCGGGCACGCAGGCCTATACCGCCACGATGGAGCCCAACAACCGGCCCACCGAAGATGCCGCCACGCTGACCAACGGAGTGACGGGCCAGTTCCTGAACATGAACTATGCCATGATCTTTTCCAACCCCACGGCCAACACCACCCCCGGTGGAAGTTATGTGGTGAAGATGAACCCCACTTACAAAGTGGGCCCGGCCAAGAGTTTGAAAGTGTATCCCGGGGATGTGGTCAACGCTTCCGTAAATTCTTCGTACCTCACGGGCGGGAGCTATACCAAAACACCGTTGGCCACGGTAATGGGTGCGGTGGCCCCCGTGTTTGGCGGGGTCAGCGGCACGGGCGACCCCGGTGCCATTTTCAGCAGCCTGAACAACACGGGCAATGCGGTGATCGCGGGCCTGAGCCCCGGCCAGGGCACAACTGCACCGAGCGCATTTTTGAATTACATATTGTTCGACAAAGATTACAACCCGCTGGGCGGGCAGTCCGTGCCGGTGCCCACGGGCGGTGGAGGGCCTATGGCCTTGCCCCAAATCACAGCACCGGAAATTGGTTATGTTTTCATTTACCTGAGCTATGACAATGATACAGGTAACGATGTGTATTTCGATGACCTGAAGATCACCCAACAAGAGAGCCCTGTGATACAGGTGAACAACTACTACCCGTTTGGAATGAAGAGTTATAGTTGGTTAA
>JAFDYY010000017.1 GCA_018267195.1 Bacteroidota bacterium | reverse complement strand
TTTGAATCAGGACTCTTAACCAAATTGTGTAAACTATTTTCAGGACGAGTCATAATGAAGAGATTATGGCTCAGTCGGAAGAATTGGTTCTGAACAACCGTACCATCCAAGACCTGAACCAGCATTTAGAAAAAAAGGTGGACGAAAATACAACTCATCTAAAAAAGACAAATGAAGAATTGATTCGCTCGAACAATAACCTTCAGCAATTTTCGTATGTAGTTTCACACAATTTGCGTGGCCCCATTGCCCGGTTGCTGGGCCTTACCGCCATATTAAAATCACTCCCGCCCGGAGAGGAGCAAAATAAATTTGTGGATCTCACCCACCGCTCCAGCACGGACTTAGACCAGATTGTAACAGACCTGAGCAAGATTATTAATCTGAAGGGGAGTATAAATTCATTTGAACCGGTAAACTTAAAAGCAGAGTTTGAAATGGCGATGCAGCAAAATGCCATGCCCGAAGAATATAAGAATGGTGTGTCGGTCGATTTTGAAACTCTGCCTTCTATTCATTCGGTAAAAGCATTTATACAAAGCATTTTTTATAACCTGTTGAACAATGCTTATAAATACCGATCGCCCGATCGTCTATTGAAAATCACGATAGAGGTAAAAAGCCATAATGGAATGGCTGAAATGACGATAAGCGATAACGGGCTTGGCATAGATTTAGACAAGCACCGAGATGCGGTTTTTAAACTCTTTAAACGATTTCATTTAAATGCGGACGGCCGCGGGTTAGGCTTGTACTTAGTGAAAGAACAAGTAGAAGCCATGGGGGGCACGATTGACATCCGGTCTCAGCCTGATGTGGGCACAACTTTTATCATTCGACTCCCTCAATAAATCGTTTTATTACTTACCAGTAAGTAAGGCAAATACAGTTATCTTGTGGCCTCAAAAAATAATTTAATGAACTTAGATACTCAGTTGCGGGCTTCTATTAGTACAGCGGTTGCTACATTGTTTAATCAGCCGGTACAACAACTACAACTCCAACCTACTAATGCAGAGTTTGAAGGCTCGTACACACTGGTTTGTTTTCCGTTAACAAAAATTTCAAAAAAAGGACCGGAGCAAACGGCTACTGCGATTGGCGAATATCTCGTTGCCAACTCAGGAATTGTTGCGCGCTTCAATGTGGTGAAAGGATTTTTAAATCTTGTCATTACAGATAAAGTTTGGATAGATGTTTTTAAATCCATTTTTGTCGACAAAAATTTCGGATTGCTCCCTTCAAACGGAAAAGAATTGATGGTGGAGTATTCTTCGCCCAACACCAATAAGCCTTTGCACTTAGGTCATTTAAGAAATAATTTTCTGGGCTATGCTGTTGCTGAGATATACAAAGCGCTTGGCTACACAGTACACAAAGTGCAGATCATTAACGACCGGGGCATTCACATTTGCAAAAGCATGGCTGCGTGGAAGCTGTTGGGTAATGGCGAAACCCCACAAAGTAGCGGAATGAAAGGCGACAAGCTGGTAGGAAAATATTATGTAGAGTTCGACAAAAATTATAAAGCACAGATCAAAGAGCTGATAGATAAAGGAGTGAGCGAAACGGAAGCTGAGAAACAAGCTCCGATCATGAAGCAAGCCGTTGAGCTGTTGCAAAAGTGGGAAGCGAAAGATGTTGATACGGTGCTACTTTGGAAGACAATGAATGGTTGGGTGTATGAAGGTTTTGACGCAACCTACAAACGCATGGGCGTTGATTTTGAGAAGCTGTATTACGAATCGGATACCTACTTACTCGGAAAAGATGAAGTGCTGAAAGGAGTGGAGAAAGGGATTTTCTTTAAAAAAGAGGATGGCTCGGTGTGGGTTGATCTGACTTCGGATGGGCTTGACCAAAAAGTGTTGTTGCGTGCCGATGGCACTTCGGTTTATATGACACAAGATATTGGTACCGCGATATTGCGTTTTAAAGATTTCCCAAAAATAGAAGGGCAAGTTTACACCGTGGGCAATGAACAGGAATATCACTTCAAAGTGTTGTTTTTGATCTTGAAAAAACTGGGCTACTCATGGGCGGATAAATGTTACCATCTCTCATACGGCATGGTCGATCTGCCAACGGGTAAAATGAAATCGCGTGAAGGAACGGTAGTGGATGCCGATGATCTGATGCAAGAGATGGCCGATGAAGCAGAGAAGCAAACGCGTGAGCTTGGTAAAATTGAAGACCTTGCGGATGGACAAGTGAAAGAACTTTCTGAGATGATTGGATTAGGAGCGTTGAAGTTTTTCTTATTGAAAGTTGACCCGAAAAAAAGAATGCTCTTCGATCCGAATGAATCCATTCAATTGCAGGGACACACGGGGCCGTTTATTCAATACACCCACGCCCGCATTCGTGCGATCGTGCGCAAGGCCGGGTCGATGGGGGTGAAGCCAAATGAAAATGAGTTATCACAAGTGGCTTCGCTTGAAGCTTCCGAACGCGAGGTGATTTTTATGATCAACAACTACATCAATAAATTGAATGAAGCAGCCCGCGATTATTCGCCTGCAGTGGTTGCCAATTTTGCTTTTGACCTCGCAAAAGGATACAATCAATTCTATCAATCCATCCCAATCTTTAACGAAAGCGATCAGGCAAAACTGAAATTCAGAATTGCATTTTCGGAAGTAGTTGCAGATGTTCTAAAAAAATCAATGAAGCTTTTAGGTATTGAAGTACCTGAGAAAATGTAGAACTACGATTTCTCCATACTCAGGTATTCTCATTTTATTTTTTCTTTTCAATTTTGGCTTTTAATTTTTCGCCCCCGCCAATTTCTACAACAGACGAGCCATATACTTTAATGGTTTGCTTCACAAAGTCTTCTTCGTTGGCTTTGTAAATATTATCCACGTATTTCTGCGGGTTTCGGTCGATATAGGGAAACCAGGTGCTGTGTACCTGCACCATTAAGCGATGCCCCTTTTTAATGGTGTGAAACAGATCTTGTAACGCAAAATCTACATCGGTAATTTGATTGGGGGTAAATGGTTCCGGTTTCTCAAAACTGTTGCGAAACCGCGCCCGGAATACTTCACTTCGTATTAACTGTTGGTATCCGCCCATTATAATATTGGGCGGATTGTGTTTCGTATCGTTGGGCGTATTATCCGGATAGACATCAATAATTTTTACTATAAAATCAGCATCGGTTGATGATAATGAAACTTTTAATTTGGCGGCAATCTCACCGGCAAGTGTAAGTTCTTCCGTGAGAGGTTCGGTTTGGAAAGTGAGTACGTCTGGCCTGCGCGAAGCCTCGCGCTGGTCGTCACTCATAAACCTGCGTGGGGTAAAAACCAAACCTTCGGTTTGCGAGGTGTACGGAACCGGTTTTGCCGGATCGCTTACATAATCAAAAACAGCTTCAGCCTGGGTTGGTGTGTTTATTGATAGTTTTCCATTTTCGGCAAAGTATAGTTTTACCGGAGGAATATCTTTGGGGGGCCATTCGGCAAACTGTTTCCAGGTTTTTAACCCACAGTCGTACATGTAGGCTTCGGGTAAGTTCGGTTGAGAGGATTCTTTCAAAATAGAGTTAAAAAATTTACGCTCAATCTCACGTTGGTAAAAGGTGGAAATGCTGTCTCCAAAATAAATATGATTCACTTGTTGAAACCCATTTTCACGAGCCCAGTCGCCATGGCTCCAAGGGCCCATCACAATAGTGTTGTAGGTAGCACTGCTGCCCTCAATTTTCTTATAGATGTTGAGCGGGCCATACAGGTCTTCTGCATCAAACCATCCGCCTACCGTCATAACTGCGTGCTTTACATTGGTGAGGTGAGGGAGGATGTTTCGTTTTTGCCAAAACTCATCATAGTTGGGGTGATCAATAATTTGCTGCCAGAAAAAATTATCGTAATGATATTTATCGGTAACGTTTTTAAGTGGCCCAAGCTTTAGGTTGAAATCATACCCGTCTTTAGCCGGGTTGGCGTAAAATCTTCCGATCTTATCCATATACCATTCTTTATCCGTTGGCTTTTCGTGTTGATACCCAAACACAGCAAAGGCGGCTGTATAGCTTTGCAGATATGCTCCCTGATGATGAAAGTCGTCAAAGAAAAAATCACTGATAGGTGCCTGAGGAGATGATGCTTTTAAGGCCGGGTGTGCATCGGGGATACCGGCAGCGGTATAATGGCCGGGATAGGAAATGCCCCATTGACCTACTCGGCCGTTATTTCCTTTTATGTTTTTTATCAACCAATCAATCGTATCCCAGGTGTCTGAAGATTCGTCAATGGCCGTTTTGTTTTTCAGATCATTGCCGGGAATATTGGGCCGCATGTTGTCAAATACACCTTCGCTCATCCAGCGCCCGCGCACATCTTGATACACAAAAATATATCCGTCTTTCATCAAAAATTTGGAAGGACCAAGGTTTCTTCTGAATTTATTTGCACCGTACGGTGCTACACTGTAGCAGGTACGCTGCATCAGTATCGGATATGTTTTTGATTTATCTTTGGGTGTATAGATAGAGGTAAAAAGTTTAATTCCGTCCCGCATGGGGATCGAAATTTCAATTTTGTCGTAATGGCTTTTGATATAGGTTGAATCGGGCATTTGAGAAAAAACAACCTGAAAACAGCCAACGAATAAAAAGAGGAAAAGCACAATTTTTTGCATAGGTAATTGTTTATACGGGAAGGTAAGGAAAGCAGACTAAAAACAATATTAAAATTAATCGAATGGAAACGGGCCGATATAAGATGATGTTTTATGAATGTAAATTTTGTTTTTGAATGAAATACCTTCTTGACGGACAGCAAAGCGAGCGGCTTCTTTTTAGAAAGATTCAAGAACCTGATTTTGATCAATGGCTTGCGTTTTTTAAAGACCCGCGTACATCTATTCATTGGGTTGAGGCAAGAAAATCGCCCGAAGAGGAGTGTAAGAGGTGGTACGAAAAACAATTCTGGCGTTATGAAAATGAGCTGGGAGGGATGAATGCCCTGATTGAAAAAACATCCGGCAAATTAGTAGGGCATAGCGGGCTGCTGGTACAAACCATAGATGGTGCCGAGGAATTAGAGATTGGTTATTCCCTGCTTCCCGAATTTTGGAACAAAGGCTTTGCTTTAGAAGCGGCCAAAAAATGTCGCGATATAGCCTTTCGAAATACCTGGGCGGTATCACAGATTTCGATCATTAGCGAAACCAACTTGCCATCGCAAAAGGTAGCAGTTAAAAACGGAATGAAAAAAGATGTAAAAACTGTTTACAAAGAAAATAAGGTTGACATCTTTCGTATTACCCGAAAAGACTGGCTGTCCATTCAGCAAAATATATTTTGAATTGCCTGAACAATATTGTTGTTTTATTGTTTCAACTAAAAATAAACTGCTATGAAAACGCTCGCATTAGTTTTACTGGCCGGCATGGCCACATCTTTATACGATTTTAAAATGAATTCCCTCGATGGTAAGAGTATTGATTTCTCTCAATACAAAGGCAAGACTTTGCTGATCGTAAATACAGCCTCGAAGTGCGGGTATACACCTCAATATTCCGAATTACAGAAACTGCACGAATTGTATGGAAATAAAGTAACCATCCTGGGTTTTCCGGCCAATAATTTTGGCGCGCAAGAGCCGGGTACCAATGCCGAGATTGGCGAGTTCTGCCAAAAAAACTACGGAGTTACTTTTCAGATGTTTGAAAAAATATCCGTAAAAGGAACTGATCAAAGCGAATTGTATAAATGGCTGAAAGAAAAAACAGGACATGAGCCTACCTGGAATTTCTGCAAGTACATAGTAAAACCTGATGGCACAGTAAAATTCTTTGCTTCTAAGGTGAAGCCAATGGACAAAGAAATACTGGATGAATTATAAGTGGGGCATTTTAATCGGTCTTAGCATAATCGGCACAATGGGGCTCCTGTCTTATTTTCTTGATTGGTTTTCACCGAATGATATTACGTTGTTGCCGCACTCTATTTATGATTTTAAAATGAAAGGCATAGACGGTAAAGAAATTGATTTCTCAAAATACAAAGGCCACGCCTTACTCATTGTAAACACAGCCTCGAAGTGCGGAAAAACACCCCAGTATGCAGGACTCGAAAAATTGCACGAACAATATGGAGAGAAAGTAACCATACTCGGTTTTCCCGCTAATAATTTTTTGTGGCAAGAGCCCGGAAGCAACGAAGAGATTGTTAACTTTTGTAAGCAGAACTATGGAGTAAAATTCCAAATGTTTGAAAAAACTTCTGTTAGGGGCAGTGATACAAACCCGTTGTACCGTTGGCTAAAAGCAAAAACAGGCCATCGGCCGGATTGGAACTTTGCTAAGTATTGGGTAAGTGCCGATGGAGGCAAAGTAATTTTCTTTAACTCATCAGTTCAACCCGATCACCCACAGATCATATCCCAAATTTTGAATTAGCCATGAGTATAAAAATTTGGATTTCTGCCTTTCGACTTCGCACATTACCGTTGTCGCTTGCCTGCATCGGCATGGGCACTTTTTTAGCGGCTGCTCAAAATCGGTTTAATATAGTGTTGTTTATACTTTGTTGCAGCACCACGGTATTTTTGCAAGTGCTCTCTAACCTGGCTAACGATTATGGCGATTCGGTGCACGGAGCTGACCACGCGGCACGCAAAGGGCCATTGCGTGCTGTGCAATCAGGAACGATTTCGGCAAACCAAATGCGCACGGCCATTTTGGTTTTTGTAGGCCTTTGTCTAATTAGTGGAATTTTGCTTTTATATTTTTCATTTGGCTGGCAACTTCAATCATTTTTGTTTTTTATAACGCTCGGGCTGCTTTCTATTATGGCGGCCATTGCCTATACGGTAGGTAAAAAACCGTATGGATATGTGGGCTTGGGCGATATAGCTGTATTTATTTTTTTTGGATTAGTAGGGGTAATCGGTTCGCAGTATTTGTTTACCCAATCATTTTTCTGGCCTCAGTTATTGCCGGCCTTTTCCTGCGGATTATTTTCTATAGCCGTACTTAACATTAATAATATCCGCGATATAGAATCAGACCGCAGCGCAGGCAAGTTCTCTGTTCCGGTTCGGATCGGGAGAAAGAACGCCATTCGCTACCACTGGTTTTTGCTGATAACCGGTTTTGCCTGCACGCTATTATTTGTATGGTTAGATTTTCAATCTCCCCGGCAGTTGCTGTTTCTGTTAACGGCACCATTACTTTTTATAAATGGACGGAAAGTGGCTGCTTTGCCCTCGGAGAAATTAGATCCCATGCTGAAGCAAATGGCATTATCTACATTGTTGTTTGTTATTCTTTTTGGGGTTGGCAATATGCCTTGAGGGTATTGCATAAATCAGTCGGAGAAGTGACAAAAATCAAGATTGATTTTATTGTGATTTTGCCTATCTTCGATCCATAAAATTTATTTACATCCGAACCATAAAAACTTTAAAACTATAAACACATGAAAAAAATTCTGGTACCGGTAGATTTTTCAAAAACATCTAATACAGCCTTCGATGTAGCCTTTGATGTGGCCAAAAAAAACGGGGCTGATCTGATTGCGCTTCATGTGGTAGAAGAAATCAAGAACGAGTCGTACCGCATTACCGGAGAATGGCAAAAAGAAGATTGGGAAGACAAGATTTTTACTTTTGAGTTATTGAAAAAATCGAAGGCACAGTTAGAAAAACTGGTGAAAGACCCCAAATATTCGGCTCTTAAAGTGTATGGCGAATTACGGGTGGGCAATCCGTACCATGGCATTACTACTATTGTGGCCGAGCAAAAAGTAGATCTGATTGTGATGGGCACCAAAGGGCATACCAAATTAGAAGACATGGTAATTGGCACCAATACGGAGAAAGTGGTTCGCCATTCGCGTTGCCCGGTATTAACCGTGCAGGGGAAACCCGCCACCACGGATTTTAAAAATATCGTCTATGCCACCGGAATGAGCCAGGAAGAAGAAGTTTTTTCGAGGATGATTAAACGTACCCAGCAAATTTACGACTCCACCATTCACCTGGTGCGAATCAACACCCCGGCTGATTTTCAGCGTGACCGTATTGTGAAGGATGCTTTACAAAAATATGCCAAGAAGCTGGCGCTTAAAAATTATACGATAAATGTGTACAACGATATTTCGGAAGAAGATGGTATTGTTTACTTTGCCGACAGCATAAAGGCAGACTTGATTGGCATGGCAACTCATGGACGCACGGGCTTTGCTCATGTGCTGGCCGGAAGCATTGCCGAAGATGTGGTAGGCCGCTCGGCTAAGTGCCCGGTGCTTACCTTTGTTATTAAACGAAAATAAATAAATTACTCTCTTTAAAAATAAGCCCCGCAGCCCGGGGCTTTATTTTTTACCTTTGCTGAGCAACCTGAATGAAAAACTATTACTTCGTGTTAGGAATCAGCATGTACGCTTCCGAGGCGGAGATTAAACGTGCCTATCGTAAACTGGCGTTGCAGTTTCATCCGGATAAAAATACATCTCAACAAGCGGAAATTATCATTAAAGAAATTAACGAGGCATACGAAGTGTTGGGCGATCCGCTGCGTAAGGCAGCGTATGATCAGATGCTGAGAGGAACTACAACGGAAGTAAAGACTCCACCGGCTCACCGTGATCCCCGCTACCGTCCAAAAGCTCGGCAGAGAGGCTCGCTGAGGCCAACCCGGAGAGAAGAAATTTTGGCCATGATGGCGGCCCACCTGCGGTATGCTATATTTGTTTCCAGGCTGACGCTCTTGTTTTCCATTGTTTTGATAGCCGATTATTCACTTCCACAAACCCAGACGACTGAGCAAATTCGATCGCACTATGAGGATGGGCGCTCTACATTAAAGATAGTATTGAGCGATGGCCGTTCGGTTACGGTAAACCGGTTGGCAGCCCTCAAAATAAGCCGTGAGACACAATTGATTATCTATCGTTCGGCTTTGTTTTCAATACCGATGAGTTTGGAAGAAGAACATACACACAACCGAATACCCATTGAAATTTCGATTTACGGGAATTTTATTTTTTGGCCTATAATATTATTAGCCACTTCGTTGATGGGTACTTTTTATTGGAAGGGAGTGGAGTTCCGGTTTAATGTGGCTATTGTTAATGCCATTTTGTTTATCTTAACAATCGTGTTTTTACAGGTTCATAAATTTTAAAAATTGATATGGCCAAGAAGAACGAATGGAAAAACCGGGAAGGAGTAGTTTATTCTACCAATCAGGATTTTAATTACGAATTTGCCGGCTCCGATGAAGCTCCAACTCTTCCACCTCAGCAGCAAAACCTAAAAGTTTTTCTCGACAAAAACGGGCGAGCAGGCAAGCAGGTTACTCTGGTAACAGGGTTTATTGGAAAACTGGACGATTTAGAATTGCTCACAAAATTATTAAAATCTAAATGTGGCGTGGGAGGCTCTTTTAAAAACGGAGAAATTATTTTACAGGGCGACCTGCGCGACAAAGTGGTGCAGGCACTTGTTAAAGAAGGGTATAAGGCCAAACGAGTAGGGTAGGCATACGAAGTGAGTTTTTGTTTCTAAATGTGTTATGGCGACAAAAAATATAAATACAAAGCCCCAAGGTAAGAACCCTGGGGCTTCTCTCTTTTGCAAGCAGAGAGTGTAACGTAATTACTTTTCTATTTCTTCATACCCTACGCGAAGAATGGCATAGCCAACACTTCCCATAACAAGGATAGCCAATATCAGCCCGAGTAATGTGCCCCACGAAAAATCGGTCTGGTGGGTAGCCGTTTTAAAAAGCCATATACCGGTTGAGATAACTCCGGCAATGGCTAACACGATTCCGCTTATACCATAGTAAATCGCAATTCCACCATTTATTTTAGAAGGCTTCATTTTTTACCCGTTAATACCTGTAGTAGTCGGGTTTGAACGGTCCTTTTACTTCTACGCCAATATATTTGGCCTGATCGGCCGTAAGGGTATCCAACTCAACACCAATTTTTTTCAAATGCAGTTGGGCTACTTTTTCATCGAGATGTTTAGGCAGCATGTACACTTTGTTTTCGTACTTGCCTGCGTTGGTCCAAAGTTCTAACTGGGCAATGGTTTGGTTAGAGAATGAATTCGACATGACAAACGAAGGATGACCGGTGGCACAGCCTAAGTTTACTAACCGGCCTTCGGCCAGAAGAATCACCTGGTTTCCATTTTTCAAGGTGTAAATATCTACCTGCGGTTTAATAGTGTCTTTGGTGGCACTTTTGTTTAGCCAAGCTACATCAATTTCATTATCGAAGTGACCAATGTTGCAAACAATGGCTTTGTCTTTCATAGTTTCAAAATGACGACCTAAAACAATTCCAAAATTTCCGGTGGCGGTAACAATAATGTCTGCACTTTTTACGGCATCATCCATTTTCTTCACGGCAAATCCATCCATGGCCGCTTGTAAGGCACAGATCGGATCAATTTCCGTAACGATTACACGTGCTCCGGCTCCGCGCAAGGAGGCAGCAGAGCCCTTGCCCACATCTCCATAGCCTGCCACTACGGCTACTTTTCCGGCCATCATTACATCAGTAGCTCTACGGATAGCATCTACCAGCGATTCTTTGCAACCGTATTTATTATCGAATTTAGATTTCGTTACCGAGTCGTTGATGTTAATAGCCGGCAGGGGAAGTTTTCCATTGTGCATGCGCTCAATCAGACGATGAACGCCCGTAGTGGTTTCTTCTGAAATTCCTTTGATGCCCGAAACCAGCTCGGGAAAACGATCCAGCACCATGTTGGTCAGGTCTCCGCCATCATCTAAAATCATATTCAGGGGTTGGCCTCCTGTAAAGGCATGGAGGGTTTGTTCAATACACCAATCAAATTCTTTTTCGTTCATCCCTTTCCAGGCATATACCGGAATGCCGGCTGCTGCTATGGCAGCGGCTGCGTGGTCTTGTGTGGAAAAGATATTGCACGAACTCCAACTTACCTCGGCTCCCAGTTCTTTCAGCGTTTCTATCAGAACGGCTGTTTGTATTGTCATGTGCAGGCACCCGGCAATGCGGGCCCCTTTCAGAGGTTTTTTGGATCCATACTCTTCGCGGATAGCCATTAACCCGGGCATTTCGGCTTCAGCCAGTTTAATTTCTTTACGGCCCCATTCGGCCAATGACATGTCTTTTACTTTGTAGGCAATTTTTTCAGCTACCATAATTATTTCTGTTTTTTCTTATTAAGCAGCAAAGATAAGCTAAAGGTTTGAGATGACATTAGCCGGCAGACAGAGGCAAATGACGATGGGTTATGGCCTATTCTCATTCATGAACATGGAAATTAACCGATGAAAATGATGGGTACCTTGTTCTTTGGTAACGGAGTATCGCCCGTGGTGGTAGAACCGGGAGCGGATTCCCTTTTGCACGTTCTGTACAATGTCTTCGTCTTCCATCTCTACCCGGTGCAAGTCGGCTCCGGCTCCTTGCCGTAATTTGCTCTCATCGCACACGTACGATAAAAATGAAACTTTAGTGCGGTTGATGCTGATGGGCTGAACGATGTTTATTGATAAGCCCCACGGATAGAAATTGAACATCAGGTTAGGAAATACCCAAAAATAATAGCCGGCTATTTTCTTTCCGTAATCGGGCGAAGTGGGAGGGAGATCAAACACTAATTCGCCTTCTTTGGCAATACCCAGTTGTAAATTAGAATACTTGAAAAGCTCTACGGAATAATTTCCATAATCAATTACCGAATTTAATCCCGCATGCACAAACGGAATATGAAACCCCTCAAGGTAGTTTTCGCAATATAATGCCCAGTGTGCCTCAAGGAGGTATTCGTTAGATAACTCGGGGTGGTACACAAAATCGTGCAACGGCAACCAGGCCATGCGGTCGATCATCGGTTTTAGAAAATCGGCCGCCCGAAAGGAAGAAGAGAGAGAAGTAAATAGCCACTTACCCCAATTAAATAGCGGAAGCGGATGTAGGTTATCGGATGGAGAAGGAAAATTTTTTACTTCTTTAAACTCGGGCATAGATAAGAAAGTGCCATCCAGCTGAAACCTGCGTCCATGGTATTGGCAACGGATGTCGTTAACCTTGCAGGGCTGTTCTACCAATAAATTTCCACGATGGGTACACACATTGGAGAGGCAGTGCAGTTTATCATTTTTATCTTTTGAAAGTATTAGCGGTTCTTCCAGGTATCCGTCCAAAAGTTTTACGGGCGTAACCCATCCCTTTTCTTTTACCTGATCGGTATCTCCGATATAGTGCCAGCACATAGAAAATATTTTTTCTTTAGCCTGTTGAAAAAAATCTTCTTTCAGGTAGAAGGAAGTATCTAAGGTGTAGGCTTGCGAAATATCGGAGTTAACAAAAAATTCCATGATCTAAATAGTTCAAATGACAATTTACTCATTCTAAACTATATGGAAACAGGGCACTATGGTTGGATAATTTCTTTTTCGCCCAAGTGCCGGGGAGGAGTATTGAGAATATATAAATCAAGAACGGCTTTGGCACGGGCAAAATATTCGCGTACGGATACACTAACCGGAGTTTGGTTTTCGGGGTCTTGTGTTACCAAGGCTACGGCCTCTATATTATAAAACCGGCTGATGAACAAAGCCCGGTAGCTGTGGAAGGGCTGAGTGATAATAGTAATTTTATCCTGCCCAAAAATTTCTTTGCTCCGCACTATCGAATCCAGCGTGCGAAGGCCGGCCAGATCGAGTGTAATGGCGCTGTCGGGTACGTTCATTTTAACAAGCGCTTTTTTCATTTCCATTGGTTCGTTGTAATACCGGGAGCGGTTATCGCCACTTAGGATAAAGTGCGAAACCTTCCCTTCGTGGTATAGCTGAGCAGCAGCTTTGATACGGTTTTCAAAGAAAGGATTGGCAGATCCGTTTTTTAATTTGCTGCTGGTGCCGAGGACCAGCGCCACTTGTCGTCCGGGAAAATTGTGCAGGTCGGTAAATACATTGGCCTCCGTACTTTTTACCACCCACCAGTTAGCCAGCGCCACCAGCAGCAGTATGCTCAGGCAAAAAATAATTAATAGACGTGCGAGTTTGGGCCACCAACGCATAAACATTTTCAATTAAAGCCAGAACAAAATTACAGATTCGAACGTAAAAATTCTTGTTCGATCAGATCAGACCTGCGTACAACTTTCCGATACCATTGAAGTTTGATCATTTCTTTTTCAACAGACGATAGGTTCCAGGGATAAGTGGAGTCTCTGATTTTGGCGAGCAAGGTATTGAGGCAAATGGCAGCGCTGACAGAAATATTAAAACTTTCGGTAAACCCATACATGGGGATGAGTACCTTATCATCGGCCAGCCGAAGGGCGGTAGCCGAGGCTCCTTTTAATTCATTGCCCATGACCAGCGCCAGCTTTTGATCTGTTTCTACGAGATTAATGGGCACGCCACCGGGCGAAGGGTCAGTTACCAAAATCGTATATCCCTGCTCGCGCAGTTTCCGAAAACAGATTTCGGTATTGTCGAACCCCTTCAGCTTGTACCGGTGAAGATCCATCCATTTATGAGAACCCTTCAATACTTTTTTGTTGGTTCCATACCGGTTTTCATTTTCAATGATGTGCACGTCTTGCAGGCCTAAACATTCGGCCGTGCGTACCGTGGCGCTGGCATTTTGCGATTGAAAAATATCTTCCAGCACCAGGGTTACATACCGTGTTCGGAAATTCAATACACGTTCTATAAAAGCTTTCTTGTGGTCGGTAATGTATTGGCCGAGGTGGCCGATCAGCCGTTCTTCTATGGTAGGGTTGCTCAACTGACAATCGTTTGGTAAAGATAAAAACTTTGTTTCAATCGTTGCCATGAGATTTTTTATACCAAGCTTCGTTTATGTTTGAAAAGACCATTAATTTCGGAGCTTACTTTTGTTTATGCTTACTAAATACAAAGAGCTTACGGGTACGAGGTTTCATATTTACAACAGCCTGTTCTTAAACTTGCCGTTTCAAAATATATTACGTACGGGCACCCTTTTACCTTTGCTGCAACAGGAGTGTGCGGCTGAATTTGAACGTGGCACATCGGCTAGCGATATTATTGAAAAATTTTTCAGCGATTACGCCCCTGCGCTCACTCCTTACGAACGTTTTGATACGCTGTTCAGCTTTATTCAATATGTAGAAAGACAAATTGCACTTTTTGATTCGGTAGAAGATTCTGCCTTCGAACAAGTAAACGATTTGAAGGGAAAAGGCACAGTGTCGGCATTATTGCTCAGGGCAAAGTATGAAGACAAAGTAGAGGAAATGAAATCGCGCCTGCGAGATTTTAGTTTGCGCTTGGTGCTGACCGCTCACCCCACCCAGTTTTACCCTGGCCACGTGCTGGGGATCCTTACCGATCTTGAAACAGCCATCCGGGAAAACAATTTAGAATCAATCAACCTGCTGCTGAGCCAGCTTGGAAAAACCGCCTTTATCAATCAGGAGAAACCCACGCCTTATGATGAAGCCGTGAGCCTTTGCTGGTTTCTGGAAAATGTTTTTTATGTTTCTATTCCCAAGGTGGTGCAATCGCTAACGGAGGGCTTACAACTCGATGTTTCCGAGTGGATGAACGAACGCCTGGCCGTAGTCGGCTTTTGGCCGGGAGGCGACCGGGATGGCAACCCGTTTGTTACCACCGAAATCACTTTTCGGGTAGCGGCTCGCCTGCGCGAATCGGTACTGAAATGTTATTATCGAGACATTCGCCAGTTGCGCAGAAGGCTTACCTTCCGTGGGGTAAATAAAATTATTACCGAAGTGGAAGCTAACCTTTTTGCGATGGTGTTCTCTAATGAAAAAAAATATTCACGGCCGGAAGAGATCCTGCAAGATTTGAAGAAAGCCAGAACTTTGCTGATAAGCGAGCACAACGGACTATTTTTGGATAGGCTCGATTCCTTCATTTTAAAACTTCATTTGTTTGGGTTTCATTTTGCCAGCTTGGATATACGCCAGGACAGTCGCAAGCACGATGCTGCATGGGCTACCATTATGAATGCTTTGCACCTTACGGGAGAGGCTGTGTCCGCTGAAGCGTATGAACATTTTACCGAATCTGAAAAAATTGATTATCTGCTCAACCTGAAAGTAGATTTATCGCATCGAACGATAAAAGATGAACTGGCCGATGAAACCATTCAAAGTATTTTGGCGATCCGGCAAATTCAACACGATAATGGAAAAAGAGCAGCCCATCGGTACGTTATCAGCAACTGCCAGAGTGTACTGCACATTATCGAAGTTTTCGTTTTATCGCGCTTGCTCATCGGGCAAGATCATTTAGAGTTAGATATCATTCCGTTGTTTGAAACGATTGATGACCTGGCACATGCCAACGGCATTATGGATAAATTGTATTCCATTTCCGCTTACCGCGAACATCTTACAAGCCGGAATAATCATCAAACCATTATGCTGGGTTTTTCAGATGGCACCAAAGACGGTGGCTACCTGCGAGCCAACTGGTCTATTTTTAGGGCGAAAGAAAGCCTGACCAACATATCGCGACAGCATGGATTAAAAGCTTTGTTTTTTGACGGACGCGGTGGGCCGCCTGCGCGCGGGGGCGGTAATACCCACGACTTCTATGCTTCGCTGGGAGATACCATCGAGCACCAGGAAGTGCAAATTACCATTCAGGGACAAACGATCAGCTCTAATTTTGGAAGGCCGGCTTCCTCTCAATACAATCTCGAGCAATTGCTTTCTTCTGGCATTGAAGGGACGGTTTTTTTTAGAACGGAAGACAAGCTAACTCAAGAAAACAAAAGCTTGCTGGATAACCTGGCCGATGAATCGTACCGGTGTTATCTCGAACTGAAAAACGATGCGAAGTTTGTTCCGTACCTGGAAAAAATTACACCTCTTCCTTTTTTTGGAGATACCAACATTGGCTCCCGGCCGGTAAAGCGAAATGCCGGTGAGGGATTAAAATTTTCAGACTTGCGAGCCATTCCGTTTGTGGCTTCGTGGGCCATGGTAAAACAAAATATTCCCGGGTTTTATGGGGTAGGCACGGCATTACAAAAACTTTGTCGCCAGGGCCATGAAGGCGATTTAAAAAAATTGTATCAACATTCGTTGTTCTTCCGAACTTTGCTCGACAACAGCATGATGTCGCTGGCCAAAACATCATACCAGGTTACGACTCACCTTTCGGACGACCCTGAGTTTGGCGAATTTTGGAAAAAAATGCACAACGAATTTATCCTCTCCAAAGAAATGCTTTTAAAAATAGCGGGGATGGCAGAGCTAATGGATAACAACCCTAATATTAAAGAGTCGGTTCGGTTGCGCGAGCAAATTGTACTCCCACTGATTGCCATTCAGCAATATGCTCTGATTAATCTGCGCCATCTTACGAAAGAAAATAAACCCTACGAAACGCGTTTCAGAAAACTGGTAATCCGATGTATGTTTGGTATCATCAATGCAGCCCGCAATTCGGCTTAGTATGGAAATAGATTTAATTCAATTTGAAAAAAAATCAAAAAATAAATCTCCTGAAAATAAAAAATACCTTCAGCAGCTAAAGCGTACCGATTGGAAGAAAGTAGATGGCCGGTTTCATCAGTTGCACGAAGAAGTATTTGCCGAAACCGATTGCCTGGCATGTGCCAATTGTTGCAAAACTACCAGCCCTATTTTTTATCAGACCGATATTGAACGGGCGGCCAAAGCCTTGCGCATAAAACCGGGAGAGTTGGTAGAGCGGTATTTAAAAATTGACTCCGACCGGGATTATGTATTGAAGAAATCGCCTTGTGCCTTTTTGGATGCCGACAACCACTGCACCATTTACGAAGCCCGCCCGAAAGCCTGCCGCGAATACCCCCACACCAATCGAAAAAAAATGACCCAAATTCTAGACTTAACGTACCAAAACACCTTGGTTTGCCCGGCCGTGCTAGAGATGGTAGAGCGGATGAAGGCCAAGAGCTAATTCTTTACCAATACTTGCAGGGCCGCTCGCGAAGATTGCTCCAAGATCACCCCCTTCAGTGCCCGGTATTCGTTAAAAGTTTTGGAGTTATAATTTTTAACTGTAATTAAAAGTAATCCGGTGTTATAGAATACTTCAAATTTTTTACTGAGCAGGTCAATGAGTTTAAAGACTTTGTGCTCACGGTAATCCACACAAAACGAAAATGAGATGGCCGAGTTCTGCATCACGTTTACGTGCATGCCACTTTGATGAATGGCCTGGAAGATGAAGCCCAGATGATCTTCGTTGATGAAAGTATAGTCGGTTACTTTACAAGAAATGAGGCACTGGCCCTCTTTGTGCACGATAAGGGGAGGCAGGTTGGGAATGTGGCAATCGTGAATTTTGGTTCCGGGCAAAGCGGGGTTAATAAAACTTTTGGCCAGCAGCGGAATGTTTCGCATGGCCAAAGGCTTCACGGTTTTAGGATGAATGACAGAAGCACCATAGTAAGTCATCTCGGCTGTTTCCTTGTAGGGCAGTTCTTCAAAAACTACGGCATCGGGTATGCGCTTGGGGTCGGCACTCATTACCCCGGGCACATCTTTCCAGATGGTAACCGATTCGGCCGGGAGGCAATAACCCAAAATAGCGGCACTGTAATCCGATCCTTCGCGCCCTAATGAAACAGTTTCTTTTTTGGGGTTGTAACCGATGAACCCTTGTGTGATAACGTGTTTTTTTAAATGAGGGTATACCTCTTTAATTTTTTTTTCGGTTTCGCTCCATTGCACTTGCCCTTCGCGAAAGGTGCTATCGGTTAAAATCAGATTGCGGGCATCTACCCATTCGGCATCTAATCCTTCTTGTTGAAGAAAGTGACACACCAAAGTGGAAGAAATAATTTCTCCGTAGCCAATTACTTGGTCGTAAACAAAATCGTAATCGCCAGCCCGCAGTACATTCGCTTTCAACTCATCGAAAAGAGAATGAATTTTTGAATTTATTTTACTCGGCTCTCGAAAGAGTTTTTGGGCAATGGCAAGGTGGTATTCTTTGAGTTGGTTTATTTCCGAATCAAAATCTTTCCCCGTTTGCCCCAGGGCGATGATTTTTTCTAACGCATCGGTGGTACTGCCCATGGCCGAAAGCACTACCCACAAATTTTCTTTTGCATTCAACAAAATAATCGAGGCAACATTCCGTATCGCTTCTTCATTCTTTAAGGAAGCCCCGCCAAACTTAAAAACCTTCATATTTATTGTATTCAATCGGTTGCATAATATCTTTGCACCGTAAAGTAAGCACTTATTTATGGAGACTTCACGCATTGCGTTGCCGATTGGCACCACGTTAGACCGGTTTATAAAAAATAACCAGGAGCAGTTTCAATATGCCAGCGGGGAGCTATCGCAACTGCTGCGCGATATAGCACTGGCCTCTAAGGTGGTGAATCGCGAAATCAACAAAGCCGGTTTAATTGATATTGTTGGGACGATGGGCTCGCACAATACCGGTGGTGAGCAGCAACAAAAATTAGATGTGCTGGCCAATATCCGGTTTACTCGTGCGCTTACCAAAGGAGGAGAGGCATGCGCTCTTATTTCGGAAGAAACCGAATCGTATGTGGACTTGAACAATCACGGCAAATACGTTATTGCCATAGACCCGCTGGATGGCTCATCTAACATTGACGTAAATGTTTCGATCGGCACCATCTTTTCTATTTACCGCAGAAAATCGCAGGTGGGGCAACCCATTAGCGACCGCGATATTTTGCAGCGGGGCGAAGAGCAGGTGGCCGCTGGTTATATTTTGTATGGCTCATCCACGATGTTGGTATATACTACGGGCCACGGAGTAAACGGGTTTACGTACGAGCCTTCGCTGGGCGAATATTTTCTTTCGCACCCGGATATGATGATGCCCGAAGACGGAAAAATTTATTCTATTAATGAAGGCCCGGCTCATTCGTTTTCTGAGCCTGTAAAAAATTATTTAAAATATTGCAAAGACAATAATTATACCGCTCGCTACATTGGCTCGCTCGTGGCCGATTTTCACCGGAATTTACTGAAGGGCGGAATTTACATTTACCCGGCCACCGCTAAAGATGTAAACGGCAAACTTCGATTGATGTACGAATGTAATGCCCTGGCATTTATAGCCGAGCAGGCTGGCGGATCAGGCACGGATGGAAAAGAAAGAATACTTACGCTGAAGCCCGAAAGCCTGCACCAGCGCACGCCCTTTTATGTAGGCTCGAAAAAGATGGTAGAACAAGCGATGAAATAAATTGCTGAAATATTTTTATAGAAAGTACTGATAAAAAGAAACTATTTTCTCTCTATTTTGAAGAGAAGTTATTAAATGTTTTTCTGACATTTCTTAAACTCTCTCTGCCTTTACTCGTCTAACCAAAAATATTTTTATGATCTCCCGCAGGGCATTTTTAAAAGCAGGTAGTTTGGCTATGTTTGGTATTGGCGTGGGAGGCGTGCCACAATTTGTGGCACGGGCTGCTTCGTTTAATAAGCAAACGAGGCTTTACAAAAAAAATAAAATTTTGGTTTGCATTTTTCAACGGGGAGCTATGGATGGCCTCATGGCGGTTACACCTTTCACGGATCTGTATCTAAAAACGGCCCGTCCTAATTTATTTATGAATGCCGGCAGCCAGGGCACACTGATTGATCTGGATGGTAAGTTTGGGGTGCACCCGTCTTTTAAAAATTTTGTTCCCTTCTTTCAATCTAAACAGTTAGCCATTGTGCATGGTATGGGCTCGCCCAACACTACGCGCAGTCACTTCGATGCACAAGATTACATGGAGAGTGGCACTCCTTTCAATAAAGGCACTAACAGCGGTTGGCTCAACCGGGCTGTGGGGCTGATGGGGCATGATGGCAGTCCCTTTCGTGCGGTAAGCCTCACTAGCAGTTTGCCCCGGTCATTGTATGGCGATAACCCGTCTATTGCCATCAGCAATCTGGCCGACTTTGGTTTACAATTGAGAGGAGCCAAGACAGGCAACCTGATGGCGCAAACTTTTGAAGAACTCTACGACCAAACCAGCGATGACCTATTAAAAGAAACAGGTAAAGAAAGTTTTGATGCCATCAAACTGTTACAAAAATCAGATATAAAAAATTATAAACCGGCCAATAATGCAAACTACCCGGCTTCTCCATTGGGCAGGGCATTGAAGCAAATAGCTCAGTTAATTAAAATGGAGGTAGGTATGGAAGTAGCTTTTGCCGAAAGTGGCGGATGGGATACACATTTTAATCAGGGTACCGACAAAGGAATTTTTAGTCGCAATGCCGAAGACCTTTGCCACAGCATAACTGCCTTTTGGAATGACCTCGGCACCTTGCAAGATGATGTGACACTGATGACGATGACTGAATTTGGCCGAACGGTAAAACAAAATGGTACCGGTGGCACTGACCACGGCCGCGCAAGTTGTATGTTTATTTTGGGAAACAGTGTAAAGGGCGGAAAGGTGCATGGCACGGTACAACCTTTGGCGGTAGAAAACCTGGCCGATGGCCGCGACCTGCCAGTAACTACTGATTTCCGAAGTATTTTTAGCGAAGTGGCAGACAAACATTTGCTGTTGAATGATGACAAGATGTTGTTTCCCGATTGGAGCGGAGAGAAAATCGGTGTAATGATTTAAAAAAAAAGATTGATGAAATACAATCAACCCATTGATAGATTGATAAGCCTACGTTTTTTGATGATTTTATTCCTTTTGGTAGGCTCATCATTTACCCTAAACAGGCCGGCCAAATCAAAATTTCCTTACCAACAGGCTGGGCTAACCGAACGACAGGCAGCGGCTCATTTGATCAGCCGATTTACTTTCGGTGCCAGCCCCAACCAGGTAGATGAAGTGGTATCGATAGGCTTGGAAAAATGGGTTGATCGCCAACTTAACGGAGAGGTTGATGATCATGATGTAAATACACGACTGAAAGGATATGATGCGCTTGCCTTAAGCAATGCTCAAGTGGTAGTTCAGTTTCCTCGTAACCCCCTATTACAAAACATGGCGCTGGCCGATGGTTATTTTACAAAAGATTCGCTTGCCCAACTTGATAAGCCTTCCATTAAAGAAAAGTTGAAAGAGTATAGAAAGCAAAAAGGGTTACGCGAAGAAAAAGAACTATATGCTCAGTTTATCGGGCAAAAAATTATACGAGCCATCTATGGTCGTAACCAATTGCATGAAGTGCTCACCGATTTTTGGTTTAATCATTTTAATGTTTCGCTTACAAAAGGCCAATGTGCACAATTTATTCCGGCATACGAACGCGATGTAATCAGGCCGCATGTATCGGGTCGCTTTTATGATTTATTGATAGCCACGGCTCAATCGCCTGCTATGTTAATGTATTTAGATAACGCAGCCAGCATGGGCGAAGCTGAAAATATTGATATGACTTCGGGCACTCCAGTTCGTACCCGAATCACACGAAGAGGTAGGGTTATACAACGAGTTCCTAGGCCTACCCGGCCGACTCAACCCAAAAAGAAAACAGCACAAGGATTAAATGAGAACTATGCCCGCGAAATTATGGAACTGCATACACTGGGGGTGGAGGGTGGCTACACACAACAAGATGTAACTGAAGCCGCCCGCATCCTTACCGGTTGGACGGTTTACCCCATGAAAGATGGAAACTTTGAAGGGTTACGAAAAAAATTGGATGAAGCCGGAGAGAGCCAACTGGCTAATAACGGTTTCGTACATGAAGGTGATTTTTTGTTTGCCGCTAACCGACACGACTCAAAAGAAAAAAATGTGCTGGGCCGAAAATTTGTGGCAGGCGGAGAATACAAAGAAGGAGTGGAGTTACTGAAAATGCTGGCAGCACATCCTTCTACAGCCCAATTTATCTCTAAAAAATTAGCCGTGCGGTTTGTGTCAGACAACCCACCGCAATCATTGATAGATAAAATGGCCGATACTTTTTTAAAGCAACAGGGTGATTTAAAAAAGGTTTTGCTGGTAATGGTCAATGCTCCTGAGTTTTGGAGCACCGAAGCCTTACGGTCTAAAACAAAATCTCCTTTTGAATATGCCATCAGCGCTGCGCGTGCACTGAATGCCGAAGTAACGGAACCGGCATCCCTCAATCAATGGGTTACCCGCATGGGGCAACAGCTTTATTCGTATGCAGCACCTACCGGTTTTCCCGATCGTGGTCAATATTGGATCAATACCGGGGCATTATTAAGTCGTATGAATTTTGGATTAGCAATCACCTCTCAACGAATAAAAGGTGTAAAAATAGATTTGAATGGGCTGAATCATCACCACGAACCTGAAAGTGCAGAGGCGGCCTTGCCTGTGTATGCCCAATTAATTTTACCCGAACGGGACCTGGGGGCAACGCTTAAACGGTTAATGCCCTTGATTACAAACCGTGATGTAATAAATAAAGTACAGAAAGCAGATCGGCAAAAAAATAGAGAAGGATATTCGGATACAATGCCGGCTTCTGAACTTAACGGAAAAAAAGCAATTATTAAAAAGAAATTACCAGATACTCAAAGCCAATGGAGTGATGCTTCCATGCTAGCCCAAGTAGTAGGGATTATCATAGGCTCTCCCGAGTTTCAGCGAAGGTAAGTTTTATTTAGCTTCGCTTTGATCTGCTTCGTTCTTGGCTACTAAAACATCGGGGGCTACTTTCACTAACAGGGTGTACCACTTTACCAGTTTTTTTATGTCTGAATTGTAAACGCGCTGTTCATCATATTCAGGAAGAACAGATTTTAAAAATTCATGCAACTTAGCCGGAGCGGCCTCCGAATCAATTCCCGGATTGTCTCCGTATTTTTCTTTAATTTTTAATAATACATCGGCCAGTGGCGCATTGCCTTCCTGAGTAGTAGTGTAAATACTGATTTCATTTAATACCGATACACGATGCTTAATACCAGCTACTATTTTTGTTTTTGAATCATCCAATGATTCAAGAATAACACCGGCCTTTCCCGGTTTTAAAATCCGGAACAATCCACTCTTTCCGTTAACCGATGCAATTTCAGATAACTCCATATTTAATTTTTTTGTGCCGCAATATTACAATGAAATAGACAATTCAGAAATGGGATAAAGGATTAGTTTTTTTGCCCCACATACAACGACAACATCACCAGCAGTGCCCCGGCAGCTGTATAATACGTAAACGGCTCGCTCAATAGCCAAGTGGCTAACACCAGCCCGAACACCGGACTGAGAAAAAGCCACAACGATGCCCGCACTGAGTCTTGTTGCAACAACCGGAGCCATAACTGTACAGCAAAAATGGAAACTGGAATAACCAGCCAAAGAAGAGAAGCCCAGAAGCGAATATCAAAATGATTATGGCCTGTGTAAAATAGAATAGTAAAGGGTAATAGCAAAAATCCGCCAATGAAAATCTGCCACGCATTTACAGTCGCACGAGATAACTGCCACGGCACCCAGGAATAATAAACAGCTCCTGCCGAATACATAACCATGCTGAGTGCCATGAGCAACACTCCTCCCATTGTAACATAACTAGTTTGAAGCAATGGATAAATGGCGATTGTTACCCCCATGATGCCCACCACAATAGCTGCCCATTCGGTAAATTTAATTCTGCGTTTCATTACTACCGATGTCATGATACTGATAAGCAACGGACTCAAGGCTACGGCCAACGAACTGATACCGGCCGCTACCCATTGAAGTGCCACAATAAAAATACCGAGGTAGAGGGTAGTATTTAAAGCCCCAAAAACAGTAAGCTGAATCCATTCTTTTTTTTGAGGAAAGCGGTCTTTTATAATGATATGCGAAAAAATTAGCAACAAAACTCCGGCCAGTAAAAACCGGGCCGAATAGAGTACAAGCGGCTCTACGGACATTAGCCCAAATTTACCCGCAGCCGATGCTGAAGCCCAAAGCCAGGCAAACACAATACCGGAAGCTACATTTCGAATAAAGGAGGAGTTCAATTCTAAAAAATTAGGATTAAATCATTTAGGCAAAGCGAGTAGTCACTTTGTGTTATTTACCCATAGCATGAGCGATAAAATTGAGAATTTCTTTTTGGCCCGTTTTCTTAACGGAAGAAGTAATAAATACAGGAGGCAGTTCAGCCCAACTTTGCAATAGTTGCGCTTCTATATGTGCAATGGATTTAGCTAAGTCGGTTTGTTTTAGTTTGTCGGTCTTGGTTAAGACAATGGCCAAAGGCAGTTGCTGGTTTCCCATCCATGTTATAAAGTCCAGATCAATTGGCTGAGGAGGCAGGCGCACGTCAATGAGCACAAACGTGCAGTAGAGGTTGGTTCGGTTAATCAAATATTGCTCAATCATTTTTCCCCATTCGTATCGAGATGTTTTACTCACCGAGGCGTATCCATAGCCTGGCAGATCTACCACAAACCATTGCCCGTTAAATAGAAAGTGATTAATGGTTTGAGTTTTTCCGGGCGTAGAGGAGGTCTTTGCCAAGTTTTTCCGGCTGGCTAACATGTTGATAAGCGATGATTTACCTACGTTGGAGCGGCCGATAAATGCAAATTCCGGCTTATGTGTTTCCGGGCATTTCTCCCAATTGGCCGAGCTGGTTACAAATTCTGACGAGCGGATATCCATTTAAAGTTTTAATTGAACGGCAAAATACTAAAGATGTAAGAATTGGGTACTTTATGTTTATAAATAGTGCATCGTTCTTTTAATGTTTTTTCTTTAACTTGCCTTTATTTCGCACAGCGTAAACGGACAAACCATTTTTTTATGAGCACTCACGTCAGGGGACTCTTATTTTTTTCCCTCCTTTTCACAGTCTTCAACAGTTTTGCACAAGAGCAAAATAAAGAACAATCGCGACTATACATGGAGCAGTTTGAATTGACCATGGCCGAAACAAAAGCGATTGACGATGCCCGCGAGTTGATTGTGATGGCGGCCAACTACGACACCACTAACATTAAAGCGAATTTCGAGGCCGGGCACACCTACTTGGTAACAATTAATAAAGATTTGGCAGTAAAATTTTTCATGCGCATTTATCGCCAAAATCCCAACTATCGTTTTGATTTGGAATACTGGATTGCCAATGCTTATCAATACGGTTTAAAATTCGATAATGCCATAGACTACTATACCCGTTACAAAGATCGGCTGAATAAAAAACCGGGGTATGCAGGCAAAGATAAAATTGAAATGAAAGAAGTGGACCGCCGGCTGACGGAGTGCGCTAACGGAAAAGAGTTTGTAGCCAGCCCCAAACCTTATTCTATTACGAATATTGGCCGCGAGATCAATTCTGAATTTGAAGACTATGCCCCGGTACTTAGCCCCGATGAAAATGAAATTATTTTCACCACCCGCAGGAGAGACGGCAACACCTTTGAAAACGTGGCGAATGATAACAAACCTTACGAGGATGTTTTTGTAGCCAATAAATCAGGCGACTCCTGGCAGAAAGCCAAAAACATAGGCCCGCCCATCAATACCAAATACAGTGATTCTAATTTAACCTTGTCGCCAGACGGAAAAACACTTTTTATCTACCGTGATGAAGGCAACGGGGATATTTATGAAAGCACAAAGGGCCCTGATGGAAAATGGAGCGAGCCCAAGCCCCTTCCGGGTATTATCAATTCATCGTATCGCGAGTCATCGGTTTCCGTTACCCCCGATGGAAACACATTGTACTTTGCCAGCGAAAGACCCGGTGGCTTTGGCGGTTCAGATATTTACATTGCCACCAAAGGCGATAACAAACAATGGAGCCGGGTAAAGAATGCCGGTACCATGATTAACACAGAGTATGATGAAGATGGCCCATTTATTACCACCGACACCAAAACACTTTACTTCAGTTCAAAAGGAAGAAAAGGAATGGGCGGCTATGATATCTTTAAAACCGAATTACTCAATCCCGACAAAATGGAGTGGAGTGAGCCTGAAAACATTGGCTACCCCATCAACTCTCCCGATGATGATATTTATTTTATTGTATCCAAAAACGGTAAGCATTGGTATTATTCTACCGTTCGAGATGACGGATTAGGCTATACCGATATATATATTATCACCCCTCTGGAAGAACCTAAGAAAACTCCGGAAGTGGCAACGAACGAGCCGGTAAAAGAAGAGCCGAAGCCCGAAGAACCCAAGAAAGAAGAACCGAAGAAAGAACCGGTAAAAGAAACTCCTCAGCTGCAACCGCTGAAGTACATAGTTAGAGTAACAGATGCCGATACCCAAGCCCCGCTGGATGCCAAGGTGCGTATGCAGGGCGCTAAAGACAAGGTTATTGTGGGAGCGAAGGAAGCAGGCAATGGCTCGGTAGAATTTAGCATTACGTCTGTTTCCGCCAAAGATTATAAAATCTCAGTTGAAAAAGAGGGATATGTGTTTATAACACTCTCTGAAAAAATAGGAGGTGCCTCTACCGAGCCTCAGACGGTTAATAAAACTATTGCTATGAGAAAACTGGTAGTGGGTACGGTGTCTATTTTGCGCAACATCTATTTCGATTTTGCCAAAGCCTCTTTTAAAACCGAGAGCTATGGCGAACTGAACAAACTGGAAGCTATGATGCGGCAAAATCAAAACCTGCAAGTAGAAATTGCCGGGCATACCGATTTTGTAGGGACAAAGCAATTCAATAAAAACCTCTCGCAACTCCGGGCCAATGCGGTAAAGACTTTTTTGGTAAACAAAGGCATTGATACCCGCCGGGTAAAAGCAGTAGGCTATGGCGAAGATAAGCCGCTGGCCAGCAATGACGATGAGAAAGAAGGCAGGGAACTGAACCGTAGGGTTGAGTTTAGGGTACTTAGCAATTAGAGGTAGTGTTTTCTATCCATCTAAAAAATCCTTTCTTATACTAACCTGTTTCTGAAAGTTAGGAGACTCCTTTTCACCAAACTCGTGTAAATTGCTTAGGTGAAGTGGATGTTAATTATTTTCATCTTCGTTCAGCACCGATTGTGCGCTCAGGCTGATTCGGTCATTCATGATTTATCTTTTACTACTCAACAGGCCACCATCTGGACAGAGCGCTCCTCACTTCAGGTATTTAAGCGCGATCATCCCCGGTTTCTGCAATTAGATTGGGGAATAATCCGCAATACATCGAAGACGTGGGAATACTGTAACTGCTACCTGCGAAATGGGTTATCTGTAGGCTATATCGATTTTGCCAATTCCCAACTCGGTCAGGCGGTTACCGTATCAGCTTACACTGAGCCTTATCTTGTTTACACTGGTCGTGTTCGTTTTTCAATTCGGGGGAGTACCGGTTTGGTTTTTCTTAATAAAGTATATGATAGCCTGACCAACCCAGCGGCTATTTTCTTTAGTACGAAAATGAGTTTTCTTTTAACTCTGAGCACGAATCTATCGTACCAGCTAAGCGAACGATTTTGGATAACGGGAGGAATCCAACTTAACCACATTTCTAATGGAGGAAGGAGAGCCCCGAATGAAGGCATGAATTTTATGGGTGCTACGCTTTCATTAAGCTATCGTTTAACAACTTCTTCTTTTTTTAAAAGACCTAAAATGAAATACCGAAATACCATGCTGGGCTTGATGATACATGGCTTTGGAAATAGCCACACCGTACAGGCTACACCGGTATATCTGGAAGAGAGCCGCGCAGTAGCAGGTATTAATATAGGTTTGATAAAGCGGGTAGGCCGGCTTACCGGGTTAGGCATAGGCGGTGAGTATTATTACGATGGCCTTAATCAGGTTTATCAGCAACGGTACAATCAACCCATGCAAACAGGCATTGGCAGCGTGAGTTTGCAACATTATCTGTTTCTCGGAAAATTGCTTTTTGGGCAACAACTGGCTTGGTATGTTACCCCCGGCACAGGAAACCCGCAAGCCACCTATCAGCGTTACTGGTTAGAGTACGAAGTAAAAAAATATTGGTATGCCGGATTCTCACTAAAGGCACATGGAGACCATTCCGATTACTTTGCGTTTTCGGTAGGGCGCATTATAAAACTCAGTCGTTAAAGCATCTCCAGATAGGGTACCAACGAATGGGCCTGGCTACGTTCGGCAAAAAGTGTTTTTACCCGGCCCCACACTTGATTAAACAATTCCGACTTTCGATAGTTTTCCAGATTGGCTTCACTATCCCAATGGCTTAATGTAAAAAACACGGCCCGGTCTGAAGCATCTGTTAATAACTGCAGGTGAGAGCAACCCGGAAAATTCCGAATGGCTGCTTTGTGTTGATTAAATACGAAAAGAAATTCATCTATACCGGATTCTGAAAAGTGCATACGAACAATGCGGATAATCATGTGGAAAGGGATTTATTAAAATAAAATTTCCGTTAGTCAAACGTAATTAATACAGAGCTGTCGTACTCCATACCAAGCAATTCGTTAGCTCGTCCTTTATAAATACCAATTTCTAAAACGCCCAAATTGTTAAAAATCAAAAAACAATCGCCTTGTTCTGCTTGAAAATAATGAGTATGGACGCGTCTGAATTTTTCTCCCGAAAATTGTATAGTGTACGTTTTGTCTTTACTAAGAAAATCAAAGTCTGTTTTCGTAATGTTGGTGATCAGGTTGCCGTAGCTATCTACCCGCACTACGTTGCCGTTGATTATTTTTTTAGTCGCCTTGACGGAACGGCTAATCATTTTTTTAAATGAATCCAAGGGTTTCCCTAATGAAGAAATGGCAACACCACTGGCCAACTTGGCAGCCGCTGGCGCAAAAATATCTTTCTCCGGAAAAGTAGTAATAACAGGGTTTAGAGAATTAATATTAACCAGGTTTTGATGAGGCTTATCGCTGATAAGCCCGAATAATCCATTGTCTGCTCCTACAAAAAAATGATCTTCCAGATGCAGGGCAATAGATAAAGTATCGGCCTGGCCGGTGGCATTTACGCCTACCAAATGCACCGTGCCTTTCGGGAAATCGCGAAATACACTTTTTAAGACAAAGGCACCATGGCCTATGTCGCATGCATGGATCTGGTGGCTAATGTCAACCAGATTAATTCCCGGGTTGATGGTTAAAATCCGGGCTTTGATGGAAGCAACGTAATGATCGGTTTCCCCATTGTCGGTAAGAAGTGTAACCAGTGCCATCAGTGCCCAGAACTTTTGTTAAATTTGTTTTCTCAAAATTAACTCATTTCAGTCACTTGATCGAAAAAACCATCACCCTCGAAAATGTTCCGTTAGCTGACTTTCTCGGCATCGAGAATAAGAACATTAATGAACTGGCATCCGCTTTTCCGCGCAGCCGCATAGTTTCGAGGGGAAATGAAATCCTGGTAAAAGGAGAAACCCCCGACATCCTGCAAATTACCGATATCCTCCATTCATTGATAGATCATTTTCATCAGTTTGGAAAAATTACTGAAGAAAATGTGCGCGGCTATGTACAGCAAGAGCGACATGAATTTATACCGGAAGATTCATCGGATGGAATTATTATTTATGGAACGAAAGGGTCACCTATTAAAGCGAAGACAACAAACCAGCAAAAATTAGTTGGTTCGGTGCGCGAAAACGATCTGGTGTTTGCATTAGGACCAGCGGGTACCGGTAAAACATTTGTGTCGGTGGCATTAGCGGTTCGGGCTTTGAAAAATAAAGTTGTTAAGAAAATTATTATTACCCGGCCGGCTGTGGAAGCGGGGGAGAACCTCGGTTTTTTGCCCGGTGATCTTAAAGAAAAAATTGATCCGTATTTGCGCCCGATATACGATGCCCTGAACGACATGTTGGCTTTTGAAAAACTAAAGTATTACATGGAGCGCGAAGTGATAGAGATTGCCCCGCTGGCCTATATGCGCGGACGAACGTTGAACAACGCTTTTATTCTGTTAGACGAAGCACAGAACACTACGCCTATGCAGATGAAAATGTTTCTTACCCGTATGGGCCCCGACTCCAAAATGATCGTAACCGGAGATGTCTCTCAAATTGATCTACCGGTTAATCAAAAATCGGGATTGAAAGAAGCGGTGCGGATTCTTAGCCAAACAAAAGGGATCGGGTTTGTGGAACTGAACGAACGCGATGTGGTACGCCACAGATTGGTAAAAGATATCATCGAAGCGTATGGCCGGTCAGAACCGATACGATAACTTAACTTAACTACCGATACCTTATGAGTGCATATATTGTTGTTCAAATTGAAATTGAGGATCCGGTTCGCTATGAGGAATATAAAAAAATAACACCCGGCACATTACAAAAGTACCAGGGTAAGTTTGTTGTTCGCGGAGCGAAAACGGAAATGCTGGAAGGTGAGTGGGATCCCAAGCGGTTAGTTATTCTTGAATTCCCCAATAAGGAATTGGCGAAAGCATGGTGGGCTTCAGAAGAATACGCATTGGCTAAATCAATGCGCCAGCAGAGTGCTGCCACAAAAATGATTTTGGTTGAAGGTATCTCCGCTTAACTAACTGGCAAGTACCTTAAAATCCTAGCTTAGTTATATGATTAATTGATCACCTTTCAGGAATGAAATGGCTCCCATACCCGATGATCCGTATTACGGTATTTTTTATCGGGGGAATTGTATTAGCCATTTATCAGCCCGGTATATTTTCCGGAAAAGCAATTTTTTTATCAGCGACCATATTGGCTTTCCTTTTTTTTGTAATAACCGGAAGGAAAAGCGAGTTGTTTTCATTTTGGGCAGGTATTATCGGATTAGCCACAATTTTTTTTCTTGGATATGCCCGGCTGCAAGGCCAAATGGTAACACGTCATGCCGATCATCTATCTAAGGTTACCGGCCATGTTGGATTTTTTGAGGCGGTTGTAAGAAGTATGCCGCAAGAAAAAGCCAAATCGTGGAAAATAGAAGTTGAACTGATTCGGGTTAAAACAACAGACGACAGCATAACGAATAGCCACTGGCACCCGGCTACGGGCAAAATGCTTTTATATATAGCTAAGAACAACGTGCCTGAAATAAACCTGCGCTATGGGGACAGAATTATTTTAAATGGCAGCCCTCAACCCATAAACCCACCTGCCAATCCGGGGGAGTTTGACTTTAAACGTTTTTTAAGTTTTAAAAATATCACACATCAGTTGTTTATTAAACCTACTGATTATGTGCGCTTACCCGCCCGGGAACCCAAGGGTATGATCTACTATGCCAACGAAGCCAGGAAGTGGTCGCTTCAGAAACTGGCAGAATTTATTCCCGGAAAAAATGAACAAGCTGTGGCGTCTGCTTTGGTATTGGGTGTAACCGATGCTATTGATGATGATACAATTAGTGCGTATGCGGCCAGCGGTGCATTGCATGTTTTGGCCGTATCGGGTATGCATGTGGGCATCATCTATGCCATCATTCTTTTTTTATTTAAACCAGCAGAAAAATTTCGCGGCAGTAAATGGGTAGTGGCCTTGGTAAGCTTAGTTTTACTTTGGTCATTTGCATTTATTACCGGCCTGTCGCCATCGGTACTACGGGCGGTGGCTATGTTTTCGTTTGTAGCCCTGGCGAGACCATTCGGTATTCGCACCAACATTTATAATACACTGGCAACGTCTGCCTTTGTTTTGTTATTATACAATCCTTACCTGATAATGTCAGTTGGATTTCAACTTTCGTATTTGGCCGTATTCGGTATTGTTTATTTACAGCAGCCGATCTATCATTTGTGGGAAATTAAAAACCGCATCGGAGACTGGATATGGCAGATGACGTGTATTTCGATAGCGGCTCAGTTGGCTACATTTGTATTGAGTTTGTTGTATTTCCATCAGTTTCCTACTTATTTTCTGGTAAGCAATCTTTTTGTTATCCCGCTTTCTACACTGGTGTTGTTGGCCGGTATGGCTATGTTGGCTATCAGTTTTATTACCCCCGTGGCCATTGTTATGGGATGGGCAGTGGGGTGGTTGGTTAGAATTTTAAATGGGATCGTTTTTGCGACTGAATCTCTGCCGTTTAGCCTGATCAATAATATTCATATTTCGATTTTTCAATGTTGGCTGCTCTTTGTCATATTGATTGCACTGATATTGCTTGTGCAGTTTAGAAAGATACAATGGCTTTACCTTTCTTTTTTGGTATCTGTTGTTTTTTTAATTACAACATGGTTTCATTTCAGCCAGGAGGTAAATCAAAAACAATGGATTAGTTACGCTATAAAAGGCCATCAGGCAATGGAATTTATCGACCGAGGCCATTCTTATTTTATTGCCGATTCTTCTTTAGTTGCCGATCACGATCAGATTCGGTTTCATATTCAACCGAACCGGCTTATACATGGCATCGCGAGTGTTCATACAGATATTCCTTTTCAGAAAATGGTAAAGGGTGTTTATTATCTGAGATGGGATAACAGATGGCAGGCAAGAATTATTTCGCGTGATCATCTTTTACCAACGAATATAAATATGGAGATGTTGATAGTAGGCCATCAGGCGCTGTCTAAAAAGGAATTAAATGGATTGCTGATTAAACAAATTTTTTTTGACGGAAGTAATTCTGATTTTTATGTTCAGAGTATGTCATCACAAATAACTTCACAGTCGAAAATTTTTACTTCTGGAAAGAAAAATGCATTTATTCAATAAGCAACATGAAACTGGTTTTATTTGATGTAAAAGAACGAATTGGGTACATTACCCTTAATCGTCCTGAAAAGCGAAATGCCCTTAGCTATGAAATGGTAAGCGAGTTGCAACAGGCTTTTAGTTTGGCTGAAGAAGATCAAACGGTGAAAGTGGTAGTACTCCGCGCCACAGGCGAGGCCTTTTGTGCAGGGGCAGATTTGCAATCGCTACAACAAATGCAAACCAATTCATGGGAAGAAAATTTTGCCGACTCGAATCAGTTAAAAGAGTTGTTTTTAAAAATTTATCAATTTAAAAAAGTAGTGATAGCCGAAGTACAGGGCCATGCATTGGCTGGTGGTTGTGGTCTTACTACGGTGTGCGATTTTGTATGGGCTGTGCCTGAAGCTAAGTTTGGATATACCGAAGTAAGAATCGGTTTTGTGCCTGCCTTGGTGTTGGTTTTTTTAATTAGGAAAATAGGCGAACAAAAGGCACGACATCTTTTACTTAGTGGTGAACTATATCAAGCCCGGGAAGCGCAACAATGGGGTTTATGCCATGAAGTGGTTAACCCCGAGGCACTAAGTGAATCCGTTTTTAGTTTTGCCCAAAAATTAATTAAGAATAATTCGGGACATTCCATGCAAACAACAAAAAAAATGATCGATGCTGTGCAGGGTATGAACTTATTAGAAGCGTTGCAATATGCGGCTACTCAAAACGCAGAAGCAAGAGCATCGGACGATTGTAAAAAAGGAATCCGTGCCTTTTTAAATAAAGAAAAATTGTCTTGGTAAATAGATCGCTTTAAATGAATCGCTGTTGACACCTCTACAGGTTTTAAATAAACATTGGCACTATACCACATTTCGTTCGCCACAGGCTGAAATTATAGATGCATTTCTTGCCGGAAAAGATGTGTTGGCCATTCTCCCCACCGGAGCCGGAAAATCTATTTGCTTCCAAGTGGCTTCGCTGATGAAAGAAGGTGTGTGCATTGTGGTAACTCCGCTGATTGCGTTAATGCAGGATCAGGTACAGCAACTAAAAAAAAAGAATATTTCGGCATTGGCAGTTTATTCCGGTATGAGCCGGACCGAGATAGATATTGCTTTAGATAACTGTGTCTATGGAAAAGAAAAATTTCTTTACGTATCGCCCGAACGCTTGCAAACAGAAATTTTTAAAGAACGTTTTAAGCGCATGAATGTAAACTTAGTGGCCATAGACGAGGCGCATTGTATTTCGCAATGGGGCTATGATTTCAGGCCGCCCTATTTACAAATTTCATCGCTCCGCGAATGGAAACCGGGTGTTCCATTTATGGCCCTTACAGCATCCGCCACAGCTCGCGTGCGTACAGATATAATAGAAAAACTACACCTTAGGAATGAGGTTCTTTTTCAGAAAAGTTTTTTGCGCGAAAACTTTTCGTTAGTTGTGCGCAGAACAGAGGCCAAAGAAAAAAAAATGGTAGAGATTCTTCAAAAAGTTCCCGGGCCCGCCATTGTCTATACACGCTCACGCAAATTAACCGAAACATTAGCTGCATTTTTAGGTAAGAATCAAATTAGCTCTCAATTTTATCATGCCGGTCTTGCTGCATCCGATCGAGCCATCCGGCAGCAAGATTGGATAGATAACCGGGCACGGGTAATGATAGCCACCAATGCTTTTGGTATGGGTATAAATAAAGCCAATGTGCGAACGGTAATACATTTTGATCTCCCCGAAGATTTAGAATCATACTACCAGGAGGCAGGCCGTGCCGGTCGCGATGGCAAACGAAGTTATGCCACCATTTTATTTCATGAAGCGGATATACAAAGCCTGAAAAGCAAAACAGAACAGAAAGAACCATCGATCGAATACCTTAAAAAAATATATCAGGCCGTAGCCAATTATTATCAATTGGCGGAAGGGAGTGCACAAGGCGAAACATTTGAATTTGATCTGGAACAATTTTCAAAAAAATACCAACATCAACCAGCGGCCGTATTCTCCGCACTAAAAAAAATGGAAGAGTTTGGTTTGTTTATTTTAAATGAAGGTTTTCACCGGCCCTCACGCTTACATTTCCTCATTGATAAAAAAAGGGTGTATGCCTTTCAGGTAGCCAATGCCAAATTCGATCCACTGATTAAAATGTTTTTACGTCTCTATGGCGCCTTGTTATTTTCTGAGTTTGTAGAGATAGCTGAAAACCAAGTGGCTAAAGCCTTACAACTTACCGTGGCTGATGTGAAAGAAAAACTAAGGCAACTTCAGCAGTTACAGGTTTTATCGTATGAGCCGGCATCCGACATGCCTCAGATTACCTTTGTGTTAGCCCGGCAAGATGCAGGGAACTTACCCATTGACCACCGGGAGCTGGAATACCGTAGAAAATTGCACTTCAATAAAATGCAAGCTGTAATAGATTATGCCGAACAACATCATCGTTGCCGGATGCAGATTCTTCAGTCGTATTTTGGTGAAGAAACATTTGCCGATTGCGGCCTGTGCGATGTGTGCATCGATAAAAGGAAAAAGGAAAATAGTTTTTTACTGAATGATTACATAGAACAAATTGTTCAATTAGTAAATCAACAACCGTATTCTCCGGATGAACTTGAAGAATCAATTGCTCCCAGAGATAAGGAAGTTTTTATTGTGGCCCTACGGGAGTTAATAGATAAGGGCGTGCTGTACTACGATGAACACTGGCTTTTGCATAAAATGCGTAACTGAAACAACCTATGTTTTCTTATTCTTCATAAATGATTATCCACTATTTTTGTCGTTAAAAAAACGGACTTTGTAATGTCATCTGATTTACTGAATAAGTATTGCCATTCCTTGACGGAATACAGCCGTAGGGAAACGGTAGAGGTAACGGTGGGGGATGTGCCGATGGGGGGTATGAACCCCATTCGTATTCAATCGATGACTACCGTAGATACCATGGATACAGAAGGTTCAGTAGAGCAGGCCATTCGTATGGTACAAGCCGGCTGCGAATATGTACGCATTACCGCACCCAGTATAAAAGAAGCTCAAAACCTGCAAGAGATAAAAAAGCGTTTACGCTTACGCGGTTACTCTGTACCACTGGTTGCCGATATCCATTTTACACCGAATGCCGCTGAATTAGCCGCCCGCATAGTAGAAAAAGTACGGATTAATCCGGGCAATTATGCCGATAAAAAAAAATTTGAAGAAATTGATTATACCAATGCTTCTTACTCGGCTGAACTGGATCGTATCCGACAAAAATTTTCTCCATTGGTAAAAATATGTAAGGAGTACGGCACGGCTATGCGCATTGGCACCAACCATGGCTCATTATCTGATCGCATCATGAGTCGGTATGGAGATACTCCACTGGGTATGGTAGAAAGTGCGCTGGAATTTTTACGCATCTGCGAAGACCTGCACTTTTATAATACAGTGCTTTCGATGAAAGCCAGCAACCCTAAGGTAATGATAGAGGCCTATCGGTTGTTGGTACATAAACTAAACGAAGAAAAATTTAAACCTTATCCGTTGCATCTGGGAGTAACAGAAGCAGGCGATGGTGAAGATGGGCGAATCAAATCTTCTGTTGGTATTGGCACCTTGCTTGAGGATGGCTTAGGCGATACGATTCGGGTTTCACTTACCGAAGAGCCCGAAGCCGAGGTACCGGTGGCTCAACAATTGGCCAACCGGTATAAGAACAGAAGTTCGTCTTATCCGTTGCCGGAAATAAAAAATTACCCTGTTAACCCTTTTGAATATGCCCGCAGGCAGACGCACGAAGTGATTAATATAGGAGCACACCAGGTGCCTCGTGTTATAGCCGATTTTTCTGAAAAAGAAAACATAGTTCCGGCTTCCCTGTTTGCGTTGGGGTACCACTATTCTGTACCCTTGGATAAATGGAACATTACCGATATGGCTTGCGATTATATATATGTAGGCCAACAAAAAATTGATTTTGAAATACCCGGCACATTGGGTGTAATAGCTGACTACACAACCTGGCTAAGTATAAAAAATCATACGCAGTCGTATCCTTTGTTTTCTGCCTCAGCCTACCGGCACGCTAATGATAAGTCGGCTCGTTTAAATTTTGTTAGAATAAATTTTAAGGAGCTCACCCAAGAATTAATTACTCAATTAAAAAATGATTCAACGGCCGTAGTTATAGTTTATACGATTACCGAGCACGCTATGGCAGAGCTTCGTGGGGTAGCGGTTGAACTGATCAATAATGCGTGTGCCGTTCCGGTCGTTATTGAGAGAAACTATAACGCTTCGTCCAATGAATTTCAACTGTATGCTGCTACAGACGCAGGCGGGCTGCTGGTTGATGGACTGGGTGATGGAATTTTTTTAAAGGCTCAGGGTACTTCGCATAAGATTATCAATGAAACTGCGTTTACTATTTTGCAGGCCACCCGAACCCGAATTTCTAAAACAGAATATATTTCGTGCCCATCTTGTGGCAGAACTTTATTTGATCTGCAAGAGACTACGGCAAAAATTCGGTTACGCACCAGTCATCTGAAAGGTGTAAAAATTGGAATTATGGGTTGCATTGTAAATGGCCCCGGAGAAATGGCCGATGCTGATTATGGGTATGTAGGCTCCGGGCCGGGAAGAATTACCTTATACCGGGGCAAAGAAGTAGTAAAAAAAAATGTACCGGCCGAACAGGCCGTAGAGCAGTTGATAGACTTAATTAAAGAAGATAACAATTGGGTAGAGATACCGGAACCAATTAAAGCAGAATAACTATGGAAAATGGATCAGACGAAAATAAAAAACTATCGTTCAAAGAATTCTTTTCGCTGGGCGAGGTAGGCGGTTACTTTTTCAGACGGAAGGATCCGGCCAGGCCCAGTAATATCAATCTTAAAATGATGCATGGCGTAAATAAAATTTCTATTGTTATTTTTCTGGCAGCGGTCATTTATTTTCTGCTGAAACATTTTCTGTGGACATAGAACTATTTCGTAATCACTGCCTGCAAAAGGAGGGAGTAACGGAAGAGTTTCCGTTTGGTGAGAATACCTTGGTATATAAAGTAAATGGAAAAATATTTGCCTTAACCGATATCGATTCATTTGAAAGTATCAACTTGAAATGCGACCCGGAGAAAGCACAATTTTTGCGCGAACGGTATTCCTTTGTTCTCCCGGGCTACCACATGAATAAGAAACACTGGAATACGATACGTATGGAGCGATCTATACCCGATTCCCTGCTGAAAGAATGGATTGATCACTCGTATGGTTTGGTGGCTGCAAAGGCCGGTTCAAGTAAAAAAAAACCCTCTAAACGATAAGCCCACTGACCATGAAACGCTTACCATTAGGTTACTTTTCTTACATCATATGAATTACTTGAGTTAATTTTTTATTTTTACAGTTTGCCAATAGTCTAAAAGGATGCTTCGGGCTTTTATCTATGTCTTCCTAAGTGCAGCCGCTCTTACCGGTTGCCTGACTCAGCGTGTCATTTGCCCGGCCTACCAGAGTGCTTTTGTTTTTGATAAAACAGTGGTAAAAAACAACTTCATGCTCTACAATGAAGACAAATCAAAACCACAAGAAATTTTAGCGAGCAACAGCAAAACCATCACCCTGCCAGTCCGCGATTCCGCCTGGGATAAGAGTTTAGTAGTACAGGCTCCTGCGCTGCCTATAGTTAGACGTGTAAAAAAGGATCGGTATCTTTTACTTCCGGCAAAAACTTATAAAAAAGCACTGAAAGCCTTGCAAACATTGCCGATGAAGCCCGTCTATCCTAAAAAGGAAGAGGCCGATTCAAATGCTATTAAAAAAGCGCTGGATAGTGCAGCTCGGAGTGTAACTGATACGCTTTCTGCTAAAGGAACAAAGCCAAGAGAAAATAATCGTGGAGAAGATAGTGTTTATGTAATCTCTCTGGCCAAAGAAAAATTTAATGTAGATCAGGATAACTATATGTGGTATTTCCGCGATATCCTGGTTTTACCCGATGTTCGCCTGGCGCTTAAACAGGCTGAGGCCGAGGGCCGAATAAAGACAGCAAAAAAAGAAGGATTTTTTTCGCGGTTAAAACATCTGTTTAAGAAAAAATCAAAAGAAAAAAACCTGCCGACTCCTAAGAAAGATTCGGTTACCACTACTTCTTTTGAAGACTTGCGCGACCTGCCCGATTCTACCGGAAACATACGCTCTACCAAGCCCGAACAACAGTCGGTTGTGAAAAAGAAAAAAGGATTGGCTGGCTTATTCAGGAAAAAAGAAAAATCGTCCGATACATTACCTAAAAAAAATCCGGATGTTGTGGAGCCTAAAAAGCCTGTAAAAAAACAGGAGGCAAAGAAAGAAGAAAATGATGGGTTTTAGTCCGGCCTTTGTGGCCGTATATTTTACATCAAACGTTTATCGAAAATAGTAGAAATACTTTTTGCCCAAGCTATAGACCTCGTTCCTACACCTTATAATTTTATCCCAAATCATGAAATAGAAAAACCTACTGTATGATTTGGGATAATCAGATACAGCGTTTGTGCCGAAAGGAGTAATAATAGTTGCCCCGGTTTCGAGGCAACCTTTTGTAAGAGGTAAATGAAATTTTATTATTATTTCAGGGCTACGATCCGCACTTCTACTCTGCGGCCTTCTTCTTTAGTAGCTTTTTCATCTTTGGAGGCGCCATACCCTTTGGCTACGATGCGCCTGCGTACGATGCCTTGATGATTAAAATAATCTAATACCGTAATAGCCCGTTTGTTAGACAACTCGCGGTTGGCTTCTTCGGTTCCCTCAGACGAGGCGAACCCTGATATTTCGATACCCAGCCCAGGGTTGCTGTTCAGTGTTTGAAGAATGTCTTTAAGCGGGGCATGGTATTGGTCTTTCAGATCATTTTTTCCCTGATCAAAAAATACTTTTACAAACTTGGCAAGCAAATTCTTGTCGTACACTAGAGGTTTACTGGCAGTTTCTTTCAGACGTTTTGCTTCTTCGGTTACGACCATGGTAGGCAGCGAGAAAACAGTTTTGCCTTCTACCTGCTTTTGTTCAAATTTGCTTTCATCGCTTTCATCGTAATAATAGGTACGCGAAGCCACTTCTATTTTAGCATTTTCTTTTTCATTGAAGTTAACGGCCTCTACCGGATCGGTATGTTCGATCAGACTTACTAAATAATCTATGCCGTCCTTGTCTTTGGCCGCAATCAGATCAATCATCATATCATACGGATCTACGTTCCCGCTTTTTACTAATTGAGCTTCATGTGTTTTCCGGAGATCGGTCTTTACATCCTGATCGGTATCATAGAAAGCATTTTTTACAATTACCTCCTGGCCTACTTTCACATCAAACTGTTTAATAGTGCGAAGGTTGATCATTTGGTAAAGCTCATAAAAATAGGTTTGGTTGGGAATGTTTACGTTTAGCGTATAGGGTAAAAAGTCTTCCGATTCAATTACGATATCATAGCTTTTTGAAGGCGGAAGGATAATCAGGTAATCGCCTGTTTTAGGATCGGGGTCATACACAAATTCTACTTCTTTTTTCGAGGTCTTGTCGATCACATACATCTTTGTAGGGATGGGTTTTCCGGTTTCGGCATTAAGGATTTTTCCCTTTAGCATGGTAAGCGGAATAGATGACGCGTTTTCGGGCATGTCTATATAGTAGATATCTTGTGCGCCTTGGCCGCCTTTTCGGTCGGAAGAAAAATAGCCACGCCTGCCATCGGCCAGTAAAGTAAAATAGTTGTCGTTGGCCGTAGTGTTAACCGGGTATCCCATGTTTTCCGGGCGGGTCCACTTTCCGTTTACCAAACTGGATTTAAAAATATCATTGCCGCCCATGGTGTTGTGCCCATCCGATGTAAAGAATAAAGTCTTTTGGTCGGGGTGGATGAACGGGGCATCTTCATTATCGGCCGAATTAATTTCGGGGCCAAGGTTTACAGGTTGCCCCCATTTTCCATCGGCTTTTAATTCTGTTTTCCAGATGTCGAGCCCACCTTTTCCTCCGGCACGGTTGCTGGCAAAATAAATGGTTTTGCCATCCGGGGTAATGCTGCAAGTGGTTTCCATAGAAGAAGGCGAGTTAATACTACCGGCCAGCAGGCTCGGCTTAGACCAACTGTCTCCATCTTTGGTTATCTGATAGAGGCTGCCCGGATCGGTTATACCGCCAATAAAGATCATTAGTTTTTGGCCATCGGGCGAAATTCCGGCTGTTCCTACATTCTTGTCGGTGGCGATGGAGATGGGCACGGGCTCAGTCCAGTTGCCTGCTTTGTTATACGATACATATATTTCTTCAATGAATTTATCGCCCGAGCGGGTGCGCCCAGTATTTGGCCTTAGCGCGGTATAAGCCATAACACTCTCATCGGCCGATACAGTAGGGTTGTACTCGGTGTAGGGGCTGTTGATTGTTCCTGGAAAGGGATGAACTGAAAAATTTCTGGGTACCGACATCATGGCCACCGCATTGCGGCATACTTCGTTGGCCTTATCGGCCGCTGCTTTTGCTTTAGGATCTTTAGTCGTGGTTTTATAAGTATCAAATGCGATGAACGCCTTGTCTAATTGTTCGTCCTTTAAGTAAAGCCAGCCTAAATCGTATTGTAAGGTGGTGGGCAGGGCAGGGGTATGCTTTCCTGAGGCTAAAGCTTTTTCATAAAATGGAATGGCTTTTATTTGATTATCAATATTTTGTTCGTGTTCATAGCAAGCCCCGGTTTGATAAAAAGCAAGTGGGTCTTTAACTCCTGATTGAATGGCCTCAAGAAAAAGAGGCAGCGCTTTATCGTAATTTTTAATAGCAAATAGCCTTTGTGCTTCGGCTAATTTTTTTGTGTCTTGCCCGGTGACTGAAAAGACAAATGCAAGAAGGAGGATTATGATACCCAGTGTTTTCATTGGTTTTTGGTAAAAAAATGTTTGCAAGTCATGAAATAATTGCGACCCAATTTAGTCATAACAAGAAGATTTCTTACAATGTAAATACAAGACGAGGAGTGTAGGGGTATTTACTAACGCAAGTTTAGTATCCAATTAAAAAAGTATAAAAAGAAGATTTTAAAGAATACCCTTCAAAAAAATAGATCACATAATCATGTGAGAAATGAGGTGAAAAAATTGTATTTCACTATAAATTTTATGACTTTTATCAGGTTAAGGCCTAATCTATGCTGAAAGTACTATGGAAAAAGTTGGATGTAGAACCCGATGAAGAGGGGAGAGTAGGGCTTTTGCTCATTATGAGTTTTTTGATGGGCTTGTTTTTGGCCACGTTTGCGGTGGCTTCCCAATCGCTGCTTTTAGGTCTTCCGGACTTTAGCGAGAAAGATGATTTGCCCATTATACTTTTATATTCCGGGGCTTTTGGCGTTCTTATTACCGTTATATACAATTTTTTACAAGGCAAGATTTCATTTTCATCATTAGCCATTTTCAACTTGTTGCTGGTGGTGGCCGCCACAGCGTTTATTGAATTTGGCAAAAACTATGTGCAGGATGTCAGAATCTTGTTCGAGTTTGGTTTCGCCCTGATCCTTCCGGTTACGTTTATTGTACAATTGGTTTTTTGGGGAGCTTTTGGGCGTATGTTTAATGTGCGGGTAGGTAAGCGGTTAATTGGCAGTGTGGATGTGGGTACAGACATTGCTTCCATCATTGCCTTTTTTTCAATTCCCATTTTAATTACTTCGGGGCTAAGCGTAGAAGCCTTATACACCATTGCCCTGATTAGTATTATCAGTTACCTGATCGCTTTTATCATCCTTAGTTGGAAATACTTCAGAAAAAATACGGCTATTGCAGTGGTAGAAGAAGACATGAAAAAATTGTCGCCCTGGCAATTTTTGGGCAACAAATACATTATGCTGCTGGCCTCTTTTATTGTGGTGTCGCTCATTGCCCTCCGGTTTGTTGACTACTCGTTTTACAACGTTTCGGTGGTTCAGTACACCAACCAAAATTCACTAAGTATTTTCTTAAGTCTGTTTGAAGCGACTATCGTTATCCTGAGTTTTATTTTCACCACGTTTATTACCGACCGTATTGCACAAGACTATGGGTTGCGTGTGGCTATGATTATCAACCCCATCGTGGTTTTTATCTTTACGGTAGTAGCCTTTCTGCTGGGTTCATTTTTTGGTTTCGATGCCACCGTGTCGGGGAAGAATCAGGTAATTTATTTTTTTATTGCCATCGCCATGAGCAAATTATTTATCAACATGCTGCGCGATGCATTGGATACGCCCATTTTTAAATTCTACTACGTACCCATCGATAAATCCATTAAAATTGATACGCAGACAAAAATTGAAGGAGTTGTTTTTGCTTTAGCCAGTACCATTGCGGGTGGACTGATTGTTTTAATTAATCAGTTTCATTTCTTTAACCTGCTTTCCGTTACCGCCTTTACGGCTGTATTTCTGGTAATCTGGTATTTTGTAGCTAACAAAATGTATCAGGGGTATAAGCATACTCTGCAGTCATCGCTGATTAAAAACAAAGAGGCTGTAGAGAAAGATGTGGTGAAGGAATATACCATGGATAGTGTGCTCGACAAAGAAATAAAAAGCGATGCCGAGAGCAAGGTAATCTATGGATTAAAGCTGATGGAAAAACTGGAGCCGGCTTTGTTTGAATCGTCTATTGTTTCTTTGTCGGAAAGCTCAATTAAACGGGTAAAACAATTTGCCCTCGATAAAATTGCCGAGTTGGGTATTGTGCCCGAAGAGAAAAGCGAAGTAAAGGGGTTGGCCTCGCAGGCAGCCGGGTTGGCAGAAGACAGTGATTTACTTTCTATCTCGCCCGATAAACTGATGAAGTTGAGTAAGTCAGTAAAACAAACCGACCGGATGCTGGCGGCTAAGTTTATGCGTAAGTTAACCAACACCAAAACCATTTTTATTTTGTTGGAACTCTTGCGCGATGCCGACCCCAAAGTGCGGGGAGAGGCGATCCTTACGGCCCGCAAGGTAAAACGCCAGGAAACCTGGACGGTATTGATTGATATGCTGTCGTCTCCGCAATATTCGCATCAGGCTGCCTCCGCACTAAAAGAAGCCGGCCCGGCTGCGCTTATCCATTTAGAAACGGCATTTCATAAATCGGGTCAGAGTGAGTTGGTCATGGTAAAACTCATTCAGATAATCGGGCACATTGGGGGCGATGAGGGGTTGCAATTATTGTGGAAAAAAATTGATTATCCTGATAAGCGCATTGTTAAACAAATATTATATGCCCTCCGGTTTATTAATTACCAGGCCAAAGGGCGCGAGGTGTTGGCCGTAAAAGACCTGCTCGATACAGAGATGAGCAAAACTTTGTGGAACATTGCTGCCTTGGATGAAATTCCCGATGAACCGATCTATCTTTTTTTGAGGGAAGCCCTTCAGGAGGAAATCCGCGATAATTACGATCACCTTACTTTGTTGCTTTCCCTTTTGTATGACCCGGAGTCGGTTCAGTTGGTAAAAGAAAATATTGAAGCCGGAACTCCCGACAGTATTCAGTATGCGCTGGAGCTGCTCGATCTGTTTGTCGATCAGGATTTAAAACCCAAACTCATTCCGTTGCTGGACGACTCGTCAACCGAAGATAAACTGGAGAAACTACAAATTTATTTCCCGCGCGAAAGCTACCGGGCCATTCAAACCATCAATTACATACTAAACCGGGATTTTAATTTCAACAACCGTTGGACCAAAGCCTGTGCGGCTCATGTTACGGCCTATATTGATAATTTCAGAGTGAGCCGGGGGCTGATCAGCCAAATGTTTAACCAGGATAAACTTATACAAGAAACAACGGCTTGGGTAATTTACAACAAAGACAAAAGGGCCTATGCTGATGTTGCCGAAAGGCTTCCCTATCGCGACAAAAAATTTCTGGATTCGTCTATTGAAAACAACCAATTGCTCGATGGGTTAGAGGACGGCTTCTTTTTGTTTATTGAAATGGTAATGTTTATTAAGAAGCTATCGGTATTTAACCGAATAACCGGAAAAGTACTTAGCGATCTTTCCGACAAAATTCAGCCGGTAATTTTACAGACACGCGATAAGCTTATGATTACTACGGTGGAAACTCCCATTTTAATTGTAGCCTCGGGCGAAGTGCGTTTAAAGAAAGAAGGACAGGAAATTACCGTACGGAAGCAAGGTGAAGTATTTGGCGATCTGTTTCAGGAAGGCCCGGTGCCCAAGATTACCGAAGTAGAAGCGTTAGAAAGATCAGTCGTGTTTAAAATTGAGTTGATTGATTTCTATTTTGTGCTGGCCAGCCATCACGATCTGGCACAGGGTCTTATTTACAATGTAACCGAAAAGAAAAAACAACAACAAGCCGTATAATTTTTTAATCGTATGACAGACATAGACGTACTTATTACATTCGCAGAAAAAGACAACGAAACCGAAAAGAAAAACGAGCAAGGTTGGGTAACGCAGTTTAGAAAATTTTTGGAATTGATGCTGTATCAGGTGCTGGGATCCAAACCTGTAATCGTTATTAAATCGGAATTTGATACAGCCACCGCTCCGGCCATGGATAATGCGGCCGTATTGGTAGCGATCCTCACGAAAGATTTTACGCAATCCGGTCGTTGCCTGGATTTAGTAGAGCAGTTTTATAAAAATACTTCAGGCTCTCCGGCCAACCGGGTATTTAAGGTTTTAAAATCACCCCTCACTATACAGGAACAACCTCCCCGGCTACGCGATTCCATTGGCTATGAAATGTATCAATTAGATGCCGAAACAGGCCTGATGAAAGAGTATGCCGATTTCTTTAGCCAGGAAGCAGAGAAACAATACTGGATGAAGTTAGTGGATTTAGCCTACGACATTCACGAATCGCTGCTGTTGATTAAACAGGGAGAATCGAAAAGCGGAAGTGTTAAAAATATTTTTAAACGCAAAACCATTTACCTGGCTGAAACCGGACACGATCTGTCCGTGCAGCGAAATATTATTAAGCGCGAGTTGCTTCGTCATGGTTTTGCGGTGTTGCCTAATCACACATTACCGCAACGCCTCGCAGATTTGGAACGGGAAGTAAGAAAAGATATAGAATCGTGTTCCATGTCGGTTCACCTGATTGGAAGTGCCTATGGTGAAATCCCTGAAGAAGGCGACCGCTCGGTCGTAGATGTACAAAATAAAATAGCAGCCGAAGTAGCCGTAGCAAAACGGCAAGGCAAAGAAGAATTTCTGCGCTTGATCTGGATTTCTCAAAACCTGAAAAATGCGAGCGACCGCCAGAAGGCTTTTATCGATACTATCCGCCGGGATACGGAAGCCCAGGAAGGGGCGGAGATTTTGCAAAACCCTTTAGAAGATTTCAAGAATATTATGCGGGAAGAACTGATGGAATCGTCCGAGAATAGGGCCATCAATTCAACTACCGGAAAATTTATCTATTTAGTACACGACAAAGTAGATCAACTTGAAGTGGCTCCGTTTCGCGAGGCAATAGAAAAATCAGGATTTAATGTATTGATACCCGCCTTCGAAGGCGATCTGCTGGAAGTGCGCAAACGGCACATTGAAAACCTGCGCAACTTTGACGGGGCCGTCATCTTTAAAGGAAAAGTAAACGACCAGTGGGTGCGTATGAAAATTCTAGATCTCCTGAAAGCCCCCGGCTTCGGAAGAAACAAACCCATTCAGGGAAAAGCATTAGTTGGCATGGGAAATATAGACAGTTATAAAAATCAAAACCTTACGTTGATTAACAGCGATTCATCTAAATCCATAGATCATTTAAAATTTTTTTTACAGGAATTTAAATAACAAACAGTATGAACCAGATCGTTGATGATTTGCCGGGTTCGCCCACAACCGTTGGCACCGACAACCCCTTTCCCGGTTTGCGTCCTTTTAAAGTAGAAGAGAGTCATTTATTCTTTGGCCGGGAAGGCCAGAGTGACGAAGTGTTGCTCAAACTTTCGAAGAGCCGGTTTGTGGGTGTAATCGGTCCATCAGGAAGTGGTAAATCCTCGTTTATCTATTGCGGAGTATTACCCATTTTGTATGGCGGATTTCTTACTGACTCCAGCCCCAACTGGGAAGTAGTCGTTACCCGGCCGGGAGCAGGCCCCATTGATAACTTAGCGGAATCCCTGCTGAAAAGTTCGAAGGAATATAACTATGCCGACCCCGAGGATAAAAAAATAAAACGCACCATCGTTTCCACCTTGCTGCGAAGCAGTTCGCTGGGATTGGTGGAGGCCATTCAGCAATCGCGTAGAAGTGCCGACATCAACTATTTGGTGTTGGTCGATCAGTTTGAAGAACTATTTCGATTTAAAGACAGCACCGATCCCAATTCGGTAAATGAAACACTGGCTTTTGTAAACCTGCTGATGGAAGCGGTGAACTACGAAGATTCGCCCATTTACGTGGCCATTACCATGCGTTCTGATTTTATTGGTGATTGTGCTCAGTTTCCCGAACTCACCCGTAAAATAAACGACAGCCACTACCTCATTCCGCAAATGACACGCGACCAAAAGCGCAGAGCCATAGAAGGACCGGTGGCGGTAGGGAATGCTAAGATTGCCCCCAGACTAACGCAACAATTATTAAACGATCTGGGCGATAATCCCGACCAGTTGCCCATTCTTCAACACGCGCTGATGCGCACCTGGAGTTACTGGAGCAAGTACCGCGACTACGAAGACGAAGCCCTTGACCTGAAGCATTACGAGGCCATTGGCACCATGAAAGAGGCGCTTTCCATGCATGCCAACGAAGCGTACGATGAATTGGAAGAAGACCAAAAGCGGATATGCGAAGTAATGTTCAAAGCCATCACCGAAAAAAAAGGGGAGAGCTTTGGTATTAGAAGACCTACCCGGCTGAATGAAATTGCTTCCATTGCCGATGTAAGCGAAAACGAAGTGGTAGAAGTAATTGAAAAATTTCGTGAACCCGGCCGATCGCTATTAACCCCCGGGCATGGACTGCCCCTCGGCTCTAAATCCATGATTGATATTTCGCACGAAAGCTTAATGCGGATTTGGGTGCGGTTGAAAAACTGGGTGGACGATGAAGCCGATGCCGTGCAGATGTACCTGCGGCTGGCCGAAGCGGCCAACATGTACCAGGTAGGCAAGGCCGGCTTATGGCGGCCACCGGATTTGCAACTGGCACTTAACTGGCAGGTAAAGCATAAGCCTACTTTGGTGTGGGGTCAGCGGTATCACCCGGCCTTCGAGCGTACAATTATCTTCCTCGAATACTCAAAAAAAGAATTTGAGACCGAGCAGCGCATAAAGGAATTAGAAGCTAAACGCAAACTGGAACGGGCACGCACAACGGCCATTGTGTTTGGGATCATGACTATTTTTGCTCTGATAGCTTTGGTGTATGCCTTTGTGCAGAAGGGTGTGGCCGATGAAAAACAGCAAGAGGCATTGGTAAACGCTCAAAAAGCGATTGAGCAGACGAAGATTGCAGAAACCGAACGGAAAAAGGCGGAAGTTGCAGCTGCGTTGGCTATTAAGCAACAAAAAATTGCCGAAGAAAATGCCATCGAAGCTAAACGCCAGCAAAAGTTAGCCGAAGAAGCTAAACTGCGAGCGGATGCTAATGCGTTGTTAGCTGAACAAAATGCAGAAGAAGCCAAGAAGCAACAAAAGATAGCCGAAGCCCAAAAGAAAAAAGCGGATGACAATGCGGCCGCTGCCATAAAAGCGCAGAAGGAAGCTGAACGAGAACGGTATTTGGCGGTAGCCCGATCCATTGCCTTAAAATCGAAAGAACTTAACGACAATGAAACGGCTGCCTTGCTGGCTCAGCAAGCTTACAATTTCAATACCCGGTTTAATGGATATGCGTATGACAACGACATCTATAACGGACTTTTCTACGCACTGAGAAATTATAACAACCCGCTGACGCTTAGTTTGGAAGGGCACAACAAAGGGGCTGTACGTGCGCTGGTTACCCGCGACAATAATGCCAGTATTTTTTCCGGAGGCAGCGATGGAAAAGTGTTGCGCTGGAGCCAGACTAACGGCACTTGGACACATGAGGTATTAAAAGAGTTTTCCGTTACCGATGGGGCTAACACTAACGTAACGTATGCCGTGTATGCATTGGACATTAGCCCGGATGGAAATTATTTGGCCGTAGGCGGATTGTATAATGCCGATCGCGATAATAATTACGCCATGCTGATTAACCTGAATACTCCCAAAGCCGACCCGGTAAAAATTTTGGGGTATAAGAGCGACATTGAGCATATCAATTTTACACTGGATGGCAAAGGGTTTTACGCCCGGTGCAATTCGGGTAAGAGCATAATGTATTCCGATTTAAAAACAGCTCGCGAAGTAATTTCACCAACCGAAAAAATTACTTCGATAGACCTGAGCCCGGATGGCACTAAATTAGCCGGAGCCGGCACGGATGGAAACTTGTACATCTGGGATATAAAAAATAATTATGCGCCCACAAAGTATTCTGTCCTGAAACAAGGAAAAGATATTTTAGCGATTCAGTTTATGCCCGATAGCCGCGGGGTAGTGATTGGCGATGAAGAAGGGATCATTCGTATTTTTAATTCGGGTATCGTTATCCGAACCCTTACAGGCCATACATCTCAAATTGAACAGATCAAATTCAGCCACTCCGGTCAGTTTATGGCAACGGCCAGCAAAGACGGCTCGGTGCGTTTGTGGAACATTAACCAACTGGCAGAAGAACCGCAGGTGCTGGCCGATCATGATTGGGTGTGGAGCGTGGCGTTTACGCCCGATGATGAGCAACTCATGGCCGGTATTCATACGCGTGAGGAAACCGTGAAGGGGGTGAACCAAACCATCCATGCCTGGCCTACCAAAATTAAAACGATGTCCACCCAACTATGCGGGTATGTAAAACAGAATTTAAACCAGAGTGATTGGAATTTGTATATGAAAGGTTTGAAGTATGAAGCTACGTGCAGCAACTTACCGCCTAATAATAAATAAATCACAGATAAAAGACATTTGCATGAAGAGACTTTATCTGCTGGCGGTGGTGGTACTATTTTGTGGCCGATATGGATTCGCCCAGCTTACCACGTGTGCTCAAACCCTGCGCCTGGCTAACTCCACCTACGAGCAAGGACGTTTGCACGAACTGCCCGACCTGTTATCGAAATGTTTAGAAAACGGGTTTAACAAACAAGAAAAAGTACAAGCCTATAAACTATTGGCGTTGGCCTACATTTATCTGGAAGAACCGGAGAAGGCCGATGAAACCATGCTCAAGATTCTTCAGACCGATAATTATTTTTCTATCAATAAAGATATTGATCCGGCCGAGTTTATTGCCTTATATAATACGTTTCGCACCAAGCCCATCTATCGGTTAGGAGTTAAGTTTTCATTAAACTCTACGCAGCCTAATGTTTCGCAATATAACCCTATCAGCGATGGTCAGGCCAAGTATATGTATAAAGTAGGAATTGCTTTAGGCGTGGCCGGAGAAGTGCCGGTAAACATTCCGTTTTTAAAAAACAGGACAACCTTGAGCGGAGAATTATTTTATGCTACTAAATCATTCTCTAATCAGTTTAACGCACAACAAAACCAAATCACCTACTCTACTTCTACCGGAATTGAAACACAAAACTGGCTATCGTTGCCTGTGATGTTGCAATACCGGCTCTTAAAGAAAGATGAACTGAGTACACCGACCAAATGGATAGAACGATTAAATCCATACGTATCCGTTGGGATAAGCACGGATTACCTGCTTAGTTCTTCTACATCAGTTGACCAGAAAAGACAGAACAACCAGTCAATCGATTTACAAACTATTTCACTGAGCCTGCAACGCGAAAAATTTAATGTTAGTGCATTGGTAGGAGCGGGTATTAAATCGCGCGTGGCACAAGGTTTTTTGGTAGCTGAAGTACGTTATGCGTATGGACTATCTAAAGTAAATTCGCCCTCCACACTCTATGCCAATCAGATTTTATTAAATAACTACAAAATAGTGGATGGTGTCTTTAGTCTCAACTCACTTTTTTTTAACATCGGCTATGTGCAGAATTTTTTCAATCCTAAAAAGTTAAAAAGAAAATGATATCCGGTAGATCTTATTTAGGTAGTGCGATGAAGCGATTCATTCAAAACCCTCTTGTGTTATTGTTATGTTTATGTATTCCGGTTCTTTTTAATGCGTGCAAAAATTTAGACAACGTTACCCCCGCGGGCCGTACTTCATTTGTGTATTATTATGGTGGTATGGGAAATTACAAAGCCGCCTCGGCATTGGCGCTTTCCGATGGATATTTAATGGTGGGAGACAGCATTACGGCCTTACAACGATCGATTGTATTGATTCGCACCAACCCGGAAGGAGTTACCCGTTGGCGAAAAAAAATTGATAATGCCAGTGCTAATTCGGCTATCGCCACCGCTACCGGTTACTTGGTAATTGGCGACAGTATTTACATCGACCTTACGCAAAGATTGGTAATTAACCAAACCCGAAGAAAGATGAGGCTGATCAGTCTGAACTCAAACGGCAGTGTCATAGCAGATGCCAGTTGGGGCGACACTACGATTATTCCTTCGCAAAACCGGGTTGATAGGAGAGGGTCTGCTGTAGGTATTGATTTGTCAGGAAATATTATTTCCACCAGCACTATCAATTATCTTTTGTCTTCGCCTTCCATTCCGCAGTACACTTCGCTGGCTTCGCATAATCCAGCTACTCTTAAAATGAACTGGTCAGTACAGTACAATAATTTAAATAGTCAGGATTATCAAAATTCGATTTCACTTAATATCAACCCTACAGGCGATATAATATGGGCTACCAGTGCGGTATTCTCTACTGCCAATACAGCGGCAGCCTTTGTTATGATGCCGGTGATGCCCCCCAGCGATGCCAACGCTACCTTTGTAAATGCCGGCAGGTTTGGGCAAGACACTTCCGGAGTATATTATTCAGGAAATGATATAAAGCCGGCCGGCCCCAACTATGGAATTATCGGGACGTATCAAACATACACCGGCAGCGATGCCAATATCTTTTTTATGCGTACCGATTTGCAGGGAAATCCCATACCCGGTTCAGCTATCTACTTTGACGGGGTGAGCATAGCGAAGAGTAAAAAACCCACTAATAAAAACATATCGCGGGTGCAAGACAATGGCATAGCGCTGGCAGGTACAACCGATGGTGGTTTTCTTTTGGCGGGGTACACTACTTCTACCAACGATGGCACCTGGGGCAATGGCGGAAAAGATTTGTTTCTGATACGCATAGATCCGTTTGGCAACCTGCTGTGGTACAAAACGTGGGGCGGCACAGGAGATGAGGTACCCTCGACCGTTCAGCAAACTTCGGATGGCGGCTTTCTGATTTCCGGTACGCTTACCCTGGCCGGACAAAGTTCTATGTTTTTATTGAAGACGGATAGTAATGGCGAATTGAAAAATTGATTTAGACTATGAAGCATTCTACGAAACGATTTTTATTTTCTTTTTTTATTTCAGTCTTTCCGCTGGTAGGGTGGGCACAAGCACCTACCGTTAATGCCCCCACTATTACATCGGTTACCACTACCTCGGCTACATTGGGCGGAACCATTGCCACCGGAACAGGAATTGCTCACTATGGAACGGCCTACAAAACGTCTACCGGTGTTACACAATCCGATAATCCGCAAGACGGAGGAGCCGTAGCAGACCCCAGCATACCTTATACTTTTACTCAAAACAGAACCGGATTAACAGTCGGCACACTTTATTACTGGAAGGCCTGGGCCACCAATGGCACCGGAACTGGGCTCACCAGCGAACAAACTTTTTATACGGAACCCAGCCAGCCGGGCTCATTTTCTATTACAGCGGCTTCTACCACCAACAACCAAATTGTATTGTCTTTTCCAGCCGCTTCTACTTTGGTATCGGGAGCGGCCACGGGCGGTTATGTGCTTTTTCGCCATGCCGGCAGTGCGGCTACCGTTTCGCTAACCGATGGATCGGCTCCCCCGGCCAATGGCACAGGCGATAAAATTGCGACCATTACAGCAGCAGCCACCACGTTTACTGACAGCGGCCTATCACCACAAACCCAATATTATTATACAATTGTGCCGTTTGTGTGGGATGGTTCCACTCCGGCTTTGTACAACTACAATACCAGTTCCCCACTTTCTACCAATGGCTATACACTTTCTAATCCTCCGAGTGGCCAGCCAACCTCTTTTACTTCGGTGGGAGGCAGCAGCACCCAGATTAATCTTACCATAGGCTGGGGAGCCGTAACGGCCAATGGCTTTTTAATTTACCGGAGCACCACAGGCACACCGGTCATTGCAGGTGGCGACTTTACCAATGGCGTTGCTCCACCCGGTTCGTTGGCCGATGGGAGCACGCAAGTAGCATCTGTTTCTTCTTTGGCTACTTCATATAATGATGCCGGGGTATTGGCAAGTACTTTGTATTATTACATTATTGTTCCTTTTGGGTATGACGGATCTCATGCATCCACTTATAATTACCTCACGGCTTCTCCTAAAACAACCTCTTCTTATTCATTATCTAATCCGCCCTCTGGCCAGCCCACTCCGTTAAATGCATTGGGCACCAGTCCAACCCAGATTAATCTTACCTGGTCTTCGGTTACGGCCAATGGTTTTTTAATTTACCGCCACTCCGGCAGCACCTCTCCGGATGTTTCGGGTATTGCGAATGGAGCGGCCCCACCCAGCCCGTTGGCTGACGGGAGCACACTGGTAACCACAGCCGCAGGAGGTGCCACATCGTATAATAATAACACCGGCCTAACAGCCGGCACACAATACAGCTACACCATTGTTCCGTTTAGCTACGATGGAAGCCATGCAGGCACCTACAACTACTTAATTACATCTGCACCTACGGCCTCGGCCTATACCTATTCCAGCTCGCCCAGCGGGCAACCCGGCAGTTTTACCGCCACCGCAGCAAGCGCCACTCAGATCAATTTAAGTTGGTCTTCAGGGGTAACATCTATTGCCGGCTTTTTAGTTTACCGCTTGCCGGGCAATACTCCTGTAAGCTTAGCCGGGTTAAATAGTGGCAGTGCGCCACCGGCTACTTTAGGCGATGGCAGCACCCTCATTACCACGACCGGGGCAGGAGCTACTTCTTATAGCAATAATAGCGGCCTCTCTGGCGGCACAAAATACCAATACAGGTTGGTGCCTTTTAATTATGACGGAACACATGCCAGCACGTATAATTTTTTAACGGCCGGTGCTAAATCAGCTAATGCCACTACGTTTAGTAATAATTCAACTATTACTTATAATTCTGGAACAGCTACCAACCCTATTGATTATGCAAATTCTCCTTACGTTCCGGGGGGAGGGGGTTCTTTAGATAATTCTATTCCTAATTGCGTTCGGTTGGGACAATTTCAAGTGAATGATATGGGAGGGGATGGCCAGCCCACTACGCCTTCGTCTATAACTATTGGGCTAACCAACAATTCCTATATTAGACAGATTGCCATTTTTGATAGCGGGGGTAATAATGTGGGACAGCAATCTTCGCCCGGGTCTAGTGTAACCTTTAGTGGGTTATCTACCATTTCGGCAGGGGATGGTGGCAACGATACATTTGAAATCTGGGCTACGTTTGTCAGTACACCAGTTATTGATCAATCTATAATTACGGTTTCTATTACCGGGGTTACGGTCAGTCCGCCCAGTTCAGGAATTAGTTCATTCGCTGCGAATACCGGTAGTGGAAATAAGATATTTGTGTATGCTAATCAGTTAGCATTTTTTTACGGAGGCGTATTAGTTACCGCTTTGCCTAATACTACCCCGGGAGCAAATTTTGCTTCACCAACAAATGTGGTGGTTTCTGGTGTAGATAATAACGGCAGTGTTCAGATCAGTAAATCTAGTACAGTTACACTTTCTATTTCAACTCCGGCATCGGGCACTGTTATTGCATCTTCGCAAGGGTTAGTAAAGAGTTTATCGAGTGGCACCATTTCATGGTCTAACCTATCAATCACTCCGGGTGGAGGATCTAAAACAATTAAAGCTACCTATGGTAATGGGTCTTTGGCACCGGGGTATGCTACGATCATTGTGAATAGCGCAGGAGTTACTATTAGCCCGGGTACGTTGGCCAACTCACCGCTTTGCTATAATGGATTGCCCCAATCGATTAGCGCAATTGTGGTAAAAGAAAAAGACCCGACTGATTTCACGGTTGGCACAAACGTGTCACTTACACTCCAACTGCCAACAGGTTTTCAATTTAACACTTCTCAAACTACAGCACCAACTTCCTATGGTTATCCCAGTGGGCCTAGCGATATTGGTTCGATCTCTGCATTAAGCTACCCAGATAACCAGACGGTAACTTTTTCTTTTACGGTAACCAATACCACACATACTGACTCTTTGATGATCAGTGGCCTGCAGGTAAGTTATACTGGCACAAGTAATGTGACCGGAAATTTAGTAAGGATAGGTGGAACTGCCACCATTGCAGGAAGCGCCTCAGGTGACAATAAGCCGTTTTGTGCATTGGCTTCCCAAGGCTACGTACCTATCCCTGCTTTGGATTTTTCAGTAGCTACTGCTCCAGGTCAAACTCCAGTTAATTCTGGGGATATAAGGTTTCAGGTTTCGACAAACGCGGTAAAGCTTGTCGGAAATCCCTCTGGGGGAATTTTTAGTGGCACCGCAGGGGTGTCGTACAATGGTACTTATAGTTCCTATATTTTTTCACCTTCTTCGGTAGGTGTGGGTACTTACCAAGTTACGTATGATTATCAGTACACAGCTACAACGCAACAGTGCCATGTTACGGTAACAAAACCTTTTACTGTTTATGCTACTGTAATCCAAAACTTACAGACCAGTTATTGCGCGAATGGCGCAAGTTCTGACTCATTAAGTGTTAATTCTGTGGACATAAATAACCAATTTGGAACTAGCCCTCAATACAATTTTTATGATTTTGTCTATTTTGATAATAGTACATCTACCTATAAACAACTCGGTAGAAATACATCGGCAGGCACTGTATATGTTTCGTATAGATTGATTTTTTTTGGTTCCTTCATGTATATTCAGCCTTATTATTATTTTTCCCCATCTAATACAGGAAATGGAGTAATGCATTTCGATCCCCAAAATCCTATTTACCAAGCTGCTGCACTAAATAATAAGATAACCATATATTTTAGAGTCATTAATAGTACAAATCCAGCTGATATCGAACTTGGTGCGGGTGTAACTGTCACCTTAAATGCACCGCCTTTACCAAGTTTTAATTTAGCTTCCCAATATTGTAATAATTCTGTTGCTATTAATTTAACCCCCCCCTTGCCGGCAACTAATGCAGTTCCCTTACCTAATAATGCTGTTGATAAATTTACTACTATCCCCCCTACAGCAGGCGGGCTATCTAATACTGGAAATAACTGGACATTTAATCCAAGTAATGTTACACTACTCAATACCCCTTTTACAGTTCGTTATGATTTTACAGACCAATTAACCGGTTGTACGAATAACAGTCAAAGTACTGTTATTGTTTATTCTACACCTAGCCAAGTGCAGAATTCAGAACTGAATGGAACCGGTACGCCATCCACATTAATTACGTGTGTGGGTAACCCTGCTGTTACCTTTAAAGGAAATGCCCCCAGTACAAACTATAACTGGTATAGCAGCTCGGTAATATCTCCGGCTAATTTTATTCAGAGCGGTTTAAATTTTACACCCACCACGAGCACAGCTTCGGCCGGAAGCACGGATTATTATGTTACAAAAATTCTTTATGCTTCCCCTACATTTGCCGGTTGCGAAAGTACGGTTCCTACAAACGTAAGGATGACCGTGCAAGCCGGCCCATCGTTAACATTGGCAACTTCGGCCGTACAGATTTGTTCGGGGAGTCCGGTAGATATAAAGCAGACAACCATTGGGGCAACACTTACCAATGCCACCACGGCTACTTGGTCTAAAGTTCCGGTTACCGGCCAATTTGTTGATGGCTCAAACAATCCTTCCACTTCGTTGGGGTCTTCCGGAACTGCTGCCGTACACTATGTGCCCACGGGTACGGATTTACCTGTAAATGGAAGTGGGGTGGCTACAACGGTTATATTAACACTGACTACCGATAACCTGCAAGCACCCTCTTGTTTACCGGCACAAAAGCAGATAACGGTAACCATTAATCCTATACCTAATGCACCTACCTTTACTAACCCATCCTCTGTGCTTGTAAGCGG
>JAFDYY010000016.1 GCA_018267195.1 Bacteroidota bacterium | reverse complement strand
GATACCTTGGTTTGGAGATCGCGTCTGGCTTTCAACGATCCTTATGTAGATTATTACCTGCGTTATCCGGGCTTCCGCTATTTTCCGGTAGTGGGGGTTAGCTGGAAACAAGCCGATACTTATTCTAAATGGCGTACAGCTGCTGTTAATGCCGACTTAGCAGAAAAAGCAGGTGAAACTCCCTCGCAGCAAGGAGGAGGCCGAGTACCTATTGAAAATGGTTATACCATTCCCAACTACAGGCTTCCTACAGAGGCCGAATGGGAATATGCCGCTACGGCTCTTATCTCTACCCAATGGCTGGATGAAATGCAAACACACCAGCGCTTGTATCCGTGGGATGGCCACGCTTTAAGAAATCCGTATGGAAAACAAATGGGAAGTTTTCTTGCCAACTTTAAAAGAGGTCGTGGCGATTATGGCGGAATTGCCGGACACTTAAATGATGGTGCTTTAATCACAGCTTATATCTATGATTTCCCTCCGAATGATTATGGCTTGTATAACATGGCCGGAAATGTAAGTGAGTGGGTAATGGATATTTACCGCCCTCTTTCACATCAGGATTTTGATGACCTGAACCCTATTCGTAGAGATGATTTCCTCGACAGCCACGGAAGCTACCGCAGCCGTTGGAGCAAAACGAGCAAAGACACCACGATAACGGCTCCAGAAAAAGATTCTCAAAAAGTGAAAGTTGATGTTTACACTAAAAACCCACAAGGCTTTATCTCGTTAATTTCAGATAAATCGAGAGTATATAAAGGAGGCTCATGGAAAGATGTAGCCTATTGGATGTCGCCCGGCACAAGACGCTTCTTAGAAGAAGATTCAGCTACTGCTACGATTGGCTTCCGTTGTGCCATGATCCGGGCCGGATCAAATTTCTAAAAGAAACTTATTTTAAAATAAAAGGCTACAGTTACTGTAGCCTTTTTTTATGCCTCGGCCACACACACAATACTGAGTTCGGCACATCCGTGTTCAATAAATTGTTGACCGCAAGCCTCCAGGCTTGCCCCTGTTGTAATGACATCGTCAACCAACAATATCCGTTTATCTTTTATCAGAGCCGGGCTTTTTATTTGAAAAGCCTCCGCTACGTTTTGCCAGCGCTCTACACGGTTTTTACGGGTTTGGGTAGTGGTGTTTATTTGCCTCAACACATTTTCAGAAACAGGAATACCTGTTCGTTCTGCAATTCCTTCTGCTATTTTCCGGCTCTGGTTATAACCTCTTTTAATTTCTCTTTTGCGGTGAAGGGGCATCGCCACAATTTCATCAAACGCAGTGGCCAGATTATTTTCTTTTATTTCTTTCCCAATTAATTGCCCCAAGCGAAGCCCGATTTCAGGATGATTGTTGTATTTCAGATGATGTAATAAATGTTGTACAATGCCGGTTTTTCGAAACTTCAAAAATGCCCAAGCATATTTTACCGGCAATCGGCCAATAAATTTATCTTTAATGGGGTTTTCTCCTGTTAGCGAATATCTGGTTTTGGGCAGCGCCATCAGGCACGATGTACATAGTATTTCTTCTCCTTTTACCAAAGATGACGCACACCCCAGACAACACGCAGGGTAAAATAATCTTACAAAATCCTGAAGGGCAGACGTAAACAGTGTTTTTGTTTTCACAGCAGGGAAACTAATCTTTGTAAAAATTTTTATTATGAGCCTTGTAAAGCAATTTAATGAATATCGAAGCAAGATGAACGAAAAAATCCTTGCTACTGATAGTTTGATTATCAAACGCATTTTCAATCTCGACACCAACGCGTATCAGCCGGGAGTGCTGGATGTAAAGTCAAAAGAGTTAATCGGGCTAACCTGCTCACTCGTGCTTCGCTGCGATGATTGTGTTAAATATCATCTGGGAAAATGTAAGGAAGAAGGTTTTACTACTGAAGAAGTGCACGAAGCCATGGGGGTAGCTACTCTTGTGGGCGGCACTATTGTTGTTCCACACTTGCGAAGAGCGTTTGAGTACTGGGAGGAGCTAACCAAATGATAAAACGAGATTTAGCATTAGAACGACAGTGGCAAGCTTTGCTTACTACCCTGGAAACCATTCTGCAAAAAAAGCCAAAAGACCTTAATGGCGTTTTGTTTTTAATTGGGGTACATGAATTAGGGAAGGGGGCAAGAAGCTTTTCTAAAGAAGAAAAGCAGGATCTGATGCACATTGCCATTTGTAAAGTATTGAGTTTAGCCGGTTACTATATCTTAGACGGTCTTGATGCCCAGGGCTGGCCCCATTGGAAACTAATAAAAAAACTACCGCATTTTGATCTACTGGAACAAGAGAAACTACTGAAAATGCACATCCTTGAATATTTTGAAAAAGATTTTGGCTGGAATTTTTCGGGTTATGAATAATCGCTCTTCCCTTTTTTTGGTATTCTTTTAGAAACCCTTTTGAATCATTAATTTCGTTTTAAAGAAACCGGATAGGAGATTTTATATGAGGCAGGCGAAATGAGCGACATCTCTCAAAGAATTTCATCGTTTAAAAGAAAGTTTTATCTCAACCTTTCTATAAAAGGAAGCCTGATCGTGCTTGCCTTTTTGTTAGGTTATTTTTTAGTGGCCTCTATTTTAGAATATTATTTTTGGTTAGGGCAGGGGGTTCGTTTTTTACTGTTCATTTCTTTTTTGTTCTTATGCCTCGGGGTAATTTATTTTTTTTTAGGTACACCTTTGCGATGGTGGTTCTTAAAAAAGGGGTTAAGTGAAGAAGAGAGCGCTCGTTTAATAGGGGGGTTCTTTCCTTCCGTTGCCGACCGTCTGCTAAATATTATTCAGCTGTCTGCAAGAGCAAAAAACGATGTGTTGGCAAGGGCCAGTGTTGCTCAAAAATCGCAGCAGATTGAAAACATAGCTTTTGAACAGGCCGTTGACTTGACAAAAAATAAAAAGTATTTACGCTTTTTGTTTATCCCTATTGCGGTTATCGTAATACTTACTTTTGTAGACAGCACCATTTTTACCAAAAGCCCCGAACGGATTATCCGGTTTAACCAAGAGTTTTCGCCTGAAGCACCTTTTCGTTTTCTTTTGCAAAATGAAAAATTGAGTGCTTTTTTCAATGAAGATTTTGTGCTTACTCTCTCTCTAGACGGAAAATCTATTCCTGAAGCCTGCTACCTCGTTTCGGGATCTCAACGATGGAAAATGGAGCGCCTTGCTCCGGGTAAATTTTCTTACACCTTCGAAAGACCTCAGCACCCGGTGAAGTTTCAGTTTCAGGCAGCTGGGTTTTTTTCAGCTCCCTACCTGCTTACGCTGATTAGACGACCCGACATTACAAGTTTAAAAGTTTCTCTTTCTTATCCGAAATACACCGGCAAACCTTCTGAAGAAATAAACAATGCTGGCAACCTGCAAATTCCAGAAGGCACCTTAGTTCTCTGGTCTATGAAAACTAATAATGCCTCTTCTGCTTTTATTGAGTTTACGTCTGTTAAGCATCCAGAGTCAATGCAAGTTGCTGAAAATCAGTATTTTAAATACAAAAAGGTTCTCCATAACTCCGATCAGTATTCCATTTTTTTAAAAAATGAATCGGGATTAAGTAAAGACATTATTTCGTTTTCTATAGAAACGATTAAAGATCAATACCCGGAAATGGTGGTAGAAAATCTTCGAGACACCGTGTTGTATAAATCGGTATTAGCAGCCGGTTCATTAAAAGATGATTATGGGCTTACGGAATTATTTTTGCATTATGAGTCGGGCGAGATAAAGAAAAAAATTCGCATACCGATAGAATCGGGAAGACAACAACAAAATTTTTATTTCAATTGGGCCATTGATTCTCTCCGGCTATCCCCGGGCAGCCGGGTAAACTACTATTTTGAAGTATGGGATAATGACGAAGTAAACGGCCATAAGTCCACCCGCTCAGCCACCTATGTGCTTGCTCTTCCAAGCCAAGAAGAAATTAAAACTTCGATAAGCGACCAGCAGCAGTTGACTGAAAAAGCGATTGATAAAGGTGTAGAAAAAGCGAAGAGTTTAAAGCGATCTATTGATGACATTCAGCAAAAATTGAAAGGCAAGCAATCATTAGATTGGGATGATAAAAAAATGCTGGATGACCTGATTCGTCAGAAACAAAAACTTGATCAGACAATTGATGAACTTCAAAAAGAAAATCAGCTGCTCGAAAAGAAAAAGGAAACCCTTCCTGACGAAAACGAAAAGATTAAAGAAAAGTCGGAGCAAATTCAAAAACTAATGAATGATTTGCTCGATCCGGAAACCAAAAAACTTTTTGAGGAACTTGAGAAGCTATTAAAAGCCAATACCGATTTGCAACAAGTTCAAAAAATGTTAGATAAAATGAATCGAAAAGAAATCAATCTGGAGAAAGAATTAGAAAGAACCTTGTCATTATTTAAGCAACTGAAATTCGATTATAAATTGGATCAAACCATTAATGAAATAAAATCGGCAGCCGAAAAACAGGAGCGCTTGGCAAAGAAAACGGATAGCCTCAACTCAAAACTCAACCCCGAAAAAAAAATAACCGATCAGTTGAAAGAACAACAAAATGAAATAAAAACCGACACTAAAAATTTTGAAAAGACTATTGAAGAACTAAAGGATTTGGCTAAAGAGGTAGAGCAAGGTGATGAAAAGATGCCATCGAAAGAAGAACTGAAGGAGCTTGAAAATGCGGAAGAAGAAAGTGAAAAATCATTGGAGCAAGGCGACACTAAAAAATCCGTTGGGCCTCAAAAGAAAGCAGCCGAATCGATGAAAAGCATGCAGAAAAATCTCCAGGGCATGCAGAACACCATGGAAATGGAAATAGATGCTCAGAATTTGGAAAGCCTCCGCCAAATTGTGCATGGATTAATCAAATTATCTTTTGATCAGGAAAACTTGATGAAAGAATTTAATGCCTTGCAACATTCCGACCCTAAAATGGTGCAGGTTTCGCAAGGGCAAATTAAGATTCAGGATGACTCTAAAGTATTGGAAGACAGCCTATTAGCTCTATCTAAAAAAGATCCGTTCTTGGCCTCGGTTGTAACAAGAGAAGTGGGTGAGCTAAACGATCATGTATCTAAATCCGTAAATGCCATAAAAGAGCGGAGAAAAGGAAATGCATCATCCGAAATGCAATACAGCATGACAAGCCTAAATAATCTGGCTCTCATGTTAAATGAACATTTTGATACGATGATGAAAATGATGGCCAATGCCAAGCCATCGAAAAGCGGGAAAGGTAAAAAAGGAGGGAACTTCCCAAACCTCAGTAAAATGCAGCAATCTATTAACGATAAAATAGAACAACTTAAAAACGGACAAAAAGCTGGGCGACAATTTTCGGAAGAGATGGCTCGCTTGGCTGCTGAACAAGAACGGATACGAAATGCCTTGCAAAAAATGCAAGAGAAGTTAAAACAGCAAGGAGGAAAGGATGTAGGTAATGGCATTCCCGAAAAAATGGAAGAAACAGAGCTAGATTTGATCAACAAACAGATTACAGACGAAACTATTCGGAGGCAAAAAGAAATCATGACGCGTTTGCTTCAGGCAGAAAAATCTATGCGCGAACAAAATTTAGATGAGGAAAGAAAAGCGGAAACAGCCAAAGAGCGGAACAAAGCGGTGCCGCCTGCGTTTGAACAGTATTTACGTTTAAAAGAAAAAGAAGTAGAATTGCTAAAAACCGTGCCTCCTGCTCTTTTGCCCTATTACAAAAAACAGGTGAACGAATATTTCAAACGAATAAATTGATTGTGGCAGGACTTAAAAACATAAGCATTGAAGTTCCCTCTTTGTCGGAGAACATACGAATCATTGAAAGCTTCATTGATAATGCAAAAGAAAAATATCGGTTCGATGATGACATCTATGGCAATATTATGATTGCCGTAACGGAGGCCGTAAATAATGCCATACGTCATGGCAACAAAAATGACTCTTCGAAAAATGTTACCATTTCTCTTTCTTTTGAAGATGGGTTGATAAAATTTAAAATAAGTGATGAAGGAAACGGATTTGATTACCATAATTTACCAGACCCAACGGCACCTGAAAATATTGAAAAACCGGGCGGTAGGGGTATTTTTTTAATGAAGCATCTTTCTGATGAAGTAACTTTTAAGGATAAAGGAAGGGTTGTTGAACTCAACTTCTACATTAATCAGTAATGCCAATTCATTTTTTTTCTGAGGGGATTGCCTTCAAGCCAAAGAATCAAAGAAAAAAAAACAGCTGGATCAAATTAGTCGCCCAAAAAGAGGGTAAATCTATTTCAGAAATAAGCTTTGTTTTCACTTCAGACCCGTTTTTATCCGGTCTAAACCTCACTTATCTTAAACATAAAACACTTACTGATATCATAACTTTCGATTACTCAACCGGGAAAACCGTTTCTGGAGATATTTTCATCAGTGTAGAACGCGTACAAGACAACTCACTAAAATTCAACACTTCTTTTGATGACGAATTGGATCGGGTCATAATCCATGGCGTGCTTCACCTTTTTGGTTATAAAGACAAAAGGAAGGGGCAAAAAATACTGATGCGCAAAAAGGAAAATGCTTATTTATCTTTGCGTTAAAGTTTCACGTGAAACATCCACCCTTGTTTGTTTTGGTAGTTTCACGTGGAACAAATCCTTAAAATAGATGTTTCCAAAATACGATATTATTGTAGTGGGTGCTGGCCATGCCGGATGTGAGGCTGCCGCTTCGGCTGCCAATATGGGTTCAAAAGTTCTTTTGATAACCATGAATATGCAAACCATCGGCCAAATGTCTTGCAACCCAGCCATGGGTGGAATAGCAAAAGGGCAAATAGTAAGAGAAATAGATGCTTTAGGTGGGTATTCCGGTATAGTATCTGATCGATCTATGATTCAGTTTCGTATGCTAAACAGGTCTAAAGGCCCCGCTATGTGGAGCCCCAGAACGCAAAACGATAGAGGTAAATTTGCCGAAGAATGGCGATTAGCGTTAGAAAAAACACCAAACGTAGATTTCTGGCAAGATACCGTAAGAGGTATTCTGGTTAAGAATAAAAGAGTAATCGGAGTATCTACCACACTCGGGTTAGACATAGAAAGCAAGGCTGTAGTGCTAACCAATGGCACCTTCCTAAATGGAAAAATTCATGTAGGAGAAAAAAACTTTGGCGGGGGGAGAACTTCAGAAAAGGCCTCGACAGGAATAACAGAACAGTTGGTCTCACTTGGTTTTGAATCTGGCCGCATGAAAACAGGCACCCCTCCAAGGGTTGACGGCCGATCATTAAATTATGAAGTAATGACCGAACAACCGGGCGATGAAGACCCTGGCAAATTTTCATTTTCTGATACAAAGCCGTTAGAAAAGCAACGAAGTTGTTGGATCACCTACACCAACCAAGAGGTGCATAAAACACTGGAAAAAGGATTTGATAAATCGCCAATGTTTCAAGGTAGGATAAAGGGATTAGGGCCTCGGTACTGTCCCTCAATCGAAGATAAAATCAATCGGTTCGCAGATCGCGACCGGCACCAAATCTTTGTCGAGCCCGAGGGCTGGAATACAATAGAAGTTTATGTAAACGGATTTTCTACCTCTTTGCCTGAAGATGTTCAATATTCTGCGCTTACAAAAATTCCTGGTTTTGAAAAGGTTCGTATGTTCAGGCCGGGCTATGCTATTGAATACGATTACTTTCCACCTACCCAATTAAAGGGTTCATTAGAAGCTCAACTAATTGATAATCTGTATTTTGCAGGACAAATTAATGGTACTACAGGTTATGAAGAGGCCGCGTGCCAGGGATTAATGGCCGGTATTAATGCTCATAATAAAATCAATGAAAAAGATCCATTTGTATTGAAGAGATCAGAATCCTATATCGGTGTGTTAATAGATGACCTCATAAATAAGGGAACACAAGAACCTTATCGAATGTTTACAAGTCGGGCCGAGTTTAGAATCCTCCTCCGCCAAGATAATGCAGATTTAAGGCTGACCGAAAAAAGTTTTGGCATTGGGCTAGCAACAGAAGACCGGATGAATGCCGTGCTCCGTAAGAAAGAAAAAATGGAAACGCTGCTCAACGAAATAGAAAGTATAAAAATCCTGCCTTCGGAAGTAAATCAGAATTTATTAATCGATTCCCCCATTTCAGAAAAAACGAGCCTTCTATCGCTTTTAAAAAGAACCGGTATCAGCATCAGCAGCCTGAAGAAGATCAACAACACAATTTCGGCTACACTCGAAAAATATCATACGGATGTTTTAGAGCAAAGCGAAATTTCGGTAAAATATCAGCCCTATATTGAGCGCGAAAAAAAATTAGCAGAAAAAATGGAGGGGTTGGAAAACTTCAAAATAAGAACCGATTTTGACTACGATAAAGTAAAAGCTCTTTCGGCAGAAGGTAGAGAAAAACTTAAAAAGATAAGACCAGAAACAATTGGTCAGATGAGCAGAATAAGTGGCGTATCGCCTGCTGATGTTTCAATTCTAAGTGTTTACTTAGGAAGATAATGAAACTAATACCTGTTGAGCTTTGTCCGGTCTGCGGCTATCATGAATTTAGTCCATTCCTAACTTGTAAGGACTTTTTAATTACCCATCAATCATTTTATTTGGAAAAATGCCTTCGTTGCGGCTTTACTATAACCAATCCTCAGCCAACATTAGAAGAAATAGGAAATTATTATCTCTCGGAGAAGTATATTTCTCATACGGGAGGAGATCAAAGCCTCTTCGACCGGGTTTATAAAAAAATCAGGTTGCGAATGTTAAAAAAGAAAAGAGCTTTGATAGAGCAAAAATCTACAGGTTGTAAAATTCTTGACATTGGTTGCGGCACGGGTGATTTTTTAAAAGAAATGAAAGAGAATGGCTGGAAGGCAATCGGTGTGGAGCCTTCTGAAACAGCGCGTTTTAAAGCACAGGAAAAAGAGCTTGAAATAGTAAAAAATATAGATGAAATAGAAGACGACACATTTAGTGCAATTACACTGTGGCACGTATTAGAACACCTGCACAACCCTAATGAATATCTAAAAAAAATTCATTCACTATTAAGTACGTCCGGCAAACTAATCGTTGCCGTGCCGAACTTAGAATCGTACGATGCAAATTATTACAAAAATTACTGGGCGGCTTATGATGTGCCCAGACACTTATGGCATTTTAATAAGACAACTATCAAAAAGATGATGGAGCAATGTGGGTTCGAGCTGAATGAGGTTAAGCCGCTTATGTTTGATTCATATTATGTTTCATTGTTAAGCGAAAATCATTTACACCCCAATCGAAACAAAATAGTGAATGCTGCTTTTGCGTTCTGCCGGGGCATTATATCAAATATTATGGCCATTAAAAAGATGAACTATTCTAGCTTGATTTATATCGCCTCTAAATGCGAAAAGAAATACTAATAATATTGGGTTCTGCCATACTGATTTGGCAATGTGCCCGACAAGGGCAGCCTGCTGGCGGTCCTAAAGATGTGGATGCGCCTACCTTAATCTCATCTAATCCGACTAACGGGCAAAAGAATTTTACTGGAAATAACATTACCCTCTTATTTGATGAGTATGTAAAATTAAAAGACCCCAAAGAAGAAATAATCATCAACCCCACGCCTGGTGCCAACACAAAATATTTAGTAAAGAAAAAAACAGTAACAATTATACCCGAGTACCCCTGGCGGGCGAATACCACTTACAGTATCGCTTTTAGAAATGGCATACAAGATATAAACGAAAGTAATCCAGCCGAGGATCTACATCTGGCATTCAGTACCGGCTCAACAATTGACTCGCTTTCTATTCATGGACAAGTAACTGAAGTATTTAAAGAGAAGCCTCCAGAAAAACTTTTAGTTGCTCTTTATCAGTCTGACACATTTAATATTTTTCAAGACCGGCCGGTGTACTTTACAAAGACAAGCAAAACAGGTGATTTTTCTATAAATAATTTAAAGGAAGGAAAATACTATGTATATGCTTTTGAAGACAAAAACAAAAACACGAAGGTAGACAGTAAGACGGAAGTGTATGGGTTTTTGCCTAATGCTATAGACGTGCCTCAAAATTCGGATACTCTTCGCATTCCTTTAGTGCATTTAGATGCAAGACCATTGAAACTATCTTCAACTAAAAATACATCGAGCATCTCTATCATACGTTTTAATAAACCAATCGATAGTGTGAATATAGTGGCAAAAAAAAATGCAATTCTGTACACATACGGAGATAATTTTTCAGAAATATTCGTTTATAAGAATTTTTCTAAAGAAGACTCATTAAAAATACAGGTTTATGCTAATGACAGTCTAAAACAAAAAATTGATACCTCCGTTTTTGTAAAATTTACAGACGGAAAAATCCCTACTGAAAAATTCAGGATAGACGAATGGAATGTAACTATCCACCCTAAAAATTATGAACTGGTGGCAACTACCCGTGCCTCAAAAATTATAACCAAAATAAATACAGACAGCATTTATTTTCAATTAGACACAATAAATTATCAATCGGTAAAAAAAGAAGAAATTACGTTTGATACACTAAAAAAAATAATTTCACTAAAAACAAAACTGAATATTAATCCAAAAGAGAAAAAACCAAAACCAATACTCTTATCAGGAAAAGGGTCATTTATATCCATCGATAACGATTCCTCAAAATCACAAGATGTTAAAATAGAAGTACCAACGCTAGAAGGAACCGGAGTAGTAAGTATTGAGATAAAAACGAAAGAAAAACATTATCAGGTAAAAATGGTATCGGCCGATAACAAAATACAGTATTCCTTTCGAGATCTACCGAAACATACATTTAATTTTGTAAAACCAACAGACTATAAAATATTTATAATCATAGATAGAAATAACAATCACCGTTGGGATCCTGGCAATTTTTATAAAAAGGAAATGGTAGAAAAGGTAATACTATATAAATCAATTGAAGGTAAATTTACCTTCCCGGTAAGGGCAAATTGGGAGATCGGTCCATTGTTAATAACCTTTTGAAAAAATGTTTATAAGAACTTAAAAGTGATTTTAAAAAACAAGAATCAGAAAAACATAACAAATACAGCATACTGATAAACATCTAAAAAAAAATTCCACACCGGCTGATACAACAAAAAATGTGTAAACTGAAACAACAAGCTGATTATTCGTTGCTATCCACAATTACACAAGCCTTATGGTTTTAATGAAATTATATTTATATAATCTTATAAATACAATTACGCTGGTAATTATGTTTATACCAGCTGTGTGCCAGGATACACAAGAGATTGCCATTGCCAATGAATATTATTTAAACGGAAAAAAAGAGGAGGCGATAGAAGCATATAAATCGTTAACTAAAAACTCATTAAACATTCCTCTGATACATTCCAATTATTTAAACTTGTTGTTAGTAACGGCCAAATACAAGCAGGCCGAAGATTATATAGAAAAAATTATTAAACGAGATAACCGATTTACCTATCAACTTGATTTGGGCGTACTATTTGTAAAATCGGGTGATTTAGTAAAAGCTAATAAGTATTTTTTATCCTTGTTTAAGAATAATGTAGCCGATGTTTATAAAATGAAGATGGCTGCAGAGCATTTATCAGGATATGGTTTATATGACTATGCTACAACAGCCCTTTTGCAAGCACGCCAGGCAACCGGAAACCCTATTTTATTTATTTTGGAACAGGCCAATCTCTATCGCTTGCAAAATCGTAAAGAAGAGATGGTGAGCGAATATTTAAATTATGTAACGCAAACCCCGGCCAATACCACGTATGTAAAAAACATACTCCAAGTCTTGCTTACCAAGCCGGAAGAGCTAAAAACGTTAGAAAATGTTTTATATCAACGAGTGCAGGAAAACCCACGATCCGAAACGTATGCGGATTTACTGATTTGGGTTAACCTGCAACAGAAAAATTTTTATGGTGCCTTTATTCAGGCTCGCGCCTACGACAAACGCTTTAAAAAAGAACCACCTAAAACAATGGAGATAGGCCAAATTGCGCTGAGCAATAAAGACTACGAAATTGCTATTAAGTCGTTTGGTTTTGTAATAAAAGAATATCCTGAAACCGAAAACCTTTTATCAGCTCAATTAGGAATTATTAAAGCCCGCGAGGCAAAAGTGAAAAAAAACTTTCCGGTAAACCGGGATTCAGTAAAATACCTGATTGGCGAATACGGATTATTTCAACAACAATATGCCAGACAACCAATTGCCAACGAAGCACTGATTAACGAAGCGCTGCTGTATGCCTATTACCTGAATGAAAATGATTCGGCCTCTCAGCTTCTTACTCGCTTAATAAAAAAACCACAAGTATCGAATCAAACCATCGCACAAGCAAAAATTAATTTAGGCGATATATACTTACTAAAAGGCGAACCTTGGGAATCGACCCTGTTATATTCTCAGGTAGAAAAAGCGCAACACGAATCTCCGTTGGGCTACGAAGCCAAATTAAGAAATGCCAAGCTTTGGTACTTTAATGGCGACTTTAAACTGGCGGAAGAACATCTCGATATTTTAAAGCAAGCTACTTCCCGCGAAATTGCTAACGATGCCATGGAACTAAGTATGCGCATCAAAGAAAATATATCCTTTGATACGACAGGTGCCGCACTAAAAGAATATGCCGCTATAGAGTTGCTTGTTTATCAAAATAAAATTGATGCTGCACTGGATAAATTACAACATTTTAAATCGGCCAAAGCTTCGCCCGGAATAACCGATGATGTTTACTGGCTCGAAGCAAATTTATGGATGAAGAAAGGGATGTTTGATGAAGCGATTACTGTTCTTCAAAAAATAATTGATGAATACGGAAATGATATTTTAGCCGATGATGCCAGCTTTTTACAGGCTGATATTTATGAAAATCAAATAAAAGATAAAGAGAAGGCAATGGATAAATACCGGGATTTTTTAACCCGGTATCCGAGAAGTGTGTATGCGGCCGAAGCCAGAAAAAGATACAGAATGCTACGAGGCGATTTTGAAGAAAAGCCCAATCAGTAAGCGGCAGACTTAACTTATAAGTTAGGTTATAAAAAAAGAAAGAAGCCCCGAAACAATAATGGTAACTCCCGAAATAATACCCGCATTGTGCTCTAACCTATGCCAGTTAACTTTTTGCACACCGTGGTAAGCCAGATAAACCCAAGCCACCATTCCCAATAACGTAACAACAGCGTAAACCAGTGAAAGAATAAAAACCCAAGATAGATTCTCAGCCCCGGTCGCTAAGAAATAAGCTTCCACCTCTAAGCAAGGAGAAAAAAACATAGCGAGCGAAAGACTCCCAATCATTTTCATCTTAGAATTTTGATGTACCTGTTCGGCTACGTGAAAATGTTTATGCTTATAATGCCGGTATATAAACACACACCCAATGATAATCAGAATAACAGGAGCAAACCACCTGGCTACAGACTGAAAAAGACCGGAAAACTTCCAACCAAAAAAAGCAAGACCCCAGCCAATGAGTAAAGTACTCAGCACATGGCTGAGCGCACACAAAGCCGTAATTTCCAAAACTTCGCGTAGTGACCAATTCTCCTTTTTGCCGATGGCAAGCACGGGTAACCAATGATTAGGAATGAGCGCATGTAACAAACTGAGTAAAATACTCCCGGCAACAAGAACAAACATGAATTAAACGTATTCGCAAAGATGTTTAAAAAATTCTATTTGCCTTTAAAAGCAAATGCGTTACAATTCTGTGTTCTTTAATACATTCAGCAATTCATACGCACCCTTTATTACAATTTTGTTTTTTAAATCGTTCACGGGCTGCTTAAATTCAATGGGCTGATATCCATTATCGGCCACTCTCGAATTAATTTCATAAAGCTGGTAATGATGTTTAGCGGCATCTTTTTCAACAAAGACATAATCCTTAGCCTCAAAATGCACGATGGCCGATACGGGCAACGTATTTACTTTGTCAGACCCAGTTTCGATAAACGCGCTAAAAAAAGTGCCGGGAATCAGACTTTGATCATCGCCATCGAAATGACAATGCACCCGCACGGTGCGCTCGGCCGTAATTTCTTTGCCAATTAAATATACTTTAGCTAAGCGCTCTTTATTTTCATTCGACAGAAGAATTCGTGCTACCTGCCCTGTTTTTAGCTTAGGAATGTCTTTTTCAAAAACCTGTACTTCAGCATGAACATGGTCGGTATCAACAATGCGAAACATCACATCGGTAGGGTTTACATACATACCCAGATTTACATGCACCTGCGAAATAAAACCAGCTATAGGCGAAACAATGTTGATGGTGCTCTTAATCTCTCCGTTTTCTATTTCAGCCGGGTTAATGCCCACCATTTTCAACTGTGCCTTGAGGCCCTCTTCTTTAGCTTTGGCAGAAAAATAATTAGCCTTTACCAACTGCAACGACTTTAATGCATTTACATTTTCTTTGGCCAATTCTTCTTGCCGTTTATATTCTGCCTCCTGATATTCTAGAGAACTTTTATTGTTTAAATAATCTTGTTGAAGCTGAATGTAGTTAGGGTGCTCCAACACGGCTAGTATTTGTCCTTTTTTTACGTGCATACCCTGAAGTAACTCGGTAGATTTTACAAACCCACCCAAAGGAGCAGAAATCGATACCAGATTTTGCGGAGGCACATCCAACATACCGTTCGCTTTAATCGTTTCACTAAGCGAGCGTACTTCCAGGCTGCCCAGTTCTATTGAAATAGACCGATACTGTTCTTCCGTAAGCACGATTTCTCTTCCTGCAGAAACGGATTCGGCCGGAGCATGAGATTCTTTTGATCCGGACGAGCAGGCCAACAGAGTCAGGAAGAAAACAATTAGTGAACCTTGAACCGCAAAAGTGTTTTGACGAGATTTCATTTTTCGATGTTTAATATTTTCCCAGTAAAAATTCAATTTTGATAACGACCTGATTGTATTGGTGCAAAGCAAGCAGATAATTTTTTCGAAGGTCAATCGAGTTTTTTACAGCTTGCAGATATTCGATATAACCTATTTCGCCACCCCGAAAAGCTTTGTGTGCCTGCGACAGCAACAGCATAGCATTTTGCATAGCGCTCGTTTCATAGTACGTAATGTTAGCATTGCTTTTATCGAGTTCGCGTAGTGCTTGCAGGTAGCTGCCGGTAAGCATCACTTCATAGTGTTGGGCATTTTTTTTAGCTGTCTCTTCCTGAAACCCAGCTGCCCGCGCTCGCGCAATACTTGGCTTTATCCATAGCGGAATACCCAAACCCAATTCCCAACCTGTAAAAATTTTATTGCGAGGATAAAAAGTATCATTCCTGAATACATCGAGCTGCCAGCCGGTAAGGCTTTGCGCAAAACCGCCCACCATAATGTCGGGCATGATTTTACTGCGCTCCGTGCGTTTGTATTGATGACTGATAGCTACCTCCTGTTGCATAAATTTTAAAGCCGGGTTATTGCCCAGCCGGGCAGAATCAACTTCTGCGGGCAAAATTCTTTTCTTAAAAAGATCGCTTGCAAAGACAGGGATATCACTTTTCAGAAGAGCCTGCAATTGAGTAGCCTGAATTAGAATATCAGCTTCATTCTGTCGTAGTATGTTGCGCAGATCCATCAATTGGGTTTCGGCCGTAGTTTTTTCCAACAAATTGCTCTCACCGGTTTTATACCGCAAGGCAGAAGCCTTGGCAAAATCAGTATATAAGCTGTCTTGCGAAAGCAGCAGTTCTTTTAGCGCTTTCTGATAAAGCATTTGGTAATAAGACAACTTCACTTCATAGACTAGGTTGTTTTGCTGCACCACCAAATTTTGTTGAGCTCCGGCCACTTGTTCTTTGCCCAGGCGCATCTGGTTTGCAAGCACCGTAGGAAAAGGAATGGTTTGCAAAATAGTAACGTTGTTGTCGTGATTAAACGAGTTGTACTGTCCGTGCATCCAAGTGGCAGAAAGTTTGCCGATATCCGTTCCGGTTTTTCGTATTTCTTTAAAATAATCTACCTGAGATTCGGCTGCTTTAATGCCCAAATTATTTTTTAACGCTGTGTTCACGGCATCCTCCAACGACAACTGCTGGGCACCCACCAGTCCGGGCACCCAAAACAGTAAATACTGAATAATAAAAAACAGATTATGCTTTTTCATGATGAGCAGGTTTCTTTTCAAAAAAGGTATATAGAACAGGGAGTACCACCAGTGTAAGTAACGTAGCAGAAATTAATCCACCGATTACAACTGTAGCCAGCGGACGCTGCACTTCGGCTCCCGAGGTTTGCGATAATGCCATCGGCAAAAAACCCAGAGAAGCCACCAGAGCCGTCATCAGTACAGGACGAAGCCGAACCGAAGTCCCCTTCAATACGATTTCAAAAAGATCGTTATCCGTTCCTTCTTTTTTTAATCGGTTAAACTCGGAGATCAGCACAATTCCATTCAAAACAGCTACGCCAAATAATGCAATGAATCCTACCCCGGCCGAAATACTGAACGGCATATTGCGTAACCACAAGGCAAATACACCACCGATAGCAGCCAAAGGAATGGAAGAAAAGATGAGGAAAGTCTCGCGAAAGGAATGAAAAGTAAAATACAACAAAATAAAAATTAACAGCAGCACCACAGGCACGGCAATCATCAGCCGCTGCTTGGCTTCCTGGAGATTTTTGAAATCGCCCCCATATTTTATATAATACCCCGGCTCCATTTTTAATTGTTTGCCGATTTTTAACTGCAGTTCTTCTACAATGCTTTCTACATCGCGGCCACGCACGTTAAAGCCAACGGCTATCCTGCGTTTGGCATCATCGCGCTGAATCTGGTTGAGGCCAGACTCCAACGATATGGTAGCCAGTTGTGCCAAAGGAATTTGATTGCCATTAACGGTTTTAACATATAAGCCTTGTATATCTTCAATGCCCTTTCGGTTTTGTTGATTAAGGCGAACCACCAGATCAAACCGTCTTTCTTTTTCATAAACCTCTCCGGCCGATTCTCCGGCAAAGCCGGCACGCAGCACCGTGTTTACTTCTTCCATGCTCAACCCAAACAAGGCTAATTTATTGCGGTCGAAGCGTACGACAATTTGGGGCAGCCCGCCCACCGGCTCAACATAAATATCTTCTGCGCCCCGTACGCTTCGAGCTATTTTACCCACGCGGTCGGCATAGGCCATCAATAAATCTAAATCCTCGCCATAGATTTTTAAAACGACATCCTGACGCGATCCCGAAATCAATTCATTGAAACGCATTTGAATGGGTTGTTGAAATCCAAAAAGCACACCGGGCATTTCTTTATGAAGAGCCGCATCCATTTTATCGGCCATTTCTTCACGCGAGTGGGCGCTGGTCCACTCTTTACGATCTTTAAGCACAATGATTAAGTCCCCATTTTCAATGGGCATTGGATCGGTAGGAATTTCAGAGGTTCCGATTTTTCCAATCACTTTTTTTACTTCCGGGAAATGATTGAGCAACACACGCGAAGCCTTTTGGGTGGTTTCCGTCATTTGAGTAAGCGAACTGCCCGTAAGGATTTTGGTTTCTACGGCAAAGTCGCCCTCGTCAAGCGTGGGAATAAATTCTCCTCCAAGCCGGGAGAACACCACTATGCTGGTGATGAAAAGAAGTAGTGAAAATAGAATTACCCCCAGCCGTTTGCGAAGAGCGGAATGAATTAGAGGTTGGTACAGACGATGAAAAAAGCGCATGATTTTATCGGAGATACCAATTGGTTTTATCGGCCGTTTATTCAGCCAGAGCGATGAAACCATAGGCACATACGTAAGCGATAAAATCAAGGCACCTAAAATGGCGAAGGCTACGGTTTGTGCCATCGGACGGAACATTTTTCCCTCAATGCCCACCAGTGTAAGAATGGGCAAGTACACAATTAAGATAATGATTTGGCCAAAAGCCGCAGAGTTCATCATCGAAGTAGCCGCGAGTTTAACTTCTCCATCCATTTCAGTTTGCGAAATTTTATCGGTTCGCTGGATTGATGCCAAATGATGCAAGGTTGCCTCCACAATAATTACCGCCCCGTCAACAATCAACCCGAAATCAATGGCGCCAAGACTCATTAAATTTCCAGAGACCCCGAAAAGGTTCATCATGCAAATGGCAAAAAGCATCGCCAGCGGAATAACGGATGCCACTACTAAACCCGCCCGCAGGTTGCCCAGCATCAAGACTAAAACAAAAACCACGATGAGTGCTCCTTCGGCCAGATTTTTAGTAACCGTGTTGATGGCGTTATTCACCAACTTCGTTCGATCTAAATAAGGCTCTATAAGCACACCTGCCGGAAGGGTCTTTTTTATCTGTTCAATTCGCTCTTTTACATTTTTTATTACTACCGAAGAGTTGGCTCCTTTTAACATCAGCACAATGGCTCCCACTTTTTCGCCTTCGTCATTGTACGTCATAGCACCGTAGCGAATGGCGTGGCCAAGACGCACCTGAGCCACATCGCGGATTAAAACAGGAAAACCCGAGGGGCTATTCCGGATAACAATCTTTTCAATGTCTTCCAGTGTTTGGGCCAGGCCTTCACTTCGAATAAAAAAAGCATAAGGTTTTTGGTCGATGTAAGCCCCTCCTGTGTTTTGGTTGTTTCGTTGCAAGGCAGAAAAAATTTCATTAATGCCCATATCCATGCTTCGCAGTTTATCGGTGTTGACGGCAATTTCATATTGCTTCAACTTTCCGCCCCAACTGCTTACATCGGCAATACCTGGTATGCCCAGCAGTTGCCTGCGCACAATCCAATCCTGAATAGTGCGAAGTTCCATAGCATCATACTGGTTTTCATATCCTTTTTCCGGACGGATGATATATTGGTAGATTTCGCTAAGGCCAGTGGAGACCGGACCCAGTTGAGGATTGCCAACGCCTGCCGGAATCATTTGCTTGACGGCCGTTAGCCGTTCGTTTACTTGCTGGCGGGCCCAGTAAATATCGGTATCGTCAGTAAACACAATGGTAACCACCGAGAGGCCAAATCGGGAAAACGAACGCATTTCAATTATGTCCGGTATAGTGGCCATCGTTTGCTCGACCGGAAAAGTAACGAGCCGCTCAATTTCATTAGCGGCCAACGAAGGCGAAACCGTAAGCACCTGCACCTGATTATTAGTAATATCGGGTACAGCATCGATCGGAAGTTTGGTAAGCGAATAAAACCCCCACACGACTAAAGCCAGTGTGAGCATTGCGATCACTACTTTATTCCGGATGGAAAAAGAGATAATGCCGTTCAGCATAAAATGTACATTAAAATGTAAGACATAGAAAAAAAACTAACCCACCGCTTGGCGGTAGAAGTTAGTAGCAAGAAAATGTCTTACCCTTTAGGGGGTTGAAAGATTTCGCTTAACGGAGAAGAGAAAACCGTTTCGCGGTAGCTGTTGCCGTGGTTAACATTAGCTACAAATTGAGTATAAGTTAAAGAAAAAGGCAACGTAGGTAGAACCAGAACAGCAGCCGTAAAAGAATGAGAAGGATCTTTAAACGGAAGACGGCTGTCGTGGGCATCGTGCGATTGGTTCGTGCTGTAATGCATCACTAAAAAATTCCAAAGAGAAATGCCTCCGGCCAGATTTTTATGTTCAGAAAAATGCTCGAACAATACCGGCAAGCGCATCAGTTCATGCAATTCGGTATTTGAATTGATGTATAAAACTAAAAAGGCGATGGCTAAAATCCGTTTCAATCGAACAAAGGTAAATAAAAACAATCATTTAACGGACAAAGCAGGGGAGAGGTTATGAGCCCGCAGAATGGGGGGCACTAAAACAGAGAATAGGCTCCGCCTTTTCTGAACGTGCTTAAGTTAAATGGGGGCATTTTATTTTCGCCAAAATATTTTTTTTTAGATACGCTGAATAGCTGATGAATTACTTCGGCAATTTTACCATCGCCACGCATTCGCCTGCCAAACTGCGAATCGTTTACGCTTCCCCCGTGCAGGGAACAGATTTGGTTCCATACTTTTTCGAAACGATCAGGAAAATTTTTTTGGAGCCAGTCTTCAAAAATTTTTCCTATGGAGCCATTGAGCCGAACAATCGTTAATCCGGCAGTTAGCGCTCCGTGGTCTGCTGCCACCTTCAGTACAGAGGGAATTTCGTGATGGTTTAATCCGGGAATAATAGGTGCATTCATGATGCCGACAGGGATGCCGGCCTTCGAAAGAGCTTCTATTGTTTTTAGCCGTTTGATGGCGCTGGCGGTGCGAGGCTCCATCTGCCTTCGCAAAACTTCATTTAAAGTAGTAACTGAAATCATTACCTGCACCAGATTGTCCTTTGCCAGGTCTTGAAGCAGATCAATATCGCGCATAATCAATCCGTTTTTTGTGATGATACTTACCGGATGCCGATACATGGCCAGCACGGTTAAGAGCTGCCGGGTAATTTCTAATTTTCGTTCTTGCGGTTGATAACAGTCAGTATTACCACTGAGCATAATGGGCGATACTTTCCAGTTTTTATGAAGCAATTGTTGTTCTAATATTTTGGCTGCATTTTTTTTAACAATGATTTTACTTTCAAAATCAAGCCCCGCACTAAATCCGTAATACTCGTGGGTGTTGCGCGCATAACAATAAATGCAGCCGTGTTCGCAGCCTTGATACGGATTCATGGAATACAGGGCAGACAGGTCGGGGCTATCTACTTTATTGATTATTTTTTTTGGGGTTTCAAAAAATAATTGTGTAGCCGGGTTTTCCAAAAACGGTTCATCAAGACCTTCTATGTGTTCGGCCACGTATTCCGCTTTCAAAAATGGGTTGTCTGTTTTTATCTGTGCACCCCGGCCGCTGAAATAACTATCTTCGTTTTTCATTCATCAAATTTACTAATTTATTTAGCATTGCTTCAATATAACGAAACACCTGTTATAACGCTGGAAATGGATATATTTAAAATATCGAAGCTAACTATTTTAGTAAAAAGAGAAGACCAAAATCACCGCTTGGTAAGTGGCAACAAGTGGTGGAAACTAAAATATAACCTCGAAGAAGCGAAGCGGCTCGGTCACGACACCCTGCTTACTTTTGGGGGAGCTTTTTCTAATCATATTTATGCCACCGCGGCTGCGGCAAACGAACTTGGCTTTAAAAGCATTGGTATTATTCGTGGAGAAAAAATTTTACCATTAAATTCTACCTTGTCTTTTGCCCAACGTTGTGGTATGCAACTTCATTTTATTTCGCGTGCAGGGTATCGCAACAAAACCACATCCGAATTTATGGAGCAGCTGCACACACGTTTTGGCAATTTTTACCTGATACCGGAAGGCGGAACTAATGCGTTGGCCGTTAGAGGGTGTGCAGAGTATGCAAAAGAAAAAATAGCACCCTTAAAGTGCAACTATGTTTGTTTGCCGGTAGGCACAGGCGGAACCATTGCAGGACTTATTTCCGGATTAACCAGTGCCACACAGATAATCGGTTTTCCGGTTTTAAAAAATGGAAGTTTTTTAGAAGGGGAAATAAAATCTCATTTGAGTTATTCTCCATTTCGTAATTGGCACCTACAGACGGATTATCATTTTGGGGGTTATGCCAAAACCACACCGGCCTTGCTCGATTTTATTCACGAAATGAAAAAAAGCAATTTGCCGCTCGACCCGGTCTATACCGGTAAAATGATATACGGAATATTCGACTTGGCTCAAAAAGGATTTTTCCCTTCGGGCTCAACCGTGCTGGCTATTCATACCGGGGGGCTGCAAGCAATCCGGTAGATCAAATACCTTCCGAAATAAAAACCCGCTTTACCCGTGAACTTGTATTGGTTAGAATTTCGTACGGAATGGTTTCTATTTTTTTAGCCACTTCCTGAATGGGCAGCCCATTTCCAAAAACAATAACTTCATCTCCCTCGCGGGCTTCTATTCCGGTAATGTTTATCATGGTCATGTCCATGCAGACGTTTCCCACAACAGAGGCTTTTTTTCCATTTACCAAAAAGCACCCCTTGCCTCGGCTAAAACTTCGGCTAAACCCATCGGCATAGCCAATGGCGAGGGTGGCCACGGTTATTTCTTTTTCAACTTTTCCCTTTCGTCCATAACCCACGGTTTCGTTGGGTTTTATTTTTTTTATTTGCGAAATAACCGTTTTTAAAGTAACAGCCGGTTGTAGGCTATAGGCCTCTTCACCCGAAGGATCTATTCCATATAAACCAATACCCAGGCGCACCATTTCCATTTGCCAATCGGGCAACCGGATGATACCGGCCGAATTTAGAATATGCCGGATGGGCTTAATATTTAATTCAGAAGCAACAACCCGATACATTTTTTGAAAACGGTCAGCTTGTTCTTTTGTAAAATCATCGTACAAAGCTTCGTCTGAAGCGGATAAGTGTGAAAAGACCGAAGCAATATGAATGTTGGGGTTTTTCTTTAAGAGCGTAATAGCTTCAGAAAGCTCGCTTTCGGCTAAGCCCAGCCGGTTCATACCGGTTTCTAATTCTAAATGAATGACGGCTTTTCGGCTTTGCAAAAAGAGGGCAAAGCGATTCAATAATTTTAGCGAAAACATAACCGGCTCCAGATTGTAGGCTAGCAGCGATTCAAAACTTTCTTCCGAAGCGTTCATTACTAAAATGGGGATGCTAATATTTTTTTTGCGCAGGTCCACCCCCTCATCGGTATAGGCCACTCCCAGATAATCTACTTTATGATATTGCAAAAGACCGGCTACTTCTTCGCTGCCGCTGCCATAAGCAAAGGCTTTTACCATAGCCATGAGTTTTACCCCCGGTTTTAGTTTTGATTTGAACCAATTGAGATTGTGCACCAACTTACTCAAGTCAATTTCCATTACCGTACCGTGATTTTTCCGTTGCAGGCGCAGAATAATCTTTTCAAATTGAAAGACACGCGCTCCTTTTATCAAGATAATTTCATTCTCGAACGAATGAAGATCGTGTTGTTTCAAAAAGTCATCGGTAGAAGAATAAAAGAATTTTTCTTCTTTTGATAAAAATAAAGAGCTCGTCTCAAAAAATATTTTTCCAATTAAAATGACTTTAGATAAGTGATGCTGGCCTACTAATTCCTCTATTTTTTTAATCAACTCTTTAGGCTCCAGCCCCGATTGCAGCACATCCGATAAAATAATGGTTTTCTTTTTTTTCTGCTGTCCGGCCAAAAAATCTAAACTGATCTGCAAGCCACCCAGATCATTGTTGTAAGTATCGTCTATGAGCAGGCAACGGTTAATTCCTTCTTTCAGTTCTAACCGCATAGATACGGGCTGCAACGCAAGAACCCGCTGCTGGATAACCACCGGATCGTATCCCCAAAACAACATTAACGCGATACAATGAAAACAATTTTCTAACGAAGCTTTGTCGGAAAACGGTAGCGAGAGAAAAAACGAATGCTGATTATAAGAAATCCGAAAACCGGAATTTTCGGGTTCTATTTTTACATCGGCCTCTGCCTGTACAGCCCAGGTAAACGAAGGGATATGAGCTTCAGCAATAGCCCGGTCAATATCCTTGTGGTTTTTGCAGAACAATAATGTGTTGGTATTTTTAAACAACGACAGCTTCTCATTAATTTTTTGAAAACGACTTTCAAAACCTTCATCGTGTGCCGAACCGATGTTAGTAAAAATGCCGAGGGTGGGTTTGATGATCCGTTCCAGTTTTTCAATTTCAGCCGGCTTAGAAGTACCAGCCTCAAAAATACCCAGGGTATGGTTTTCATCCATCCTCCAGACAGACAAAGGCACCCCTATTTGCGAATTATAACTTCCGGGGTTTTTTACAATCCGATAATCAGCCGAGAGCAGCTGGTATAACCATTCTTTCACGATGGTCTTTCCATTGCTCCCGGTAATTCCGATTACCGGAAAATTAAATTTTCTCCGATGGGTACAAACAATATTCTGTAAAGCCGAGAGCGAAGAGCCGACTCGCAAAAAATTGGCTTCATTATATTTTACCGGGTTGATGTTTTTTTCAATCACAAATTGCCTTAACCCTAATTCATAGAGTTCATCAATGTACCGGTGGCCATCATGGCGGTCACCCGTAATGGCAAAGAAAACAGATCCGCTACTGATCAGCACTTTACGGCTGTCGATAACCAAATTTTGAACAGGCCGGTTGCGGTACAGCTGAAGAATTTTTCCGGAAGTAATTGGCTCAAGGTCTGAAAACAGCATTTTAAAAAAATTGAATAGAGGTTAAAACGATCGGGGTAGCGTCATTTCAACATTTTTTAGTAAACAGGCAGCTAAAAATTTTTAAATCATAGAACAAAATCGCTAATTTTTCTTAGATTGCTCTGCTATTGAAAGGGCTACCTTAAATGCGATTAAAAATAACAGTTTTATTGGCAATTGGTGCTTTCGTTTTAACGAGCCGGAGCAAAGCCATGGCGCAGGAGAAAGAACGGCAAGCTGAAATGGAGAGCCAGCAAGAACTGAATATGCATTTAGAATTACATCTGAATGAGGATAAGGTTCTGTTAATGGAGCCTGAATCTAAACCGGCTAAAACAATAAGCCCAGCAATCGAAAATAACCCGGTGGTATCAAAAAAATCAGACCCGCAATTAAAATCAAACGAAAAAAATCCGCTTTCTTTTAACTTTTTGTATTTTATAATTCAACGATTCAAAATTTCTGATATCGTGGGCGATTAGCGGATGCTATCTTCTGTATTAGTTTTTAATCAAAAATGGTTTCAGGTCTTTTAAATTGAGAAGTCCTTCATAATAGGATTTGCCAAAAATGACGGCAAAAATACCCATGTCGTTTAGGCGCTTAATATCATCCACCCCACGTACTCCACCGCTGGCTAATATTTTCAGATCGGGAAATTTGTTTATCAACTCCTGATAAAATTCAAAAGCCGGACCTTCTAAAACACCATCGCGCGAAATATCGGTGCATTTGGCATACTTTAGACCGCGGTCATGAAAATACTGGAGATGATCGAATAAATGGATTTCTGATTTCTTTTGCCAACCCCGATACGCTACAATTTTAGATTTGATGTCAGTAACATCGGCCCCTAACGTCATTTTTTCACGGCCGTATGATATGATCCATTGTGAAAATATTTCGGGGTGAGCAACGGCCACGCTGGAGGCCGTAATATAGGCAGCCCCATACTCAAATGCTTTGCCCACATCTCCATCGGTAGAGATGCCGCCCGTAAAATCAACCTTTAAATTAGTGTGACCGGCAATGGTTTCAATCACCTGATAATTTTTGGGGCTGCCACGCTCGGCCCCGTCTAGATCTACTATATGAACAACGTCAATGCCATGGTCTTCAAACCGCTTGGCCAGATCGAGTGGATTTTCATCGTAAATCTTTTCGCTATTGATATCGCCTTTGCGCATTTTCACCACTTTATTTTGGCGTATTGCAATAGAGGGTATTACTTGAATCATATCGAATAAATTATTTTACAGTAAAAGGAACGACAACCAATGTCTTGTCCCAAATCAAAACTAACTCTGCTCCGTCCACTACCTTTTCAACAGATATGGTGAACTGATCAAACATCTTATCCTGCATCACTACGGGTACCTCCTGAATAAGAACATCGGCCGGAGCATTTCGTTGTGCTTCTCCATCAAAGTTAACACCCCAATAAGGAATTTCAGAATTGAATATAACCTGCCAAGTTTTTTCGCCCGGCACAGACCACAAACTGTATTTGCCCGCTTTTAATAAGTTATTGCCAAACTTCAGATCCTGGTTGGTTTCAAATGTGGTGGTTTCGTTGGCTCCTGTTCTCCAGGTTTTGCCGAAAGGCACCAGTTTCCCAAAAATCTCCCGTCCTTTTTTGTAGGGCCGGTTGTAGTAAATATCTATTTTTAATGTGCCATCTTTAAACCGAACCGTTTCTTCCGGGCTATGCGATTTTGTTTTTACCCGGATAAAAATAAAGGCCACCACAAGCAAAACAATAATAATGCCGCCAATTGCCAATTTTTTTTTCATGAAAGGAGGGCTGAAGACCCGGTTATACTTATATCGCTTATTTTTCTTTCAGCAAATTGCAAATATTTGAAAAGAGAAATCTATTTTTGAAAGATAAAATTTTAGGTCATGTCAGTTTATGGTATTGTTTTAGCTCTTTTTGTTCTGGCCATCGTTTCTATCTGGTTGTTTCCCAACAGCAAGGTGAGCGACAATGAGCACGATATAAAGCACTAATCGGCTCAATGAATATTTGTGTCTTTTGCGGATCGGCCTCCGGGCATGACCTGCAATATCAAAAAGTCACAGCCGAAGTAGGCACTCTTATTGCCAGAAGTAAATCTACGTTAGTTTATGGCGGAGCCAAGGTTGGCTTAATGGGCGTTTTAGCCAACGAAGTGCTTTTGCATGGAGGCAAGGTAATTGGGGTTATTCCCGATTTTTTAATGGGAAAAGAAGTTGGACACAACGGACTTACCCAGTTGGAAATTGTGCATACCATGCACGACCGAAAGCGGAAGATGGCCGAAATTTCGGATGCATTTATTGCGCTGCCCGGTGGTTGGGGGACTCTAGACGAATTGGCCGAAATAATATCCTGGAAACAATTGAAACTCATTAATCAACCGGTGGGGATACTTAATACCAATTCATTTTTTGACTTGCTAATCGCCCAAATGCAAAAAATGGTAAGCGAAGGTTTTTTAAGCCAAAAGCATTTTTCTGAAATCATTATTGCCGACACTCCCCGCAACCTTCTCCCGGCACTTGGCGTAAATCTCTTATAGAGCACAAAAAATTTGTGCGGCATTTTAGTTAGCTTGTAAATATGATACGGGTTGCCTTTGCCCTTATGTTGGTATGCTTTGCTGCTTTACAAAGTTTGGCACAGTTAGGTTTTGCCCTTACCAATAATGCCAAGAAAGTAGAAATACCTATCGAAATCCATAATAACCTAATAGTGGTGCCAGTAATATTAAATAACCAGCTACCGCTAAGGTTTATTGTAGATACCGGAGTGCGCACCACCATTTTAACCGATAAAATGTACAGCGATATTTTGCGCCTTCCCTATTCAAAAAAAATTACCATCTCAGCCCCGGGCGGAAAAAATACAGTGAATGCTTACATCGCTAACAATGTAACGATTGATATGCCCGGAGTTCGGGGCAAGGGTCACGCTATGATGGTGCTTGAAAATGATTTTCTTGAATTGAGGAGTTCGCTCGGATCAGAAGTACACGGCATTCTCGGCTATGAACTTTTTAGCCGCTTTGTGGTGAAGATAGATTACAAAGCCAGAAGGCTCATACTCATGACCCCGCCCAAATTTAAACCCAGTCGAAAATACTCCCGGTTGCATATAACGGTGGAAGACACCAAGCCCTATTATGTAACCGAACTCAGAATGAATGATACCACCATTATTAGCGCGAAGCTGATGATTGATACTGGAGCCAGCCACGGCCTTTTTTTAGATACCGAATCGAACAACAAAATTGTATTACCTCCGCGAAACATAGAGTGTATTGTAGGCCGGGGGCTGGGGGGCGATATTCTGGGCCGGATGGCGAGAATAAAACAACTTAAAATTGGAAAGTATATTATTCCGGATATGATCACCAGTTTTCCCGATTCCAAAAGTTATTTTGACACCCTGCGCTTACATAAGAGCGTGTATCGAAATGGCTCTATTGGTGGAGAAGTACTAAGCCGCTTTGATGTAGTGTTTGATTTTCCCAATGAACGTATTTATGTAAAACCCAATTCTACCTTGCGTAAAAAATCATACTATAATATGAGTGGCCTTTCCGTAAAAGCCGAGGGCCAAACGCTGAATGAATTTAGCGTGACAAACGTAAGGCAAAACTCACCGGGCTATTGGGCAGGCATACTGGCCGGAGATAAGATTTTGAAACTAAACGGCAACGCCACCGAAGCGATGCAGTTGAGCCAGGTAAATAACTACTTCGACAGCAAGCCGGGCAAGAAAATTGTAATCGAACTAAGGCGAGGCTCAGACATACTAACGAAAGAGTTTATTCTGTTGAATGAAATTTAAAAGGCATTCGGTTAAGCGATCGGCTCTTCATTTATTTTGCAGAGAGAGCACAGTTAATAGACCAATATTTCTGTTTAATAAATAACATGGGTGGAGGAATTTATGTTGTTAGTACTAAGAAGTGTTGCATGGTGATAGGTTAAAAGACATTGATTTAACGAAGAGAGTTGATGAACTTAAATTGGATGTTAAAGGTCAGGCGCAATAGGCGCAGAGTCTGCAGAGAAAAAAAATAATCGTTTTATGATAACGAATCAATTAAAACCCGAAGGGAGAAAAGGCAGAGGGACAGCAATCCTCCAGGCATGGCTGCTTGTCGGCAGCTTAGATTTGGCTTCAGCTATTATTCAAACACTTATCTATGATAGGAATCCGCTTGATATGTTTCGGTACATCGCCAGTGGGTTTTTTGGCAACACAGCATTAGAGGGGGGAATGCTCTACGCCATTTTAGGCATCTTCTTTCATTATTGTATTGCACTTATCTGGACTATATTTTTCTTTTTTATTTATCCCAGAATTTCTTTTTTGTCAATAAATAAAATATTGACAGGTATTCTTTATGGTATTTTCGTGTGGCTTGTAATGAACCAACTTATTTTGCCGTTATCCAATACGCCTTCTTTTCCATTCAAATTAAAATCCGCCTTTATTGCGATGGGTATTTTGATAATGGCTATCGGGCTTCCATTGGCTTTTCTAGTTAGCCGGTTTTTTTCTAAAAAGAACCATTAGTTTTCCTTCTTCGCAGTTCTTCTTGTGAAGAGGCTTTGCATGAATGAAAAAAAAAATTTAATAAGGAGCGGGGTCAGGAAAACAGTTTCAACATTTTTTCCAAATCCACATTCCCACCGGAGAGGATCACTCCTATTTTTTTTCGATCGAATTTTTCTCGTGATTTTAGAACAGCTGCCACGGGCACAGCCGCAGAAGGTTCAATAATTATTTTCAAACGCTCCCATACCAATCGCATAGCAAAAATAATTTCCGGGTCAGAAACGGTAATAACTTCTTGTACGTGCTTTTTAATAATAGGAAAGGTTTTGTTGCCCAACGAAGTGAGCAACCCATCGGCCACCGATTGCGACTGGGCAGGTTCTATTTTGCCACTTTGTAAAGAACGAAAGGTGTCATCCGAACCAGCCGGCTCGGCAGCAATAACGGCTGTGCTGGCCGAAAAATAACTGGTGGCTAAAGCTGTTCCGCTCAACAAGCCGCCCCCCCCAACAGGAACGAAAATTAGATCTAAGTTTTTTACTTCTTCAAATAATTCTTTGGCGGCAGTAGCCTGCCCGGTTATTACTTCATAATTATTAAAAGGATGGATTTCCGTGGCCTGAGTTTCTTTCACTACTGTTGCCAGCATTTGTTCGCGTGCGGTTAAGGTAGGCTCACATTCAAAAATAATTCCACCATATCCGCGTACGCCTCTTTTCTTAATTTCCGGAGCAGTACGTGGCATAACAATGTATGATTTTATGCCCAGTATGTTGGCTGCGCGAGCAATGGCCTGAGCATGGTTGCCGGAGGAGTGGGTTGCCAAACCCTTTGTTAATTGTTCGGGGGAGAGGGAGAGCGCTGCATTCATGGCGCCACGCGCTTTAAAGGCACCTACTTTTTGAAAATTTTCACATTTAAAAAAGAGCGAACAGCCGGCTTGTTCATTTATGCTTTGGCTGGTTATTACCGGAGTGCGGTGAATGTAAGGCCGAATGCGTTCATGGGCGGCTTCAATATCTTCTTTTGAAATCAGCTGATCCATTTTATTTTTTCTTCAGCAGGTTTTCTTTTTCGGGTATCCGGCAGACCTGTTTTGGGGATGCCCAGATAGATAAAGCCAAGCAATTTATCTTCTTCGGTTAAATCAAAAAATGTTTTTGCCTCTTCAAACGAGGTAATTCCACCCGTGCCCAGATAACAACCAATGCCATATGCTGTGGCGGTGAGGTAGATATTTTGGATGGCACAAAATACAGCCCCCATCTCTTCCCATTCGGGTAAACTTTTTTTCTTATCGCGCTTCATGCCCACGGCAATAACATGCGAACATTGTAATGGTTTTTTCTTCAGCCCTTCGTATTTCGTTTCATCAAATGTACCATTTAGAGTGGCTACTTCTTTATAACATTCGCTTTGAAAGTCAGCTAATTTTTTTAATCCTTCCTTTGCAAACACTACAAAATGCCAGGGCTCAGTAAGCTTGTGTGTAGGTGCCCAGATAGCATTTTCCAGCATTTGTTTTACGATGGCATCATCTATTTTTTCGCCTGTATAATCTTTGGCGTAAACCGACCTGCGGGCATGGATCAGTTGGTTGAACTGAAAAACATCGAACATTGTCATGGTTCTTAACAGGAAATTTTATCAACTCTTCGGGCGTGCCTTCCTCCTTCAAAAGAGGCATGCAAAAAACGATCTAAAATTTTTTCGGCTAACTCGGAACTGATAAAGCGGGCGGGCAAACATAATACGTTGGCGTTGTTGTGTTGGCGGGCCAAAGAAGCAAGCTCCTCCGTCCAGCAGATGGCTGCGCGTATGCCCTGATGTTTGTTGGCGGTCATCGCCACGCCATTGGCGCTCCCGCAAATTAAAAGCCCCAGATCAAATTCTTTTTTTTCTACGGCAAGAGAAACCGGATGAGCAAAGTCGGCATAATCGACTGCTTCTGCACGATACGTTCCAAAGTCGTGAATGACATACCCCTTTTTTTCGAGTTCTTTTTTCAGTTGCTCTTTCAGTTCAAACCCGGCATGGTCGGCACCAATTGCAATTTTTTCCATCCGTTAGAAAGTTAGTTTTGTTTTAGTTCAGCAGTTTCTTCCTTTTCCTTTTGCTTCATCACCATAGCCGAGATGAATATACTGATTTCAAATAAGATGTAAAGAGGCAAGGCCACCAGCATTAAAGTAAACGGGTCAGAGGAAGGTGTGATGATGGCACTTCCGATTACAATGCCCACAATAGAGTGCTTGCGGAATTTTCGCATGAATTGGGGCGTAAGCATGCCGATTTTAGTTAGGAAGTAAACTGCAGTAGGGAATTGAAAGAGCAGACCACAGCCGAGTACCATACTTACCACGGTAGAAACATACGAAGTAATGTCGAACTGATTTACAATTTGCGAGCTCACGGTGTAAGTAGATAAAAACCAGATTGTCATGGGCGACAAAATGTAATAACCAAAAGCGACCCCCAGCAGAAATAAAAACGATACAGCAAAGACGGCTCCGCGCGCGGAAGATTTTTCTTTTCGATAAAGCCCGGGTTTTATAAAGCTCCAGATTTCCCAAAATACATACGGGAAGGCAACGATCAGGCCGATTACAAACGAAGCGGTGATGGACATCATAAATTGGCCCGTCATATTGCGGCTCTGCACTTTAAAGTCGAACGCTTTTACGCATAGCTGATCTTCGGCACCCACCATTTTGCCTAATTCGCAAAGCCACTTAAAGGTGGGAAAATCAATCCGGCTGGGAGCAAAAAGGATATGGTCGAATATCCATTCTACAAAAACAAAACCTAAAATAGAACATATAATAATGGCGGCCACAGACCGCACCACATGCCATCGCAATTCCTCGAGGTGGTCGAGGAAAGACATTTCTTTTTCTTCTTCCATTAATTAAACAGGGGAAATTTTTTCATCAACGCATTTACTTTCTTCTTCACATTTTTAAGATGCTTATCGTCTTGGGGCTTTTGCAGTGCTTCATCGATTAAATCAACTACGCGCACCATATCTTTTTCTTTCAGGTTTCGGCTGGTAATGGCCGGGGAGCCGATCCGAATGCCAGACGTAACCATGGGCGATTGGGTATCAAACGGCACCATGTTTTTATTGATGGTAATGTCTGCTTTAATCAGGGCTTCTTCAGCTACTTTGCCGGTCAGGTTTTTAGAACGCAGATCAATCAACATCAAATGGTTATCAGTACCACCCGATATTATTTTATATCCTCGATGAATAAATTCAGTTGCCATCGCCTTAGCATTTTTAGCTACTTGTACAATGTACTGCAAATACTCATCGCTAAGGGCTTCGCCAAAGGCTATCGCTTTGGCGGCAATAACATGTTCAAGCGGGCCTCCCTGTGTGCCGGGGAAAACACCGGAGTCTAGCAGTGAAGAAATTTTTCTTAACTCACCCTTGGGGGTTTTTAGTCCGAAAGGGTTATCAAAATTCTTTCCGATCATGATCAGCCCTCCCCTGGGGCCGCGTAGGGTTTTGTGTGTGGTGGTAGTAACGATGTGGCAGTGCTCCATTGGGTCGTTGAGCAACCCCCGGGCAATCAATCCGGCCGGGTGAGAGATGTCGGCCAATAGCAATGCCCCCACGCTGTCGGCTGCTTCGCGCAATTTTTTATAATCCCAGTCGCGGCTGTAAGCGGAGGCTCCGCAGATAATCATTTTAGGTTTTTCGCGTTGGGCTGTTTCCACTACTTTGTTGAAATCAATAAGCCCGGTTTCTTGTTCTACTCCATAAAATGAAGGCTGGTATAACTTACCCGAAAAATTGACGGGCGAGCCATGCGTAAGGTGGCCGCCATGCGAAAGATCAAACCCCAAAATTTTGTCGCCCGGTTTTAGGCAGGCCAGCATAACAGAGGCATTGGCTTGTGCGCCCGAGTGGGGCTGTACGTTGGCCCATTCCGCCCCAAATAATTGTTTGATGCGGTCTATAGCGAGTTGTTCTATTTCATCTACTACTTCACACCCGCCATAATAGCGCTTGCCGGGGAGGCCCTCGGCATACTTATTGGTAAGCACGGAGCCTTGGGCTTGCATTACCTGCTTGCTTACAAAGTTTTCGGAAGCAATTAACTCGATGCCGTGTTCCTGACGTTGTTTTTCTTTTTCTATCAGATCGAATACAAGTTTATCTCTTTTCATATTTTGATGGTGCGTTTAAAGAAGGGCTGTAAAATGAACGCCAAAAATAGGGATCGAAAAAAGATTTTACTAACAAGATTAAAGTTTGATGGCCGGCTTCTTGTAGAAAGAGAAGAGTTTACCTTTATAAGAAGAAAACCATATATTGCCGGTTTGAAATTTTTGTATCTTTGGCACTTGGCTAAAAATCATATTATGAGGAAGTTGACTTTACCGTGTTTATTGATTGCTTTTTCACTATTGGCATTGAGCTCACATGCCCAGTTTAACAGAAAAAGTATAAAAAAGAATAACAAACGAATTGCCTCGTACACCGGAAAAAAACCATTTGGAAGACAAAATGTGTACACCGCGGTTGGGGTCTCGTTAAACGCGTTAAATTATTATGGAGATCTCGCCCCCCTGCCTTCGCGGTTTAGCACGGATATAGCCTTTACAAAACCCGCCATTGGTATTTCTTTATTTCACCGGTTTGGGCCACGTTATACGCTGATCGGTCAGTTTATGTATGGTACACTTAAAGGCTCGGATGCCGAATCGGCTAAGAAAGCCTCAAGTGAATCGGTTAATTTTAGAGAAGTCAGAAATTTATCTTTCAGAAATCAGATTAAAGAACTTTCGGTGGTAGCCGTATTTGATCTTTTTGAAAATGAAGGAACCTATATAAGCCGGGTAAAGTGGACTCCTTATGTATTTGCAGGGATTGCAGCTTTTTTACAAAACCCACAAGCCCAAGCTCCCAAATATTATTTAGATGGTGTTACTCCGACCGGGATGGAGGGAAAATGGATAGACTTACAGTCGCTTGGAACGGAAGGGCAGCAATCAGGTACTTCTACCCTCCAGCCGGGCGATGTTAACTACGGAATAAAACCATACAGTTTACTTCAGGTGGCTATACCATTTGGCGTGGGCGCACGTTTTAGACTTAACGAAGTATTTGATCTGTGGGCCGACATTGGTTTCCGGTACACGTTTACCGATTATTTGGATGATGTCAGCAAAAATTATGTGGACCTCTCCAGATTTAATAACCCGTTGGCAGCGGCCATGTCTTACAGAACGAATGAACTATCCACAGCTACTCTTCAAAATTTTCAGGGTACTTTGGGTACTGAAGTAATTAATAATGTAGTGATTAATAACAACGGCACCCGAGGACCAGTAACTGTGGTGAGAGGATTCGGAAAAGAAAATAAATGGGATAACCGGGGAAATGCTAAGAACAAAGATATTTACATGGTTACTTCTATTAAGCTTACCTACATATTGGGAGCTTCTTTTCACCGCGCTAAATTCAGATAAGAAAATATGGGGATAAGCCGACTAAGACAACTATTGTCGGTGGCTTTACTTCTGCTGACGAGCCAGGCAGAAGCTCAACTTTCTCAAAAATCAGAGGTTGGTTTTGGGTTAGGTGTTTTAAATTATACCGGAGATATTGTGCGCACTTACGATATTACCACGGTCAGGCCGGCTGCTACCGTTTTTTATCGGTCTAACATCAGTCGTGTAATTAGTTTTCGTGTAGCCCTTACCGGTGGGCAACTGGCAGCCAGCGATAAGCATAACCCAATTGATTCGGCCGCGATACTAAGAAATGCTTCGTTTAATATTTTTTTACTGGAAGCCTCTTCTGTTTTTGAGTACCACTTTCTGGATTGGCGAGATGACCGGAAAAGATTACGGTTTACCCCGTACTTGTTTGCCGGGGTGGCCATGTTCGGAATATCGGGAAACGCCAATAAGCCGGCTCCTTACAGCAATGTGCAGATGGCAATTCCTTTTGGAGGAGGCGTGAAGTACGTACTCAATCCCAAATACTATATTTCATTTGAAGTAGGTGTACGAAAAACGTTTTTTGATTACCTCGATAATATTTCGGGACCTACTTCGCGGGTTAAAAATTATCAATATGGAAACCCCAACCAATACGACAGCTATTTCTTTACTGGAATAAGTTTAACCTACACCTTCTACGACATCCCCTGCCCTTCCAGCCCTTACGGCCGGAAATGAAACTTTTTAGCTTTTTCAAACATCTACACGGCACAAATTAGGTCATGTTCAATTACAAAATTTGGCTACTTTTGCAGCCTTGTGGCTACGGCAAAAGAAAATATTGCACCGACTAACCTTCCTCAACACATTGCTGTAATAATGGATGGTAATGGCCGATGGGCAAAAAAAAAGGGAGCCGCCCGTATTTTTGGCCATCGCAACGCGGTGCAAGCAGTAAAAGAAATTACGGAAGCTTGCGGAGAGGTGGGTATAAAATACCTTACCCTGTATGCATTCAGCACAGAAAATTGGGGAAGACCAAAGGAAGAAGTAGATGGGTTGATGGAATTGCTGGTAAATACCTTGCAAAAAGAAATAGGTACGCTGATGAAAAACAACGTACGCTTGAAGATGATTGGTCAGGTGGATAATCTTCCAAGAGTTTGCCAGGAAAATTTGGCAAGAGCCATTGGGCAAACACAGGCGAACACCGGGCTTATGTTAATTCTTGCCTTAAGCTATAGCGGAAGAAGAGAGTTAACGGAAGCAACAAAAAAAATTGCCGGGCAAATAAAAAAAGGATTAATCGAACCCGATCAGATTACAGAAAAACTAATAGAAGATTATTTGGAAACCCGAGGAATACCCGATCCGGAATTATTAATTCGAACCAGTGGAGAAATGCGTGTAAGTAACTTTTTACTTTGGCAAATAGCCTATACGGAACTATATATAACCCCAAAATTTTGGCCCGACTTCCGAAAAGAAGACCTCTTTGAAGCGATTTGTGCCTACCAAAAGAGAGAACGAAGATTTGGAAAAGTGCTGACCCCAACCGCCTAACCCCGATGAAGAGGATTTTATTGATTTGTTTATTTGTAGCTGTTCATTCTATCGTAGCCCAGGCGCAGTTCAGAAGAAAAAACCAGACAACGGTTGCCCCGGATATTAAGAAAGGAAACAATCTTAACTATTCGGCTCCTACCGAATATTTCATCGGAGGGATTGATATTACCGGGCTGAACGTGCTAGATAAAAACGCTTTGATTTCGCTTACCGGATTAAAGGTGGGCGACAAAATAAAAATACCCGGCACCGCTACCGCTACGGCCGTACGTAAACTATGGAAACACGGACTGGTGGGCGATGTAACCATTGTGGCAGACCGGATTGAAGATGATAAAGTATATATCCTGATTCAGCTGACGGAAAGACCTCGCCTTACCGATTTTTATTTTACCGGACTGTCGTCTTCAAAACAATCATCTTTAAAAGAAGACATGAGGCTGATACGGGGTAAAATCGTTACCGATGCCATGATCCGAAATGCAGAGAGTTCGGTAAAGAGGCATTTTACCAAAAAAGGATTTCTGAATATACAGGTTAACATCATAAAAGAACGCGATACCTTAAATCGTGGCGGGGTGCGCTTGCGTATAAATGTAGATGTGCAATCGAAAGTAAAGATCAAGCATATCCTTTTTGAAGGGAACCAACAGGTAAGCGATCAGAAACTGAAAAGCATGTTTAAGAAAACCCACGAGAAAGCGCAATTCAGTTTACACCGGGCTATTTTATCGAGTTTATTAGATTTTAAGCCGCGCTATGTAAAAGAATACATCGATTCAAGCCGCCAAATGAATTGGCGCGAAGTAAAAGATTTCCTTGGCAACCATGTTAAATTAAACTTCCTCAGAAGCTCAAAATTTATTCGCGGAGAATATGAAGAAGATAAGAAAAAATTAATTGCCCGCCTGAACAACGAAGGCTTCCGTGATGCCGAAATCCTTTCCGACTCAATTATAAAAAGTGGATACTCCACCATTGATTTGAAGTTGAAAGTGAATGAAGGAAAAAAATATTACTTCCGAAATATAACCTGGACAGGAAACTTCTTATACACATCAGCCACACTCAACAAAGTGTTGGACATCCGAAAAGGCGATGTGTACAGCCAGGAGTTGATTCAGAAAAAAACTACGTTTAATCCTAAAGGCGGAGCTGATATCAGCGGACCATACATGGATGACGGCTATCTGTTTTTTAGAGTTACACCCGTTGAGGTAGCCGTAGTGAATGACTCCATAGATGTAGAGATGCGCATATTTGAAGGAGACCAAGCTATTATAGATCAGGTTCCTATTACTGGAAATGAGCGCACAAGCGAGCACGTTATCAGGCGGGAACTCTCCACCATTCCCGGACGGAAATTTAGCCGATCAGACCTAATTCGCACACAGCAGCAGCTTTCCCAAATGGGCTATTTCAATGCACAAAAGATTGAGCCGGAAGTTCGGCCTAACCCGGCTAATGGAACGGTGAATATTGGCTGGAAAGTAGAGGAACAATCGAACGACCAGGTACAGCTTTCTGGAGGATGGGGAGGCTACTACGGCTTTGTGGGCACGGTAGGGTTGACGTTCAACAATTTTTCTCTTCGAAATGTACCGCACTTTAAAAAGTGGAGGCCGCTGCCGGTAGGCGATGGTCAAAAGCTGTCATTACAAATGCAAGCAAACGGCAAATCATTTCAGAGTTATAGCATTTCATTTTCCGAACCGTGGTTTGGCGGCAGAAAACCTAACTCGCTTACCGTTAGCTTAAATCACTCCATCTCTCGCATCCCGAGCGGCCGTAGCGGGTTTACGTTAAATTTTGATGCCACCAGCGCCTACCTAAAGCAAAGTGGAATTACCATCGGCTTTGGCCGAAGGTTAGAGTGGCCGGATAGCTACTTTACACTGACCCATTCTGTTTCTTATTTAGTGTATCAGTATAACCGGTATTTCAATTCTTCAACCCTGCCCATATACGGTACGACTAACAGCTTAACGTTTAACACTACGTTGTCGAGAAACAGTATAGACAACCCGATGTTCCCCAAAAGCGGATCTACCATTTCTCTGAGTTTAAACCTCACCCCGCCCTACTCGTTGTTCCGGTCAGCATCTTATTACTTAGATAACACCCAGCGATATAACTGGATTGAATTGCACAAATGGATGTTTGATTCTAAGTTTTATTTAACATTGATCGGTAGTAAAAAGCCCGAAGGCCGAAGTTTAGTGCTCGAAACCAAAGCCCACTTTGGGTACATAGGCACCTACAATAACAAAATAGGTGGAGTGGGGCCGTTCGAGCGTTTCCTCATGGGAGGAGCCGGCTTAACAGGCGGATTCAATTCGTTTGTATTAGGGCAAGATATCATTGGATTGAGAGGATATCCGGATAACCAGGTTACTCCGCCTCTTTATGCGCTTCGCGGAAGTGTAGGCGTTAATGGAATAGAAGGAGGGATTATTTATAATAAATTTGGCATGGAAGTGCGCTACCCGGTTGTTACCAGCCAGGCGGCCACCGTTTATTCCTTTGTTTTCACCGAAGCAGGGAACAACTGGAATAATTATCAGGACTTTAATCCGTTTAACCTGTACCGCTCGGCCGGTTTTGGTGCTCGGATTTTTATGCCTGCATTTGGTTTAATTGGTTTGAATTGGGCGTATGGATTTGATACCCTGCCGGGAGCGAGCAATAGAAGTGGGCAGCAGTTCCACTTTACCATTGGTCAGCAAATCCGTTAAAAAAATGATAAAAATTGCATCGTTTGCCATCGTTTTGTTTTTCGGCCTGAATGTTGCATTAGCACAAAAATTCGGATATATCGACTCAGAGTATATCTTGAGCAAGATGCCCGAATATGCGAAGGCACAAAATGAAATAGAACAATTTTCGGCTGCCTGGCAAAAAGAGATTGAAGAAATGCAGCATAAGGTAGATGGTTTATACTCCATGTACCAGGCCGAGCAGGTGCTGCTAACCGAAGAAATGAGGCAAGAGCGGCAAACGGAAATAAAGAAGAAAGAAACAGAGTTAAAAGAATATCAAAAAAAGGTTTTTGGATTTGGGGGTCTTTATTTTTTGAAAAAACAAGAATTGATTAAACCTTTGCAGGATAAAGTATTCGATGCAGTAAGTAAAGTATCCAAAGCCAACCGGTTGGCTATCGTGTTTGACAAAGCCGCTGAGTTGGTGATGATCTATACGGACCCAAGGCACGATTATACAGATTTTGTTTTAGAAGAACTGGGTCTGGGAGACCCCAATGATAAGGTAAAATAACTATTAACCAATTATAATGAAAATGAGAACTCTACTATTGTTGATTTTGTGCGGAGTGATGGTAACAGCCAAAGCGCAAGATCACCCAGCTCAAAAAATAGGCTATGCTGATACCGAATACATCATGAGCCAAATGCCTGCTGTTAAAACCATTGAAAGCGAACTTAAAACACATAGCGCGCAGTTGGATAATCAGCTGAAGGCAAAATATGAAGATATTCAGGCTAAGTACAAGGCCTACCAAAACATGCCGGCCACTACCCCTGAAGCAATCCGTGCCGATAAAGAAAGAGAATTGACTTCCTTACAAGAAAATTTTCAAAAATTCCAACAAGAAGCTCAATCATCATTACAAAAGAAATCAGCCGAACTATACGAGCCGGTTTATAAAAAAATAGGTGCCGCCACCGAAGAAGTAGCTAAAGAAAATGGGTTTTCATTCATTATCAGCCCGCACATACTTAACGGGGGCGACATTTTGCTTTACACGGACGAAAAATTTAATATTTCTGACCTAGTATTGAAAAAAATGGGAATAACCCCTTCGGCACAACCTCATACCACGGCCACCCCGGTAAAGAAGAACTAAGAAAGCAGAACGGATTTCAGCGAAAAGCCGTCTTTTTAAAGGACGGCTTTTTTGTTATAGTTAAGACCGGATCAGATCAACAGAAACTGATAACTTTGCCTTCTATTTAAAACAGCATGTTACGGCCACTAATTATTATTGCGCTGATCATTTATATTTTATCGAAAGTAAGCAGCCTTATTTTTCGTATGAGTTCGTCTTCCCAACAAAATAGAAACTTTCAGCAACGCAGGCCAGAAGGCCATACTCGGGTAGACAGCAAACCTCGAAAAAATAAACAAGGAACGATAAAAGGAGGCGATTACGTGGACTACGAGGAAGTTAAATGACCTTCAATGTTATCCCATGAAAAAATACGTACCACTCGTTATTTTGCTTGCTCTCTGCATTGGAGGGTTTAGCCAATCTAAACAAAAAAGGCTGGCTCTTGTCATAGGCAATGGCAATTACAAATTTGTTAATCCGTTAAAAAATCCGCTGAACGATGCCCGGGCTATTTCCAGTTCGCTGCGCAGCCTAGGTTTTGATGTGATGGAGTATGAAGACATAACCCAGCCACAAATGAAACAGGCCATCAGCGAATTTGGCCAAAAGCTAAATGGATATGATGTGGCTTTGTTTTATTATGCCGGTCACGGCATTCAGTCTAAGGGAGTAAACTACATCATTCCGGTAGAAGCCGATCTGAAAAACGAACAAGAAATAGAGTTTGATTGCGTAGCAGCCGACCGCGCGCTGGCCTTTATGGATGCGGCAGATACAAAAGTGAATATTGTAGTGTTAGATGCCTGCCGAAATAATCCGTTTGCCCGGGGCTGGCAGCGAAGCACTGGAGGCGGGGGCTTAGCCATGATGGACGCGCCCAAAGGTTCGTTGATCGCATATGCTACTTCGCCTGGCCGCACCGCTTCAGACGGGGAATCATCAAACGGTCTTTACACCAGTGCATTGTTAAAATATATGCGCAACCCATCGTTTACCATTGAGCAGGTATTTAAACAAGTGCGAAATGAAGTGAGTGAAAAATCGGGGGGAGCACAGATACCCTGGGAAACCACCTCCTTAACAGGCGAAGATTTTTACCTAAGCCGGCAGCAGACCTCTGCGTCTTCTTCGCCCACCGTAACAGCACAAACGGAAAACAATGCTACTGAAACGATTACCGCCAAACGATTAGTTGAGCTAAAAACCATAAAGGTGTCAGAAGAAGATAAAGCTCAGGCGGAAATTTTTTTCTCGCAAGGCAAAATATCATACGATGCCTCTAAGTACGAAAAATCCATTACCGAATTTAACAAAGCCATCCAACTCAACCCGGCTTATGCCGAAGCCTATTTTAAACGCGGATACAGCTATTATACTTTGGATAATTTTGATAAATCGGTTGCCGATTTTGATATGAGCATAGCTATCAATCCCAAATTTACCGATGCCTACTATTGGCGGGCCAATGCCTTTCGCGGGGTGCGTCAAGACGATAAGGCGTTAAAAGATTTTGCCAAAACTATTTCCCTAAAACCCAATTATACATCAGCTTACTTTTGGCAAGGCAGAACGTACTACGACCTCTCGATGGATGAGAAGGCGATAAATAGTTTTCAAAAAGTACTGGAGCTACAACCCGATTATGTAGATGTTTTTTATTGGTTGGGGCAGGCTTATTATGATCTAAAAAAATATGAAGATGCTATTACCAATTATAACCTGGCACGAAAAGAAAAAAAACAAGATGCTGAAATTTTATACTGGCGGGCCAATGCCCATTTTGCATTAAAACAATGGGAAATAGCTGTTACCGATTTTGATTCTGCTATTCTGGTTAAGCCAAATTACCCGGATGCCTACTTTTATCGGGGAAAAGTAAAGTATAACTTAAAACAATACGAAAAAGCAGAAACGGATTTTTCCAAAGCTTGCGAGCTGAATCCAAAATATGCAGAAAGTTATTATTGGATAGCCCGGGTTAAATACCAGCAGAGCGACTACGACCGCGCTATTGAAAATTGTACTAAAGCATTAGAAATAAACAGCAACCACCATTTAGCTTATTATTATCGAGCCATGAGTTTATACTCGCAGGAAAAATATGAAGAGTCTGTTTCCGATTTCGACAAAAGCATTGAAATACAACCCGACCCCGATACTTATTACTGGCGGGGCAATGCCAAGTATGCTCTTCAGAATTATGCCGATGCCATCCCCGATTTTACCAAAGCTATTCAAACCGGATCCAAAGAAGAAGCGCTTAACGATTACTATTACTACCGCGCGAACTCATACCTTTCTCTTAAAATGTATGCCAATGCCCTGAAAGATTTTACGGAGGCAATCAAAATTAAACCCGGGGTGGCAGCACAATGGTATTACCGGGGCATCACTTATTTTAATATGGAACAAAAAGAACAAGCCCGAACCGATATAGATAAAGCCATTGAACTGGATCCAGCCAATACCAAATATTCAGATTTTAAGAAATCGAATTACAAATAAGCATGCTTTTGCCGTTTTCTAAATATGAAGCAACAGGCAACGATTTTGTTATGATTGACAACCGCGATAAGAAATTTTCGCTGGATAAAAATCAGATCGTAAAAATTTGCCACCGCAAGTTTGGTGTGGGGGCTGACGGGCTGATGCTTATTGAAAACCATGCCTCCCTCGATTTTAATCTGACCTACTACAATAGCGATGGATCGGTTAGTTTATGTGGAAACGGAAGCCGGGCAGCCGTAAAGATGGCTTCTTCGTTGGGGATCGTAAACGGGAAAGCTACCTTCCTTGCGTATGATGGAATCCATGAAGCAGAGGTGTTGAAAAATGGAATTGTCCGATTAAAAATGAATGATGTGGGCACCGTAAAAAAAGAAAGAGATGATTTCTTTATTAATACCGGCTCGCCTCATTTTATCCGGTTTGTAAAAGACGTAAAAAACTTTCCGGTATTTGATGAAGGGAAAAAAATCAGATACAGTGAGGCGTTTAAGCCCAACGGAACCAATGCCAATTTTGTGGAAATACTTGGTCCTCATTCTATTTTTGTGAGAACGTACGAACGCGGAGTGGAAAACGAAACTCTTTCGTGCGGCACAGGAGTAACAGCTGCGGCTTTAGCTTTTTTTTACAAAAAGGGGGCATCGCCTGTTTCCATCTCTACATTAGGCGGAACATTGTCAGTAGAATTTAAGCCTGCCGAAGCCCTCCATTTTACTGATATTTTTTTAGTAGGCCCAGCCGAGAAAATATTTGAGGGAACGTTTATACTTGATTCCTAAAAAATCAAAAACAACCTATCTTTTAATCCCCCATCATGCAATAGAAAATCGATTGGCATGATTGACGGATGAAAACCAACGATCCATGAAGATAAAATACCCAACGGTGATTTTCATTACCCGGGTTAAACCTTGGCAAGGTTAACGTTTCCGTCAGCCTTTGTCAACCCTTTGGGCAGATGATGCATCCCTCATGCATAATCTGGGTTTATATTCTTGTGCATAAACGGTACTGCTATCAGGAGTAAGAAAACAGTTAGCCGCATAATTTAGATATTAATAGAGCAAAATAACCCCCCAAAGCCATTTCGTCATAATTTCAAAATAGAGAGATGCTGCCAACTGCCAAATAGTTGGCCAAACTTCTTTGGAACTATAATTGCCTGCTCAAAATGAGTAACTTTGCACGCTTAATTTGAGACTCATCACATCATTTTTTTTATGCTGAAACTGATCGCTAAGATTTTTGGAACGAAATCGGAGAAAGACATCAAGCGGATGGCCCCGCTGGTAGAGGAAACGAAAAAAGAAGAAAAAACGCTAAGCCCGTTGTCGCACGATGAACTCAGGCAGAAATCGCTCGAAGTTCAGCACTACATCAATTCAAAACTTAAATTAATTGATGAACAGATAGCCGATTTGCGTCAGCGAATTGCCGATCACCCGGAATTAGATATCAATGAAAAAGAATTTATTTTTTCACAAATAGATAAAACCGAATTAGAACGTAACAAAGAACTGGAAAAAGTGCTGTTAGAAGTGCTGCCGCTGGCTTTTGCCATTATGCGCGAAACAGCCAAACGCTTTAAGGAGAACGAATACATTGAAGTTACGGCCACCGAGTTTGATCGGCAAATAGCAGCCAAACATGATAACGTTAAAATAGTGGGGGACAAAGCCCATTGGCACAACCAATGGATGGCAGCCGGCAACCTGATTAAGTGGGACATGGTACACTACGATGTACAGATCATTGGCGGGGTAGCTTTGCACGAAGGTAAGATAGCTGAGATGGCCACCGGAGAAGGAAAAACATTAGTGGCTACATTCCCCGCATTTTTAAATGCGCTGGCCAAACGAGGGGTACACATCGTAACCGTAAACGACTACCTCGCCAAACGCGATAGCGAATGGATGGGCCCCATCTTTCAGTTTCATAGCCTGAACGTGGATTGTATAGACAAACACGAGCCCAATTCGGCCGAACGAAGAAACGCCTACCGGGCCGATATTACCTATGGCACCAATAATGAGTTTGGTTTTGATTACCTGCGCGATAATATGGCACGTGATCCCGAAGAATTGGTGCAGCGAGGGCATCACTACGCCATGGTAGATGAGGTGGACAGTGTCCTGATCGATGAAGCACGAACTCCCTTAATTATTTCAGGCCCAGTACCGCGGGGCGATGAACATGAATTTTATGAACTAAAGCCCCGCATTAATAAAGTGGTAGAGGCTCAGAAAAAAATGGTAAACCAATACCTGAACGATGCCAAGCGTTTGCTGAACGAAGGAGATGAAAAAGAAGGCGGGCTATCATTATTTCGGGCTCATCGAGCCATGCCAAAATACAAACCGCTGATTAAAATGCTCAGCGAAACAGGGAACAAATCAATTCTTCAAAAGACTGAAAATTTCTATTTGCAAGACAATAAAAAAGAGATGCCCAAAGCCGATGAGCCTCTGTTTTTTGTAATTGACGAAAAAGACAACAGCGTAGAACTGACCGATAAAGGAATCGATCTGATAACCGGGGAAGGCGAAGACCCAAAGTTTTTTATTTTACCGGAAATAGGAATGGAGTTAAACAAGATTGAGCGAGACACAACGATTTCAGAAACCGATAAACTTCAGAAGAAAGATGAACTGATCCGCGACTATAACACCAAGTCGCAACGCATACACAGCATTAACCAACTGTTAAAAGCCTATACCCTTTTTGAAAAGGATACGGAATACATTATTGTTGATGGCAAAGTAAAAATCGTTGATGAGCAAACCGGCCGTGTGCTGGATGGCAGAAGATATTCAGATGGTTTGCACCAGGCCATTGAAGCGAAGGAAAATGTAAAAGTGGAAGATGCTACCCAGACCTACGCCACTATTACCCTGCAAAATTATTTTCGCATGTACCATAAGCTGGCCGGGATGACGGGTACGGCTGAAACCGAAGCCGGTGAATTGTGGGATATCTACAAATTAGATGTGGTGGTAATCCCTACCAACAAACCTATTACCCGCAAAGACTATGATGATTTGGTTTATAAAACCATGCGCGAAAAATTTACCGCAGTAATAGAAGAAATTGTTCGCCTCACCAAAGAAGGAAGACCCGTTTTGGTGGGAACCACTTCAGTGGAGGTATCCGAGTTGGTAAGCCGGATGCTGCAGATCAAAAAAATAAAGCACAATGTACTAAACGCCAAGCAACACCAACGCGAGGCTGAAATTGTGGCCGAAGCCGGAAAACCGGGTACTGTTACCATTGCTACCAATATGGCCGGCCGGGGTACAGATATTAAACTTACTCCCGAATCACGGGCGGCTGGCGGGCTCGCCATCATCGGAACCGAACGACACGAATCGCGGAGGGTTGACCGGCAGCTACGCGGGCGAAGCGGCCGTCAGGGCGACCCGGGCACTTCCAGCTTTTATGTTTCACTGGAAGACAACCTGATGCGGTTGTTTATGCCTGAGCGAATCACCCGCATTATGGACAGGCTCGGCCTAAAAGAGGGAGAAGTAATTCAACACTCTATGGTAACCAACTCCATCGAGCGGGCTCAGAAAAAAGTAGAGGAAAATAACTTTGGCACCCGAAAAAGACTGCTTGAGTATGATAACGTAATGAATTCGCAACGAGAAGTTATTTACAAGCGAAGAAAAAATGCTCTTTTTGGCGAACGCCTGCAGCTTGATATCCTTACCATGCTCTACGATACGTGCGATGAACTGACGGCCAATGGAAAAACCAGCGAAAATGCGGAATCGTTTAAATTAAATGTACTGGGAGTGTTAGGGATAGACGCAAACATTTCGGATGATGAGTTTGCTAAAACGGATCAAACTACTCTGACCGAAAAAATTTATGAAGAAGCACTGAAGCATTATCACCAAAAAAATAAGCTCATTGCCCAAAAAGCATTGCCCATCATTAATGATATTTACAAAACCCGCGGGGCCACTATTCAGGAGATATTAGTACCCTTCTCTGACGGCACAGCTCAGATCGGTGTAGTAGCCAATTTAAAAAAATGTGTTTCCACTACGAATGCCGAACTGATCAAGTCAATGGAAAAAATGATTACACTCAACATCATTGATCAGAACTGGAAAGAGCATTTGCGCGATATGGATGATTTGAAGCAATCTGTTCAGAATGCCGTTTACGAACAAAAGGATCCTCTGTTAATTTATAAGTTTGAAGGATTTGAAGCTTTTAAACGGTTTATCTCTAAAGTGAATGAAGAAACAATTTCATTTTTAATGAAAGCGGAAATTCCGGTGCAGGAAGCAGACGAAGTGCACGAAGCACAAGCACAGAAACGACAAAAGTTGCGCGAACAAAAAGATGAATCGCATTCGTTATTGCAAGGCGGGCAAGAGCAACCCGAGCAGCGGGCGCAGGAAAAAGTAATGCCGGTAAAATCGGAAAAAATTGCCAATCGCAATGATAAAGTTTCTGTTCAGTACCCTGATGGAAGAGTTATGAAAGAGGTGAAATATAAAAAAGTAGAAGACGACATTAAAAACGGAAAGTGTATTGTGATAGAAGAATGACGGGCTACAATAACCGATACATCATTCTAAAAAGGAACCTGCTGGCAGGTTGTTTTTTTATGATTTGTCTTTGTAATGCTCCCTCGGTAATCGCCCAAAAGAAACCGTATCACGAAGACCTCAGCCAACTCAGGCCTAAAGGAGAAACGGCTGAAATAAAAAAGGCAACCTCCCCCATATCCCAACCGGAAGAGATCCTACCAACAAAAAATATCAATACAAAAATTGATGCCGTACTAGACAGCATTGATCAGTTTAATGTGCTGAATAAATTTATTGATGGCTATACTATTCAGATATATTCCGGCCAAAAACGGGAGGATGCGATGAACACCAAAAAAAAATTGCAGGAAGATACCCCGGAGCTGGTAGCGATTCTTTTGTATCAACAACCTAAATTTCGCGTAACGGTGGGCAAGTACTTTACCAAATTAGAGGCACAACCCGATTTATTAAGATTAAAAAAAATGTTCTCAACGGCTATTTTAGTACCCGAAAAAATTCAAGTTAAATAAAGAGGGTTAAGCCTGCGAAGAGATGCTTTGATTCCAATCGTACACACAATCGGAAATTTCAATTAACAGGTCGGGTTCTTTTTCCAGTGCATTGCCAATCACAATTAAGTCGGCTCCGGCCTGAAGGGCACGGCAGGCCTTTTCGGCCGAGTTAATACCCCCGCCCACAATTAAAGGAACGTTAATGGCTTTTTTTACGGAACCAATCATCTTGCTGTTTACTTCGCGCTCGGCTCCACTGCCGGCATCCAGATAAATAAGTTTAAGACCCAACATTTCTCCCGCCAAGGCAGTGCTGGCAGCCAGTGAATACTTGTCTTCCGGTATGGGTGTAGTGTTGCTAACATAGGCTACGGAAGTAGTTTTGCCCGAGTTAATTAATAGATACCCGGTGGGCAACACTTCCAGCGCATTGCTTTTCAAAATAGGAGCCGCTATGACATGTTGGCCAATGAGCAAATCCGGATTCCGGCCGGAGATTAACGACAAAAATAAAATAGCATCGGCCGAAGGATCGATTTGTAGAACACTTCCCGGAAACAGGATGACGGGAAGACTTATATTTTTTTTAATATATTTAATAACAGCCGATAAATTGGTAGTAGTAACTAAACTGCCGCCCACAAAAAAATAATCAACACAATTTTCGGTCGCTAATCGCAAGAGCGAATCTAACTTCCCCAATTCCCCCACTTTATCGGGATCTATTAAAACGGCAATAGATTTCTTGCCTTGCTTACTTTGAGCGTTCAGGGCTTCCAGAATCATCGGCATTTTTATTTTTCAGGTAGTCTGAAATTTTTTCTTTGGCCAGATCAATTAAAAAGACAGAGGCCAAATTAACCAGGCGGTCTCCCATACCGGAAAGGATAGAAGGCGACTCCTCTTCCTCTTCGTGCTTGTGCGGGGTGCTTGCCGAAGGGACAGGTTCTTTAGCTATTTTTTGTTTTTTCTTTTTAGATGAAGAGAGTTGAGTTACCACAAAATAGGTAGCAGCTAAAGCACCCCCAATAATTAATGCATTTTTTAAAAGCTTTTCGCCCCGGTCTGAAATATCTTTAATTCCGCGTTCCAGTTCCTGTTTGTGGCGGGCCGAAGTTTCAATCAACTTCTTTTTTTCGGGGTCTTGTGTTTCGAGGAGTTCCATTATAATTTTTTTCTTCTTTTGAAATGATTTTCTAAAAACAGATTGACCTGTTTGTAAAAGACGATCAGCAAAAGGCAAGGAAGCCCATACAGGCTGGAAACGATCCAATACCCGGTCGCATTGTTTCCAAAATACGAGTTAAGTGTATTAGCTAACCCAAAGCTGATAAAAACCAAAAAGAGCAGGGCCAATAAAACGATAAGGCCCAATGCCAGCCCCCGTGAAATTACTTTTACTACCTCCTCGCGCACATCAAGCTTTATTAACTCAATACGCGATTCTACATACCCTGAAAGGTGATTGATGACCCCGTCCAAGCGAAGCAGTTTAAATACATAGTCTTTTATAGAATCCATATACATGGCAATATACTCATTGAATGTCAGTAGAAAAAAACCTCTTCGCTAACGGCTTAGGTACAATAAAAAAAACGGGATGAGAAAGAAAATGACTAATAAAAAAAGGAACCCGGCCAAACGATAATGCAAAGTAAGCCTGCCTAAACCCGCAGCCAAACGATACGGAATTGTTTTTAAATACGGGGTTTGAAAAAAGAAGATCACGCCTATAAAATTGAAAAGAAAATGAGCAATGGCCAGATCAATAGCAGCATTTGAGTTGAAGGCACTGGCTATAAAAGCACTGATGGTAGTACCAATATTAGCTCCCAAAATAAAGGCCGCGGCCTGCCTTAGTTTAATTTTTTTTTGTGCGGCCAGAGGCACCACCAGCGAAGTAGTAACTGAGCTGGAACGGATGGCAGCGGTACTAAGCAGCCCCCAGACAAACGATTTGATTTCGTTTTTAAAAAAAACACGATGAAATTTTTCCTGCGATCCCACCCCGATTACACCGGTAATCACTTTCCTAAAAAAAAGAATAGACCCCAAAAGAAGAAGAACCGAAACCCCGGCTAACCAATAGGCCTGGTTTACCTTTTCAGAAACGAAATGCACCAGTGGGCCCATCAATGAAAAATTTTCCTGCACAGTTGGAGTTGGCAAACTAAAAAAGGTGGTGGCCAGAAAATGCGATAAGCCCGACAAAGAGTGGAAATAAAATTCTAAAGGAAATAAAATCAAAGCAGTGAGGATGTTGAAAAAGGCATGGTAGCTTCCGGTCGCCACCGCCCTACGATATTCCTTTTTATGATTTATAAAACTTAAAGATACCAGCATGCTGGTAATTGTGGTGCCAATGTTGGCACCCATCATAACAGGTACAGCTTCAGAAAGAGAAATGGATCCGGCCACCATCATTGCGATGGCCAGCGAGGTAGTGGCCGAGCTGCTTTGAATAAGAGCAGTTAAAAGCAATCCTACAAACAAGCCCAGAAAAGGATTTGATGCTGCAGAAGAAAGAATTTCCGTTGCCGTGCCCCCCAGCCTGTGGAGGGAAGAAACCATCAGATCAACAGAAAATAAAAAAATGAAAAGGCCAATCAAAAAATAAATGGCCGACCTGAAGAAAATTTTCCAAGAAAAAAAATTTTCTGCACCTAGCGTAATGTTGTGCGGAGCCTCCATCTTTTTTTGTAAAGATACACGCTTGCCGTCATCCCGATAGTTGCCGCCCGGAGAATCAATATTAAATTTCCATTAATTCTTTCACTGCCAACCAAGCCATTAACCCGGAGCCTATTTGTAGGGCTTCTTCGTCAATATTAAAAGTGGGGGTGTGTACATACGAAGTAATTCCTTTTGCTTCATTGCGGGTGCCCAACCGATAAAAGGATGCCGGAATTTGATGCGAGTAATACGCAAAATCTTCTGAGCCCAATGTGAGGTCAAGATCAACCACGTTTTCTTTGCCCAGATATTCTTCTGCGGCAGCGCGGGTTCTTCTCGTGAGTTCTGGATTGTTTTCTAAATAAGGATAACCGTGCGAAATCCTTACTTCGCATTTTCCGCCCATACTTTCGGCCAATCCTTCTGCCATTTTTTTTATTTTTTCTAACCCCTCTTTGCGCCACTTTTCATTAAGCGCACGGAATGTTCCCGATATTCTTACTTCATCGGGAATAATATTCGTTGCGCCTTCGCCAATGATTTTTCCAAAGGTTAAAACAGTTGGCTGTTTGGGGCTTGCATTTCTGCTGATGACTTGTTGCAAGGCTATAATAATATGAGAAGCAATTACCACGGGGTCAATCGTTAATTCGGGAGTAGAACCGTGACCGCCTTTGCCGATGACACGCAAATAAATTTCATCGCTGCTGGCCATGTACATTCCCTCACGAAACCCCACTTTTCCCGCAGGGATTAAGGGCATTACATGTTGACCCAGAATGGAAGAAGGGGATGGATTTTGCAGTACGCCTTCTTTGATCATCAAGGAAGCTCCTCCGGGATTTTTCTCCTCACCCGGTTGAAAAATCAGTTTGATAGTTCCTTCAAAATGATCTTTTAATAAGCTGAGAATTTTTGCTGTGCCAAGTAAGGAAGCGGTGTGTACATCATGGCCGCAGGCGTGCATTATTCCCGGGTTTTGAGATTTATATTCAACTTCATTTGCCTCCTGAATAGGTAATGCATCGATATCGGCTCGCAGAGCAACAGTTTTTTTAGATGGATTTTTCCCTTCAATCATTACCACAACACCTGTGCCCGCAATCCCTTCGGTGGGGTTCAGCCCTAAGCCTCTCAATGTTTCGGCAACGAATTTTGCCGTTTTAAATTCTTTGTAAGACAATTCAGGATGAGCGTGTAAATATCTTCGATTGACAATGGTTTCAGTTGCCAATTCTGCCGCGAGTTTTTTTATTTGATTGGGCAGGTTCATTACATCGGTATCTGCAATAACAGTTTATAAATTAACGTATCTACCGATTCGCCTTCAGCTTCGGCTTTAAAATTTCGCACAATGCGGTGACGGAGCACCGGCTTGGCTACCGCTCGTACATCTTCTATGTCGGGTGAATATTTTCCGTTAAGCAGAGCGTTGCATTTTGCACCCAACACTAAATATTGAGAGGCGCGCGGCCCGGCTCCCCATTCTAAAAATTGAGTAGCCAAAGGCGAACCGTTTCCCGGGCGGGTAGCAGAAGCTAATTTTACGGCATACGCTACCACATTGTCGGAGACAGGCACACGTCTGATTAGCCCCTGAAATGAAATAATTTCTTCGGCTGTTAGCACTTTGTTTATTGTAGCCGAATGTTCGGCTGTGGTCCCCTTTACAATTTTTAGTTCTTGCTCGTAGGTGGGGTAATTCAAAAAGATATTAAACATAAACCGATCTAACTGAGCTTCGGGCAAAGGATAGGTACCCTCCTGTTCAATCGGGTTTTGGGTGGCCATAACAAAAAACGGCTGAGGTAACTCATATCTTTTTCCGGCAATGGTTACGGCATTTTCCTGCATGGCTTCAAGTAAGGCAGCTTGTGTTTTGGGAGGGGTTCGGTTTATTTCATCGGCCAAAATAATATTTCCAAACACGGGGCCTTTTACGAAATGAAAGTTGCGTTCCTTGTCCATGGTTTCGGCCCCGATAATATCGGAAGGCATCAAATCGGGCGTGAACTGAATGCGTTTAAAATTCAGGTCGAGTGCTTGAGACAGGGTTTGTACCAATAAGGTTTTGGCCAGGCCGGGTACGCCAATAAGAAGAGCGTGGCCGTGGCAAAAAACAGCCGTGAGAGTAAGATGGACTACTTCGTCTTGCCCTACGATGACATGGGCAATTTCAGATTTTAATTTTTTATACGCTAGGGCCAGCGCATCGGCAGCTTCTACATCATTCCCAAAAATAGTTGGCATGGCTAAACTTTTGGTGTGAAAATACTTTTTTGCACTTGCCCAAGCAAGGCCGGTTACTCCAGGATTTTGCAACCCTTGAAGGTTGGATCAATATTGATAAACACATCTTGCTTGGACTTGACAAACCATTTTGTTACGGCTTTGTCTTTCTTTTCGGCCAGCGCGGCCGATTGTATGCGGTGCCAATCGTCTTTTAGATTAGCTTGGTGTGGAGGAAGTTTAGTTTTGAAATAAATAATACGGACGGCTTCTTGCTGGGTGTCTTTCGTGCGGTAGGGCAAAGGTTTTGAGATGTGGCCCACTTTCATAGTATCAATTACAAAATAAACGGCCGGGTCAAGGGTTTTATCAATAGCTACTTTCGTGCCACCATCGGCATCGGTAAAATAACCTGTATGGCCTTTTGTTTCTTTATCATCTGAAAAAAGTTTGGCGGCTTGCTCGAAAGTGATACTGTCTTTCATAATTTTTCTGCGCAACGAGTCAAGATAAAAATGAGCACGTGTAATGTCGTTGCTGCTCGGTTCGGCTTTAATGAGGATGTGGCGCGAGTTGTATTCATTGCCCCGGCGGTCAATTAACTGCATAATGTGGAAGCCGTATTGTGACTCGAACGGATGAGACACTTCTCCTTTGGTCAACTTAAAAGCCATGGCTTCGTACTCAGGTACCATCGAGCCTCTGCCAAAGTAGCCCATTTCGCCTCCGTTGGATTGTGCAGAAGGATCTTCAGAATATCGTTTGGCCAGCTCGTTCCAGTTTTCTCCATTTAAAAAACGAGTGCGGAGGTCTTCCAGTTTTTTCTTGGCTTCAGCTTTTTGCTGAGCGCTTACTTTGGCCACCCGTACTATCTGACCGATTACGGCATCGGCCGAATAGAAAGGTAAACTGTCGGAGGGGATTTTACTATAAAATCGTTTTACCTCTGAAGGAGTTATGGCTATATCTTTAGTAATACGGTCGGTCATTTCACGAGCTAAAAGTTGCTCGCGGATTTGATCGTGCAACTCGGCTTTAATTTGTTCAAATGTTTTTCCGTAGTTGCGCTCCAGTTCTTCTTGCGAGTTACCGTAGTTTTGGAGGATGATATTCATCCGTTGTGTGGTGTTTTGATCAACTTCAATATCGGTTACAATAACGGAGTCAATTTCGGCTTTAGCCACCATTACTTTACTCATCACCATACGGTTTAGCAAGCTGCATTTGGCCTCTTCCGAGCCGGGGTTTCCATCGGTAAGATAACTTTGGTAGGCCGATTCCAATTCCGATTTCAGCACAATGTAATTATCTACCTTGGCAATAATTTTATCTAATACAAACTTGGTTTCTTCCTTTTTCTCGCCCGATTGACCCAAGGTTGCGAAAGAAAGAAACAACAGGAATAGGCTACTTCCCCAAAATCTCAAATTCTTTTCGTTTAGCTGCATTTTCATAAATATCATCCTCTAATTTTTTTGCAAGTTCTACTTTTCTCTTGTTTAAAATAATGTTTTTAATGTCTTGTCGCACAAACTCCAGCGGAGAAACGTTATCAGCGATTTTGTAAGCATCAATTTTTAAAAAATAAAGAAAGCCGGCATCGCTGGTTTCATAATAATTGTACGATTGCAGGAATTGTATTTTGTTGGGAATGTCCATCAGGGGGGAGTTTACGGCAATCTTATCAAACTCAATCCACGAAGAATCGGCCAGGTGAAAGGCAGCCGAGAAACCCAGACAGTACGATTTTAATTCAGCCATTTCTTTTTGTTTAGTGGAAAACATCAATTCTTTAATTCGTTTTGTGCGGGGGGCATCTTTCGGTACTTTGATGTAGGTGCCCTGAATAATGTTTTGTTTTAAAATAAAATTATCGGGGTGGGTACGGTAATAATCTTCAATAGAAACCTTGTCAACGCTGTCGCTGAGGTGCTCGCGTATATACTGATTTAAAAACTCGTAGGTAATAAGGCTATAGCGGTAATCTTGCACTTTTCGTTCTAAGTCGGCTTCATCTATATTGATAGTTTGCAAGGCTTTGCGAATCAGTAACTGTTTTCTGATCCAACTGTTTACATACGCATTGACACGGGCGGCACTGTCATCGGCAGAAATTTTATCGCGGATAATTCCTTTGATCTCATCGGCATACAAACGGGCATTATCTACCCGCGCAATTATTTTCCGCTGGGCAGTTGTCTCATCTCCGTTTTTTTTCATCTTAATAAGGTCGCATGAATAAAAACATAACGTGGCCAGCGTAATGACAAAATGAGTTAGGCTAGGTTTCATTTTTTTTGGAGTTCGGTTTCCACTAATTTTTTGTTTTTGGTGTTGATCGATACCGGAAATTTTTGCCGCAGCGAAGAAAGCCAACCCTTTTCCAGAAAATCTTGGTAATCTGAAATGACCCGCGCGCGGGCATCATCAAAAGATTTAATTCCCGGTTCTATTAAGCGCCTTACCTCTACCAGAGAATAGACTTTGTCTGTTTCGGTTTCTTGTAAGCCGGATACCCAGTTGATTTTATCAAGAACTTTGCTTTCGCCTTTTTCATAAGTACGAAAATTTTGTACCGAATTAATTTTTTTTAAGTCACTTGCCTGGAGCGTATCTCCTTTTTCAATTTTCTTTTTTAGGCTTTCCAATAAAGAGAGGTCGGGGGTAGAAAAAATCCGGGCTTCTACCCGTAGGCCGGCTTTATATTTATCTAGGTGGTTGTGATAGAATTTTTTCTGCCCGAGCGTATCGGCCGAAGCTTTATTCCACACTTCCTTTTCCATGACATCAAAAAGCAAAATCCCTTCGCGGTATTCGGTTAGCAGGTATTGAAATCCCGGGTTTTCGTTAATAATTTTTTCTTCTTCAGCCTGATCCACTTGTTCATCTACAAATAAATTATAAAGCTGATGGATGTACTCTGCCGGAGGCTGAGTATTCTTTTTTTGATGTTGCTCGACCCAACGGGCAAACTTACTAACCCGAATGGGGCGGCCTTGCAATGAAAATAAAACCTGCTCGCTCTCCCCATTTTTAAACTTCCACTTTCCTTTTTGCAAGTTTGAATCGGCCAAAGCAAAAATTATTTTTTTGCCGATCGGATCTTCGGTAAATCCAAAATCCTTTTTGTGTTGAGCGATTGCGGCTGTCTCTTTTATTTTCAAACGTTCGTCTCGCATGATTCTTTTTTTCAGGGAAGCCTCTATTTCTGCATACGAGGCGAGGGGTATTTTTTTCTCCAGCCGGATGATGTGCCACCCCACACCCGATTGAAATGGGTCTGAGATGTCGCCCGGCTTTGACAGAGCAAAAGCCGTTGCCTCAAATTCAGGAACCGAGGCAAAAACACCTATACCAAAAGGTTTTAGCCGGCCACCCATATTTTTGGTATTGGTATCTTCCGAATACTGTTTGCAAAGCTCGTCCCACGGGCGGCCCTGTTTTAGCTGTTCGTCAATTTCAAAAATCAGGTTCTTCGCTTTAACCTCATCTTTAGAGGCTCTTAGTAAAATATGCGAAACCTCTACTTCGCCACGCGAAGGCCTGACATCATCTACTTTAATAAGATGATACCCAAAGCGCGTTCTGACGATGGGCGAAACTTGCCCCACGGCAGTTTTATAAGCAGCTTCTTCAAAAGGATAAACCATTTGCAAGGCTGTGAAGTAATTCAGGTTTCCGCCATTATATTTGGCCGAGGGATCTTCGCTGAGTTCGCGGGCTAATTTTTCAAAGTCTTCTCCGGCTACAATTCGTTTGCGAATGTCGGCTATGCGGAGATAGGCTTTTAAGGAGTCTTCGGCCGGAGCATCAGGCTTTAATTGTATGAGAATGTGCGAAGCTTTAATTTCTTTCGACAGATGATCGTAGGCTTCTTTGGTAAGGGATTCAACCACATCTTTGCCGGCCCGGTAAGGTTTCTTCAGTTCGTTTATATAGTTGGTCAATTCTTTTTTGAATTTCTCGGTAGTATCAAGTCCCAATTCGTGGGCGGCCCGCACCTTTAATTTAAAATTGATAAACAGATTGAAATAATCGTCTATCTTTTCTTTTGTGAAATCAGTGGTTTTGCCGGAGTGGTTTTTTTTGAACAGGTAAATAAATTCATCTGTGCTAACGGGCACCCCGGCCACCGTAAACAGCGTGGGTGGCAGCCTTTTTTGGGGCTGGCATAAAGCGATGAAAGAAAGGCAGCAGAGAATAGGAAAAAGAAAATACCGGCTCATGAAACCCATTCAATTTTTAGGGTGCAAATATAGGTTTCTTAGATGGAAGACCGAACTCAGATCATTTTGGTGAGTCGGCAAATAGATTTGCCGGCTTCCGTACGGTATTCTATCCTGTCCATAATAGATTTTACCAGACGAATGCCCAACCCGCCTTTGCGTTTTTCGTGTACGAGGTTTTCCATGGTGGGTTCGGCAAACCGGTTAATATCGAAAACAGAACCGTCATCGATAATTTCAAAAATATATTCGTTATTTGATGAACGATCTATTTTTAGTTCCAATGTATGGTTGGGGTCGCAATGATGGGCGTGAATCATCAGATTAGAGCACATCTCATCTAAGGCCAGCACAATGGCGCTTACCTGCATTTCGGGCACATGGTTTTCGTAGAGGGTCTTTCGTACAAAATCGCGAATACCCTTTAGGTTCGCCAAACTGCATCCTATGTTATACCGATAGTTCATGAGCCAGCTTCAACGCGTCATTTTTATTCTCCCGAATGTGCAGTAAACCGGCCAACCCCAGTATTTCAAAGGTATTGGCCACTTTTTCTTTCAGACCAAAAAGAACCATGTAAATATTTTTTTCGCGTAGTTCTTCAATGTATGACATAAAAACCCCCAGCCCGGCAGAAGAGATATATTCCAGGGCGTGGCAGTCAACAAGAATTTTTTTAAATCCCTCGCCTACACTTTTGGCAATGGCTAAATCTAAGTCAATCGATGAACTTGCATCGATTTCACCTATCAGCGCAATAATTTCGGCATCGGCTTCCTGTAGCCGTTTGATCTGAACCATAATTTTTTAACGTTTTATTAACACATTAGGTTATGTTTTAAACTTTACTATCATCGAGGTATAATCGTCATTAATATTTTGTGTGCCGGTAAAGGCATATAGTTGTTTAATAATGTAATCTTCTATTTCCTTGGCGCTGGCTGTTGCTATTTCATTTAAAGCAAGAGCCAGACGGTCGTTTCCAAACTCTTCTCCTTTGGCGTTCTTGGCTTCGGTAATGCCATCGGTATAAAGTACCATAATGTCGCCCGGTTGGTAACTGATTTCATTGGTTTCAATATGGTTGTTGTATTCGCGGCTGCGTACCATGCCCAAGGCGGCTCCCCGGTCTTTCAGGTAATAAGAATGATTTTGCCCGGCCTGCATATAAAGAACCGGACAATGCCC
>JAFDYY010000015.1 GCA_018267195.1 Bacteroidota bacterium | reverse complement strand
ACGTTTCCGTCAACCTTCGTCAACCCTTTGGGCAGATGATGCATCCCTCATGCATAATTAGGGTTAAAATTAATCAATAAAAAAACGCCTGAGGCGATCAGGCGTTTTTATTTCCCGTTAGGGGATTGAATTATTCGGTTTCCAGCTTGGTTATTTTCGATTTACGGATCAGCCCACCTTCTTCGTAGATCGTCAGCATTTTTCCGTCTTCGCTAAAGAAAGCCGAGGAGCCTTTCCGGGCATCGTATTTTTTGTACGTCATGGTGGGCAGATCGTACACGGCATAATCCTGGCCGGGTGTTTCCAGTGCCAGATGATTTCCAAAAACCAGTTGCCCGCCAATGGAAACCGGAGTAGAGAATTTATATCGGCTGGAAGCCCTTAGTTTGCCGGAAGCAATAGTGTGTGCGCTTACGCCTTTTTCGCCAATGATAATCACCTCTTTATCATACGGAAAAATCATAGAGGCTTCGGAAATATTATCTTCCTTCAGAGCTACTTCATAATTTTCGTTTCCGGAAGTTGTACCAATAGAATAGAGCGCTTTGCCTGAACAAACAATAACATTGTTATCCTCTACGAAAAGATTAGTGATGCCTTTCTTCATTTTGTCTGATTCCCACAGTTGTTTGCCGGTGTTGGCATCAAAGCATTGCACGTTCATAGGTTTTACTTCAGCAATGCCTCTTGACGTAGTAGTGTTGGGCGAATTGGAAGTGCCCGAAAGACCCGCGCCCACTCTGCTTTGGGTGAGGATGGCCTGTACTTCTACATTGCCGCCCACCTGCAAAATTACTTTGTCGTTGCTAACATATAGACCGGGGATGGCTCTGGCATCTTTTATTTCGGGCGATTGCCAAACCATTTTTCCGCTTTGCATGTCAAACTTCTTAATGAATTGATGTTTTTTATCGACCATATCAATTACATAGGCGAAGCCGCCCACAATAACCGGATCGGCTACGACACCATAAGCACCGAATTTTTGAATTTTAGCCATACCCAACGTGCCAAACTTGGCTTGTTTCTCGATGTAACTCATGATAGCATCCGGTGTTTCATCGTACGAAGCAGACCATTGTGGTTTGCCGGTGGCATAATCAAACACGTGCATGCCCCTCATAAACAACAACACTTTTCCATCTTTTATTTTAAGATCAACCAGACGCTCGCGGGTAAGCAATTTTTCTTCTACGATACCGCGATAGGTTTGATCCCACATAATTTCACCATTTTCAAGATTGATGCGCACGATTTGATTTTTAAAACCGGCTGCAGCTTTAGCGGCTAAGTTGGCCAAATTGCCAAACATTACTTTTGCGGCTACACTGGCTTCGCGCATATTAATCATTACGATAGAGCCATCTCCACCCAAGGCATAATCGGCTGTTATGCCTTTGAACTTATCGGTACGCCAGATCAGCTCGCCCGTACGCATGCGGATGAGCGAGGCATCTTTTTTAGTAGTAATCAAAATGGTTTCAGCATCTTTTAAAAAGACCATATTTTCTTGCCCATCTACATCTTGAAATTTATCGGATACCCAAAGCAATTTGCCGGTAGCTTCTTCAATACATACCATTTTGTCTTTGCCCACTTTGCGATCTAAAATAAATACAAGCCCCGCTTGGCCTACCGCAAATACATCGTCCACCTTTTTGATCTGGTCGGTGATTTCATTAAATTTTTTACTCCACACAACTTTGCCATCTTGGTTTTGAAATACCGTTATTTCTTTGCTGCTGGCTACATACGAAGTAGATAAGTCGGTACTGCCGTGGGCTACAAAGTTGAACTTATGATCTACTTCAAATTGGTAAACGGTTTTCATTTCTTCCTGGCCCCAGGCAGCAAGCGAGAGCAGGAAAAGAACAAGGGACATCGGTTTTTTCATAGTGTTTGGATAGTTAGATGGTAAGAAAATTTGATACGTTGTTTTTTGGGGACGGAAATATCTTTCAGTTTAAATTGAGTCAGGGCATTCATCAACCCGTTGCGTTGGGTTACCTCGGAGATATCTGTGTGGGCTAAAAATACCGTCAGTATTTCTCCTTTATGCCCGATGGTAATGTCCACATCGGCATTGCCTGAGATGTTGTTTTTATCGAAAAACTGGCGCAACGATCCTTGTTCCCGGCAAGCCTCATCCAATTGTTGCTTGGCTTTGGTAATGACCACCTTTTGCTGATCGTCTGACAGCGACTGTGCACCTGCGATATTGTGAATAGACAAAGCGGCAAGGATGAACACCACCGCTAACGAATATTGGGTCATGGCCTGATTGATTTAATTAGTTCAAAGTTGGCAGAGCGGGATATGTGCTGAAATGCCAACGCAAGGGTATTTTGTATCCGTACTGGTACGGATAGATTATTCCAGCGCTCGTTTTAGAGTTACACGATGTTGTGTTCGAAAGCAAACTTTACCAATCCTACCAGGGTAGCTGTGTTGGTTTTACGGAAAATATTTTTGCGGTGGGTTTCAACGGTGCGTTCGCTGATGAAGAGTTTATCGGCTATTTGTTTGTTGGAAAATTCTTTTACGATCAGTTTTAGTATTTCTTGTTCGCGCTCGGTTAGCAACTCATACTTTCCTTCATGTGTTAAGCCCGCCATTAATTGCCGGGTAATTTCGGGGCTTACGTAAGGCAATCCGTTCATAATCTGGCGCAAGGCATTTTTCAAGTCGGCCTGCTGAATACTTTTCAGCAGATATCCGTCCACGCCTTCTTTCATCACCTGCTTTACCAGATGGCCTTCGTCATGCATGCTCAGGATAACCCGTTTTATATGCGGGTATTTTTCTTTTACCTGCCTGGCCAACTCCAGACCGGTCATGCCCGGCAGGGTGTAGTCGGTCAGTAAAATATCGGGCGGTTGTTGCTTTATCTTTTCGAGGGCTTCAGCAGGGGTGCTTACGGCATCGGTAATCTGAAACTCCTCGTCTTGGTTAAACAACGATTTTAATCCATCCAGCACAATGCGGTGGTCGTCCACTAAAATTATTTTTATGGCCATTTTATTGCCTCAATCTCAGGAAAGAAATTCAGATAGTCAATCATTTTCCCATCATTACAAAAGCGCCCCAGTAATAAGGGCTGTTATATTTTTTCTTTAATGAACGCTGCGCCTGGGTAAAGGCATCGGCTTTGGTTTTTCCGGCCGTCCAGTTTTGGTAGAACAAAGTCATCAGTTCCTGGGTGGCGGCATCATCTACTTTCCAGAGGCTCATCATAATAGATTGAGCTCCGGCTGTTTGAAAAGCGCGCTGTAGGCCATACACACCTTCTCCGTTTTGTACTTCTCCCTTTCCGGTTTCGCAAGCGCTAAGCACGACCATTTCGGTGTTATCTAAATTCAGGTTGGCGGCTTCGTAGGCGGTAAGTATGCCGTTGTCAGCATCCAGGGTAATGTTGTCTTGCAGATAGTTAGCTACACCGGTTAGCAGCAATCCGGCCCGCAACATGGGATCTGTGCCAGCATCGTTTTTATCGCTGAAAAAACCATGGGTGGCAATGTGAAGCACTTTAGGCTGGGCAGTTTTTTTAAGGGCTCTTTCGGTAGCGTTTTCTTCGGTATAAGTTTTTACCTGCCAGCGGTGGGCGGTTAAAATAGTATCTACTTTGTTAATTTCTGTTTGTGTGCCGGGCAGGTCGGCTATGCCACTGCGATCCTCGTCTGAAAGGCTGGCAAAATCCACCTCGCGCTGATGTCCTATTTTTTGTTTTACCTTTTCGCGGTTCATAAAAAAAACGGGATGACCAACCAATACGGCTGTAGCCCGGTTGAAAGCATTGTTCTTCTTTTTGAACTGCAAGATCTCTTTGGTGTTGGCTACTAACGTGATGGTTTTGGTTTCCAATAAATAATCTCCATCAGCTGCTCGAAGGGTGTTTAGATTGATGGAATTATACACACCATCTTGCGAAAGGTAAACATGCGTTTTGTTTTTAAGGAGAGGTTGCAGGGGCAGCCAGTACGACCGGTACGAAAGCGTATCGTTCAGTTGCGCTGCTATGGCGTTTTTGTAATATCTCAGGGCTTTGGTTCCCAGATTATTTCCGTTAGGAAACAGCACAATGGCGGGGTTGGATTTGGTTTCTGAGGTAAGTACTAAAGCGACATAGAAAACACTGTCTGTAGGGTGAATGGTGTGGTGGTGTATGCGCACGATTTCTATGGCTGCTTCGTGTGGGCTTAGTGCACGCTGAATTTCCTGCCAGCGTACGTTTCGCCCTTTGTCTTTCTCTAAATCTTCGGCCGAAATATTAAGATCTTTTTCTATGGTGCTTACTAAATTCTCCAGCGAATCTATTGTTGATTTTTTTATTTTCAGTTCTTCGGCCGGGAGCAGGTATAACTGAGCCAGTTCATTTCGTTGTTTCAGCCATTGGTAGTAGTGCGTTACCATGACGGAGTCGCCACTGGTAAGAATCCGTTTTTTGATTTTGTTGGAAGCACTCAGTAAAATGCCCTTGGTGGCCAATTGTACGTTGTAGAGATCGTGCAGTAAAAGCGGGTTTTGTTTTTGCTGCCCGGCCGCAAACGACTGAAAGTATTCCATAAAAAACCGGTTGGCTTTCCAGAATTGTGCCTTCTGGTTATCGCTGAGAAAATAAAAGTTGCGTTCGATGTATGCCTTCCGGTTGTTCATGGCATTTTTAAAATATTTTTCGGCTAATGCCGGCCTGCCGGTGGCCTGATATAACTTGCCTAAATTAAGGTGAATGTAATCTAACCCTTCGGTGCTCCCGCTTTGGGTATCGATCTGCTCGGCCTCATTTAAATATTTTTCGGCTAACACAAAATCTTTTTCCTCCATACAGGCAACGGCCAGATTTTGCAGATCAGTAGCATAAAGGATTGTGCGGATTTGCCCGGTTATTTTTCGCTGGTCAACGCAGAATTGAAATTGTTTCCGGGCTTCGCCATACCTTCCTGTTTTAATAGCTGCCCGCCCCAGATCGGTGTGGGCTTTTAATACCAGCCAGTGGGTGGGGGCAAATTGCTCTTCGGCCATAGCGAGTGCTCGGGCTGCCACCGCTTCTGTAGAATCGTATTGACCAAGTCCGTAATACAAACTCGATTTAGTAATTAAATTTTGTATATAACGTTCCTCTTTTCCCCAATACTTGGCAATTAGAGGCAATAGTGAATGGATGTGTCGAAGGGCCACATCGTGCTGCCCGAAGCGTTCGTAAAATGATACCAATTGTTCTACTGCCCCGATGTAGCTACCAAAACGGTTTTGAATATTTTTTTTATAAATATCTACGGCCGATAGCAGCAATTCTTCTGCTTCTTTAAACTGATCAGTATTGCTTTTTGCTTTGGAAAGGCTGACTAAAAAATTGGCATAATCAAACGACTCTGCACCGATGTGGGTGCGGGCCAATTGACGCGCCTCTTCCAGATAGCTGGTAGCGATGGAGTACTTTTGTTGGTCCAGATAAAATTCGCCTACTTTCTTTAGCCGCCAGGCATAGTTTTCTTCTTTGCGGCCATACACGGCCAGGCTTAGTTTTATTGATTCGGCATATAATTTTTCGGCTTGCAGCAGGTTGTTCTGGTTGGCATAGACTTTAGCCAGATCATCGAGTGCCGTTACATACGAAACCGATATTTTGCCTTTGAGTTTTACAATTTGGTTAGTGTACTGCAAGTAATACTCCAACGCCTTTTTATATTGGTTGCTTTGGCTATACAAGCTGCCGAGCGATTGGATGGAGTAAGCATATTTCAGGTTGTCTCGCCCCATGGTTTTGGCAATCAGTTCGCGGGCTTCTTTGTAATATTTTTCTGCTTCGCTGTAACGCGAATCTTTTTTAAGAACAGAAGCCAGATTTCCTACCTGGCTGATGGTGGTAATATTTTCTTCACCTAATAAGGTCTTGCTGGCTTCGGCCGACTGCCGCATGTACTGCTCAGCCTTATCGGGTTGATTAAGCCGGTCGTAAACGCTGCCCAGATTAGAAAGAGCGGTAACATATAAAACCGGTTTTTGTTTTTTCAGGCTGTCGGCCAGATGAAGCGCTATTTCATAAACAGGAATGGATTGCTGGTAGTAATCCTGGAAAAAATAAATATCGCCCAGTGTGTTGAGGTTGTCAATGTAATTTTCGGTTTTTCCTTCAGCCCGGGAAGTAAGGTCTATATTTTTTTCAATTATTTTTTTGGCTTCGGCATAGCGCCCGCGCTCTACATAAAATGCTGCGAGCGATTGCAGCATCTTTCGGTATTTCCAACCTTCATTAGAAATTTGCTGGGCTAATTCTACCGCTTGCAATAAATATTTTTCGGCCAGCGGTGTGTCCTTTGCATCGGCCTGAGGCAGGATAATACTCAGTGCCTGCAGGGCATCTACATACTGGTTGGTTCGATTAAGCCGCTGTGTTTCAAGCAATTTTTTTTCTTGTAGCCATAATTGTTTTGCCCGCACATAATCATATAACTTGAAATAAGCTTCGGCCAGCCCATCCAGGGTTTTGGCATAACTTAAGGTAGTTTGCAGTTCGGCTTTTTCGATGGTTGTCATCATCTTAGAAAATACCAGACGGGCACTATCGGCTTCATTCATTTCCAAATATATATTGCCCAGCAGGTTGAGGTTGTCAAGGTACTCGTAAACGAACCTTTCTGTTTGCGCATTCAATATAGAGTTGGCTTTTTTGGCCCAGGCAAAAGCATGAGTACGATCGTACATACTGCGGTAAGCACCGGCAATTTTATATTGTGCCAGCCCGCAGAAAAAATCGTTGGTTAAGTTTACCGAATCGGCATACGCCAGAAGTGATTGATAGGTAAGGACACCCTTTTCATATTCGCCTGTTTCTTCTGCATAGAGATTGCCCAGCTTAAGAATGAGATAGAGGGTATTTTTAGGAGTAGCTTTTTCCGATTTTTTCCGGGTGTGCAGAAGTTGCAGCAGGTAAGTTTCTTTTTGGCGGGAATCCATCTGGTCGGCTAAATTTTCCAAATGGGCAAGATTCCGGTTATCGTCCCATCTTTCATATAGCGAATCAAGGCTGTGCAGCAGCGCGATGGCTTCGGATGGGCGGCTCAGGTTACTGAGAATTAAGGCTTGGTTGTTAATGGCCGAGGCATAGTCTGATTGGTTGTCGCCTTTAATTTTTTTCAGATTGTTCAGGTAAATATCGTATTGCCGAAAGGCTTGTTCGTATTTTTTGTCGGCTGCCAGAATGTAGGCTTTCCAGAAAATAAGATCGTTGTTCTTTCTTTTGTCGGGAGCATAATATTTTTTTACTTCGCTCAGTCGTTTTAGTTTTTGCCAGGCTTTGTTGGCTACGTGGTTATCAGCTAATACTTTAATACTATCGGCCACGTTGGAAAAAGATTCATCGTAGCCGTAGATGTAATGCAAGCGGTGGGGGTCAGAAGTGGGGAATGCCCACCAGCCATGAGGTTGGCCGTTTACATACTTTCCTCCCGATTCCTTTTTTCCGGTAAGCGAATCATAAAATACCCAGCCGCCCTCACGTTTGCCCATGTGCATATTTCCTTCGCCTTTCAACGGGCCATGGGCATAATATATTTTTTTATTTCCTTCTTCTTTCCCTAACACACCAGTGCTTTCGGTACGCATATTTCCGTTTGTATAATAAGACACCGACCGGCCGTTCCATTTCCCATCAATGTATTGCTCGGTTGAATTCAACTGGCCATTGGCAAAATACCAGCGCCACTCTCCGTTTCGTATTCCGTTGGTATGTGAGCCGGAGGTTTTTATTTTTCCATCTTCGTAGTATTCGGTAAAATCGCCATGCAGATTTCCTTGTAAGAATATTTTTTGTTGGCGCAAGTTTCCGTTTTCATAGTAAGCTGTGTAATCTCCGGTTTGTTTTCCATTTAAGTATTCTTTTCGGTCATCTATTTTTCCGTTAGCAAAGTAGTTTATGGCAGGACCGTTTAGGATGCCCATCGAAAGGGTTTCTTCGATCTCCAGGCTTCCGTCTGTGCGGTAGTATTTCCAGAGGCTGTCTTTTTTGTTGTTGATGTAGCGCCCCTCCGAACTTTTATTTCCGTTTTCATGATAAAAAACCCACTGGCCTTCTAAGCTGTCGGCTATGTAGTGACCACGTTTTTCTAATTGACCATTTTCATAATATTTTTCTAACAGCCCCTGCCACCAATCGTTTTGGCAGGTAGATTTTATTTTTATTTTTCCGCTCGGGTAATACTCGGTATAGGAACCTTCCAGCTTATTGTTTTTGCGTTCGGCCACAAACTTCAGGCTGCCATCGGTATAATACGTTTTCCAAAGACCGGTGCGAATTCCGTTTTCATAAGAGCCGGTATGGCTTAGGTTTCCGTTATCGAAATAGATAAACCAGACACCTGATTTTTCATTGTCGGTGTAACGGCCCCGCGTTTCTATTTTTCCGTTTTCAAAATACGTTTCAGCTAGCCCTTGAAATTGTCCGTTATGAAACTGTTCATGGCTTTTGAGTTGGCCGCTTTCGTAGAATTCATCCCACCAGCCTTCGGTTTTGCCATTTACTTTATAGCCCGAGCGTTGTATTTTTCCCGAAGGAAAAAATACAAGCACTTTGCCGTTTACCTGATTTTGGCGGTATTCTACTTCGGTTAGTTTTACTCCTTCGGGCGAGTAGCTGGTCCAGTTGCCTTCGGCACTGTCGGCTTGAAAAAAGCCATCCCTTACCAAGGTGCCGTTGGGGGCATATTCTTTGTAGAAACCGTCTTTCTTCCCGGCCTTAGAGAGGAAGTGATGCGATTTTTTTCCGTTCTCAAAAAAATAGCTAACCTCCCCATCGGTAACAGTAGGTTGTAAAGAGAGGAGGTATCCTTCCCACTGCTTAACCCCCGTCCGGTAAAAATCGCGTACTTTGCCCGAGGGCTTACCATTTTCAAATCGCACCAGCCGATAGTAAAGGGCAGAGTCAGGATCTTTTACTTCCTTTTGAAAAGTGCTGTCGTATAAAATAGTCCAGTGCCCGGTACGGTGGCCGTTGGCATCGTACGCATTGGGTGAAATAGGAAACGACTGTGAAAAAGCGGGCACACCTATTCCTCCTAAAAGGATCAGGCCACCCACTTTTATCCACCAAGCCAACGTAAAACAACGAATTGAAATCATTTTTTTTAGATATGAGTAAGCTGCAGGCTATACAACTGGTTTATGGTAAATTCTAAAATAGGTTGCGTGTTGGTGCCTGTTGCTAACACCAGCGCATCCATAGTGTTTTGTTTTTCTTTTTTATTAAACTGAATGGCATAGGTTAGTTTTTTTGATTTTGCCGAATGTAGAACGGCTTTCTTTTTTTATCGGAAGTAAAGGCTTCATCATTAGGAACTCTGATAACATCCGGTATATTTTAAAAATGTGAAGATGATTTTTTTCATTTTCTTAAACCGCTAACAAGAGCAAATTTGTCCGAAAAGAAGATGCCATACAATCCGTGCTGGTACGGATAAAAAATGCGTGGAGCGAGGTAGGATTCGAAACTCTTTTTTTAGTCATTTTTGAAAAAAATTAAATACATGAAATACCTGTTTTTTTTAGGATTGTTGGCGGCCTCCTCTTTTGTGTTGGGGCAGCAGACCGAAACATTTGACGACAACCGCAACGGATGGGAAGATCAGGGTGAAAACTTTACCGTTAAAGTACAATCGGGCAAACTCATCCTCACCACTTTAAAAAAAGGATCGGGGAGATATTTTCGCATACCCTGGTATTTCGATAAAGAAAAGAGTTTTGTGTTAGAAGCTTCGTTTACACAACGCAGCGGCTCGGATGATAATGGGTTTGGTTTGTATTGGGGAAGATCTAAAGACAAGGCTTCTGAATTTATTATTTCCAGCAACGGCCACTATCAAATAGGAGATAACTCTACCAATAAATGGGAAAAAACAAAATGGGTAAAGCCCATGGGAGAAACCAATGTATTGCGGATAGAAAAAAAAGGAGAAGAAGTAAAATATTTTCTCAATGGAAAAAAAATTGATTCGAATGAAGCCCCGGTTTTTGGCGATGGGTTTGGGTGCATTAATTATACCGACATGGTGCTGGAAATAGACGATATTAAATTTACGCAAGACAATCATTTTAAAATTCTTGAGAATATGCCCAAAGGGCTGGTAAAAGAAAACTTAGGCCCGGCCATCAACACCACGGCCTCGGAAGTTAATCCTATCATTACGGCCGATGGCAAAACACTTTATTTCGGCCGCGAAGATTACGAGTACAATGTAGGCGGCAAAGAAGATGGTGAAGATTTTTGGATATCTACCCGCGAAGGTGATAAATGGGGAAAAGCTATTAACCCGGGGAGGCCTATCAATTCAGAAAAAGTAGATAATATATCGTCTGTCAGTGCCGATAATAATACACTCGTGTATTCTAAGGGAGGGAAATTTGTTTATCGGAAAATGACAGCCGATGGATGGTCTGATCTGATGGAGTTGGGCGCTTCGTACACCAATGAAGCGACTCATTTTGAGTCGCAGCTCACAGCCGATGGAAAAGCCATATTATTTACGGCCAAAACACCCGACAATATTTATTATCGAAAAGAAGTAGATGAACGCGATATATATGTCTGCGTGCAAGACAAAAACGGAAAGTGGAGTTTGCCTATTAACTTAGGTAAAACAATTAATACACGCAGGGACGAGACCAGTCCGTTTTTAGCAGCCGATGGGCGCACGCTCTATTTTGCTTCCGATGGAAGACCCGGCTACGGATCGGATGATATTTTTATGGCCAAGCGCATCGGAAACGGATGGACCAAATGGACAGAGCCGGTTAATCTGGGGCCCGATATTAATTCGTCTCTGATGGATGCGTATTATACGATTCCCGCTTCGGGCGAATATGCGTATATGGTAAGCTCTCAAAACTCAATTGGGAATACCGACATCTTTCGGGTAAAGTTGCCGCAACAGGCAAAACCCGATCCGGTTATTTTGGTCTTAGGCAAAGCACTTAACGCTAAAACCAAGCAACCTATTGCTGCCGAGATTATTCTCGATAATCTTACCACCAACGAAGAAATGGCAGAGGCTATATCGAATGTGCGCACAGGCGAGTTTAGAATTGTACTGCCCACTGGGGCAAGCTACGGACTGCGGGCGGCAGCCAAAGGTTATTTGTCGGTAAACGAAAATATGGAACTGGCTTCCATTACCGAATATACCGAGGTACATAAAGATTTATTTTTGGTGCCGATAGAGGTAGGCGAGACGTTGCAACTCAATAATGTTTTCTTTGAACAAGGTAAGCCTGTACTCAGGCCAGAGTCTTTTCCTGAGTTGGATCGTTTAGCTACCATTTTAAAAGACAATGCGTCTATCCACATAGAGTTGGCCGGGCATACCGATAATGTAGGAACCCCGCAAGCCCTGATGAATCTTTCGCAAGAGCGTGTAGATGCTGTAAAAAAATATTTGGTGCAACAACGGATTGACGGTAAACGAATAACCGGCAAAGGCTACGGAGCTACCAAACCCATTGAGGCAAACGACACCGAAGAACATAAGAAGAGAAACCGCAGGGTAGAGTTTAAGATTACCAAAAGTTAGGTTGGTAAATAATTGAGCGGTATTGATTGCACCCGGTAAGGTTGGCTGTTTCCAAAAAATGGCTGGAACCAGCCAGTCTTGGTAAAAAAACGAATCGTTTCGTTGTTCTTTATATGTAAATGAAAGATGCGTACCAGGGAAGCATATTGGCGCGAACGGTACTCACACTCGCCATTAGATAAATAAAAATAATTGGAAAGCAGCAAGTCGCCTTCGGCTTTTGTAGAGATTTTCATTTTATATTTTTTTCCCTGCCGCATTAGTTGCACATAATTAATGTCGTGGTAGAGAATGGTGCGGCTGCAATCTCCGCAGTCGGTTTCTAAATAATGATCGTAAAGCCTGACAGAAATTGGTTTTTCGTATTTTGAATTTTTGCAGATGTATTCGTCCATTATGTAGTTTCTAATACCAAAAGTCATTTTTTAAACACGCGAAAAGAATACACCGAAAAAGGTATTTTTTATCCGTACTGCTACGGAGGGAACTGTTAAAACCGACTGGTATTCGGGTTAAGAGATTTTAAAACGAACTACCTGGATTGGATTGCCCGGTTCGGAGATCAACCGTTGGTAAATTAAAACGGATTCGCAGCCGGTACAGGCACCGTAAGGATAACAATCGTACCCTTGCGGCCGGCCAAGGAATCTATTTCTATTTTTCCGTGGATGAGGCTTAACCGGGAGTTTATATTTTTCCATCCGTTGCCTTTTCCATGGGTAAGCAAATCGGCATCAAACCCGGTGCCGTCATCTTCAATTGTAATAACCAACTCATCAGGATGCTGAATGGCCTGAAGTGTAATTTTTTTACACGCGCTGTATTTAAGTACGTTGTTTATCCACTCTTGGCAAATGCGGTACAAGGCAATGCGGTAGGTAGAGTCCAGAGCCGGGTTTAGGTTGTGGGTTTGTACATCGATGTACACGCTTCCGGTCTGGTTAACCCGATGGGCTAATTCTTTCAGGGCATCGTGCAGCCCTTCTTTCATTAAAACCTGTGGCATCAGGTTGAAAGCGATATTTCTGATTTCAAGATTCATATCATGGAGCAGCCTGAGCGAGTAGTCAATAGAATCAGCTTCTACTTTTTCTTTTGACAGCCCCAGTCGGATGGCCGAGATAATTTGCCCGAGGCCATCGTGCAGATCGGCTGCAAAGCGTCTGCGTTCTTCCTCTTGCGAGGCAATGACCGCCTGAAGTTGAGACTGCCTTAGTTCGGCCCGTTCGGCTTCGAGCCGGGCTTTTTGCTTCAGGTTGATGCGGTTGCGCCACAACCAACCGAACGCCACTACGACCATCAGCAAAAAACCAAGACTGATAAGAAGTATAGTGTTTTGATGCAGGCGTATGTCTTTGATTTCGTTTTGTTCAGTAAGCAGGGTAATTTGGTTTTCTTTTTTCTCGCTTTCGTATTTGGCCTGCAGCTCGGATATCTGTTTTACTTTGGTTAACTCAAAGAGAGAATCTTTTTCCTGGTCGTACAACAGACGCTCGGCCAATGCCCGGGCAAAATTATTTTGCGCGGCATACAACCGGGAAAGTATTTGGTGGGCCTTCATTACCTCTTCCCTCGATCCGATAGCTTTGGCCAGTGCCCGCCCTTGGGTGGCAAATACAATACCTCTTCCGTAATTTTTTGTTTCAAGTTCTATCTCGGCCAGGTAGATCAATAAAAAGGCCAACTCCTTTTTATTGTCGTATTCTTCGTACAATTTTTTGGCTTGCAGAAGTGTTTCAATAGCTTGTTGCTGTTTTCCGAGTTTATGAAATGCCATGCCGGCATTGCACATGGCGGCTGCGAGAAATTGTTTGTTGTTAATGGCGCCAAACTCGCGTGCTGCCAGCAAGGCATAGTGCAGGGCGCTGTCGTACTGATTCAAGTTGAAAAAAGCAGATCCTAAATTGGCGTGGCAAGAAGCCATGCCCAGCGGTTGGTTCAGGTGCCGGTATATCTTCAATGCTTCGGTGTATGAGGTAATGGCTTTACGGTATTCTTTCTGTGCTTTTAAAACAATGCCGATATTAGAGATGACCATGGCGATTTTGGCCTGATCTCCGCGAGCCTCGTATATTTTTCGGGCTTCCAGATAGTAGTTGATGGCTTTTTGGTAGTCGCCCTTTTCATCATAAACAATGCCGATGTTATTAAGTGTTTGGGCTGTTTTATAATCATTCCCTATTTTTTTTCGGAGCACCAGGGCGGGCAGTTCAAAGGCCAGCGCTTGCTCGTAGTTACCTTGTGCTTCATGTGTTATACCAATGTTGTTTAGGGCTTCCACTTCCAGTTCGGGTAATTTTAATTGACGCGAAAGTTGTAAAGCCTGTATTCCATATTCCCGGGCCGAGTCGGCATTGGAGTACCGCATAGCCCAACTTAACTCAATCAGACTTTCTATCTGCGGTTTTCCGGTGGCGATCGCTGCCTGCCGTTTCAGGCTGTCTAAGTTAAAATTTTGTGCCGGACTATGGCCGACTACTAAAACCAGTAGCACGGAGATCAAGACAAATTTCATAAAACGAAAGAATGAGTACAACCGAAAGGATCCTTAGCAAAAGTAATCTCAGGCATTAATTTTATCTTTTTGAATTTTTTTCTTGCCGGCATGCAGCTCTATGTATTGATAAATTTTTCCGGCTATATCGACTTTGGTAGCGCCCTCTATTCCCTCCAGGCCGGGCGATGAGTTAACCTCAATAATCAGTGGTCCGCGTTTGCTGGGCAGCATATCTACCCCGGCTATACCGAGCCCCATTTTTTTAGCGGCCACGATAGCGGTGTGTTTTTCATGCCGGTTTAATTTTACTACGGTGGCATAGCCGCCCCGGTGAAGGTTACTTCGAAATTCACCATCGCGGGCTTGCCTGCGCATGGCACCTACCACTTCGCCATTCACTACAAAGGCCCGGATGTCGGCCCCTTTGGCTTCTTTAATAAATTCTTGTACGATGATGCGCGTCTTTACCCCATGAAAGGCTTCAATTACCGATCGGGCTGCTTTTTTATTTTCAGCGAGCACCACGCCAACCCCCTGGGTTCCTTCGAGTAACTTTATGACTACAGGCGCCCCGCCCACCGATTCTATAATGCCCTCCGTATTTTTGCTGTAATCCATAAAAACTGTTTTGGGCAAATCCAGGCCGGCCCGCGATAATATTTGCAGGCTTCTCAACTTATCGCGCGAACGGATGAGTGCTTGCGACTCGATGGCGGTAAAGACTTTCATCATTTCAAACTGGCGTACCACGGCTGCTCCATAAAAGGTAACCGATGCCCCAATGCGGGGGATAATGGCATCGAAGTAATCTAACTTACGCCCTTTGTGCCAAACCGTTGGGTTTTTCTTTTCGATCAACAGCACGCATTTCATGTGATCGATAATCTCTACGTTGTGGCCGCGTTTTTCTCCGGCTTCTTTCAGCCTGCGGGTAGAGTATAGTTTGGGGTCGCGGGAGAGAATGGCAATGTTCATGATAAAACGGAAAAGGAGGTTGGTTTAAAAAATGTACCAGCAAAAGATTTCTTTACAAGCAATACCATTAAAGGCTTCCTTTGCTAAGGAAAGATAAATCTTTTTTTGCAACGTCTATCAGAAAACGTTTACGCACTATCTTTCTTCCGAGCAATACCGGAAATTTTAAATTTCCCCGGTTACTTAACGAAAACTCCGCCCGGATAAGCTGGTCGAATATTTTGATTTTGGTTTTGATAACATAGCGCAACTCGGCTTCGCCAAATGAGTTTTTTATTTCGCGCCTGTCAAATTTTTTAAAAGTATACTTTCTTCCGGTAAACTCGGGGTGTTCTTCATCAAGCAAGGTAAACTCTAACTTGCCATTTACTACTTGTGCCGTAGAGCAATGAAGGCTGCAGGTATAAGCCCCGGTATCTATTTTGGCGTGAATATTTTCCAGACCTAGTTCGGGAAGATCTACCCGGTCGGACCGCCCCAGCACTTTTAATACATATTCTCCCATGATTAAAAAATATCAGCCTCCTTTTATTTTATTGATGTAGAAAACATCGCGCGACTTTCGGTTAATATTATTTTTTACGGTTTGGTAGCCGAATACATAAAAATACCCATCGTACCAGGCACGGATGCCACTGTTTTCCTGCGACTCTGATTTCGATGTTTCATTTTCATCCATTACAGTAGTTAGTTTTTGTGCTACCGGTTCCGAGCCATCGTCTCGGGCATACTCAATATTAATTTCCTGTTCGTTTTTACAGGCTAGCGTAACAACACCTTCGTATTCCACAAAATCGGAAACTTGATCTTTGGTGGTCATTTTTATTTCTTTGAATTTAAGCGAACGGTCGTGCAGCAGTTTCCCCTTCAGGTCGAAGTAAGCTAAAGAGGTTTGAAAAATCCGCATTTGATTAGTGGAATTGTAGTTGGAGGAACTGCCATAAGGAGTGTAAGGGGAGCCATACGGATAATAATACCGGCTGGGCATGGAATTGAAAGCGTAAGGATAATATCCGCCATTATAAGGAGAGTAATAACTATAAGGGCTATACCCGTAAGGAGAACTCCACCGCGAATTATAATAGGAGGCCGGAGCCTCATACGCTTCGGTCAGCAGGAAAAAACCATTTTTACTTTCTTTGATGTGTTCAACCGATAAGTTTACCCGGAAGTTTGAAGACTTGCCCCGCTCTTTCCGCCATTTGTTTTTTGCCTTTAATTTAGCAGCCTTCTCTGGTTTTTGATAATCTAAAAAATGCTCAAGTTCGGTAAGCCAGTAATAATTTACCGGCTGGTCTTGGGTTACATCAACTACTACCGAAAATATTCCCGAAGCCAGTTTGTTGTTCCCAAATGTCCACGTCCCCATAATGACCATTTCATCGCGCTCCAGTGTACTGGTCTGTGCTTCCAGAATTGTCTTCTTGTCTTCGATGGTAATTATTTTTTCAAATAACATAACTCCGGTTTCGTCAAAGGTGTGGATTACCAGTTTGTTGGGTTTTTCTTTGAGGATGACATTAAATGTACCGTTTACATTGGTGCGGATGTCGAGCAACTCTACCTTGGGCCGGAAGGTGCCGGGAATGACGCGCGCCACTTCATTGTCCATATCATACATAAATAAAGTAGCCTCGCTTTGTATGTAGCCTCCAAAAATGGCTTTTGATTTTACGATGGTAAAATAGACAAACCGGATATCGGCCTCGGGTTTAAAGCTGTGCGCCTTATAGGATTGGGTAGCCGGGTTGATTTCTACTAAAATTATTTCGCGCGAAATTTCTGTTTCCTGATAAATGAGGTAAACATTGCCTTGATAAAAATCGTGCCCTATAATATTTTTCCGGATATCTACATATAATTCAATTTGCCAGAATTGATGCAGGGCAGCGTCAACAAAAGTTACCTCCCATTTTTTTTTGCCTTTTTCAAATTTGTCTTCATCGCGTATCATGGCCAGACCGTGCCCTTCCATCGGTTGCACAATAAATTCGTGATCGTTGCTGTTATAAGGTCTTTCGTAGCGTGCCACTAGCTTAGCCTGAGCCAACAGGTAAGCCGGAGAGGAAAGAAAAAAAACAACCGAAGAAATTCGAGCTAGAAAAAAAAGTATAAATGAAAGGCGGCTTATCATAATTATTTCTCGCTCAGCAAAACCACTAAATCAAATTCTTCTTTCTTTACCGGTTGCACCGACAACCGCGAAGCTTTTACCAGTACCATCCCCGCCAGTTTTTTGTCCGACTTTATCTGCGCCAGCGTAACAGGATTTTTTAATGGTTTATAATAGCTTAATGCTACGGCTGCCCACGCGGCATCTTGGGGGTCAGGAAAAAACTCACGACTCACCGTAGCTATCCCTACTATGGCTTTCTCTTCGCCACTGTGGTAAATAAAAACCCTGTCGTCTTTCTTCATGTTCTTCAGGTTGTTCCTTGCCTGAAAGTTGCGCACGCCATCCCACGTGGTTTGGCGGTCGCGTGCCAGATCGCCCCAAGAGTAGGTACCGGGTTCGGTTTTTGTTAGCCAATAGTTCATGATATTTTTTTAGAAATGAGCTAAAAGGTACACAAAAAACTAAATTGTATTTTTGATTTTTAAAACCGAATGAAAATCCTGATCATCCGCTTTTCTTCCATAGGGGATATTGTATTAACAACCCCGGTGGTGCGCTGCATCAAAACACAAATAGAGGGCGTAGTGGTTCACTACGTTACCAAAAAACAATTTCAAATCATCCTTGAAAACAACCCATATATAGACAAGCTATTTTTTCTAGATGATAAACTGGATGAACTGATAGCTCAACTCAAAACCGAAGAATACGATTACATCATAGACCTGCACCATAACCTTCGGACTCGGATTATAAAATGGCGGCTGGGCGTGCGGGCTTTTGCCTTTAATAAACTTAACATTGAAAAATGGCTGATGGTTAATTTTAAGATAAACCATTTGCCCGAGGTGCATATTGTGGACCGATACATGCAAACAGCCCAATTGCTGGGTGTAAAAAATGATGCAATGGGGTTGGATTATTTTATTCCGGAAGAAGATGAAATACGGCCGAACCATCTGCCCACCACGCACCAAAATGGCTACATAGTGTATGCCATCGGGGCTCAGCACGAAACAAAAAAACTACCGGTGCCCCGAATGATTGAGTTGTGTGCCCATATTAACCAGCCGGTGGTGTTGCTGGGAGGCAAAGAAGATATTGTGAACGGAGAAAAGGTGGTGCAGGCATTAGGCGGAATGGTTTTTAACGCCTGCGGAAAATATAACCTCAACCAATCGGCCAGCCTGATTAAACAGGCCCGGTTTGTATTTACCCACGATACCGGGCTCATGCACATTGCGGCAGCTTTTAAAAAAGAAATTTTTGTAATCTGGGGAAACACCATCCCCGCTTTTGGCATGTATCCCTACCGTACCCGGTTTACATCGCTGGAAAATAAAAATTTAGGTTGCCGGCCCTGCTCTAAAATAGGCTATGATCGTTGCCCTAAAGGGCATTTTAAGTGCATGAATGAAGTGGTGCTGAACATTGAATACGATACGGCTGCGCGGTAACCGTTTTTTTAACTTATCAGGAAGTCATATTTGTAGTAAAATATAAAAGACTTACCTCGGTGTTTTTTTACATTAGTTTATAGAATTAAAAAAATCTTTAACTTTTCCTCATGCTTATTTGAAATTCACTTATATATCTTAAATCTATGCAAAAGAAAGAGCCCATTTCACTTCTCAAAATTGTTGCAGTAGGGGTTTTGATTTTGATTCTCGCATTGCTACTATATAACCCCCAGGAAATTTTGAGAGGTTTTTTTGATTCGTTGAGATAATTTTGAAGATACTACTTACTGGCTGATAGGTGCTGCAATAGCAATACCGTTCCTTTTCTATGCGGCAGGCAGTGTCGCCATTCCAGCTGGTATGATGAGGTCAGGTGGTGGTGGAGAAATAGCATAATATGCAAGGGAGGGTCGAGTTTTAAAATTTGACCGTTTATTAAAATCTAATGATATGAAAAAAAATAGTTGGGCTCTTCTATTCCAATTCCTTTTCATTTGGATTTTAATATCCTCGTTGTGCTATTTGATAATAGTTGTTCCGTTCTATTTTGAGGAGTTATTTATATCCCGAAAGCAATTTGATCTCATGTTGGCTAAAGATCGACTTTTCCTGATGCTCACCGAATCTTCAAACCTATTGAGTGCAATAACCTCATTCTGGGTTATGAAGAAAAAAATTGAGGGAGGGTCGATTGAAAAAGTTATGGAATTTAACCAAAATCATTTTTATAGAGGGGTCAGTGTAGGACTATTGGTTATGCTTCCTTGCATACTATTTCTATTGATATTTAAATTTGTAACGTTTGTTTTTTTTGACATTCATAATCTTGTAATTCAAGTCTTATTTTTTTTAATGGTTGCGATTTCTGAAGAAGTTATTTTTAGAGGTTTTGTTCTAACGAATTTCACGAACAGAATGAGCACTCGTTCTGCCATATTAATTTCATCATTAATTTTTTCGTTAGCTCATATCGCTAATCCTAACTTCGGTTGGATTGGATTCCTCAATATCTTTTTGTCAGGTGTGCTCATGTCAATACTCTATTTAAAAAACAATAATCTTTCATACCCGGTAGGTTTGCACTTTAGTTGGAATTTATTTCAAAACCTACTTGGATTTCCGGTTAGTGGACAAAAATTAGATGGCTTACTTTCTGTTCAATATCTTTCAACAAAAACAGCTATTACAGGTGGAGAATTTGGATTAGAGGGTTCTCTGCTACTTGTACCGATTACCCTTGGATTTATTTTGTTATTGTGGAATAAGGAGCTTTTAATTCAAACTTATAACCAGTTCTAATATGGTAAAAATTCTGACGACCTTAATCGCTTCACTACTTCTGATTTTAGAAAACAACTCTTACAAGAGAGTCACGAAGAACTGATGCGAAACAAAATGGAATATTACCACAGCTGGAAGCTGCAATTTCCGATTTCTGTTATCGAGCCGATGTAAAAGAATCTACATTTTGTGGGTTACTTGCTATAATCTAATATAGCCTTCAGATTATACTAATACGCCCGCACCAATTTTCCATCCATATAATTCATGTAGGCTTGGTTGGCCACTTTCGTGCCGCCCGGTGTGGGGAAGTTTCCGGTAAAATACCAGTCGCCCGTATGGTTAGGGATGGCTTTATGGAGGTTTTCAATGGATTGAAAAACTACCTCCAGTTCGGCTTTCATTCCTTCGGGCTTAACAATTTCGGTTATCTTCTCTGATAGTTGGTCGGGTGTAAAGAGTTTGTACAATCGTTTAACAAAATTTTCGCGCCCATCGTTTTGGCTTCGGCATTGCTCATACACTTCGCCCAATAAGTAATCATTTCCTTGCTCTTTCACCAACTTAACCATGGCCCGGAAAGCAACGAACTCGCCCAGTTTGCTCATGTCTATTCCGTAACAATCGGGAAAACGGATTTGCGGAGCGGACGAAACAATAACAATTTTTTTAGGATGAAGCCGCTCTAACATTCTTAAAATACTTTTCTCCAGTGTAGTGCCGCGTATGATGGAGTCATCCAATATAACCAAGGTATCTTTTCCTTTGTTTACTACTTCATAGGTGGTGTCGTACACGTGCGATACCATTTCATCGCGGTGGTTGTCATCGGTAATGAAGGTGCGCAACTTGGCATCTTTAATAACGATTTTTTCCGTGCGGGGGCGGAACGACAAAATTTCTTCGAGCGAATCGACCGAGGGCTTGCCATCCAGAATAACATCCTTCTGTTTGTTGATGAGGTAATCCTGAATTCCTTCCATCATTCCCAGAAAGGCGGTTTCGGCCGTGTTGGGCACATACGAAAATACCGTGTTTTTCAGATCCGAGTTAATGGCTTTCAATACCTGGGGCACCAGCAACCGGCCCAGTTGTTTTCGCTCGCGGTAAATTTCGGGATCTGTTCCGCGCGAAAAATAAATCCGTTCGAAACTGCACGATTTTTTCTCGAGTTGAGTCAGTATCGACTTCTGATAGAACTCCCCACTTTTGTTGATGATGAGGGCATGCCCGGGTTGCACTTCCAGAATCTGATCGTACTCTATATTAAAGGCTGTTTTGATAGCTTGTTTTTCAGAGGCCACCACCACTACTTCATCGTTGGCATAGTAAAATGCCGGGCGTATGCCGGAGGGGTCGCGTACTACAAAAGCCGACCCCGAACCGGTTAATCCGGCCATGGCATATCCGCCATCAAAATCTTTGCAGGCCCGTTTTAATACGCGTTGCAGATCAATTTCATTTTCAATAATTTCCGATACTTCCTGATTGGAAAAATGGTCTTTGTATTTCTCGAAAAGCGTCTGCACTTCTTCATCCAGAAAGTGGCCGATCTTTTCCATCACCGTAACGGTATCTACTTTGTCTTTTGGGTGTTGCCCCAATCCTACCAGTACATTAAAAAGTTCTTCTACATTGGTCATGTTGAAGTTGCCGGCCATGACCAGATTCCGGCTGCGCCAGTTATTTTGGCGCAAAAAAGGGTGCACACTTTCAATGTTATTAATGCCGTGGGTGCCATAGCGCAGGTGCCCCAACCAGAGTTCGCCTGAAAAAGCAACATGTTCTTTCAGCCATTGTTCATCACGAAACTGAGCCTTTCCTTCTTTTTGGGCTTTCTTATATTTTTTAGAGATTTTTTTGAAGAGATGAGCCACTGGGTCGGGTTTAATAGAGCGGTAGCGGCTAAAAAAACGATACCCGGGCTTCTGATCTATTTTTATGTTGGCTATGCCGGCTCCGTCCTGCCCGCGATTGCGCTGCTTTTCCATGAGGATATACATCTTGTTCATGGCATAGGTAGGGCCGTATTTTTCGATATAATAAGAAAGGGGCTTCCGCAATCGGATGAGGGCGATGCCGCATTCGTGAAGGATGGTGTCGCTCATAATGGATGCAAAACACAAAGGTAGATGAAATTGTTCAGGGGAAAAACCAGTTCTTAAATCCTTGACAATCATCATGAAATCGGTCGGTCGACTTTTGTTATTTTTGAACTTATTTTCTTGGTATGATTGAAACAGACTTATTGATTATTGGAGCCGGCCCGTGCGGCCTGTTTACGGTGTTTGAAGCGGGGCTTTTAAAAATGCGCTGCCATCTGATTGACTCATTGCCCACACCTGGCGGGCAGCTTACCGAGATTTATCCCAAAAAACCGATTTACGATATCCCCGGGTTTCCGGTGGTAAATGCGGGCGAGTTGGTTGATAACCTGATGAAACAGATTGAAGTATTTAAGCCTGCTTTTACACTGGGCGAAACCGCCCAAACGATTGACGAGGCAGAAGGTAAATTTATTGTAACCACCAACAAAGGCACGCAACATCAAGCCCCCGTGGTGTTAATTGCCGGTGGGCTGGGTGTGTTTGAACCACGCAAACCTCCGATTGAAAACTTGGAACAGTTTGAAGACAAGGGCGTGGAGTACATCATTCGCGACCCCGAGTTATACCGCGATAAAAAGGTGGTGATTTCAGGCGGGGGCGATTCCGCGCTCGACTGGACTATCTACCTGATGGAAAATAAAATTGTAAAGAATTTAGTGCTGGTGCACCGGAGAACTTCGTTTCGCGGCCACCTCGATTCGGTACAGAAAGTGATGGACATGGCGCAGGCCGGAAAAATAGAATTGATAACCGAATCGGAAGTAACCGGAATTAATGCCGGCCCCCATGGGCAAGTGGCTTCGGTGGTGATCAACCATGCTACACACGGAAACATAACCAAAGAAACCGATCATTTTATTCCGTTATTCGGGCTTACGCCCAGTCTCGGCCCGATTGCCGATTGGGGATTGGAACTGGAGAAAGGTGCTGTGAAGGTAAATACGTTCGACTACTCCACTAACCGGCCTGGCATTTATGCCGTAGGCGATATTAATACGTACCCCGGAAAACTGAAATTGATACTCTGTGGTTTTCACGAAGGCACCTTGGCCGTGCAGTCGGCATTTGCCCGTATCCACCCCAATAAAAAGAATGTATTAAAATATACTACCGTAAACGGAGTAAACGGTTTTTAATGAGGAGATGTAATCCTGCTTTTACCTAATATCAGTGAAGATGAAAGATACGATTAAAGTAACCATTATAGACCGTGAAGAAACCCATCATACATTAGATGCACCAACCGACATGAACTTAAATATGATGGAGTTGTGCAAAATGTATGAGTTGCCGGTAGAGGGCACTTGCGGAGGGATGGCGCTGTGCGCCTCGTGTCAGGTTTATCTGGAATCGGACACCTCTCTGCCCGAGCAAAGCGAGGCTGAGTTAACGATGCTCGATCAGGCATTTCATGTGAAAGACAACAGCCGGCTGGGCTGCCAGATCCGGATTACCGAAGCAATGGATGGTATTGTATTGCGGTTAGCCCCACGCTGATTATGCTTTTTTTATGCTGAAATAGAACGTGCTTCCTTTCCCTACTTCACTTTCCAGCCAGATTTTCCCTCCGTTTTTTTCAACAAATTCTTTGCAGAGGATTAATCCCAGGCCAGTACCTTTTTCGTTGGCTGTGCCCCGCGAGGTATAGCCCGAGGTTTTCTCGAAAATGATTTTTTGAATCTCGGGGCGGATGCCAATGCCCGTGTCTTTAATGGATACAATAATATCATCGCCTTCTCTGCGTGAACCAGCTTCAATGGTTCCTCCGTTGCCGGTAAACTTCAGACTGTTTAGAATAAGATTGCGCAGCACCAGATTAACAATGTTCAGGTCGCCCCAGCAAAAAGTGTTTGGCTCAATGGTATTTACCAAATTCATTTCTTTTAAATGCAGCGAACTCAATAATTTAAAGTTTTCATTTACTAAATCGTGCAGATCAATTTTTTCGGGTTGAATTCTTAATTTATCCATCTGCAACAGGGCCCAATCAAGCAAATTGTTGATCAGCCCTTTGGTATGATTAAATTGTATCCGCAGTTCTTTATTCAACTTAGAAAATTCTTCCTGGCTGATGTTGCCTTTATCCATCAGATCTAAAATAGCCGAGAGGGCATTGATGGGCGATCTTAAATCGTGCGAAACAATAGAAAAAAATTTATCCTTTACTTCATTGAGTTGCTCCAGTTCCTGGCTTCGCTTTTTTATTTCGGCCTGGTGTTGCAGCAACAGGTTGTTGATTTGAATTCTCCGTTGCCCGCTTCGGTAAACACTGAATAGAAGTATAACGGTAAGGGCTACGACCACGACCAGAATATTTCGCACCAAACTTTCGCGTTTCAGTTCGGCTTTGCGCAATTCTTCCATTTGTGTAAGCTGCTTAATCTGATCGGTCTGGGCGGAGGTTTCAAACCGGAGTTGGTCTTGAAGTAATTTGGCCTGCATAGCCTGGCTGTAGAGGCTGTCTTCCAGTGTTTTATATTGTTTATAATAGGTTAACGATGTTTTATAGTCGCCCAGATTTTCATATAACTTAGAAAGATTTTGTAAACATTCTATCTCCAATGTTTTGGCATTGTTGAGGTGAGCTGCATTCCTACTGCTCTCCATAAGTTTTTTAGCCTGATCAAATTTTCTCTCGTTCATAAAAATAACTCCGCGACCAAGTTCTACGGTAGCCTGGCCGAATTCATTTTCAGCTTGGGTATAGAGAAAGTTGGCCGAATCGTAGTAGGCCAGGGCAACGGCATTATTTTTTTGTTCTGAAAAAGTCTTGGCCAGTCGGGTTAAGGTAATAGGCATCAAATCATTAACGGAAAGTTTTAATGAACGGGCTACTTTAAGGGAACGTCTTAAAGCTTTATAAGCCGAATCGTAGTTTCCCATCCTCCGCATAATATCGCCTATCTCATCATAATTGTAGGCTTCGCCTTCATAGTCCTTGATTTTGATACTTAGTTGCTGGCTAATTCTGAGGTGATCGAGCGCACGGTTGTACTGCCCGAGTTCTTTAAAAACACTGGCCAGGTTGTGGAGCGCAATGGCTTTGTAAAAATCTTGGTTCTTTTTGCTGGCCAGTTTATAGCATTGTGTAAAATTAAAATAGGCTTCGTCCAGCTTTCCGAGGATTAAATAATTTTCGCCTAAATTATTATAACCGCGGGTCATGGCGAGGGTGTCTTTTGCCTGAAAGCCGGCACTTAATGCCAAATCAAAAAAATTCATGGCGGCACCATAATCGCCACTAATGCCGTGAAAATTGCCCACTAAACTATAGGTTAGGATTTTTGCCCACAACAGGTTTTTGGTTTCGGCCAGATCAATTGCTTTTTCAGTATATTCAAATGATTTTTTGAGATCGGTATATTGATATTCTTTAGCCAACCGGATAAGCGAAACAATTTTGATAGAATCGTTGGGGGCTTCACTCAATTTCCTTTTTAGGCTATCAAGTGTTTTTTGGGAATACGCTGTAAAGAGTACGCCAACGAGTAAAAAGATGGTAACAGAAAACCTCATGAAATGGAAAAGTTTCATAAAGTGCATAAATATTTCATTATCGCCAAGAAAACGCTTTAACATGCGGCAAAATTACCTACCGGGAAAGCCATTTTACTTACATAAATGTAAAATATCCTACATGCAAGGGGTCTGCACGGAGGTCTTAATGCCAAAGAGGGTAACGCTCTAACTTTACAGTTTCTCCAAAAAATAAACGGGTAGCGATCTCAAACGACTCGGTATAATCGGAAACAAAAAAATGAGGGGCTTCTGGCGGAGATGTATTGAGCAGACCGGTGGAAGAAAGATAGCGGTGTAGTGCCCGGGCAGCCGCCAGAGAAGAATCGAGCACGGTGGTTTTTCCCTGATAGTATTCTTCTATTTCGTTCTTGATCAGGGGGTAGTGTGTGCAGGCCAGAACCAAAGCATCTAAGTGGCCGAGGGCCGCATCCGAAAGATACTGACGGATAATTTCTTTGCTGATCTGGTTATTAAAAAATCCTTCTTCAATCATTGGTGCCAGAAGCGGGGTGGGCAGGGCGCGAAGATGAATCGGTAATTTTTTTTCCTGTATTTTTTTTGAATAGATGTTAGACTGAATCGTTCTTTTGGTGCCAATCACGCCAACCGTAGTATTTGTATAATGTTCCGCGAGTTCATCAATCATAGGATCAATTACATTGATAATGTGGGCTTCGCGGCCTACATATTCTTTCAGCAACTCATACGAGGCCGAACTGGCCGAATGGCACGCGATGACAATAACCTTACACTTTTTGGCCAGTAAAACATTGGCAATTTTTATGGAATAAGCCTGAATGGCCGCTTCCGATTTATCTCCGTAAGGCAAGTGAGCGGTATCGCCAAAATAAATTAGAGGTTCGTGCGGAAGAATATTTTTGATGGCATGTGCCACCGTAAGACCGCCAATGCCGCTGTCGAATATGCCGATGGGGTGGTGAGAAGATGGGTTCAAGCAGAAGAAAATTTAAAAATAAAAAAGCCTCACCCAATGGCGAGGCTCTTAAAAAATAGGTTTGTTTATCCTCGGCTCTTAGAAAGAGGTGCGAGTTTGGTTTCTCTGGCTTCGCGGTGGCTGCAGTAGTCGCACCGGTAGTGCTTCATCAATAAACCGCCCGAAGTTTCAGTAGGCTTATCTATCAATTCTTCTTTGGTAATCTTAAAGGTATAGAATCCGCAATTCGGGCATTGCTCGGCATGCAGGTAGCTTTCGTATTTTTCTATTTTCTTGTACCCGGTCTTTTCATCCAGCCAAACGTCATAATCAATGGCGTGCACACCGCTTGCTTCTTCGGCAATTTGCTCGGCATTAAGATGAGCATCTTCTTCTTCTTCGCTGAGTTTGCGCATTTCGTTTCCTTCGGGAGAGAGGCGGGGTTTGTTGCGCAACTTCACTAATCGTTTTTCTACAAAGCGCGGGTAATAGATGCGCACCATGCTGTAAAAAGCAACGTATCCGATAACAATAAAACTGGCGGTAATAAATATGCGTACGTAGAACCAGAGCATTCCGTGGGTGATGATTTTTTCGGTGCCAAATGAATTGGCAATAAAACCAATGGCCACCACAATAGCGATAACGGCATACCAGAAGTAGCGCACTTCATTCAGGTTTACGTAATCGTATTTTTCTTTGTAGTCTTTAATCTGCATTACCTTATATTCATGGTAAAGCAGAATTAAAATGGCAATGGCCACGCAAATCACTACGCCCAGCTCCATATAGTGATCCCACTGCCGGACAAAAACTTCTATGTTTTCCATATAAATCGGTTTGGTTTTTTGGTGTTTAAAATTAACACAAACTTTCAAATCGAGAAAAATTCATACTTAATTCTTACTTAAAAGTTGATTTTCGGCTGTATAGGGGTACTAAGTAGTATATTCGAAACGAAAGGTTTAGCCAAACGAAAGATCGTTTTAAGGTAAATTTGATTAGGCCTTTCATGATAAGCCTACCGCGTATTTTAGTATAATTGCAACTTTAACAACACATTTCAGCCATGTCTAATCACTTATTAAAAGGTAAAAAAGGGGTCATATTCGGTGCTTTAGATGAAAACTCTATAGCCTGGAAAACGGCTTTAAAAGCGCATGAAGAGGGAGCCCAATTTACATTGACGAACGCCCCCATCGCCATGCGCATGGGAAAAATCAATGAGTTGGCGCAAACCACCGGGTCGCAGGTCATTCCGGCCGATGCCACCTCTGAAGAAGATCTTACCCATCTATTTACCCAGTCGCAGCAGCTCTTAGGGGGCAAACTTGATTTTGTTCTTCACTCTATTGGGATGAGCCCCAACATACGCAAAGGCCGCCCGTATGGCGACATGAACTATGAGTGGTATTTAAAAACATTGGATATCTCAGCCCTGTCTTTTCATAAAGTATTGCAAACCTGCGAAAAACTGGATGCACTGAATGAGCATGCTTCGGTAGTGGCCCTCAGCTATATCGCAGCACAACGTGCTTATCCGGATTATACCGATATGGCACAGGCAAAAGCCATGCTGGAGTCTATTGCCCGCAGTTATGGCCAACGCTATGGCCGCAGCAAAAAAGTGCGGGTAAATACTATCTCGCAATCGCCCACCAAAACTACGGCTGGGGCAGGTATTTCGGGCTTTGATGTGTTTTTTGATTATGCCGAACTGATGTCGCCACTAGGCAATGCCTCGGCAGACGAATGTGCCAACTACATTGTGGTTATGTTCTCCGATTTTACGCGCATGGTTACGATGCAGAACCTGATGCACGATGGCGGCTTTTCTTCTTCGGGCATTACCGAAGAGCTGGTGGCCCGCCTTTCCAAATAAAAAGGCAAGTGAATCTGCCCCGGGGCGGAAGCCGGTTCAGGGTCTGTAAACCATAAATGCCTATGGTGGTTTTCCCACACTGTAAGATTAACCTTGGGTTAAATGTGCTTTCCAGCCGTGCCGATGGATATCACAACATAGAAACCTGCTTTTACCCGGTGGCGTTAACGGATATTCTGGAGATCATCCCATCGCCTCAGTTTTCTTTTACTCAATCGGGGTTAGTTATTCCGGGGGCAGCCGAAGAAAACCTGTGTGTGAAAGCCTATCGGTTGTTAAAAAAATCATTTGATATCGGGTATGTAAAAATCCATTTACATAAAGTGATCCCCACGGGGGGCGGCCTGGGCGGGGGCTCTTCTAACGGGGCGTTTACCCTGCAGTTGCTAAACCGCATTTTTGCCTTGAAGTTATCAGAGCCCGAAATAAATAATTGGGCATCCCAGATAGGGAGCGATTGTACTTTCTTTACACAGGCAAAAGCTAGGATAGGCAAAGGAAGAGGAGAGGAGTTGCACCCCACACCTGTTTCGTTAAAGAATTATTTTTTAGTATTGGTAATCCCCCCGGTGCATGTTTCCACGGCCGAAGCCTATGCCGGCATAGCATTAACAAAACCTAAAAACACGATTGAAGAAATTTTAGAAATGCCGATGAGCCGATGGAAGGATAGGTTGATCAACGATTTTGAAAAAAGTGTTTTTACTAAATATCCGGTTATCGGTGCGCTGAAAGAAAAGATGTATTCGCTGGGGGCTACCTATGCCAGCATGAGTGGCTCAGGGGCTAGTGTCTATGGTATTTTTGAAAAACCCATCGAATTAAAAGATGAATTGACCGGTCTGTTTTATTGGAGTGGCGAATTAAAATGATGTTTGTATTTATTTTTTAAAGCAGGGTATAAAGCCACGGCTCCAATGATGATCGCTGTGCCGGCATAAAAATTCCAACCCATCACCTCCTGTTTACCAAAAATGAGGAGGGCAAACACCATACCATAAACGGGCTCGAGATTCAGGGCGAGTTGAATAAAAAATACAGATAGTTTCAGCGTTAGGTTAACCATCTGCGAGTAGGCATATACCGAGCAGAGCCAGCCAAGCAGGGCCAGGTAAATCCAATCTTTCCAGACCGGTATTAACTGAAGTGGCTCTCCGGCATTATAAATCCGGTAAACCGGAAAAATCAAAGCAATGCCCAGGCAGGCCGCACTCATTTCGTAGAGTGTAATGGTGTACGAAGAAATACGGGTTACTAATTTTGAATTGATAACACTAAAAATGGCTGCGGTAAGTCCCGAGGCAATACCCAAAGCCAACCCCAGCGGGTACCTGAAGTCGAAAGAAAAAATTACTATCAGGCCTATTAACACGGCTGCCCCAAGGCCTACTTCCAGCGGTTTTATTTTTTTTCTTTTGGCCAAGGGTTCAATAATAGCAGCCCAAAACGAGCACGTGGCAAAGCCTACCAAACTTACCGAGGGATTGGAAATTCTACCGGATCCAAAAAAAGTGAGCCAATGCAAGGCCACCAGAAAACCGGTGCCCAGCAGTTTCCAAAAATCAGCAGAGGAGTCAACAGTAAATTTTTCTTTTTTGAAATAAATTAATGCAGCCATACCGATGGCGGCCAGAAGGGTGCGGTAAAATACCATCTCCACGCTGGGCAGCGAAATCAGTTTTCCGAGAATAGCCGTGAAGCCAAACAGAAAAACGATAAAATGAAGTTTGATATAGTCGGTAGTGGTTACTTTCACCGGGGCACGTATTTGTACATGATCAGCGAAATCATGCCAAAGACAAAATTAGGGAGCCAGGCAGCCAAGAAAGGGCTGAGTGATCCGGTTTCGGCAAAAGTTCGGGTCATGGTAAAAAATAAAATGAAAATAAAAGCCAGCGAAAAACCCAACGCTACCTGAAACCCCGTACCGCCCCGGCTTTTTCGGGCCGACACAATGACGCCCATAAACACCAGCACAAAAGTGGTGCAGGGAGCGGCAAAGCGAATATGCCGTTCGGTTTCAAAAGCCTCTACCCCGGTGGCTCCACGAAAACGAATTTGTTCAATATGTTTCCCCAGTTCGGGGATAGTCATGCCATCATACTGATGGGCATCGTTTTCAAAATCTTTGGGGGTGATGATCAGGGTAGTATCTATTTTATAGCCTCGCTCCGCTACATTCGTGCCCGCTTTCAAATCAAAGATGTTGTCCACTTTTTTGCGAACCCATTGGTTGAGCACCCACTTGTTTTTGGTGCTGTCCCAGGTAATGTTATCTGCGGTAAGCTTCTCGATTAATTTGTTGTCTTTAAATTTTTCCAGGCTGAATTGATAACCGATGTTGGATTGGTTATTGTAATTCTGAATGAACAGAAAAACATTGGGTGCGGTTTGCATGTGCACGTTCCGCCTTTCAAAATAAAATTTGTTTTGAAAGTACTCCATTTCAAAAGCCAGCCTGTCGCGGTTGGAATGGGGGATGATCCATCCATTGAAGATAAAACTCAATATGGCAATAACTGAAGAGGCAATGAAGTAGGGAACCAGTAATCTTCGGAAGCTGATGCCGCTGCTGAGCATGGCAATGATTTCGGTATGAGCCGCCATTCGCGAGGTAACATAGACAATGGCAATAAAACAAATGATGGGGGTAAGCAGGCCGGATATCCAGGGAATGAAATTCAGGTAGTATCCCAAAATGACCGACATGCTCAGGTGGTGATCATTAAATTTATCTACCTTTTCGGTGATGTCTATTACGGTGATTACGGCCACCAGAATCATCATCACAAAAAAGAAAGTGGCCAGTACTTTGCTGATGATATAGCGGTCGAGGAGTTTCATGGAGACAATTACAATCGAGTCGATACTTGTTTTACCATTTTATTTTTCCATTCGGCAAAAACACCTTCTTCAATTTTTTGCCGGGCCTGCTTCACCAGCCAAAGATAGAAGCTTAGGTTGTGGATAGAAGCAATTTGCGCGCCTAAAATTTCTTTCGATATAATGAGGTGGCGCAGGTAGGCTTTGGAGTAAAATGTGCTGGCATATCCGCCCAGTTCGGCATCTATGGAAGTATAGTCGTTTTTCCATTTTTCATTTCGGATGTTGATGATGCCGCACGAGGTAAACAGCATGCCGTTGCGGGCATTGCGGGTGGGCATAACGCAATCAAACATATCGATGCCCAAGGCGATGCACTCCAGAATATTTTCGGGGGTGCCTACCCCCATCAGGTAGCGGGGCTTATCGGCCGGCAAAATGCCGCAGGTCAGAGCGGTCATTTCATACATTATTTCGTGTGGTTCGCCCACCGATAGCCCCCCGATGGCGTTGCCGGGCTGGTTCTGCGAAGCAATAAATTCAGCTGAAGCGATGCGCAAATCTTTATAAGTACTTCCCTGCACAATAGGGAAAAGCGCCTGGCTGTAGCCGTATTTGGGCGAGGTCGTGTTTACCCGGTTTATGCACCGGCTCAGCCACCGGTGAGTTCGCCCCATCGATTTTTTGGCATAATCATATTCGCACGGGTAGGGTGTGCATTCATCGAAGGCCATGATAATGTCGGCCCCGATGGTGCGCTCAATATCCATTACACTTTCGGGAGTAAAGTTGTGTCTAGATCCGTCTATGTGCGATTTAAATACCACCCCTTCTTCATTGATTTTCCGGTGTTCGCCCAGCGAATACACCTGGTACCCGCCACTGTCGGTCAGGATCGGTTTTTTCCATCCGTTAAAGTGATGAAGCCCTCCGGCTTGTTCAAGAATTTCTAACCCCGGCCGCAGGTAGAGGTGGTAGGTGTTGCCCAGAATAATTTTAGCCCCGATGTCGTTTTCCAGTTCGCGCTGATGTACGGCCTTTACTGATCCGGCTGTGCCCACGGGCATGAAAATAGGCGTGGGAATTTCGCCATGGTCTGTGGTAATCTGGCCGGCACGGGCGTGCGAATGTTTGTCGGTGTGCTGAAGTTGAAATTTCATGAATAGGCAAAGTTATGGATTTCGCCTTTTTCATTTTCGATAAGCCTTTATCTTTGTCGTTTTTATATCTAACTATTTTCAACTTGGGCCTAGCTGTTATCAGTTTGTTGGTACTTACCGTTCAGATTACTTTTTTTATCCTGCTTCTTTATGGATTGAAAAAACCCAACCCGGCTTATACCGAAAAACAGGAGCCTGTATCGGTTATTGTCTGTGCGCACGATGAAGAAGAAAACCTGCGCGCGTTGCTTCCGGTATTATTGGCTCAGCAGTACCCGGTGTATGAAGTGATTGTAGTAGAAGACCGGTGCAATGATGGCACATACGATTTTCTGTTGCAGCAAACCCACGAGCAGCCCCGGCTAAAACGGGTGCGGGTTACGCAAAAACCGGAACACATAAATGGAAAAAAATTTGCGTTAACGCTCGGCATTAAAGCGGCTCAGTATGAATGGGTGTTGCTAACCGATGCAGATTGCCGGCCAACCACCGAGCATTGGATCAGCCAGATGAGCAAACAATTTCACCCCGATACTGAGATTGTACTGGGTTTTTCGCCCTACCAAAAAGAAAAAGGCCTGCTGAATTTATTTATTCGTTTTGAGGCACTGTTTACGGGTATTCAGTTTATGGCACTAGCCTTGCTGGGCAAGCCCTACATGGGCGTGGGGCGTAACCTTGCTTATCGCAAAGAATTATTTTTAAACAATAAAGGGTTTCATGAACACCGCGATGTTACCGGTGGAGATGACGATCTCTTTGTAAACCGGCATGCCCAAAAAAGAAATACATCGGTAAGCCTGGGAAAAGAATCATTGGTAGAGTCTAAGGCAAAAAAAACAGTGGCCGAATTTATGTATCAAAAATTCAGGCACCTGTCGGTAGGCCGGTATTATCGTTTATATGATAAAGTGGGGCTGGCAGCCGTTTCAGTTTCTTGGATACTTACATGGATTGTAGTGGTGCCGGTCTTGTTTTTATCGCCTTGGTGGGAAACCATAGCGATTTTCTTTTTCGTGCGGATCATTTTGCTGGCCATAGTGATGCACAAGGGCTCAAAAAAACTGGGCGATCGTTTTGAATCGTGGAAAACACCGCTTTTAGATTTTATTTATAGCATTTACTACCTTGTAACCGGTGCGAAGGCATTGTTCGCCAAAAAAGTAAAATGGAAGGTTTAGAAGAAGGTCGGTTTTCGTCTAAAGCAATTGAAGACTTTAAGCTGATAGACCGGGCTGTAGCCGGAGATGATAAGGCATACGCCAAACTTTTGCAACGCTACAAGCGTTCGGTTTACCACACCATTTTAAAAATGGTACGCAACGTAGATGATGCCGAAGACCTTACGATGGAGGCATTCAGCAAAGCATTTCGCAGCCTGCATCGGTTTAAAAGAGACTTTACGTTCAGTACATGGCTCTTTAGAATTGCCACCAACAACACCATCGATTACATACGAAAGAAAAAACTGAATACACTCAGTATCGAAAACATGTACACCGATGACGATGGCCAATCGGTAGGGATAGATGTGCAAGACAAAGAAAACCTGAATCCGCAAGAAGAAGCCATTCGCGCTCAAAAAGAAGAATTGATTCAGGTGTTTGTAAATATGCTGCCGGGCAAATACCAACGGCTGGTGCGGCTCAGGTATTTTAATGAACTGAGTTACGAAGAAATAGCCCAGGAACTGGATGCCCCACTGGGCACCGTGAAAGCACAACTTCACCGCGCCCGCGAACTGCTTTATGATTTAGTAAAAAATAAAAAAGAACATTTGTAGCTCAACAAGCAGAGTTCAGGTAAAGATTTTTTAAAAAGGGTTAATCCCAATATGCTAAAAAAAGCCGCACAATACACCATCAGCCTGGCGGGTTCGCTCTTAGTATATACTGTAGCGGCTTTATATAAAGTGATGCACTGGCCTGGAGCCAATGTATTGTTTTCGGCCGGTGTTATCTTAGGCTTGCCGTTTGTTTATCTGGGGATTATAGATGTCTATCAAAATACCAAACGCGAACCCTTGGCAAAGCTGCTGTGGACTCTTGGGTTTATATTTCTTTCGGTCATTACAGGGATAGTCTATCAGAGCACCTACCAGAAAAGAAACCGCGAGTAGGGTTCAATAGTAAGAGTAGTGTCGGTAATTTTTTTATTTTTCTTTTTGTTACCTTCGGTTGGCTTTCAACTAAATGCCGATTGTATGGATTCGAAAATTTCGCGCAGAAACTGGTTTAAATCGACAGCCGCTCTTTCGGCTGGTTTGGTAGCTTCCACGTCTTTGTTTGATCAGCTTCGGGCTTCGCCCATGAGCCGGGCAGAAGTTGCTTATATGAATCCGGCCGGCCCGGGCAAAATCCGTTTGGGGTCTAACGAAAACCCGTATGGTCCATCCGTTAAAGCACGCGAGGCCGTGATGCAGATTTTGTCGGAAGGGAACCGGTATCCGTTTGCGGCCATCGGTGAACTGAAATCCATCCTGGCAAAAAAAGAAGGAGTAACCGTTGATCACATTCATGTAGGTGCGGGTTCCAGCGATTTGTTGTGCCAGACAGCCACCGCCTTTGGATTAGAAGGCGGCCGCATCGCATCGGGCTTCCCCACCTTTCCCTTGCTGATGAATTATGCTCAGGTGTTTAATGCCGTGTGGGATAAGGTGGACATGAACGAAAATCTGGAGTACAATTACGAGGCACTGGCGGCAGCCGTAAAGAACGATACCAAATTAGTTTTTATCTGCAACCCCAATAACCCCACCGGCACATTGGTAGATTGGAATAAAGTAAGATCTTTTTGTGAAGAAGTATCCAAAAAAGTACCGGTCTATTCCGATGAAGCCTACTTAGAATTTTTGGAGCCCTCTCGGCAAAGCTCAATGGTAGAGTTGGTAAAAAAAGATATGAACGTAGTAGTGTCGCGTACGTTTTCAAAAATCTATGGCCTGGCCGGATTGCGTTTGGGCTATCTGGTGGCCAAACCCGACCTGATCAAAAAAATCTCTACCTATAGCGGAGATTTTCCATATAGCCAAACGGCCATTGCAGCGGCCAAAGCCAGCTTGGACGATGAAGAATTTATGACCATGGTGCGCCATAAAAATACAGTGGCAAGAAAAGTGCTGACCGACTACCTGGATCAACACAAAGTATTCTACGGAAAGACACTAACCAATTTTGTGTTTTTCCCTGCAGCCAAAGAGGGCAAGACAATTCTCAGTAAAATGGAAGAACGTGGCTACATTATGCGCATCTGGGATTACCAACACAAAGAATGGTGCCGTGTTAGCATTGGCACCGAAGATGAAATGAAAGGATTTGTAAAAGCGTTTGCTGATTTTATTTCCTGATTGGCTCACCGGTGTGCTCATTTTCCCGATCCGTAAGTTATTTTCTAACTACTTGGATTTGCTTTCTGTTATCTTGCTCTAATCAACGAAATCAACCTTCCATGTCTATTGCTGTTTCTGATTCGCTTAAGTTGTATCATCTGAGCAACACTTCCGGGATAACGATGGAAGTAACGAACTATGGAGGAAAAATTATTTCGCTTTTTGTGCCCGACAAAAACGGAAAGCCGGACGATGTGGTGCTGGGCTACGATTCGCTCCATCAATACCTTTCGGGTAATCCATACTTTGGGGCTCTAATCGGCCGGTATGGCAACCGTATAGCTAAAGGAAAATTTTCTCTAAATGGAAAATCGTATCAGCTCAATACAAATAACGGAACGAACGCCTTGCACGGTGGCCCTCACGGATTTCATCAGGTATATTGGCACGCCCGCCCGATTGATAAAAATAAATTGGAACTGAACTACCAAAGCCAAGACGGAGAAGAAGGCTACCCTGGAAATTTATCGGTAAAAGTAATTTACACCTTATCCCACCACAATGAACTGATCATTGATTACGAAGCTACGACCGATCAGGAAACGATACTCAATTTAACCCATCATTCATTTTTTAATTTGGCCGGGGCCGGCAGCGAAACCATCCTTAATCATGAATTGATGATTAATGCCGATGCATTTTGCCCGGTAGATTCTACATTGATTCCGCTGGGTGAATGGCGAAAAGTGAAAGGCACACCATTCGATTTTTTACAGATTCATAAAATAGGAAGCTACATACATCTACCCGATGAACAACTGAAATGGGGGAAGGGGTACGACCACAACTGGGTGTTGAACAAAAAAGAAAATGAATTATCCTTGGCTGCCCGGGTGAGGGAGCCGGCCAGCGGTCGGGTAATGGAAGTTTGGACAACCGAACCCGGATTGCAATTTTATTCAGGAAATTTTTTAGATGGAACAGATGTGGGGAAAGGCAACAAAAAATACGAATACCGATCGGCCTTTTGTTTGGAAGCCCAGCATTTTCCCGATTCACCCAATCACTCTCATTTTCCAACCACGGTTTTAAAACCGGGTCAAGTGTACCGGCAAAAAACAATTTATCGGTTTTCTGTGCAGTAGTTTTTATTTCCATACCCGATGAAAGATCAGTACACCATTTCGTTCTTAAATGAAGAAGTCGTACTTATTTCTTTTGCCAATAAAATTGATTTTGAAATTAACGATCGGGTAATTGAACTCCATCGGCTGCTTGCGCAAACTCCTTTTCCCGGATTTATCGAATCTGTTCCGGCCTATGCTTCGCTGGCGGTTTATTTTAATAGATCGGAACTGTCGAAAGCCAGCCCGCTTCCCGCTCTCTCTTTTGTAGAAGGGTTTCTGAAAAATTTAATGAACCGATTACCGGCCAACACTTTTTCTGAAAGAAGAAAAATTAAAATCCCGGTATTGTATGACGGGGAAGACCTACCCGCGCTGGCCGATCAGCAGCAGTTAAAAATAGAAGAAATTATCACCATCCACACGGCTGTGCAATACCGCGTTTTTATGCTCGGCTTTTTGCCCGGCTTTCCCTATATGGGCATGGTTGATGCGCGCATAGCGGCACCCCGAAAAGCTACTCCGCGCACCTGCGTGCCGGCCGGGAGTGTGGGGATAGCGGGGTTTCAAACCGGTATTTATCCGCAGTCTTCTCCGGGCGGCTGGCAACTGATCGGGCGAACGCCCTTAAAAATTTTTGATACCCTAAAAAATCCGCCCGCCTTGCTCAAGGCCGGTGATGAAATATTTTTTTTTGCTGTCTCACAAAATGAATTTAATGCTTTGAATGAGTATTAAAATGATCAAGCCTGCCATGATTACTACGTTGGTAGCTGACCCGCGAAAAGGCTACCGAAGGTGGGGCATTGGGGCAGGCGGAGCCATGGATACAGTAGCGATGAAAGTATCTAATTTTTTGGTTGGCAATGAGGGCGACCAGGTTGTCATGGAGTTGGGCTACTCTTCATCGCAAATTTTAATTCTTCATGATTTATTGATCAGCGCCACCGGAAAAGGGTTTGAACTGTATCTGAATAATAAATTATTTCCGCTATGGCGCCCGGTTAAAGTAAAAGCAAACACCTTGTTGAGGCTGGCAAAAACAACCGGTGGCACTTGGGCCTATCTGGCTGTGCAAGGCGGATGGAAAGCTGAAGAATGGTTGGGGAGTTGCACCACTAACATGAGTGCAAAAAGAGGAGGATACCAAGGGCGTATTTTACAAACCAACGATGTGGTAGAGGCCGAAACAAATTATTCGGCCGATGAAACAGGAAGCCTGCCGTGGAGTGTATCCGTTATGTCACTCAATCAATTTTATTCTCTCCCTAACGAAATCCGGTGTATGCCATCCATTGAAACCGATTGGCTTTCTGAATCCTCCCGGCAAATTTTCTCTTCCGGAGAATTTGGTGTTTCCTTGCAGAGCAACCGCATGGGCTACCGGCTGTATGGCCCGCTCCTTTCTGTGAAAGAAAAAAGAGAGTTGGTATCATCGCCCGTAGAGGTAGGTACGGTTCAGCTTTTACCGGATGGCAATTTGGTAGTGCTGATGGCCGATAGCCAAACCACGGGCGGGTACCCTCGCATAGCTTCGGTAATACAGGCTGATTTGCCTAAACTGGCTCAGTGCTTGCCGGGCGAAAAAATTTATTTTAAGTGGCTCTCTTTCTCCGAAGCTGAAAATCTGTGGCATGATCGCGATACTTACCTTGCCGAATTAAAACAAAGTTGCCGCCTCCAACTAAACCTGATGCGTTGAAATCAAAAACGATCGGTCGATCCTCCGCCCCCGAAAGAACCTCCGTCTTCAGCCGACTCAGGTGCTTTGTTCCCACCCATTGTTTGCGAAATAATGAACGCGCTAATGTGGGAGCTTCCCCATTTTTCTGATAAAATATTTTCGGCCGTATATCCGTGTCGGGGTGTTTTAAGATAGCGGTATAACCATCCGGCTATACCTAATAGAATAATTCCGGCCGATGTGAGGGTAATTTCATAATGACCAAGACTGAAATAATATTTGAATGTAAACACGGCACACGCCAGCACAACCAAACTCACACGGATCAGTACGATATTTTTCTTTTGAATGCCGAAATAGAGGTAGATCAACGGAAGGGTTATAGTAAGAAAATAAAATAACCAGGCCAACGGAATGTCTTCACCTTCTTGTAGCGAAAGAGACATCAGCGAAATACTCAGTTCGCGAACGACAAAATAATTTCCGGCTGCGTAGATGGTCAATAAACAGAAAGTTTCCGAAAGGGTAAAACAATTTTTCCATTCTTCGTTTCCTTTTTTTTCTTGGAGCTTTAAAATCAAAAAATAAAATCCGCTAAAAAGCAGAATCATAATAAAAGGGATAATCAGACGGGCCTCTTCGCCTGTGTTGTAGAGTAAATAAAAAATAAAGAAGCCAAGACACCCCCACGCAGCAACCGTGGAGATCAAATCTATAAACCGGAGGGCAGCCCAGGCAAAAACTAAAACGCAGGCGGCCAGTACAACATACAGGTTTGCATTTACCAGACCGGCTATTCCGCCAATGATAAACCCGGCCGAGTGGTACAGCAAGGCTTCATTGACGCCTGACTTATAATGACGTTGGGCGTGCACAAAAACAGTTTCCAGTATAAACCAGGAAATAACTCCATAAAAAATGCACAATACGGAAATAACGATTCGCCCCGTATTAACAAACGCCAGACCCAACAAACCGGTTATTCCTGATAAGGCAATGAGGGTAGCGACAAAAAGTACCAGGCGAATAAAAAAATTAGGATGATAAAAAGAAGAGGAGTAGGCTGATGAGATTTTATCAAATTGTTCGTGGGTAATCCAGCCTTGTTTTCGCCAGCGGTTGGCTTCTTTTACAAGAGTAAGATTGTGTAGCCAGTTAGCGTTGTAAACGGATTTCATGCGTGGCGTTTAAAAAAGTTTTTGTAACGAATGATAAACCAGACAAAACTGACACACGAAGCTATTAAATAGAAAAACCAAAGTACTACGGAGCTTCTCAAAATTAAATCTGTTATGAAATACGTAGTAACGATGTATCCCATTACAAAGGCATACAATAAAAATAAAAAAGATTTTTTTAAAAATGCTAAATATACGGCTCCTGCACACCCCAGGTAAGTGGCTAGTATGAAAAGGTTATTTTCTGATGAGCTAAAAACGCCTGCCATGGCTCCGGTAAAATAGATCAGACAAGTGAAGTTTAGGTAGGTAAAAGTAAAGTGCGTTTTTATTTTCTTTTTGTCGAGTAATACTGCGATAAGCGAAACCGTCATTCCAAAAATAAGAGCGGCTACTTTTAAATTAGCGTGCGAAATCAGTTCGCTGCTGCTCCATTGCTGCGGAGAAACACGAAGTCCCCAAAAAGAAGCCAAAGCCGTGATGCCAAGCGAGAGTACTCCGGCATGATCAAACCGATAGGCCATAAAAAAGAAAAACACCGAAGTAATGAGCGTTATTTCCTGAATAGATTCATTTAAAAAGCCAAAAAGAAACTGAGCATAACCCAGCCCACTGATAAAAAGAAGGCATCCCAGCAATACCACATAGTCATAATATGGGGTGGGCTGTTTTACTGTTTCGTTGGAATAAACTAATCTTTTTTTGAATACATAATAAAAACAACCTAGGGTGGTCATGCACAATAAAAATAGACTTACATAATGCCCTATCTGCCCGATGTTCTTATAAATAAGAAGGCCGATGCCGGAACTAAAAAGAAGAACCCCTAAATAAAGAATGGTTCGTAGTTCATAAAAAACAGAAAATATTTTTTTGGAATAGACGGTCTCTATTTTTTCAAATTGGGAGGCATCCAGCAATCCTTTCGTGCGAAGTTCGTGGAGGGTATCTGTTTTCATAGAATACATTCTAAATGGTTCCTAATATACGAATCTGAATACATTCTGCTTCTATTTGAAGGAGCAACTCCTTCACTTTCAAACTTGCCGAATTGAAACAAAGTTGCCACCTTCAGACTTATTAATTCATGCCAATTCAAAATACACGTAGGGTAGATATTAACTGCGATCTGGGTGAAGGAACCGGAAACGACCGGGCTCTGATGCCCTGGATCAGTTCGGCCAATATTGCCTGTGGTTATCATGCGGGGGATGAAGATGAGATGAAGTATGTGATCGATCTTTGCCTGCAACAAGGAGTGGCGGTTGGAGCGCACCCTTCTTTTCTTGACAGGAAAAATTTTGGACGCACCAACATGTTTCTCCCGTCCAGCGAAGTAACACAATTGGTCATGGACCAACTTTATCGGATTAACCAAATAGCCCAACCATTAGGGGCTCAACTTCATCATGTAAAACCGCACGGAGCGCTCTACAATATGGCGGCTAAAGATGCCGGGCTTGCTCAGGCTATTGCCAAGGCCATCAAAGAATTTAATAGCCAATTAATTTTGTATGGCTTAGCTCAAAGTGTAATGATTGCCGAGGCGCAAAAGCTAAATTTAAAAACAGCTCATGAAGTATTTGCCGACCGGACCTATCAACCCGATGGCTCACTTACGCCCCGCACACAACCCAACGCACTCCTTAACGACCCCCCGCAAGTATTACAGCAGGTTATTGATCTGGTTACCAAAAATAAAGTTTGTGCTGCGAATGGCCATTCTATTTCTTTGCCAGCCGATACTATTTGTCTGCATGGAGACGGCCCACAAGCGCTGGTGCTGGCCCAACTTATTCATAACGGACTGATGAACGAAGGAGTGCAAATCCAAACTTTAACCTGAACCGTAAAAAATTAGACCCACCACGATGAAAAAAAAATTTCTATCAGGGCCTTTGGTTGGGGCTGCTTTCCTGATGGCCACTTCGGCTATCGGCCCCGGATTTATTACTCAGACTACTGCTTTTACCGAACGGCTTAAAGGCAGTTTCGGTTTTGTGATTTTAATTTCTGTTCTGCTCGACATAGGCGCACAACTAAATATCTGGCGGCTCGTTGGCGCCAGTAAACTGTATGCTCAAGACCTGGCTAACCGGATTTTTCCCGGGGCGGGCTATATTTTGTCGGGTCTGATTTTTTTAGGAGGGTTGGCATTTAATATCGGCAATATTGCCGGTGCCGGCTTGGGGTTGCAGGTACTAACAGGCTGCACCGTAGCAACCGGAGCCATCTTTAGTGCGGGTATTGCTGCCATTATTTTTTCGGTTAAAGAAGTTGGCAAGGCTCTGGATATTTTTACTAAAGTACTGGGCTTTGTAATGATCGGGCTTACTTTATGGGTAGCTTTTGAATCGCATCCGCCCATGGCAGAGGCTGTTGTCAAATCTTTTTTTCCTGATCGAATAGATGAACTGGTAATTTTAACAATTGTGGGGGGCACGGTGGGTGGGTATATTAGTTTTGCCGGGGCTCATCGGTTGCTGGAGGCGGGAATTTCAGGAAAAGAAAATATAAACCGGATTTCTAAAAGTTCGGTTTCAGCCATCCTCATTGCATCCCTTATGCGTACCGTTTTGTTTATCGCAGCGTTAGGGATTGTGTGGCAAGGCGTTTCGCTGGGCCGCCAAAACCCGGCCGCAGTGGTTTTTGAAAGTGCAGCCGGTAGAGTGGGCTACCACATTTTTGGTTTAGTGCTGTGGAGCGCAGCCATTACTTCAGTAGTTGGTTCTGCATTTACCTCAGTTTCTTTTATCCGGCATTATCATCAGATAACAGAAAAATACTTCCGCCAGATAATTATCGGCTTTATCCTTTTCTCAACAGTTATTTTTTTAATTGTAGGTGAGCCGGTAAAATTACTGATTGCGGCCGGAGCCATCAATGGATTAATTTTGCCCTTTTCGTTGGCCATTATTTTGCTGGCTTCTTTCCGAAACGAATTGCTGGGCGGCTATAAACACCCGCGCTGGCTTATCGTGATGGGGGCGATCGTGGTTATTGTTATGGGGTATATGGCGGTGCGTGGTTTGTCTTTCTAAAACCGAAGGAGAAATTAATATCATAAAAAAATAAATTCTAAGTTCAATTAATTACGGGCAATAGATGAAAATTAGGTCTTCTATAATCAGGTTACTTTCCGGGGGCGCAGTGGCAGGTAATATTCTCTTTATTTTGTGGGGAACGTATAACGGGATAAACGAAGGGTTTCAAGGAACCCTTCCTGAAAAAGTATCTTACATTACGTTAGCATTACTTTTGTTAACCAATACATTTTTAATTTGGCACAAAAAAGAACGGTAGCACATGGTTTAGCTATTCAGATCATTCCAAAATTTTTTTGGATTCGCCCAATAATTCCGGCTATACACTCTTTGGTAAGGCCAGTTTTTTATTTTTAGCAACAAGGGGGTAAGGGCATGGTCAGCTTTAGACGATAAACTTTCAAAGTATAGTTGGTCATCGGTAAATAATGCCTGCTGAACGCGCCCATCGTGGTAGCAGGTGAGGTCTTGCCATGGAAATTTATTTTCAACCCATTCTTTTCCCATAGGCGAAGCCAGTATTTTATTTTTTAATTGCTGCGAAAATCCGGCTATCGGTTTGGCAGGAATCAGTGGCTGAATATTTTTTGCAGAAATTTCCTGTGCATATTGTAAATAGCTTTTCAATAATTTGGGTCCTTGGTTAAGGGTGTGGGCCACGTCTAGTTCTTCAGGCCATATACTGGTTACAACTATTATTTTTTCGCGCGCCCGGCTGATGGCCACATTGAGCCGGTTTTCTCCGCCTGATTGATTCAGGCTGCCAAACTGCACCCGTAATTTCCCCTCTTTGTCGGGCGCATACCCTACTGAAAAAATAATTACATCGCGTTCATCGCCCTGCACATTTTCTATATTTTTTACAAAAATATTCTCCGGAATACGGCAGGCAGATTCGTTCTGTTTTTCTTCAAGCACATCCAAAATCAAGGCCTGTTGGGGCGCATTGAATGTAATGATGCCAATTTCTTTTCCGGGTTGGTTTTTCAGGATTGTTAAAACCAAATTGGCTATAGTTAGCGCCTCCACCACATTGGTCTGGTCTTCCCAAATACCACCCACCTTTAAGTAGTCTATTGCCGGCTCGCGTTTGTTTACCTGATGGAAGTCGGGCAGCATTACCAATTGGTTATCATAAAAATAGTGATTTGAAAAATTAATTAATTCTGCCGACTGGCTTCGGTAGTGGCCATTTAGCCGGAGCGAAAAGAGATACCGCTCGCCCAATTCCAGAAGCGATTCTACTTCGGCATCGGGTTCTTCCCATTCATCCTCCTGCCACCGGGCTTGATAAAAATCGCCTGGCCGCAATTGCCGGTTGTCGCCCGCAATAATGGTTTGTTTGCCACGATACAATGCCGGGATACCCCGCTCGGCAAAACATTGAGAGGCTTCATCAAAAATAACGAGATCAAAAATTTCATCCATCGGGAAAATGGTACTCACGGTTTCGGGAGAGGCCATCCAGCAGGGCAGGAGATTAAATACTTCTTCTTTAAACTCCGTAACGATTTTTCGTATGGGCCAGCTCTTTTTCTTCTTAGTGGTTTGGTGTAGTAAATCGCGGTAGGTAACGCGGTTGTTTAGTCGGTTAAAGGTGAGGTCGGAAGTGATGCGCTCGCGGGCACGCAGCAATAAAATTTCAGCACTCAGTGCCTGCTTGGTTATAATTTCATCTTGGAGTTCGTTTTCTAACCGTTGTATTTTTCCGGATGAGACCATTCGCAACTCCGGATACTTTGCTTCGATGTGGTTGATCCAACTCAGTGCCAGACTGTTTAAAAATAGAGCCGGCCACTCGTGCCGATCAGATGTTTTTTCTTTTAGCTTTTTTAAAGTTGCCTGTTCGGTATCCGAAAACGTCAGGAGTAGTTTGTCAAACTCGTAGAGCGAGTCAAAGTCAGATTGCAGGGCAGACTGAAAGGCTGCGGTCGAATTTTTATCGGTAGCCAGTAACTCTATTTGTTTGGCCGATAAGTAAGTTGTCCATAATTTCAGTTTTGATTCTAAAAAAAAGAGCGTATTAATCAGGTTTTGCAAGCGCCAGAGGCATTCAGCGTGTGACAAGTGAACCGGGTTAATGATGTTTTTTAATCCCCGGATTGAATTGAAAACTTGTTTCGCCCGGATGGCCTTTTGCTGATCGCGAAACCAATTTTCAAAATCTTGTTTTTGAAATGAAACCGGAATATTGACCAGCCAGCCCTTGGCTCTCAACTTCGACAGATTGTGTTCCAGGTTTAGCCGTTGGTCTAATTTTTTTTCCAGCATTATAAAATCTTCTTTGCTGTTGGTTAGTCCGTTAGAAACCAGGGCTCGTGTAATGAGTACTTTATCTTTGGAAAATAATTGCCATCGCAGCCAACCCCAGACTCCTTTCCGCGCTTTCATGGCCCGGTGCAAGGCTTTTTGAAAATGCCCCAACATAGATGAGGCCACGGATGTTTCCACCCCTTCGTGCCGGAAACAATCATTCATCATCCGCTCCAGGTTTAACAACCCCAGCGAGTTGGTTTCAGCACTTTTGAATGGCAGCATTTTTTTGGTGTATAAAAAAACGAATTCATCTTGAATGAGATGGGCCAATTCTTTTAGGGCATCGGTGGTAAGGTACAGCCGGTGAAGCAGCTCCCAGTCGGGTGTAATCCCCAGTATTTTTGCCAGATTATTTTTTGTTTCTTCTATCGTAGCAAATACTTCGTCTATAGATTGGTGTAGCCGGGGCAAATCGCCCATGGTAAAACCGGCAAAGGAAACTCTGTTTTTCAGTATATAATCGCTGCGATCAAATAGCCCGGCATAAAAAATATATTGCTTCAGTTTTTGCTGAAACACCTCGAGATGGTGGTAGTTAAAATGAAAATATTCGTGCGTTAAGGAGATGGTAGCATGAGCCGGTGAAGATTGCAGGTACAGTTCTTTAATGCTACGGCCACATTCACTTTCGTTAAACAACACACTGCGAAAGTGCTCAAGCTCTTCGGTAATCTGATCTATGCGCTTGCTTACCTGAAGAAACTTCCGGTCGAGCTGAATCGCATCGAGGGTAATACTGCTTGCCTTGTATTCGTCTGTTCGGTTAATCTGTTCGGCTATTTTTTTAAACAGACCCGCCCGGTCGTTCTTAAAATCATGTACCATTGCCAGAAATTTTTCCAGATTTTTTTCTTTCAATCGGTTGTAAACTACCTCCAGCGCAACTTTCTTTTGGCATACCAGCAATATACGTTTGCCGTTGGCAATACCATCGCTGATGAGGTTGGCAATGAGTTGCGATTTGCCGGTGCCGGGCGGGCCTTGCACAACCAGCGAATGGCCGATCTTTGATGCTTTCAGTGCATTTTCTTGCCAGATATCGGCCGGGAAAATAGAATACATTTTTTCTTCACGCACCGTAGAAATAAAACGGTCGGAGGGAGGACGTGCAGGTTGGTGACGCGAAAAAAATGCTTCGAGATCGGCAAACGTATCTTCCTTAATGAGATGGTGATAATCGGGCACCAGCGTAGAGCCAGCCTGAGGAAATAACCCCAGTACGGCTTCCGGAAATAATTTCAGTTCGCCCGTGCGATGGGTTTCATCAAATTCTTTTTTTGTAAAGGGTGCAAAAGATGTAAGCAATGGACTGAACAAATCAGTATTAAAATTTAATTCGACTAAACTGCTATCGAGCAACCGGTAAAGAGAGGTAATAAAAGAAGTGGCCTCCCGGTCTATCTCATCAAACGATTGGTTGAGCAACCCTTCGTCTGCCGGCCTTTGGTTGTAGAATGAATAAGCCAACAGAAACGATTTGTTAAATGTAATTTCGCTTTCCGGGCGGAAGGCCAACCTCCATTTATCATTTTTTATTTCTAAGGATACGGGAAAAAACAACAACGGACATCGCACGCAAGTGTTATCAAAAAATTTTCCGTGCACCATGGGCCAGCCTACGTGTAAATCGCGAACGCCACGTTCGTCAAAATAAAACCGATCGTGCCGTTGTAGTTTTTTTAGCATCCGGCTGCCCAGGTTGGAAGCCTCCATCCGCGAATCGGCCACCGGGCACAATACGCTGTCTTTTTCATTGAGTAGCGACTCGATAAGGTGAAAAGATTTTAAACCATTGAGGAAACTGAAATGATGCAAATCAACAAATGCCTCGGAGGGCTTCAGTAAAAGCAACGACCGGTTCCTGCTACTGAGGTTGCTGAGCCTTCGCAGAAAAGTGGTTAATAATTTTTTGGTCTGATCAGTTGCCAAAATCTGAATTTACCGTGAGGTAAGGTTTAATTTTTTTAAAGGTGGACTCGTCAAGAATAGAGATGTTTTTCAGTTCATCTACCGACTTAAACTTCCCGTGCTGAAACCGGTACGTATAAATTACTTTGGCCAATTTGTATTTGATATACGGGTGCTGCCCTAATTCTTTTTCGGAAGCCTGATTAATGTCTAATTGATGAGGTACGAATAAATCTTCGATATATATTTTTCTTTTCAGTTCTTGAATTACGGCCGAATCCAGCCCGTACACTTCGTGTAGTTGGCCGGCTGAAATAAACCCGCCCAGTTTTTCCCGGTAGCTGATGATGCGTTTGGAGAGTTTTGATCCGATGCCATAAACAGTGATAAGTTGCGTAGTGTCGGCCTGATTTAAATTAAATTTTTTAGGAACAACATTTTCTTGAGTAGCCCGCCTGGAGTCGGGCTTTGCCGGAGTTTGATCAGGCAGATCAATGTATGAATATATTTTTCGATACAGTAGAGTATCCATACCATAGATTTTCAGTAAATCGGTTCGTTGGTAAAACTTTCCACCTTGGCTACGGTAGTTGATCAGACGGTTGGCCGTTAAGTTGTTAAATCCAAGTTGGATCAATTCATTTTTTGTGACCTGGTTTGGATTAAATCGAATCATTTTTTGACGTGGTAAGTTTTCCATAGCCAGACTGTCTTTTGGGGGCCAATGAAAGGTGGCTATCAGGCTATCAAGTTCGCTGGCTTCGGTTGAAAAATCTTGTGGTTGCCGAACAAACCAATACCGGTACACCGGTTCGGAAAAAATAAGAAGGAACATGAGCGGCAACAAGATGAGGAAGGCATTGATTTCGGTTCGCGAAAAGCCGAAGAAATTTCTAATCCATGCTTTCAGCCGGTTCATTCTTTCTTAGGTCAGAAACATTTTATTTTGAGCCAAACAGCCACACAACTGCCGGTATATTTTTTTAATGGTTTCTTCAGACGGATCGGCACCTAAGGCATACCGGATGCGCTCGGCCAGATTGCCTTCAGCGATAAGGGTATCCAAAATTGATTTCTTCCACGGTTCCAAGGAAGGAGAGATGCCGGTCAGGCGCTCAGTTAATTTTCTCCACAATGCCTGAGCCGTAAGCGAACCGGATTCGCCAAAGATTTTTAAATAGTCTTCGTTGGTAATTTCAGTTTGCATGCCTTGTTCAATGCACTGATCAAAAATAGTTACCAACGTATCGGTTTTTATTTTCACCTGCTCTTCTATACTAATAAATTTTTCTGAGACGAGAGCTTTGAGGAGTTCGGTAACGAGAGCCACAATGGCCAGGTCTGCAGAGGGGCACTCCTGCACATCCATAATCCGGATTTCGATGGAGCCGCGATCGAAACGAGGAATAGCTCCGCGCGAATTTACCCATACCGGATCTAATATTCCCGATGTGTTGTAGGGCTGTAGGTCCGATTTAATTTTCTCGTAAATAGTATTGATGTAGGTGCGCTTAGAGAACACGGCTTCGGGAATAACCCGCCCGGTGATGGACGGAATTTTAGATTGATTGGTTTTGTAAAAAGCGAGGCGGGTATCCAATAGAGCAGTTAATTTTCCATCGAGGATAGGAGAGCTGGCGCATAGGGCGGGCAGAATGGGTAAAATAATCCGTACGGCCGCATGCAGTTTGGCAAATTCTTCGTCATCGTAAAACGGAAGGTTTAGGTGGGTGCTTTGCAGGTTGCTCCAGCCGTGCCCCTGGCAACCAAAAATTTGATCATACAAAAAATAAATTTCGTTGTTATCGTGCGGCCAGAGTTTGGTTTCGGCCAGGGGGTTCATCATGGGATGAGCAGCCGTAGGCATAAGCATGGCGTTCCATTTTTCTAACCGGGTATTTATGTGTTTGATGTTATCGGCAAACTCATTCTCTAATACATTCAGGTTAAGTTCGGGCCGGGTGGATTTCAACTCTATTACGTGCAGCACTAATTCGTTGCTCCACGTTACCATGCCGTTTTCAAAATCGCTGCCGATGGTGCCCAGTTCCTGTTTCAGAAGTTCATCAACGATGGGTTTTATCGCTAATGTGGTTTGATCCACCACCATATATTCAAGTTCGATGCCGTAGCCCTGAAACAAGTGTAATCGCTGGCTCATTTAATAGATTTTATTTTTTCTAAAAATACTTCCATGATGATGGCATACAATCGGTCTTTCAGAATTTTATCTTCAATGCCGGCATCTATATTTGGGTTGTCGTTAATTTCGATCACATAAAACTTGCCGTCCACTTCTTTCATATCTACACCATACAAGCCCGTGCCAATAAGCGAGGTAGCCTTCAGGGCAGTTTTCAGCAAACCGCTCGGGGCTTGGTCTATGGGGATGGACTCTACATCGCCTTCGCGCGATTTTTGTTTGTTGGCACCCCAGTTAATGATTTGCCAATGCTTGGTAGCCATAAAGTATTTGCAAACATAAATCACCTGGTTGTTAATAACGCCTACCCGCCAATCGAATTTAGTGGGAAGAAATTCTTGCGCTACCAGCAAATCCGATTTATCGAACATGGTGGGGCATATCTTTTTAAACTCTTTTTCTGAATCAATTTTAAAAACACCTTTCGAGAAAGCCCCATCGGGTTGTTTTAAAATCAGGGGGAACGACATTTTTGCCGATAAGCTGTTGCAGCTTTCTTCTGAGATTACCACCGACTTAGGCGTAAGAATTTTGTGGGCATTTAGCAACTCGTGCAGATACACTTTGTTGGTACACTTCAGAATAGAATCCGGATCATCAATTACGGCCAGGCCGAGCGAGTGGGCTTTTTTGGCAAACCGAAAAGTGTGATGGTTAACATTAGTAGTTTCGCGGATGAATAGCGCATCGTATTGAATGAGTTTATCAATATCGTTTTTGGTGATGAATTCGGTATTGAAGCCGGCTTCGAGCGAAGCCCGGTAAAACCGTTTTAGGGCGCGGTCGTCTGAAGGCGGATTTTTATCTTCGGCATTGGTAAGAATGGCCAGATCATACTTCTTTTTATCGGGTCGGAAATCGCGCTTGCGCAACAAATATTTTTCTAAGGCGGAGATGAGCAACGGCCGGTCTGCTTCGGGCACTTCGTTTAAGTTAATAGGCCGGATGCTTTGCAGGCGCCATTTATTTTTTTGAGAGAATACCGCGCGCAGGGAAGGCGCTTGCACCATTTGAAAAAGTTGCTGTGCCAGCCGGTCGAAATTTTCTTGCCGGGCTTGCCCAAAATAGATATTAAACTCAACCCGGTCGGTGGTTTCGTTTTTAAGCGTGTTTTGAATGAGCAAATCGAAATCTAACGAGTCTTCGCGCAAGATGGAGGGAAAGCGCATATCCTGCAGGGTAGAAACCTCGGGCAGCACTTTGTGGCCGCGCGCTTCGGCCAGCAGCGATACATAGTATCCTTCGCTTTGGTATTGGTACGACTTGCAAAGATTGAGCAGCTTAATATTTTTTGCCGTTTGAAATGACTCATCGGCAATGTAGCGGTCGGCCGAAATGACTTCTACCTCGTGCAAGCCAAAGTTCCAGGTTTCCGGTTTCTCAACAATGATGAGTTTGGGCACGGGTTGTTCGTTGGCAGATTTTGAATTTTATTTTTTTGGTTCGATGATCAGCAAGTTGGCATCGTACGTTACTATTCCCAACATGATGCTGTTGATGAGCCGATCGAAAGTTACGCTATAATACTGACTTTTTAGCGGGTTGGGGTTCATGGGGTCGGCCAGGTAAACCATATTAGTGGCTTCATCAAACCCATTGATAATTACAAAATGCCCCACGGGCTCTCCGCGAATACTGTCGAACTTATTGTTGCGGGGAATCTCTCGCATATTTCCATAAAGGTACGTGGCGCTCAGCCCGGTTAATATGGGAATGGATTTTCGCAGGTACTTTTTTATCAGTTCCTCATCCAACTCGTTCAATAACAATTTCCCGCCAGCCTCTAAAAATTTGATATACGCTTTGGATGCAATTTGCAACCGCTTGCTCCTAAATTTATAATGCATTTGTTTCTTCAGGTTTTGTGCCATTTTTTTAGAAGGCAATGAAAACCACGAAGGATCAAAAATATTCAGGTTGTAGGTATAGATGTGAGCGTGGTATCCGTGTTTCAAAGCATGGTTGCCCAGCATAACGGCCAAGGTGCCACCGGTTTTTAAACTTTTTACTTCGTTAATTACTTCCTTCAGCGAGATGCCATCATGGTAATATTGGTAGAGCGCATGAAGACAAGTGGGGCCGCAGGTAATGTCATCGGGTTGGGCCTCAATATCGAAGTTTAAAAAAAAATTATGACGGTTCGACATACCGGTTGCCGCTACAGAATTTTTGAAATAAATAAATTAAGTACTTCCACTAAGATAAGGATGATGATGATCCACTCCAGCATGGTGCTGGTGCGCTGATTAGAAATCTCCCTGAAAATGCTGAGGTTATCTTCAATGATGCGCAAGGTGTATTCTATTTCGCTAAAGCGCAGTCGCAAATCAAAATGTTTCATCAGCCCTTTGTGCAACTTATCGAGGTATTCGTCATCCCATACCTGATCGGGGGCATCAAAAATGTAGATATTATCGGCAATATCATTTTGAGTGTTGAGCGCTTTGCCTATAAACCGCAGCATGTTGGTGCGGTTTATGTTAAGGTTGCCGGTGGTTTCCAGGTCGCGCGAAAAACCGCGTATTTCAGTCAGCAAATTTTCAGATACGCTATGATAATAATCCAGGGCTACCGATTGGGCCAGGTTAAACATGGCAATACGTAATACTTTATCGTCCAACCGGTTTACCATAACACGGTCAAATTCAAATTCCATGTCGCCTTCCTGCATACTCACCTCGTGGTCATCGCGCAGCCCTTGCGGGTTGGGGCTTTTTTGGTAAGGTAAGATGGTGCGGATGGCCACTTTTATTTCATCGTCCGAATGCCCGGCAAAGGCTACTACTCCATAATTGAAATAGTATTGATATTTATCGCCTCCAAAACCATAGAGAAGTTCCGAGGAGGAATCGGCCAAAGGTTTTAAATCCAGAAACGTTTTTATGCCCTTCATATCCAATTGATTGGCTACTAACAGGGCCGATATTTTAATCGTTCTCATACAGGTACAGTTGTCAAATTTAAAAATTTAAAATTTATGATTAATAAATGGTCGTTCTCGTTCATCTGCTCATCTTTACAAAAAAATTAAACTATGAAAACGATCCTCGCATTTTGTTTTTGTACGGCTACTTCCATAACGCTCTGTTTTGGGTGGGGAGCTACCGGCCACCGGGCTGTGGCGCTGATTGCCGAAAAACACCTGACAGCCAAAGCCAAAAAGAATATTGAAAAAATACTGAATAAACACTCGCTGGCCGAAGTAAGCGCCTGGATGGATGAGATCCGCTCCGACTCTGCCTACAACCAAACGGCCGATTGGCATTGGGTGACCATTGAAACCGGTAAAACGTACGAACAGTCGCCCAAAAATCCGCATGGCGATGTGATTGAATCCATCAACCGGATTGTATCGGCATTAAAGCTACACACCCTTGATGCCAGGAAAGAAACAGAGTACCTGAAAATGCTGATCCACCTGGTGGGCGATATACACCAGCCACTCCATGTAGGATGCTGCGATGATCAGGGAGGAAACAAAGTGAAAGTAAAGTGGTTTAGAAGTGAATCTAACCTGCACCGCGTGTGGGATAGCGATATGATTGATGGCAGCAAATTGAGTTTTACTGAATTGGCTGGGTTTACCACCGAACCTTCTTTAGTAACGATTACAGCATGGCAAAAAAACACTGTGTACGACTGGGCTAATGAGTCAATCGCACTCCGGGCAAGAGTTTATGCCATTGGTGATGGCAACCTAGGCTACTCATACAATTATAAAAATTTTAATGTAGTGCAAGAGCAAATATCCCGTGCCGGCATTCGGCTGGCGGGGTTGCTAAATCAAATTTATGGCAAGTAAAAAAATTATGACCCGAAGGTAGAAAGTAAAGTGCGTGCCTCTACCAGAAGAATGCCGATAAGCAAAATAATAATAACGAATGGCAAACTGGCAAAACCACTGATCAATACTGATTTAATTTGTGTTTCCGTGGTAAGTTGATTGTTCATGGATTGGATATAACCATTTTTTGTAAAAAATAACCGGTTAATGCTATTTTGGTATTCCGTAAACGCAGCTTCCATTTGCTCGTCTAGGCTGTAGTCAATTAGTGGTTTATCTGATAAGTTGATCTTCCGGATGTATTCATCTGCTTTCTGGTTGTATTTCTTTCTGATTTCAATGGCTTCGTTAACAGCTAATGCCTGCTCAGGAAGAGAAGAATTGGTTTTATAGAGGCTGTCTAGAATGGACGAATTGGTTTGGGTTATTGCACGTATCCCGAGAATTAATTTTTTCCGCTCAGTCGTATCCTGACAATGGGCGGCATGAAATAGTATGATGCGCCCCCGGTTAGAGTTAGCGGATAGCCGCTGAATTAACTGCAGATGAGAAGACCCCTCATTAATTAGCCGGCTGTACTTACTATCCATTACATTAACTTGATAAACCAACCAGATAATACTAATTAGGAAAACGATACCTGTAGAATAAATCCACTTCATCTTATAAAAATGATTTCCTGTTTTAGACATACCGGGAAAAGGCAGGTTTAAACTTAATTTTTTTTTTAGAAAAAAAACCGAAAGATGTAAGTTAACTGTCTTTTTTGATGACAATCTTTTCCATCTTATCTCCAGCTCGGATGGCATCAATTACATCAAGGCCTTCATATACTTTGCCAAACACGGTGTGGTGGCGGTCTAAATGAGAGGTGGTTTGCCGGGTATGACAAATAAAAAACTGCGAGCCGCCTGTGTTTCGCCCGGCATGTGCCATAGATAATACCCCCCGATCGTGGTATTGATTTTTGCCGGTAAGTTCGCAATCAATGGTGTAGCCGGGCCCTCCGTTGCCAATGCCATTGGGGCACCCGCCCTGAATCATAAAATTCGGAATGACACGGTGGAAGGTAAGGCCGTTATAAAATCCTTTTTCTGCCAGAGTAATAAAATTTTTTACCGTGTTAGGGGCATCTTCTTCAAAGAATTGAATTTTCATTACGCCTTTTGGGGTATGGATTTCTGCTGTCATAGTAAATCAAGAGTTAAAAATTGAAAGATTCAAAAGTAACCTTTCCTGTTTGGAATTTGAAATCTGAAATTTTTTAATTTGTTTTTAAGACGGCTTCAGCCAACACCTCAAGTTTTACTTCTTGCTTGATTATTGTTTTTACATGCTTGTCTATCCAATACATCATGGCAATGGTAAGGATCATCGTGCTGATGACCACATAACCTAAAATATTATAACGCTGCAGATTTCCATCGGGGGCTTGATACACAATGGCTCCTGCAATGGCCGATGCAATTCCCCCTGAAATTTGTTGTACTGATGACATGATGCTCATGAACGCGCCCCGATCTTGGGGAGCCGGCACGGCCGACATTAGCGCCCCTGCACTGATCATCCGTGAGGTAATTCCGACAAACATAGTTCCACTAAGCACAATAACCAGCCAGACCGGGGTAATTCCGAGAGGAGTGTAAATAGCAACCATCAAAGTGGTGAGTATAGTGCCCGCAAAGAAAACTTTGAACTTGCCAATCTTATCGCTCAGTTTCCCGATAATGGGTGCAGCAGGAACCGTGCATAAACCAACGATCAAATACACCATCGGCAGTTGATCTAATGTAAGACCAAGGTTGTTGGTGCTAAATGCACTTCCGAAAGGCATCAGCATAAATCCACCGGTAGCGAGAAGCGTTGTGGCCAAATAACCTTTGGCGTAATCAGGAACTGAAAATGTCTTGATCAAGTGTTGAAATGGGCTTCTATCAGATTTCAACTTTAAATGTTCGGTTACCGGTTTCATGTAAATCACAATCACTACGCCAATGATTAACCCAAAGCCAGCAATCATCCAAAATGGCGAATGCCATCCGTATTTATTGGCAAGCAGCAGGCCAATGGGCAAGCCCAAAATCTGACTCAACGCAAAAGCCATTTGAGTGAAGGCCATTACGCGTCCGCGCACTTCAAACTTGAATAAATCAGTAATGATAGCGAAGCCCACCGAGCCAATTACACCACCAAAAACTCCGGTGACGATGCGGGCTATTAATAGAAAATTATAATCGGGAGCAATGGCACAAAGAACGGTGCCGATTAAGAAACCGATGTAAAAGAAAGTCAACAGTTTTTTACGATCAAATTTATCGGCAAAGCCGGCTGTCAGGATGCCAGAAACACCTGCACTGAAAGCATACGCAGAAACGACCCAGCCAAACTGCGCGGTGCTAATACGGAGTTCCGGCATGAGGATCGCGCCCAGTGGCGAGAGCACCATAAAATCCAGAATAATTGTAAACTGAAGTATCGACAATAGTGCGATGATCAAAACCTGATAACCAGAAAATAATTTTTCTCTTCCTTTTCCTTGACCCGTCAACATATAGTATAAATAACTTTTTTGGAGGGCAAACGTACGGAAACTAAATGGTTTCAAAAGCTCCCTGTAGTTTCCTTGTATTTATTGAAGATGGAGCCGTTTACATGCGTGGCCGCCACGGAGTTTCTTCTATGTTCAACTCATGTGCCAGCTTTCGGCAAAGCATAAAAAGATAATCGGAAAGACGGTTTAAGTATTGGATGACTAAGGGAGCAACAGCCAACTGCCCGTTGAGGGCAATTACTAAACGTTCGGCTCTGCGGCACACGGTGCGTGCTACGTGGCAAAAAGAAACCGAAGGATGCCCGCCCGGAAGAATAAAAAATTTCATAGGTGGTAATTCGGTATCCATTTTATCAATTTCCTTTTCGAGAAAAATAATATCATTCTCATGCAACGAAGGAATTTTTACTTTGGTGTTTCCCGGCTCGGTAGCCAGCATAGACCCGATGGTAAAGAGACGATCTTGTATTTCGATTAAAATTTCCTGACGGGAATGGTTAGCAGGTTGGTCGCGCAGGAGGCCGAGAAAAGAATTGAGTTCATCCACCGTGCCGTAAGCATCAATGCGCAAATCGGATTTAGGCAACCGTAGGCCGCCAAAAAGGGCGGTGGTGCCGTCATCGCCTGTCTTGGTATAAATTTTCATGGAGCGAAGTTGGAAATTATGCTCCGATAATTCAATAGGTCAGCTCAATGAGCGGCTTCGGCCGCCATGGGCACGCCCCGGTTGATATTATCGTTTTTGCGGTCCCACTCAATCAGTCCGTCTTTCAGGCGGATAATGCGGTGGGCATAGTGGGCAATGTCGTCTTCGTGTGTTACCATGATGATGGTGTTTCCCTGATCGTGCAAGGCTTGAAACAAATTCATGATATCGTACGAGGTTTTTGAGTCGAGGTTCCCGGTAGGTTCATCGGCTAAAATAATAGAAGGCTTGTTTACCAGCGCACGGGCAATGGCTACCCGTTGGCGCTGCCCACCCGAGAGTTCGTTGGGTTTGTGGTGGTAGCGGTCGGCAAGGCTCACACTTTCAAGCGCAGCCATCGCCATTTCATCGCGGTCGTCTTTGCCATAGCCGGCATAAATGAGCGGGAGCGCTACATTCTCCAAAGCAGTGGCACGTGGCAGAAGGTTAAAGGTTTGAAATACAAATCCAATTTCTTTATTGCGTACCATGGCCAATTCATTTTCGGTCATTTCACTCACCATGTGGTTGTTAAGCATATAGGTGCCGCTGGAGGGGGTATCCAGGCAGCCTACAATGTTCATGAGCGTAGATTTGCCCGAACCTGAAGGACCCATAAAAGCTACATATTCTCCTTTGTCTATTGATATAGAGATATCCTGCAGGGCATTTACAATATTATCACCCATTTTATAGGAACGGGCAATGTGGTGGGTTTCGATGATTTTAGGCATGGTTATAGGACTTGGGGCAAATCGATGGTTGGGTTAACAATGGATAATAGACGTAACTCAGGCAATTTGGTTACAGTTAGCGGTAACTTGATATAAATATTTTGCTCTAAAATAGAGCATAAAGTTGTTTTAAATTAAGAGAGATATATTTGTATTCTACAATAGAATTATAGAAGGCATACGTATGAATAAAGTTTTACTCGCAAGCATTTTTGCTGTTTTTACGCTTTTTCAAGCTTCAGCAGCCAACCGTTACTGGGTTTCGTCCGGAGCAAGCAATTGGAATAATGTAGCAAATTGGTCTGCTGCTTCGGGGGGTGCCGGAGGGGCTTCAGTGCCGGGGGCGGGTGATGTAGCCATATTTGATGGCGGAGGTGGAAAAAATGGTAATTGTACACTCGATATTGCTCCCACTGTAGGAGGCATGAGTGTCATTACATCCTATACAGGTACGATAGACCTGAACGGCAACATCCTGACCCTGACCGGCACGGTTGTTTTTACCAAAGGCACTATTGCCAATTCTGGTGCCCCGGCCTCCGTTTCACTTAATACCGCTTCTGTAACTTTTAGCGGTACATTATTTTCAGCAGATGTTACCGGATCTTCCGCAGATGTTTATTTTAATGGAAGTACTTTTAATGGGATAGTTAATATTACCAAAACCGGAGCAACCAATGACAACAGCAACGGTGGCAATATATTTAATGGGATTACCACGATAACCAATAATAGTGCAGGACAAATCGTACTGGGCAATATCAATCGAGATCAATTTAATGCGGTTACCACTTTTAATAATACGGGAAGTTACCGCTTCTATT
>JAFDYY010000014.1 GCA_018267195.1 Bacteroidota bacterium | reverse complement strand
AACCCATGAAGATAAAATACCTCATGGTGATTTTCATTGTCAGGGTTAAACCTTGGGCAGATGAGGCAACCCTCATGCATCATCTGGGTTTATGTTTTTCTACTGAGCCCGTCTTCTCAACCTCTTGTGTATTTAGTTTTTTCTCTTTTTTGTATTTTCACACTATGGTTTTGTGGTCGGAATTAAAAAAATGCTCGCTTGACGACAAGGTGCAGGCGTTATACCGGCACGCTACGTTTATTACGGCCATCCGGTATTACCGCCATAAAATAAATTTATACCTGTTGGGCAACGATTATATTGAAGTCTTTGTCAATCACAAAAAAGCGATGATTGATAAAATTGATCTGCTGGACCGCACGCATTCGCGCATGAAGTTTTATTCTGACCAGATCAAATTAAGTCTGTAAAAAAAGGCTCACCTTCTGGCGAGCCGCGAAGCCGGATTGCACGCCCTGCATTACTTCTGCGTATTGGGTTGGCTTCCTTTGCCGGAGCCTGAAATAGACTGGCGCATCTCTGTATCGGCCTGCACGTTTTGCATTTTGTAATAATCCATTATGCCCAGGTTGCCGTTTACAAAAGCTTGCGCAATAGATTTGGGGATTTCCGCCTCAGCCTCAATTACTTTGGCCCGCGCTTCTTGTGCTTTGGCTTTCATCTCCTGTTCTACCGCTACGGCCATGGCTCTGCGCTCTTCGGCTTTTGCTTCCGCTACTTTTAAATCGGCAGCCGCCTGGTCGGTTTGCAATTTCGCGCCAATGTTGGCGCCCACGTCCACATCGGCAATATCAATGGAAAGAATTTCAAACGCGGTGCCGGCATCTAACCCACGCGACAAAACCAATTTTGAAATTTTATCAGGATTCTCCAACACTTCTTTATGCGACTTAGCCGAACCGATAGAGGTAACAATACCTTCGCCCACCCGGGCCAAAATAGTTTCTTCGCCTGCGCCCCCCACCAGTTGCTGAATGCTGGCCCGAACGGTAACCCGCGCAATGGCAATTAATTGGATGCCATCGGCTGCCACGGCTGCCACCTTCGGGGTGTTAATCACTTTGGGGTTCACCGAAATCTGCACAGCTTCAAATACATCGCGGCCGGCCAGGTCAATGGCCGTGGCTTGCTTAAAACTTAAATTGATATTTGCCTTATCGGCAGAAATCAAGGCCCGGATTACATTCGGCACATTGCCGCCCGCGAGGTAGTGCGTTTCCAGTTCGCGTGTGGTTACCTGAAGTCCCGCTTTGGTAGCGGTGATGAGCGAGTTCACAATCACACTCGGTGGCACTTTACGGATGCGCATACCAATCAGCTCACCGATGGTTACTTTTACTCCGGCAAAGATGGCGGTGATCCACAAGCCTACCGGCACAAAGTACATGAACATAAAGAAGCCGATAATGCACAGGAACACAATAAAAATAAAAGCAAAATTTTCCATAACGTTTAGTTGATTGGTTCTACAAAAATTTGGTTTGATACAATTTTAATGACGCGGATACGCTGGCCGCTTTCTACATATTCGCCCTGCGTTTTCACTTCATAGGTTTTGTGGTTTATTTCCGCCTTGCCCACCGGCCGCAAGGTAGAAGTAGTTTTTCCTTCGGCTCCGGCAGTCAGTTCATCCAGTTCGCCTTCATTTACCCGACTGTCGCTGGCCGATTTTAATGAAAATTTTTTCCATGCCTTGCCAGAAAAAGAATAATACAAAATCAGGCCCGAAGCCACGGCCGTACTGCCCACCGTAACCCACCCCACCTCGCTGCCGAAATAACGAAAACTCAGCCCGGTTCCTAAAATCATAAAAACAAAACCAATAACGCCTACCAGCGTAGTGCCCGGCACAAAAATAATTTCGACCACAATCAGCGCCAGCCCGACCACAATCAGCATAAGAACGATAAACCATTCCATCGTGCCGCAAAAATAGTCAATTCAGGGAGTTTCACTTTCAAAAAAATTCCCACAGTGTACTTCTTTTTTCTTTCCGTCAGTTTTAGCAATTTCGGGCTACACAAAATTTAAAATACCTATGAAGAAAATCTTGATTGTATTTTTTGTTCTGATGGCCGGATTTGCCATTAAATCAAAAGCCCAAACCGTTTATGCCTCTCCCAAAGGTGAAAAATACCACACTGCCGATTGCAAAATGTCGGGCGATGCCGATGGCATGACACTGGCCGCTGCCAAAAAAGCCGGCAAAACTGCTTGCGCTATGTGTAAACCGGACGAGCACCTGAAAGACAAGATGGTGCAATGTTCGGGCAAAACCAAAGACGGAAAACAGTGCAAGCGTATGACTTCCAGCAAAAACGGAAAATGCTTTCAACATAAAGACAGTTGATGGAACGCAGACCTATCCACCCGCAGGGGCCAACGTTTTCGCGTATCATTGCCGGAGCCTGGCGATGGCACAATGTTTCGCAAGAAACCGTAGAACGCTTAGCCCTTGTGGCGCTGGAGGAGGGCATCACCAGTTTTGATCATGCCGATATCTATGGCGACCACGGCAATGAAATCGTATTCGGGAAAACGCTCATCAAAAATCCATCGTTACGAAATAAAATCGAATTGATAACCAAGTGCGACATCCGTTTTCCTTCTGCCCAACGTCCCGCCACCCGCATAAAACATTATGATACTTCCAAAGCACATCTGGTTTGGTCGGTCGAGAATTCCCTTAAAAATTTTCATACCGACCGGCTTGATCTGCTGTTGATCCACCGGCCCGACCCGCTGCTGGATCCGCATGAGGTAGGCGAAGCTTTTGAGCAACTGAAAAAAGAAGGCAAAGTGTTGCACTTTGGGGTTTCTAATTTTACAACGGGGCAATTTCGTATGTTACAAAAGCATTTGCCCTTTCCACTCGTTACCAACCAGATAGAAATTTCACTTTCTCGAATTGAACCGTTATTCAACGGAGATTTAGACCTGATGCTGGAGATGGGAATTTCGCCCATGGCCTGGTCTCCGTTAGCGGGTGGTCAATTAGATGTGGACGAACGCACCATGTTCAGCCTGGCCGGAAAATACCATGCTTCATATACTCAAATGGCCATTGCCTGGCTGCTCCGGCATCCTTCCAAAATTTTTCCGGTAATCGGCACTACGCAACCTGAACGAATAAGAGAGATTGCTAAATCTATTAATATCCAACTGGAGCGACAAGATTGGTTTGAAATGCTGAGGTGGGTAATGGGGAAAGATTTGCCGTAAGCTCATCCCTACATCCCTATAAAAATTCCTTCCTCGTTTTCCTGAACCGGGAAACATTCCAGATCGGCACTGCGCTGTTCGCCTTCTCGTCCGGTTTTCAAATCAAACCGGTATTGATGCAGGGGGCACACCACTTCCCCCAGGTAATTAATTTTTCCTTTACAGAGTGATTCTCCGTTGTGTGTACACTTGTCTTGTACGGCAAAAATATTTTTATTGAAGATGGCTAAACAGATACGCCTGCCCCGTATCACTAACAGGCACGGGGTTCTCAATTTTTCGATCGCTTCCTGGCGGTTGTCAAAAATTTTAATCCAGTCCATTTTCCGTTATCTTCGGATAATAAAGCCGAAAGGTATGATCAAAAAATTCATTTCTATTTTTGCGTTGTGGGGTGCGGTGCAAGTAAATGCCCAAACCAATACCAAGTTACAAAGCGTACTGGATCAAAAAATAAAGCAGGTGGAGCCTCAGCTGATTGAATGGCGCAGGCACTTTCATCAAAACCCCGAACTCTCTAATCGCGAAAAACAAACCGGTGCTTTCATAGCCGACTATCTGAAATCATTAGGCTTGGAAGTTACTTACCCGGTAGCTAAAACAGGAGTAGTAGCCGTATTGAAAACAGAAAAACCCGGGCGGGTAGTTGCTCTTCGGGCCGATATGGACGGCCTGCCGCTGATCGAGAATAATGCTTTGCCTTTTGCCTCTAAGGTAAAAACCATCTTTAATGGACAGCCGGCCGGAGTGATGCATGCCTGCGGCCACGATGCCCACATGGCCATGCTGATGGCTGTAGCCAAAATTCTTAGTGAGAATAAAAAAGAGCTGAAAGGCACCATTAAATTTATTTTTCAACCGGCCGAAGAAGGGGTTGGTGCCGATGAAGTTCCGGCCGGTGCTGCGTTGATGGTAAAAGAAGGCGTGCTGGAAAACCCCAAGGTAGATGCCATTTTTGGGTTACACATACAATCGTTGTTGCCTTCGGGCACGCTCAACTACCGGCCCGGCCCATTGATGGCGGCCGTAGATGGGTTTGAAATTCGGGTAAAAGGGAAAGGAGCCCATGGAGCCACCCCGTGGGACGGAGTTGACCCGGTGGTGGTAGGCAGCGAAATTGTAAACGGATTGCAAACTATCGTCAGCCGCCAAACCGAATTAACCAAAGCCAGTGCCGTTATTACCGTTGGTGTTTTTCATGCCGGGGTTCGGCAGAACATTATTCCCGATGAAGCGGTGCTGCAGGGAACCATCCGCACCTTTGATACGGCTATGCAGCGAAAGATTCATCAAAAAATAAGATTAACAGCTACCAAAATTGCTGAAGCCTCTGGGGCACAGGCCGAGGTAACTATACAAGTAATGTATCCCGCTACGGTAAACGATGTTAGCCTTACCCAACAAGCTGCCAAGAGTTTGATTAAAACAGTCGGCACCAATCAGGTTAACGTAATTGATGCTGTAACCATGGCCGAAGATTTTTCTTTTTACCAACAAAAAATACCGGGTTTCTTTTTCTTTCTAGGTGCCTATCCGGCCGATCTACACCTCACGCGAAAGCCCACCCACCACACTGTAGATTTTATGATTGACGAAAATTCTTTTCGGGTAGGAGTACAGGCCTTGCTAAATGTTACGCTGGATTATTTGGCTGGTGCCAAGTAAGTTACTTCTTCCCATACTTCCAGTTTCTCCCTTTCCCTTCGGCAATCCAGGCAAGTGCCTGAACCATCCGTTTTATGCGTGTGTCTTCGGCCTTGGCTTCTTCAAACCATTGAATGTATTCTTTTCGGTGCGAGTAAGAAAATTTTTCAAAAACGGTTTCTGCTTTTTTATTTTGCTTCAATATTTTCTTGAAATAAACCGGGGTAACAATCTGCTTACTGCCCGGAGGTGTATTTTTTACTTCGCGTTTAATTCCCTTCTCGTTCAGTTCTCTCGCTTGCCTGATAAAGTCCAACAGAATTTTATCGGGCGGCAAATCTTTTAGGGAAGTAATACGATGAAAATTTCCCATGCTTTCCCGGTTGGTCGGTTGCAAAAAATTTTGAGGGTCTTTAATAAGAGAGGCTTTCCAAAACCCAAAAGCACAGTGTTGTTTAAAGGCTGCCATATTGCATAGCATCCCTTTGTATTCGAAGCAGGGAAAGCCCCACTTAATTACTTCCTTTCCTTCGGGGCAGGCCTGATGCACCAGCTCACGTAAATGCGAAAGAATGGGTTGGGCAAACAAAGCCGACTTGGCAATGTAGGCATCTACTTGTTTGGATGGCAGCATCATTTCATTTTTAGGCTTCTAATAAAACGCATCTTCAATATGTACAATTTTTTTTCTCCTGGCCGGTCGGTAATGGAAACGATATCATACCGTACCGGGCCTTGCCAGCGTTGGCGGTAAGTATATTCTTCTGCTCCTTCTATAATATTTTTTGCTTTTTTGCGGTCAACAAAATCTTCAGGGTAGCCATAGGCTTCTGAGCTGCGCAGTTTTACCTCAACAAAAATCAGCCAATTATTTTTTTTTGCGATCAAATCAATTTCCGATCGTTTGTGACGAAAATTCCGGGCTACAATTTCAAATCCTTTGGTTTCCAAAAAATCGGCCGCCAGTTGCTCGCCTTCTTTGCCTTTGGTGATTTTATCGCTCACGGCTTTTGTTTTACCTTTGACCGTTAAAGGTAACTGATCGAATGAAAAAAATTATTGAAGGCTTTACAAAACAATTGGCCCACGCCCTCAAGGTAGGTCAGGCCATTGATATTGTGCGCCCCGGCAGCGACATACGCAATATTCTGATTACCGGCATGGGGGGGTCGGGCATTGGTGCCAATTTAGTAGAGTCACTCACATTTGGCCGTGTAGCCATCCCGCTTCTTGTTACCAAAGGCTATAACATTCCCCAGTTTGTTAGTCCGCACACTCTTTTCATTGCCTGCTCCTACAGCGGAGACTCGGAAGAAACATTGGCTGCTGTACACAAAGCCATGCTAAAGCGCGCACATGTAATCTGCATTACTTCGGGTGGGCCGCTGTTTGAACTCGCTAAAGAATACAACCTGGTTTTTATACAAGTGCCGGGCGGCCTGGCCGGTTCGCGCGGGCAAGTTGGGTATATGATGATTTCTCTCCTTCATGCCTTGTACCACACCAATCTGATCGGAGCGGCCTACCTTAAAGAAACGGAAAATGCTATTGAATATTTAGATCGTGGAGAAAAGGCCATTCAGTCAGAAGCAGAGTTGATCGCTAAAAAATTGCGGGGAAAGCTGTCTGTTATTTATTGCGATGAGCGACTGAAAGCCATGGCGATCCGGTTTCAAAACCAGTTAAACGAAAATGCCAAACAGTTAGCGCATATAAATACCTTCCCGGAAATGACCTACAACGAAGTTATGGGCTGGCGTTTTCCGGAATCCATCTTGCGGCAAACGCAAGTGGTTTACCTTTACTCTGACCATGACCACGAGCGGGTAGAAAAGCAAATGGAAAAATACCGTGATTTTTTTGAAAAGCGATCGAACCCGATCATTGATATTGTGGCGGAAGGTGCCTCTTTACTGGAACAATATTATTACCTGATTCATCTTACCGACTGGATCTCTTATTTTTTAGCTCTGGAAAACGGAGTCGATCCGGAAAAGCCCTTCGAAGACCAACAACCCTAGTCCGTGGTGACATGAATGCTGTACTGAACCGATCCACCGAACTGATTGACCTCGGCCTGATTGATTACCAGCAAGCGTGGGATTACCAAACTACTTTGTTTAAAAAAATTCTCAGTCAAAAATCAGAAAACAGATCCCTTCCCGCAGAAGAACAAAAACGGACTGCCAATTATTTAATTTTTTGCGAACACCCGCACGTATACACGCTCGGCCAAAGCGGGAACGAAAAAAACCTTGTTATTCTTCCGGAAAAACTTTCATCCATCGGAGCTCGTTTTTATCACATCAACCGGGGGGGCGATATTACCTATCATGGTCCGGGGCAAATCGTAGTGTACCCGGTATTAGATCTTGAAAATTTTTTTACAGACATCCACCGTTATATGCGCACGCTGGAAGAAGCCGTTATACAAACATTAAATCAATTTCAACTTACAGCCGGGCAAATGAAAAGTTTAACCGGAGTTTGGCTGGAAGGAGATACGCCCGCTAAGGCAAGAAAAATCTGCGCGATGGGCGTAAAAACAAGTCGGTGGGTAACCATGCATGGGTTAGCGCTGAATGTAAACACCGACCTAACCTATTTTAATCACATTGTGCCCTGCGGAATCTCAGACAAGGCCGTTACGTCAATGGAAAAAGAATTGCACACCAAACTAGAAACTGAACAAGTAAAAGAAATTTTGAAATTGAATTTGATTTCTTTATTTGATATGAAGCCGATCGTATGAAAAAAGATATTGCTATACCCGATGTAAAGAACGTTACCCTTGCCGTAGTGCGCGAAAAAAATATTCTAAACGAAGACGAGTGGAAGGTATATCTCCTCAACAATAATGATTTCCCGATTGAGAATACGCTGGTGGCGAGCCGTGGTTATGGCGAAAAAGACGGAGAAGAACAACGCACCTCCACGCTCCGGCATTTTTTAGAAACAGTGAATGCCAAAAGTTGGGCCATTGTTGAGACCATCACTTCAAATGTGTTTCATCTCAACAATGAATATTGGGTAAGCTACTATATAGGCCGGGAAATTTACGACAAGCGTTTTGTGTTTGTGCCCGACACAATTTGTGAAAAAAACCTGGTGTTCATTCCTGAACTACAAAAGCAAGGCGTACTTCATTCATAGTTGTTATCCTGCTTCTTTACATTTTTTAGTATCCTTTTGTAATTCCTTTTTCGGTGGCAGGCACGCCTTGAGTCATCCACTCGGGGGCCGGTTTGCCTTTTAGGTAGTGGTCGAAGAATTGCATCATACGAATGGCAAAGTCCGTGCGATCTTGCCGTTGGGTTAACCCGTGGCCTTGGCCATTGTAATTCAACATCCAAACGGGTTTATTTAATCTGCGCAAAGCCATATAATATTCAATGCCCTGATACCACGGCACTGCCCCATCGGCATCGTTATGCATCATCAGCAAGGGTGTGTTTACTTTGTTTGCGGCAAAGATGGGCGAGTTTTCAATGTAGCTCATCGGTTTTTCCCACAAGGTTCCGCCAATGCGGCTCTGTGTGTGTTCGTATTGAAACATGCGGCTCATGCCGCTTTCCCAGCGCACCCCTCCGTAGGCACTAATCATGTTGCTCACCGGAGCACCGGCTTCCGCAGCGGCAAATAAATCGGTACGGGTAACGAGGTAGGCCGTTTGGTAGCCGCCCCAACTATGCCCTTGCATACCGATGTGTTTTTCATCTACAAAACCTTTTGCCATGAGGCTGGCCACTCCGGGCATTACACAGTTGTAGGCACTGGCTCCGGGCGATCCGATTTTATAAACAATATCGGGCACAAACACCAGATAGCCGTTGCTTACATACAATGAGTAGTTAATGTATGAGCGAATCGGTGCAGGCGCAAAATGAGAATGTAGGTTATCCGAATTTTTTTCATAGAAGTACACCAGCATAGGATATTTCTTTTTCGGGTCGAAATGATCGGGTTTATACAACAATCCCTGCAACGGAATATTATCCAGCGAAACCCAGTTTACCATCTCTACATTCCCCCATACATAGTTTTTTATTTGTGGGTTGGCATTGCTTATTTTTTTTACGGCAGTGAAATTAAAATCGGAAGTCCACACATCGGGAAACTCCCTAAAACTTTCGCGTGTAAATAAGAGTTGCTGGTCGTTTCGTGCTTTTACCGTTCCGGCAAAGCGATAATCATCCATCATCAGGCGGGTAAGTTTTCCGTCTTTCAGCGAAAGTTTGTAATATCCGGAGGCTTTGGTAGTTTCATCGAAAGCGGATAGCAGCATTTCTTTTTCGGGGTCTATAAATCGTTCCTCCCAATCTAACCTGAGGTAGCGAAAAACAATTTTTTGGCTGCGTCCGATTTTAGTAAGGTTAACCGGTTTGTTTTTATTTTCTCCATCAAATGCCCAAAGATCATAGCGGTCGTAAATAATCAATTGGGCATCGTTTTTTGTCCAGCCGGCCAGGCCGTATGGATTGGGGAATCCGGGGTGATCATCCTCTTCATCGGCAAATTTTATTTTCAATCCTTCGTTGAGCTTACTTGATTTTTCGTTTGCTACCGAGTAACTAAACCAAGCGGTATCTTCTAAACTATACCAGAAAACAAAATTACCCAAGGGGGAGAAGGAGGCATTTGCGCGCACATTCTTGGCAATGGATTTTTTTATTTTTCCGGCAATATCGAAGAGAAAAAAATCGGCTGCCGGGGCACCTTCCCACGTTATGTTTTTTTGGTACGGCAAGCTTGTTTCACCCAAAAACACAGAAGCATTTCCTTCATTGGCTATTTCAACAGAGGGGATTTCTTTACTGCCGATTTGGGTTACGGCTTTATTGGGCAAATCTAATACGGCAAGATAAGAGCGCTTCCGTTCGGCATCGAGTTGTTTGTTTTGCTGCGGATAAATCAGCCCATCTTCGCTGCGCCAGATTTCAACATTTACAATTTCTTCGGGCAAAAGTAATGTGTCTTGTACAACCGGTTTGGGCGAGGTGCCAAAAAAAAGTTTATTTCCGTCTTTTGAAAACCGTGTTCCATAATATTCATTCAACAACCAATTTTGAGGCAGGGCCATCGATTTTTGTACCTCCTGTTGCTTCGCGGCTTCATCACTATTTTTCCAATAATACAGTTGGTATTCATGAATAAGCGCCTTGGTGGTATCGGTGTCTACCAAAAAGGCCAGTTGGCTTCCATCTTCGCTGGCCGATACACCCTTAAATTTATATTGGCTCTTCCCTTCGTAGAGGGCATGCATTTTTTCGATTGCCAAATCATAGTAGTACACTCCGGCTTTCAGCGTGCTGTCGTTGCCGGATGAAACGAACCAGAGTGCGTGCCCGTATTTGGTAAAGCCATACTCGCGCACGTACCCGAAGGGGGTTTCTTTTCCATCGGGCAAATGGCGGAGCATGAGGGTGTAGCCGTTGTCGTCTGTGTTAGCTTTGGTTTTTTTCTTTGGCTTTTCGGGTTTCTTTTCTTCGGTTTTAGATTTGTCGTCTTTCTTCGGTTTGTCTGCTTTTTTTGCCTCCAGCAGATAGGCCAGCCATTCTCCTTTTTTTTCCGGGACGCGGTAAGATTTTACTTCGGGTATCTTTATCAGTTTTCGGGTTTCAAAAGAAAAAATACCTAATGAATCTTTGGGTAAATCTTCTTTCTTCTTTTTGTGCCTGCGTAAGTCTTTTACCAACTTCAATTGAGGTTTTATTTTGAATACAGCAAATTTGCTGTCGAAGGTGAGCCAAATGCTCTCGGCTCTTTTTATAGAATCTTCCGTATTGGTTTTTAGATTATAGAAAATCACTTTGCCATCGCCTTCCTGCGGGTTAACGGTGAAAGCGGCAAAATGGCCATCGTTCGTCAGTGCCTTGTACGTGATTTCTTTCCAGGAATCGTACACCGAATGGGTGAGCGGTTGTTTCGGAACGAGGGTTATTTGTTTAGCCGTTTGTTTTTTTTGTGCATACAGCAGCGTGCTCAAACAAACGAATACAAGGAAGGGTAAAGATTTTTTCATAGAAAGTGTTTGTCGTTAGCCAAAATAAATAAACAAACTCTATTCCCTAAACAAAGCGATGGTGAAAGGTTAGAATTGTGTTTAGACAGCTATTATGAATAGGTAAATTCTCCGAATGAACTTTTCAGTGTTACTTTTTTATTTTCGGATGGCTCAACACGACCAATGATTTTGGCCTCTACGCCCAATCTTTCAGAAACGGAGATTATTTCGCGGGCGTACTTTTCGTTTACATAAATCTCCATTCGGTGACCCATATTAAAAACCTTGTACATCTCTTTCCAATCGGTACCGCTGCAATCGTGGATGAGTTGAAAAAGTGGGGGAATCGGAAACAAATTATCTTTGATAACGTGAAGCCGATCTATAAAATGCAGCACTTTAGTTTGGGCTCCTCCGCTGCAATGCACCATGCCATGTATTTCGTTTCGCCATTTTTTTAATACTTCCATAATAATAGGAGCATAGGTACGGGTAGGCGAAAGCACTAACCTGCCCACGTTTACCGGAACGTTTTCTACCCGATCGGTTACTTTATACCGGCCGGAATAAACCAATTCGGCCGGCATATTTCCATCATACGTTTCGGGATACTTAGCGGCATACTCTTTACTAAACACATCATGGCGGGCCGAAGTAAGGCCATTGCTGCCCATGCCTCCGTTGTACTCTTGTTCGTAGGTGGCTTTCCCAAAAGAAGCCAAGCCCACAATAACATCGCCCGCCTGAATAGTGGCGTTATCAATAATGTGGGCACGTTTCATTCGTGCGGTTACGGTGCTGTCCACAATAATCGTTCGCACCAGATCGCCCACATCGGCCGTTTCTCCGCCTGTACTATAAATCTCCATACCAGACTGGCGCAGCAGTTGCAACACTTCTTCTGTTCCGGCTATAATGGCCGAGATCACTTCGCCCGGAATTAAATTTTTATTTCGCCCAATCGTTGATGACAGCGTAATAGGGCCGGTGGCACCTACACAGAGCAGATCGTCTATGTTCATAATGATGGCATCCTGGGCGATTCCTTTCCATACATTAAGGTCACCTGTTTCTTTCCAATAGAGGTAAGCCAGCGATGATTTGGTACCGGCTCCATCCGCATGCATTACCGTGCAATAGGTTTCATCACCACCCAAAAGATCGGGCACTATTTTGCAAAATGCACGAGGGAATAATCCTTTGTCTAATTTTTTAATAGCCGTGTGCACGTCTTCTTTAGAAGCGGAAACTCCGCGCAAGGAATAGCGATCCGGTTTCAATTATTTTAATTTGATGTTTAACGATAAATAGCCGGGAGACGACAAGGGGTTGTACTGATAGTTGTTATAGTAAACAGATGATTGTTGCCGGCCGTACATTCCGGGTGTACCATAAGACGGGCTGTAATTGGCATTGTTGTTTTTATTGGGGGGGGTGTACCGACCCGTTTCAAACTCGATCGGCAGAATTTCAATTTTTGATTTGTCTAAACGAAAAGCTTTAAATGGAATTTTAGCTTCGTAAATGTAGGCGCCATCATCTAAGGCTACAATAATTGCCTCAATGCCGTTGGCCAACCCCAGCCGGCTCGATACTATATTTTGTTTGGTCAACCCGATGAGTTCTACCACCTCCACATCACTAATCAGTTCTTTTTTATACTGCACCCGGGCCGCGGCATCCATTTCTTTATCATTTTGTCCTTTCATTTCTCTTTTTAGTTCGTTGGCATCTTTGCCCACGGGGTATTTCAATCCTACTTTGTCTTTTTTCTTTCCGGTAGGGTTCAGTTTTAAGGAAAGCCCGAGCAGCCCCACTTTCAGTTGCGTGAGGTCGTCCGAAATTTTTAAACGGAAATACAGATTCTCAGCATCGTTGCCCACGTTCGATAAAAATTTTCCATCGGGGTCAAGCCACCAGTCGGCTGGCCAGTCGTCTGTTTTTCCGTCTATCACAGGTGGTTTTTCAAAAAAAATACTTTCCTTCTGCCCTTTTTGCGCTGATGCTAAAAAAGAAAGGCAAAGGAAAATGCCGACAGCCCATGTTTTCATACGTAGCATTTGAGAATGTAAAATTAATTTTTTTGATGATGCCTTAATCAGCCAACCCTAGTTTTCTGTAAAAATCCCACAGCACAACCCCTACACAAACCGAGATGTTGAGCGAATGTTTGGTGCCGGCCTGGGGGATTTCAATAGCCCGGTCGCCCAGAGCCATGGATTCTTCACTTATGCCCTGCACTTCATTGCCAAAAACAATGCAGTATTTTTTTTTATCGGAAAGTTCAAGCTGTTGCAAAGGGATGCTTTCGGTAGTCTGCTCGATCAGCAGGATTTCGTACCCATCCGATTTCAGTTTCGCTAAAACAGCCGCGGGGCTTTCGGCATATTCCCAAGCTACCGATTCGGTAGCGCCCAGAGCTGTTTTATGTATTTCACGATTGGGCGGGGTGCCGGTAATTCCTGTTAAATAGATTTTCTCTGCCCGAAAGGCATCGGCTGTACGAAAAACTGAACCTACATTATGCAAACTGCGCACATGATCTAAAAGAATAGCTACCGGAATTTTTTTGGCTTCTTTAAATTCATTCACCGAAAGCCGGCCGAGTTCTTCGAGTTTTAATTTTTTCATTTCCTCCTGTTCGCTGGCAAGGTAAGCACATTACGCCAGTTGATTTACCAATTGTATTGTTTCTTTGGCTTCGCGCACATCGTGCACGCGTAAAAGAGAAGCGCCTTTTAGCAAGGCGATGGTATTTAAACAAGTGGTGCCGTTTAGTGCACGTTCCGGTGTTCCTTGCAGCGTTTTCCAGATCATGGATTTGCGCGAAAGCCCAACCAGTATCGGCTTATTCAGAATATGGAAACGATCGAGTTTATTGAGCAGCTCAAAACTCTGGGCGGGAGTCTTAGCAAAACCAAAACCCGGATCTACTACAATGTCTTTTACTCCCTGTTGGTGTAGCTTCCTAATCTTCGCTTGAAAATATTGTATTACTTCTATTACTAAGTTTTCATACTGTGTAAGCTGCTGCATGGTTTGGGGTGTGCCGCGCATGTGCATGAAGATGTAGGGCACATTTAGTTCGGCTGCCGTTTCGCCCATCTTTTCATCTTGCTCCCCTCCCGAGATGTCGTTAATTAAGGAAGCGCCCGCCTCTACGGCTTTTCTTGCTACCGCAGCACGAAAGGTGTCTATGGAGATAACCGCTTCTGGAAATTCTTTTGTGATGGATTGGATAACCGGAATTACCCGGCTCATCTCTTCTTCTGGCGAAAGTGTACCGGCTCCGGAGCGGGTAGAGTATCCGCCTATATCTATAAAGTCGGCTCCTTCGGTCAGCATTTTTTCTACTTGGCTCAGTTGTGCCTCCGCGTTAAGGAATCGGCTACCCTCATAAAAACTGTCGGGGGTAACATTTAAAATACCCATTATTTTAGGCTGCGAAAAATTGATAAGCCTTCCTTTCAGGTTCAGTGTTTTGTTGGGCGAAAAAAGTTTACTTTGCATGTTTATGAATGAGAAAACCGCTCACGAATATAATCAGGTAATGAGTGCCTGCAAAGCACTCTTTCTGAAGAAAACCCAAGATTATGGTACGGCCTGGCGTGTACTACGGCTGCCCTCTATTACCGACCAGATTTTTATTAAAGCCCAGCGCATTCGCAACATTCAGCAAAAGGGATCGCAAAAAGTGCAAGACAGCGTGAAAGATGAATTTATCGGCATCATCAATTATTGTTTGATTGCCCTGATGCAAATGCACCTAACCGATTCAGACAAAACAGAATTAACCGGGCAGGAAATTGAACCTTTGTACGATCGCTTTGTGGCCGATACTTTTTCTCTTTTGCAAAACAAAAATCACGACTATGATGAAGCCTGGCGCGACATGCGCATTAGCTCCATGACGGACATTATTTTAATGAAACTTCATCGCGTAAAACAGATTGAAGATAACCAGGGTAAAACGCTGGCCAGCGAAGGCGTGAAAGCCAACTATCAGGATATGATTAACTATTCTGTTTTTTGTTTGATCAAGCTGTCTGAAAACAATACGTAACATTTTATTATAACCAAGCACAGAATAACGATGCCACGATTTCTCGACCAATTCTCGCGCTATTTTACAGGCTGCCTGTTTATTTTTTCAGGGTTAATTAAACTTAATGATCCGATAGGTACGCAAATAAAAATGGAAGAATACTTTGAGGTGTTTACCAACGACTTCGGTTCGCTCTTTCATTATTTTATTCCGTGGTCGTTGGAAATAGGCATGATCATGATTGTACTGGAGTTGATGCTGGGGGTAGCCATTCTTGTTTTCTGGCGCATGCGGTTAACCGGATGGGTTCTGCTTTTACTGATGGTATTTTTTACGTTTCTCACATTTTACTCTGCTTACTTTAATAAAGTTACTGACTGCGGCTGTTTTGGCGATGCCATCAAACTCACCCCCTGGCAATCATTTAGCAAAGACATCGTATTAATGGTGTTTGTGCTGCATCTGTTTTGGTACCGGCATCGGTATATTCCGGTGTTGCGCACCCGCGAAGGAGATTTTTTAATTGCCGGGGTAATGGTAGTGTGTACGGGGTTAGGCCTTTATGCCATTCGGCATTTGCCTTTTATAGATTTTCGTGCCTACCGCATTGGCCATAACATTCCCGAGCAGATGAAACCCGAAGAACAACCGATCATTGAATATGTATTTGAAAAAAATGGAGAGAAAATAAAATCACAAAAATTTCTTTCGGCCGAGGAGGGCTACCGCTATCTGTCTTCTCATGTGTTGAATGAAGACAAAACCAAACCAAAGATTACCGATTATGCCGTAACCAGCCCTTCGGGCGAAGACAAAACGCCTTATACTTTTGAAGGCAACCGGTTGCTTATTGTAATAGTCAATATAAAACTCGCCTCCACAAAAAATATAGCGGCTCTGCGGGAGCTTACGCAAAAGCTGGAAGGGAAAGCCGATTGCTTTATTCTTACCTCTTCGAGCGAAGAAGAAGTAGAAAAATTCAGACATGAAAACCAATTGGCCGTGCCTTACTATTTTGCTGATGCCACCGTGCTAAAAACTATTATCCGTTCTAACCCCGGCATTGCCCTGTGGAAAAACGGCACAGTATTAGGTAATTGGCACTACAACGATACGCCCGATGCTGCTACGGTATTAAATCTGCTCTCCCAACCATGAAAATTTTTCTTATCGGCTTGCCCGGTTCCGGAAAGACTACCCTGGGAAAAACATTGGCAGAAAAATTGAATCTTCCTTTTGTGGATTTAGATACAGAAATAGAAAAGAGCGAAGGCAAAACTGTTCAACAACTTTTTATTGAAAAGCAAGAGGCCAATTTCCGGGAAGTTGAATCTGCCACCCTAAAAAAATACTGTGCTGCTAAAACAGAGTTTGTAATGGCCACGGGCGGGGGGGCTCCTTGTTTTTTTGATAACATGAATACAATGAATCAAGCGGGTACCACTATTTATTTAGATGTGCCTGCTTCCACCATTGCGTTACGGATGCAGCCATCGGATCTGGTTAACCGGCCATTATTTGCCGAAGTAAAACCCGGCCAGATAAAAAATAAAATAGAATCATTGCGATTGCTGCGATTGCCTTTTTACGAAAAAGCGCATTTTCGTTTTTCGTCCGAAACGATCTCAACTGAAAACATCCTCCAAAAAATCAGAGAACAAACCCAACGGTAATAACTACCGAGGGGTTAGAGTGGCTAATATTTACCAACGGACTGTCGCTGCGCAATGCCCCCGAAGACTGATAAAGCGAATAAGGCTGATAAGCCGACTTCCATTGAGTGAGTGAAAACCCTAAGTCAATAAAATAGGTAGGTGTGCGATACCCCAAGCCACCTGTATACCCTTGTATAGCATTATCAATATTACTTTGGGGTATCGAATACGGGTCGGGCATATAGCTATAGCCCAGCCGTGCGCGGTATTTTTGATACCGGTATTCGCCTCCCGCCCGCACATTAAATGTATTTCTGAATCTTATTTTGATCTCGCTGTTGTCTCCCGAAAAATCATAAGGAGTATTTGAGTTTGATGAGTACGCAGCATTTTGATAGTTTACTTTTTCTACATCGATCGTAATAAACCCATGCTTTTGAATAAAGCCGGTAGCCCCCACCCTCATCCTCCACGGTGTGCTTAACCCATAAAGAAAAGGTTCATCATAAGAAATCTGCGAGCTGATCTGCCCATTAAGTATATGATTATTGGAAGGATTGGTGGCATCGGTAAAAGAATAATTATTCCAGTTAGAAGTAAGAGTGGCTGAATAATTTTCGGTAAGTGTAGGGTAAGACGTAGGAGTAGTGGCCGACAATCCAAACTGTATAAAATCTTTGGGCTTTACAATTACTCCCAGCGTAGCGTTTACCCCGGTGCCGTTTACGTGCAAGGTCTCATCCAATTCAAAACTGTTTAGTGAATTGATAAGTGGACTGTACGTTTCAGTATATTTTTTTTGCGATTGGTAATTGATAGAACTGATGCCCACGGCTGCCCCGGCAAAAAGGAAATCGCCAACATTTAGACTGTAGGCTATGTTCCATTGATTTTGAGCGCCCGAAGTCTGCACCTGTTCGTGTTGTAGTGGCGCAACCCCAATAGGCGTATTGCTATGGTATAAAGTCGTATCCCCATTGGGTACCTGTTCGCTGTTGGGGCCAATCAGATAATTTTCATACCCAAGCCGGGAAAGTGTGTTATAAGCACTGGTGTTGCCGTTGTTATTGGAGTTGAACTGATAGGGGCCATAACCATCACTCTGCTGAGCAAAATAATCAACCATAGAGTTGTTGGTATTGGTGCCTTGGTAGGTAAAACTTTTATTAAAATTATTTATCCGATTAAAAGAGATAGCAAAATTTCCGCTCACCAGTTTGCCGTTGTCTTTGTCGGTATGCAGTACCAGGCTAAATCCGGGTACATTAAAATTAGATTTTGAATCGGATGTGGTCTGCCCCAGATAACGAGAAGACGAGTTATAAAAACTTGTTCCCAGCGAAAGCGTTACTTCCGATTTATTGTAAAAGCCGATGCCGGCCGGGTTAGAGTATGCCGAACTGTAATCGCCACCCAATGCCACTTGTGCTCCGCCCATGGCCTGAATGCGCGCACTGCCTCCCGGATTGATACGACCAAAAATCAACGACTCGTCTGCATAGGTTTGTGCCTGTGCCTGCCCAATCATAAAAATAAAAAGACCGATTAGCCTGAGGCTAATGATTTTTTTCATAGCTGAAAATTAATGCAGATAAAAAAGACGAACAGTGGTTTATAAAAAGATTATCGTCTTCCGCCACCGTGCCCACCTCCGCTAAACCCTCCACCGGAATGTCCTCCTCCAAAGCCACCACCGGAGAATCCACTATTCCTCATTCCGCCAAACGATGTGCTCGGCCTCATCCAGGAATTAGAATTACCCTGATTGCCTGTATTGCTGTTGAACCAATTAGAGCGCGAACCGGAATTACCGGTTGACCAAGAACCGCGGTTGTTGTTCGTCCAGACTGACCGGTTAGCCGTAGCCGATGATTGTTTCCAGGCATTAGAGTAGTATGACGAACTGTTGCGCGAATTAACGGTATTGGAATAATTACTACGGTTAAAATAAGAAGCATTACTCCGGCCCGTGTTAGAGTAGTATCCTTGCGAAGGCGATCCGGTGCGGGTGGCACGCCCACCATACAGATTACGATTGTTTTCGTTTACAGTACCTCCGGCCACGGTTCCTCCATAAGGATAGCCATAACCATAGCCGTACCCGGAATAGCTATAAGGATTACCAAAGCCATAACTCATATAAGGATACATACCATACAGGCTATTATAACCCATGCTGTATCCATAACCATAACCCATTCCGTACCCCATACCATAATTCATCATCGGGTAGCCTAACCCATATCCATACCCCATCCCCATACCGTACATACCATAGCCCATGCCATAACTAAACGGACTGTATCCATACCCCATGCTGTAAGGCGAGTAATAAGAGTATGGGTTATAGCCATAGTAACTGCCCCCATAGCCATAATTATTGTTATTGTTATAGTTATTATTATAATTCCCAGAATAATAACCGGATGAGGATGACAACGGCTGGTAGTTATAATTTGATGAATAGTATGAACTATTTGAGCTGGTTCTTTGGCCAGCTACATATTCGGGGTTTTCATTTCGTGCCGAATACGAATCGGATGGTGTAATCGAAGCAACCGATCTGCTTTCTTTGACTGATGTCATCACAACTTCTTCGCGCGTACTAATGGCCAGTTTAGCCCGGTCTTTCGAAGTAAAATACATATCGTCATCTTCTTGTGCGAAAACGGAAATCCCCAAAGCCATGGCCAGCAAGGATATCAACATCGTTTTGGTTTTCATAATCGAAGAGTTTACAATCTTAGTAACGTAAATTTACTCAAACCGGATAGTTTTTCTAACACTTTCTTCAATTTTGAAGCCGAACGTGCAAATGACTGAATATATTTGCCATTCTTTAAAAAGAGATAAAAAAAGAATAAAAAAATGGGAAAGGAAATAACCAGCCGCAGCCAAGATTACTCGCAGTGGTACATTGATTTAGTGAAAAAAGCCGATCTGGCAGAAAACTCTGACGTGCGCGGCTGCATGGTAATAAAACCATACGGCTTCAGCATTTGGGAGAAAATGCAGCAAGCACTTGATAAAATGTTTAAAGACACCGGGCATACCAATGCTTATTTTCCCTTATTCGTGCCCAAATCTTTTCTCGCCAAAGAAGCAAGCCACGTAGAGGGCTTTGCTAAAGAGTGTGCAATTGTTACCCACTACCGGTTAAAAAATGCCAGCGATGGCAGCGGAATAGTGGTGGACCCGGAAGCCAAACTGGAAGAAGAACTGATTGTGAGGCCCACCTCTGAAACCGTGATTTGGAACAGCTACAAAAAATGGATACAATCGTATCGCGACCTTCCCATCTTAATCAACCAATGGTGCAATGTAGTGCGGTGGGAAATGCGCACCCGCTTGTTTTTGCGCACAGCAGAATTTCTTTGGCAAGAAGGCCACACCGCACACGCCTCGGCCGAAGAGGCCGTAAAAGAAACCCGCCAGATGCTGGATGTGTATGCCGATTTTGTAGAAAATTTTATGGCCGTACCAGTTATTAAAGGAAAGAAAACCGAGGGCGAAAAATTTCCGGGTGCTATAGATACTTACTGCATTGAAGCCCTGATGCAAGATGGCAAAGCCCTCCAGGCCGGCACTTCGCATTTTCTCGGGCAAAATTTTGCCAAAGCATTTGATGTGCAGTTTACTAACAAAGAAGGCAAACTCGAACTGGTGTGGGGCACTTCGTGGGGTGTAAGCACCCGTTTGATGGGCGCGCTCATCATGGCACACAGCGATGACGATGGGTTGATTTTACCTCCCAAACTGGCACCGATTCATGTTGTGATCGTTCCGATTTTTAAAAATGAAGACGAACTGATCAGGATTTCCGACAAGGTAGAATCAATCGCTTCCGCCTTGCGCCAACAAGGATACTCCGTAAAATTTGACAATCGGGATACCCACAAGCCGGGCTTTAAATTTGCCGAATATGAAATGCGCGGAGTGCCGGTGCGCATTGCCATCGGCCCGCGCGATCTGGAAAACGGAACGGTGGAAGTGGCCCGCCGGGATACCAAAGAAAAACAAGTGATGAAGATGGATGACGTGACAAATGAAATTCCAAGATTATTGGATTCTATTCAACAGAACATTTATCAAAAAGCATTGAAATTCCGTACTGACCACCTGCGCAAAATTGATTCTTATGAAGAATTTAAAAAAGCGTTGGACGAAACCCCCGGGTTTATTTTAGCTCATTGGGACGGAACGAAAGAAACCGAAGCCGCCATTAAAGAAGAAACCAAAGCCACCATTCGCTGCATTCCGTTGGAGGCTCCCGAAGAAAATGGACAGTGCATCTATTCGGGGAAGCCCTCGAAGCAACGGGTGTTGTTTGCCCGAGCATATTGAGGATGTTACTAATTTTTGTTAAAAGCTTTTTTGGTTAACCCAACCATTATGGCTCCACCAATACAGGCTGCAAAGATTCCGTCTGTACCACTTCTAAACCAACTTTTAGCAAAGAGGTAGTGCGACAAAAGGATTGAGAAGGTCAAGATTAAAAAAAATAAAAATACCATCTTGATGCTACTCCTCATTATTTCATCGCTTTTACCACATCTACAAACTCCCTTGACTTCAGCGAGGCACCGCCCACCAGGCCGCCATCCACATCGGGGCAGGCAAAAAGTTCGGCTGCATTTTTAGCGTTTACGCTACCTCCATATAAAATAGAAATTTCATTAGCCACCGCCTCTCCGTATTTTGAAGCCAGTTGTTTCCGAATGACCGCGTGCATCTCCTGGGCTTGTTGTGCCGTGGCTGTTTTGCCGGTGCCAATAGCCCATACCGGCTCATAGGCAATTACTACTTTTTTCAGTTCATCAGCACTTAAATAAAACAAGGCTTCCTCCACTTGTTGCTTCACTAATTTTTCGTGCGTGCCCGCTTCGCGTATTTCTAATGGCTCGCCACAGCAAAAAATAGGTGTAAGTCCGGCAGCCAATACCTTATTTATCTTCGTGGCCAGCAATTTACCGTCTTCACTAAAATATTGTCTGCGCTCGCTGTGGCCAAGGATGACGTAAGGAACTTCCATTGATTTCAGCATCGGGGCAGAAACTTCTCCGGTGTAAGCACCCCAGTCGTGCTCACTGCAATTTTGAGCACCTGTAACGACCGATGAATTCCCCAATTGATTTTTGATGGGCAACAGATAAGGAAACGGTACACACAGCACTACTTGCGTATTCGCTTTCACTTCGCTTGAGATCATTCCCATTACCTCGGCTACCAGCACTTTTGCTTCACTGAGTGTTTTATTCATTTTCCAATTTCCGGCTACAATTTTTTTTCGCATGGCATAGGTTAGTTAGTGGTAAAGAAATTTATTTTTTAATGTCGAAATGAAAAATTTCCGAAGTATTGTTGCGGGTCAGCCGCACGCTCTTTACGGGGCTTTTGTAGGTAACATGTACCAGGTTCGATTGGTCGTCATGAATTTCGGTAACAAGGTCATTAAAGACCTCGATGGTTTTTAGTTTTTTTACATTCACTATTTCAATGTAGGATACGATGGAGATGTCTTCTTTTTCGTAGGCTACAAAATTCAACAAAGCCGGCTTCCCGTCAATCTTCACCTTAAAATGAAGGCGGTAGTAGGCACTTACCAAATCTTTAGTAGTGGCTGCTTTGGGCGGGGCCAGCAAATCAAGCTCAGGTTCTTTGCGCTGGGCACGTACGCCCAATTCCAGCTCATCAACGAAAACACGCGAAATAATTTCGAGCGATTTATTTTTTTCATTATAGTTAATTTCGGTAACTGATATATGAACCGGGTGAACCCATCCCCACCCCCATAGAATAAAACTGAAGATCATAACTTCCCAAAAATAGCCTTAACTTGTAAAAAGAAAAAGCAACATTCCCTCAGATGCTGCGTTCCATTTAAAGGATTCATCTTATGAAGGCACTCCCGTTAATTTTATTTTGGTCGTTGCTCCTGTATTCGTGCAAAGAAGTAACCTTTAAAACCCCCCAGCCTGCCGGGACCGAAGCCCTGAAAGAAGTACCTGCTTCGCTTCGCGGAGTTTACCAAATGATCGACCCCTCCACGGGCGATTTTGCCGATACACTCATCATCGAGCCGTGGGGCTACCGCATGAAAGATAAAAAGGATGTGGACTGGCTAACCCGCGGCACTCTGAGCGACTCGCTCGTGTTAAAATTTTATGAAGGTTATTATTTTGTCAATTTCAGGTTGGGCGACCAGTGGGTGTTGCGGCTCATCAAACAGAACCCGGATAAATCTATTGAATACATGGCCATCGACATTCAGGATGAAAAAAGCGGGAGCGAACGGCTCAAGAAGCTTTCAAAAACTTTGAAGGTGAAAGAAATTAAACGGAAAGAAGATACCTTTTATGAAATTACCCCTACCCGTAAGCAAATGATGTCAATTATTAAATCGGGCATATTTAGTAAAGTCAGGATCAACAAAGTGAAATAACCTTAGGCCAGATGCTCGATCAGGTTACTGAAAACCCTTCTTAAGACTTCGCGCATTTTGTTGGCGCGGCTTGGATCATACTTGGTTTCGCTGTCGTCCATGTAATTTACTTTTGTCATTTCCAGTTGCAACGCATGAATGTTTTCTATGGGCATGCCGAAATGGCGGGTGATGTACCCTCCTTTAAATGGGTGATTGTGACTGACGGAATACCCGCTGCGATCCAATGCACGCAGCGTAGTTTCAATCAAACCGGGCGAGGCCGAGGTGCCATCGGCATCGCCCAAAATCAAATCCGGAAATTTTTCTTTTTGAATCGTGCGAACCGTCTGCCGGATGGAATGACAATCCCACAGCAGCACTTGGCCAAATTTATTTTTCAACCGAGTCAGGTGTTCTTCAATAGCATTATGATACGGGTAAAAATAATTTTTTAACCGGTGATTCACTTCTGCCTGATCTACCTGCTTCCGGGCATCCCGGTAAATCGGTTCACCCAAAAAAGTAGTAGTCGGGCACAGTTCCGTTATAATGCGCCCATCAGAGTACAGCGGTTTGCTCTGCGGGTTGCGGTTAAGATCGATTACCCAACGGCTGTATTTTGCTGCAATCATCATCATACCCATAGCCGGGGCAAAATCATATAGTTGATGTACAAACCAATCGGTATCGTCTGGCGCGTTGGCCAGCCGGGGGTGGTATTGGTCTTTCAGCTCATCGGGGAATTCCATACCACAATGTGGCACGCTTACCAGTATGGGGGCTTCCGTTCCTTGTGCTGAGATTACACTAAAATTCATTTCTTTATTTTTTGCTGTAATTGTTTATGCGTTCCCATCCTCTGCATTTGCTCTTCGGCCAATTTTTGTTGACGTTGGGCTTCTAAAGCATTCCTTTCTGCTATCTTCATTTGCCGGGCTGCTTCCTCTTGACATTGTCGAAGTTGGGCTGTAGCTGCGCGAGCCAGTTCAGTCTGTTTAATAGCTTCTTGATTCGATTCTTCGGCTATTCCTTTTTGAACATACGCATACACCAGACTGATGAATGCCATCGTAGTCAAGAGTGCGAAAACTATGGCTGTTATTCGCGCTTGCCTCAGCGTTTTATTTTCCTGCTCTGATTTTGCTTTTTTAATTTTTTGCGGATCGCCTTGTTCTACGGTTTCCATGATTATGTTTTTTTAGGTTTCTTTTTCTTTTTCCATTTTATTTTGCCGTCAACCCATTGCTGCAATTCCTCATTGGTTTTCTTTAAGGCTTCGGCTTGCCCGGCTATTTTCTGAGTCAATTCTACATTCATTTTTTTGGCTACTTCCAGTTCGGTTCCGCCAAATCGCTTTTTCAGGTTCATTACCCGGTGATACGATTCGTCTATTCTGGAAACCGGAATGGCTCCATTGTTTACAAATTTTTTTATGATGGTGTGCACTTTCTCTACGGTGCGTTCTTCCACACCTTGAATGTTATTTGAGAAACACAAAATGTCAACCCCCGCGTTGATTGAAAGCCGGATGGCTTCTTCTAATCCATAATTGCTGGCAATGGCTTTCATCTGCATATCGTCCGAAAAAATAACCCCCCGGTAACCTAATTTTTTTCTCAGCAGGCTATCGAGTATGGATTTAGATAAGGTTCCCGGCAAAGCGTGATGATCTAATTTTTTATTGACAATGTGGCTGGTCATGATGGCATCGGCATACCCCGTGCTAATAAGTTCGCGGTAAGGTTTTAGTTCTCTTTCTTGCCATGTGTTCGTTACATCGGCCAAGCCTAAGTGCGTGTCGTCTTGCGAACTGCCATGGCCCGGAAAATGTTTAAGGGTGGTTACTACTCCATACTTGCGGTGCTCTTTTACTACTTCTTTGGCAAACAAGCTAACCGAATCTTCATTGGCTGAGTACGATCTTCCGTGCTTTACAATGACCGGGTTATCCGGGTTAACGGCTACATCTACACAAGGTGCAAAATTTACGTTGATGCCCAACCCCGCTAAAGTGGCAGCCGTTGCTTCCGCATAAAACCTGACTGAATCTAAAGACTTCGACTTGCCTATATCTTGTGCCGTAACCGATCGGGTAAATCCATATTTTTCTTTCAGTCGGTTTACTTTTCCTCCTTCCTGATCAATGCAGATAAAAAGCGGAATGGAGGCCGCCTTTTGGTAGGTCCAACTCATTTTTTTAAAAGCGGCAAAGGCGCTGGAAGATTTGGGGATATTCTTTTCAAAATAAATGAGCGCGCCTACTTTTCCGGTTTTCACTTCGGCCAACACGGCCGAATCTACTTCTGCTTTGGGCATACCGATCATAATCATTTGCCCGATTTTTATGCTGAGGCTGTCGGGCGTTTGCGCTGATCCATAAAACGAAAGAAAAAAGAGAATGATGAGTGAACCGAATTTCATGGAGATGTTTTTAAGTACAACCAAGCAAAGATGCACAATTTTAGAGTGAGCCAGATATCAGTAGCTGATGCGTACTTTTTCCAGAATGGTTTGAATATTCTGACGTACCAAACTGCCCGATGAGGTAAAATTATTGTGCATGAAACTAAATACTAAAATTTTATTTTTTTTGGTTATTAAAAACCCACTCAGGCACTGGACGTTCGACAGGGATCCGGTCTTACCAAAAATATAAGGCGTTTCGCTTTTGTATAATTTTTTTAAAGTGCCGCTTTTTCCTCCCACAGCCAGCAAGGCAAATAATCTTTCTTTCGATGAAACGGTATAGATTTTTTTCCAAAGCGCCACTATTGATCGCGGGGTAAACAAATTGAAACGCGAAAGCCCGGAGCCATCTACCCACTGAGGTACATCGGGCAAATCAGACAAAAAATTTTGTGTAGCATAACGAATAGCCATTTCCGGTTTCAGCGTATCGCTTACTATGGCCGCACATTGTAATAGCAATTGCTCCGCCACAAAATTATCGCTCTCCGTCATCATCGGTTTATAGGCACTATCCACCGGAATGCTTTTCAGCAAGAAATATTTTCCGGAGGGAAATGAGGTCGCTACTTCTACTTTTCGGTGCAAAGTGTCGCTCAGCAAACCAGCCGTGAGATCGGGGCTACTGCGGAAAGGGATTTGCCACGATTTATTTCTTTTTTCGGAAGGATAATAGGTAAGGTGGTTTGAATCGATCCCCCGTACTATTTCTTCTTCTGCCTGTTTTTCATTTGCCGATTGCCAATCGGTCGCAAAGTGTTTAGGCTGGAAATCAAACCCGCCTTCTTTTTTTTGGATGGAGATAAGGTTTCCATAGATAGGGAAAGAAGAGCGTTCGGCCGAATAATAATAGTTGTAGTCGTCCCAAGCCCAGCCCGGCCCTAATGATTCAGTCTGAAAGTTGGAAGAATTAAAATAAAGCTTACCGGCTGCATTTTTAAAAAAGAAATAAGTTCGGCTATTATTATAAATACTCGAATAAAGAAAAGAAGGGTCGCCCATACCCTGAAAAAAGAGGGAATCATTTTTTTGAATATACTTCAAGGCAACAAGGGAGTCGCCTAATAGGCGCAACGAGGTGTACAGAGTAAAAATTTTGGTGTTGGAGGCCGGTGTAAAATACGTGGCTCCATTAACATCCACCAGGGGCTTGGATGAATTTAATTCGGCTAAGTAGAACCCAACCTGATCGTGCAGCGATTTTTCGGATTGTAGAACTTGTTTTTTTATTTGTAAGGCAGGCGAGCAGCTTATCAAAAGTAGGAATCCGACTGAAGCAACCCGCATCACTTCTCGGCCAGATAATATTCCTGCAAAATTTTCCGGTGGTGTGTTTCGTGGCCGGCAATGATAAAGCCCAGCGCCATTACTGAAATTTCTTTTCCGCTGGCAATTCCTTTGCGAGTTAACATTTCGGGTGTAAAACTTTCAAACAAATCAATTGTGCTCGTGCGGAGGTGCGCCATTTCGGCTGCTATTTTTGGCAACGGCCTGCCCGATGCATTGGCCTGCGGGGTGTAATCCCTCTCATCAAAGCCGGGCAGTTCGGTTTTATCATTTCGGGCAAAGCGTAGCGCACGATAAACAAAAATACGTTCGGCATCAATAACGTGGCAGAGTGTTTCACGAATCGTCCACTTGCCGGGGGCATACACCCAGTCGGCTTTGGTTTGCGGAATACTATGCACCCACTCTTGCAGGCGATGGCCGGAAATGCGCAAGGCCTGAAGCAAATCGGGTTCTTCAATCAACTTCACATAATTTTTATAAAAGGAGGGAACCGAGTCAAGATTTAGTAGCATGGAAAAAATAGTTAATAGTCAAAGTTAAAAACATTTGTGTTATCTATCCGGTCATAATTTTCCGATCAGTTCAATATATAATTCCGTTAGTTTAGCTTCCGACTTGCTGGCCGTGGCAATGATTTGGGTTAGGTTAACGGGTTTCAGATTGTCGGGATCGCATTCATCCGTCAGCACCGACACCGCACAGCAAGATAACCCCATGTGGTTGGCCACAAGCACTTCGGGCACGGTGCTCATGCCCACCGCATCTGCCCCGGCCTGTCGTAAAAAACGATACTCGGCCCGGGTTTCCAGATTCGGACCTTGTACCGCCACGTACACGCCCTGGTGTAATTTTATTTTTTTCTTTCTGGCAATGCTCACTAACAGACTATTTAGTTTTTGAGAATAGGGGCGGCTCATATCGGGAAAGCGAGGCCCCAGTATTTCAAAATTAACCCCCCGCAACGGGTTGTCGGGCTGCAAGTTGATGTGGTCGTCTATCATCATTAATTCGCCTTTTTTCCAGTTGAGATTTAGGCAACCGGCCGCATTGGAAATCAGCAGATAGTCTATGCCCAGAAATTTCATTACGCGCACGGCTAATGTAATCTGTTGCATATCATATCCTTCGTAGTAGTGAAAGCGGCCCTGCATGGCCAGCACTTTTTTTCCTTTCAGTTCTCCGTAAATCAGTTTGCCTTTGTGCGACTCAACCGTAGAGATGGGAAAATGTGGGATTGAGTTGTAATTAATTACCACCGGGTTTTTTATTTCTTTCACAAACTTAGTGCCCAGGCCGGTGCCTAGAATAACGCCCACTTCGGGTTGCGTAATGCCGTGGTTCTGAATGAAGCTTACCGCCTCGTTTATTTGATTAAGCATAATTGGTTAAAGAAACGAAAGTTGGAAAAAAGGAAAGGGATAATCAACCTTTTTTGCCAAGTCGGTCGGCATTTAAAAATGCGATGGGCTGATCAGTGGTTTTTTTAATGACCAGATCGGCCATGATTTCGCCCACGATGGAAGCAAACTTAAAGCCGTGCCCGCTAAACCCGGCTGCCATTACCGCACCGTTATCTGTGCCGGGAACAAAATCTATTACAAAATTTTCGTCTGGCGTGTAGGTGTACAAGCAACTTTTCATTCCTGCTGTAGATGCATATCCTTCCGGTATAAACCGGCTGAGCATGGCTATAAGATTTGCTTCGTCCTCTTTAACAGGATTGCGATCTGTCTGGTCAGGGTCGGTAGAAATGCCCGGAGTGTGGTGCCCCAACTTCAACCCGGTTATTCCTCCAAAGGTGGATGAAGGAAGAATGGGGAAGCCATAATAAATTCCAGGTTTCTCCGGGTCGGCTAAGGTCCAGCACGGAAACTTTTCAAGTTGAAACTGTGAGTTTATTTTGGGTTTCATCCAACCGATTATCTGCCTTGTTACTTGCAATTTATTTGCCACTTCCGTCACCATCTTGCCCGCCCAAGCTCCGGCAGTAATTACCAATTTTTCGCATTGATATGTATTCTTGTCGGTGGTAATGATAAAAGTATTTCCCGATTTTTTCCAAGCAAGTGTTTTTTCCTGAACGTGAATAGAGGCTCCGAGTTGCAGTGCCCGTTCGGTGTAGGCTAAGATGGCGCGTTCCGGGGTTACAAATCCGGCATCGGGTTCCATCATCCGTTCGTACTCGCTTGGAATTTGAAATGAAGAAAACCGGTTTTTCATTTCCTGAACAGATACCGGTTGAATCGGTACCTTGTATTTTTCCGCAGCTAATTTTAGTCCTTTAATCAATGGGCTTTCCGGTTTGCCAAAATAAAGCAACCCGGTTTTAAAATAGAGTTGTATTCCGGTTTCTGTTTCCAGGTCTTTCCAGTTTTTGTACGCAGCCTCCAGCAGTGGCACATAGTTGGGGTGTTCAAAGTAGGCTTTGCGGATAATGCGGCTTTGGCCGGCATGCGATCCGCCTTCGTGCGGAATCGAAAATTGCTCAATTCCTAAAACAGATAATCCTTGCTTGGCCAGATAATAACAGGAGGAAGAGCCCATACTACCCACCCCCAGCACAATCACATCATATTTTTTTTGCCGAGCGGCTTGGCTCTTTTCGATGTGTGGCGATACGCGGTTTAGCAAATCGGAAAGTGACAAAACTAAACTCATACAATTATCATGTTCTTTCCTTCCGGGTTAAGCCAGGCGAGGAATTTCAGTTTGCAATTAATTCCGTTTCTATAATATCCGTGTCATCAGTATGCGATGATGGTAGGCTTCGCACATGCCAAAGGAAAGAACCTCGGATTTAATCTTCGTTTCTTTAACAGCCTTCCAATTGGTTTCAGTTAAAGTAGACGGGCGGATATCAGAAGTTGGGCGAGAGCATGTACTTGCCGTAAAATTCTTCAATGACCGCCACTGCCTCTTCGGGCGTATCCACCACACTGAACAAATCCAAATCTTCGGGATTAATCATTTTTTCAGCTACGAGTGTTTTCTTAAACCAATCAATTATTTCTATCCAGAATTTTTTTCCTACCATCACAATGGGAAAGCGGCCAATTTTTTTGGTTTGAATAAGCGTAAGGGCTTCCGAAAGTTCATCGAGCGTACCAAAGCCTCCGGGCATAACAATAAAGCCTTGCGAGTATTTTACAAACATTACTTTGCGCACAAAGAAATAATCGAAGGTAATGAGTTTGTCGGGGTCAATGTACACGTTTCCTTTTTGCTCGTGGGGCAAAAAGATATTGAGGCCTACCGATTTTCCACCGGCTTTGTGGGCTCCTTTGTTACCTGCCTCCATAATGCCGGGGCCTCCGCCCGTAATTACACCATACCCTTGCTGCACCAATTGTGAAGCAATTTCTTCGGCCATTTTGTAGTATGGATGATTGGCCTTAACCCGGGCCGAACCAAAGATGGTAACACAAGGGCCAATTTTGGCAAGTTTTTCAAAGCCCTCTACAAACTCGCTCATCACTTTAAAGATTACCCACGAGTTAGCGCTTTTAATTTCCGACCAGTCTTTGTCTTTAAACGCCTGGCGGATGCGGTGCTCTTCTTCCAGCGCATTCTGAATTTTAACAATTTTTTCCTTCTTGGCTGTTGATGTTTTCATTTCCTTCATTCAATTCGAAGTTTGAAATTAAGGAAAGGAAATGAATTGATGTAATGAAGTTTACGAGGTCAGTAATTTTTTCAGGGTTTGCCTCAGGTCTTGATGCTGAAAAACAAATCCTTCCCTCTTCAGTTTTTCGGAAGATATTTTGCCTCCTTTTAACACCAAGTCGGCCCTCTCTCCTAAAATAGTTTTCAAAACAAAAGCCGGAATGGCTGGCAACCATAATGGTTTTTGCAAAACCCCGGCCAGATTTTTTGTTAACTCGGTTTGGGTGCACCACCCGGCTGTGGCATTATAAATCCCACTCATTTTTTCATTCGATATAACCCGTTCAAAAATCCGGCAAAGGTCGTCTATGTGCACCCACGACACATATTGTTTACCCTTACCCAAGGGGGCGCCTATGCCCCACCGAACAGGGATTGCCATTTTGGTTAACACTCCGCCTTTATTGCTTAGTACTGCACCGATACGGACTTTTACGGTTCGAATATTCAGCCGATGAAACTGATCTGCTTCGAGTTCCCACTGTTCTGTTACTTGAGCTAAAAAATCTTTTCCGGGGCTATCTTCTTCCGTGGCTATTTTATCATTTTCAAAAAAACCATAATACCCGATGGCCGAAGCCATCACCACCGCTTCTACCGAATGATTTTCATTTTTAAGTGTCTGCCACAACAACCGGGTAGAAAGCACCCGGCTTTCAAGAATTTCTTTTTTTCGTTTTGTATTCCATCGTTTATCGGCTACGCCTGCACCGGCCAAATGCACAAGGACATTAACCCCTTTAAAAGCCTGCCGGTCAATTGTGCCCACTTCCGGATCCCATAAAAACGATTGGCTATTCGTTTTTGTCTGGGAGCGAACCAGCGATACTACCGCATATCCTTTTTTTTGCAGCCATTGGGTAAGGTGCGTGCCAATTAACCCGCTTGCCCCGGTAATCAAAATTTTTTTTGGCATTACAATAGCTTTAGCCCAAATTAGCATTTCTATGCAAACGAAATTTAATATCGCGCTGGTTTTTGTTTTCCTCTCCGTGTCGCTGCAGGGACAAACGGTAGTTGTAAAAAAACAAACTGAAAAAATAAAAGGCGAAGCGACTGAAGGCTATGCTGCTGAGTTGGATGGCAAAAAAGAAGATGTGGCCTCCCCGTGGGGCAAATTTTTAAAAGAGATAGGCCGGGTAAAGCTGTTTTCATCTGAGCCGGTAGTGATTGCCGAGCCCAATTTTAATGGAACCGTGTATCCGAAAGGAATAGTGTATGCCCACCTCTTTGAAAGCGGCAAGCAAACAAGGGTGTGGCTCGGAGTTTTAAAAGCAGACTGGGAAGAGAAAGAGTATGAATTTGCCAATAAAAATCTGGAGAAGTTGGTTTATCGTTTCGGTATTCAGTATAACCGCAGCGTGGTGCAAAATCAGATTGATGAATCCCTTCAGGCGGCACAAGCGGTAGAGAAACAACAGCAACGGTTTATAAACCAAAGCAAAGAGTTAGCCATCCGGCTGGGCAATAACGAACAAGAAAAAATACAATTGCAAAAATCGATGGATGCCAACAAGTTGGAAAACGAAGCCTTGAAAATAAAAATAGACCAAAACAAAAAGGCACAAGACTCATTGAAAAACGTAGCCGTTCAAATTAAAAAAGTAACGGAAAGCCACCGGGAGCGGCTGCGGAAAATAAACTGACCCGCAAAATAAAGAAGTCGGCTCGGATAGAGCCGGCTTCTGCCTAAAATACTAACCTAAATTTTTAGAATGTATAGCGCACCCCCAGTTGGGCCTGCCAGCGTGAACTAAACTGATCAATAGACCATTTGGCCGAAGGTATTGCATAAGCTGCTCCAGTAACATTAGCCACACCATTTGAAACCGTTCGCCCGCCAATAGATAGGCCGGAGTCGACCGATGAATTCAGCGTATTGGGAGTAAAGTAGTAAACACCCCAGTTTTTACTGATCAGATTGCTGAAATTTATAATATCAAATGTAACCTGCAGGGTGTTCACCTTCTTACCTGTATTAATCGGGAAGTCATGCATCAGGCGCAAATCCATTTGGTTATTCCAGGGTGTACGCGCTCCGTTGCGCTCAGTATAGTGGCCCTGACGTGTATTGAGGTACGTATCATTCTGCACAAACTGGTTAAATGCTTGCTGTTGCGTGGCCGATAAGTTATAGGGGTTCTCTCCACTTTTTATATTGGGTACATAAAACAAATCGACCTGTTGGCCATTCTTCGTCAGGTTATTGCTCGAAGTAATGGCGTACGTAAACGGAGAGCCTGACTGAAAAGTAGGGATTAACGAGAGGTACGAAGTTCCCCCACGCTGCCATGATTTTTTATATTGAATGGTTCCTACGATGCGATGGCGGATATCAAAATTAGAATACGTTAGCCCGGGGTCATTCGGGTTCAGAGCCTGATTTAACTGCCATCCTGATTCCGGAGAGTTTCTGATCCCGTTCAAAATATCTTTCGATTGGCCATACGTATATGCCGCCATAAAACTCAACCCAAAGGCATACGATTTTGAGATCTGTGCCGTAAGCTGATAGCGATATCCTTTGTTGGTATTGGTAATCAGGTACACACTTGAAAAATTATTGCTCACACGATTTGCAGTCGTTCCTCCTCCCAAATAAAGTGGTTGAACATGGTTCGCATCAAAGTTGGCATACGCTACGGAGTCTTTCAGGTTAACTTGTTTGATATACAAATCTTTTACGTTTTTAGTGTACACCGCTTCGAGTGTCAGTTTATAACCATTCCCCAACTGAATGTCGGCTGCCAAATTGCTCCGCCACATGCGGGGGAGAGAAAAATCCCGGTCCATCAGATCTAACTCTGTTCTGTTTTTAGATTTATAGGCGGTGGCAAACGCTCCAAACTGCGTGGGGTCGGTAGGCATCGCTACTGAAGTTGCCGGTGCAATAGGTGCCGGTGGGTTTACATCTAATGCCTTAAAGGCCGATCCGTTATTAACGTATGTGTAGCCTATCCACGCAAAAGGAATACGCCCGGTAAATAAGCCCGAGCCACCGCGGAAGATTACACTTTTATCTCCTTTCAAATCGTAGTTAAAGCCAAGGCGCGGAGAGAGGTATAACCGGCTAAAATATTGGGTGCCAATGGCCGATGGGTTATTATAAGCATACGTAGTTCCATAGTCGGCCGGAGTAGTGGGAAAGTTAGCGCGTGCTGTACCGTTGGGACCGGCTGGCAGTATCGGGAGGTCTGCCCGAACCCCATACGTCAATGTCAGCTTTCCTTTCACGAGTTCATCTTGCAGGTAAAGACTTGTTAAGAACACATTAAATTTGGCGGGCGAATTATTCAGCAACGTACTTCGTGTATTATCGGTGTCGCTGTAGAGAGCCCGCATACGCGAGGGTTTATCGAGAAGAAAATTATTCAGACTGCTGTAATCGAAGCGGCCGTTCCACGAGTTGATAAACACATAGTCTATTTTATAAAACTCGTTGTGTGTTCCCATTGTAAACGTGTGGTTGCCGGTAAAGTATTTGAGGTTATTGGTAAATTCAAATGTGCGTTGGCGCATATTAAATATTCCTGCCTCGCGGTTGGTGCCCAACAACGCTCGCCCTCCGCTGATGCCGTTAATCTGAAGTTGAGGAAAAATGGTTCCGGTGGGGTCGCGCCTGTCTGCAATGTCGGTATACCCAACAATCAAACTGTTGCTAACATTGTTGCTAAAGCGGCTCTTCAGCTCAGCTACCGTACTGATGTTTGTATTTTTTTGGATGAAGTCGTAGTTGCCAAACTGAAATTCGGTGGATGACCGATCGAGGTTAGAGGCTTCGGAAATAATAGAGTTGTTGCGCACAACTAACGAGTGATGTTTATTTATTATCCAATCTACCCGGTTAAAAAACTTAGTGCTTTTAGCGTAGATACTGTAGTCGGCTATGGCTCCGGGGTTGTAGGAAGTTAACGTTCCGTACTGTGTTGAGAGGGTAGATAATTTTTGAGTGATGGCATCGGCCAGTGGCATATTGGCATACATGGCAAGGGTAGCCGGCACATTGCCTCCATTTAGTTGCGTCAGCGTTTGGTTCATAAAATAGCCCGGTGCATTGGCCGGATAAAATTGAGGCACGGAGTTGTTAGTAATTTCTTCGTTGGTAAACCAAAATAATTTATCCTTTACCAAAGGGAAGCCCAGACGAAAGCCTGTTTGATAATCGTAGTATGAGTTATTGATGCTGCCATTGCCTACTTTGTCATTGCCCTTGTATTTTCCGGTGATGGTGGCATTACGCCCAAAGGCATAGACCGATCCTTCCACCGTATTAGATCCGCTTCGCGAAACTGCATTCACGCTGCCTCCGGTGAAATTACCCAGCGAAACATCATACGGAGCAATCTGAACTTGTACTTGCTGTATCGCATCTAAACTAAATGAATTGGTACGTGTGCTGCTGCCCGGTTGGTTAGACGTACCGCTGATACCGCCCAATGACGGGCTGAACCCGATGGCATCATTATTAATAGCTCCATCCAGTGTAATATTATTGTAACGGAAGTTGGTACCGGCAAAAGAGTTGTTACTGCTTTGCGGGGTAAGCCGCGTAAAGTCAGAAAAACTTCTGGTGAGCGAGGGTAATGTTTGTATCTGTTGCTTGCCCACACTGGTACCCGTACCGGTTTTTTCGGTAACCTCCTGGCCGGTGCCGGTTATTACCACTTCGGTTAGTTGTTGCGAAGCTTCGGTTAAGGTTGCATCCAGTCTCAGGGTTTCGCCTAATTTCAAAAAAACGTCATCAAACCTTTCGGTTTTATACCCTACGTAAGTAATCAATACTTCGTATGGGCCGCCCGGGGTAAGGTTTACTAAAGTATAACGACCTTCGGCATTGGTGTTGGCGCCATACGAAGTGTTGGTGGGTTTGTACACCACCTGTATCGTGGCTCCGGGCAAAGTTTCGCTCCGGGCGTCAGTAACTTTGCCACTCACAGCACTGGTGGTGGTTTGTGCGAAAAGAAAATTTGTTGCGTTTAGTAAGATTAACCAGGCAAGTAAAAATTTTTTCATTTGATTTTTAGATTTGCCGCAAAGGTGGGCAGGCAATATTACCCGATGGGGTATCTTGCATTATCAAATGGTTAAGGGCTGCTAATAAAAAGCCTGAGATTTTATTTTAAACCGACTCTAAAGAAAAGAAGGTTACCACAATGTTAATAATGTGTTTCTTCTTCAGCCACTGACTACGCCAAAGAATAAAGCACAATGAAAGAAATTATTTATTGATAGGCACTTTGCTGAGCAGCACTTTAATAATATCAGCTGTCTTTATATTATCGGCTTCGGCTTCGTAGTTTAACAAGATGCGGTGGTTCATCACATCCAGCGCCACTTCTTTAATATCTTCAGGCAATACATAATCGCGGCCTTCCATATAGGCTACGGCTTTGGCCGACAAATTGAGGTTGATACTGGCCCGGGGCGATGCACCAAACTGAATATACTGTGCTTCGTTATCGAGTTTATATTCTTTTGGTTTGCGGGTGGCCGTTACCAATTCAATAATATACCGTTCGAGCGACTCTGAAATTTTAACTTTGTTTACTCCTTCGCGTATGGAAAAAATATCTTCTTTTGTGAGTAAGGGATTTACCTCAAGAGAAAACTGCATGTTGGATATCCTCCGCATAATTTCTAACTCCTGTTCCTTGGTAGGATAATCTACAAACACCTTCATCATAAAGCGATCTACCTGAGCTTCAGGCAGCGGGTAAGTTCCTTCCTGTTCTACCGGATTTTGTGTAGCCAGTACCAAAAAAGGCTTGTCGAGTTTAAAAGTAGTTTCGCCAATCGTTACTTGCTTTTCCTGCATCGATTCAAGCAAGGCCGACTGTACTTTGGCGGGCGACCGGTTAATTTCATCGGCCAAAATAATATTGGCAAAAATGGGGCCTTTTTTTACTTCAAATTTCCCTTCTTTTTGATTGTAAATCATCGTGCCGATCAGGTCTGACGGAAGCAGATCAGGGGTAAACTGAATACGTTGAAAATCTAAATGCAAGACTCTGGCCAGCGTACTAATGGTCAGTGTTTTGGCCAGCCCCGGCACCCCTTCCAGTAAGATGTGGCCATTGGTAAACAACCCGGCCAGCAGACGGCTTACCATATATTCTTGGCCCACCACCACTTTCCCCACTTCGGTGTAAACTTCCTTTATTTTATGTTTGTGCGCTTCGTGCTGTTCCGTTGTAGATACCAATGCCATAACCTTAAAAATTCAAGTCGCAATAATACTAAAAATTGAGGTTGGATTTGCACCCTCTGAAACAAGCGGCTGCGGATTATTTAACTAAATTGCTTTGCCTAAATTATTAGACATCTATTTATATGGCTATCCGGATTGGCTTAGTTGACGACCACCAATTGTTCAGCAAATCCCTCAGCTTACTCCTCAAAAGTATTGATGGCTACGTCATCGAAGTAGAAGCCTGTAACGGAAAAGATCTACAACAAAAATTAAGCGCCCGGCCTGCACCCGACATTATGCTGATTGATGTAAACATGCCTCTGATGGACGGGCGGGAAACGGCCCGTTGGTTGCGGGCCTCTTATCCGTTTATGAAGATGGTGGCTCTCTCCATGGACGACAAGGAATCAACAATTATCAGTATGCTCAAAGCAGGTTGTTGCAGTTACCTCTACAAAGATATTCACCCGGAAGAATTGGAATCGGCTCTCCATCACGTCTATCAGTACGGGTACTATAATTTGGATGCCCTTCACAACAAAAACCGCAAGGCAATGAATGATAACGAGGCGCAAGCGTCTGTCCATCTATCCGACAAAGAATCAGAATTTGTATTGCTGGCCTGCAGCGATCTAACGTATAAAGAAATTGCCCATCGCATGAACCACAGCGAGCGCACCATTGATGGCTACCGCGAATCGGTATTTAAAAAGTACCAGGTGCAAAGCCGTGTAGGCATGGCTCTCGAAGCCATCCGCAGGGGCTTGGTCATTCTTTGAATGGTTTTATTATTCAATTGATAAGTCTTTCATTTCCTTTACTTCTTCCAGCGTCATCAGGTTGGCGTTAAGTGAATTCATGATGCGCCAATGTTCTTTGGTTTCGTTTCCTTCGGCCAGTAAAATAACCGGGGTGCGTTGGTTAAGGCTTAGGTTGCGGATCGAACGGATCATCTCAATACCGGTAACCACCGGCAGGTCTTGTCCGCAAAGAATCAAATCAAAATAAGAAAGCTTTGCTGCCAATAGCCCTTCAAGGCCGTTGTCGTAGCTTTCTACATACCAATTTTGCAATTGGGCTTTGATGTTTTGCAAGATTTGTTGCTGCCGGTGGACTACCAGTACCTTCATAAATAATTAACCTTTAACCGTAAACCCATTATAAACCGTCTTACCCTAATGCAGCAAATAATGGTGCTCAAATGTGGGAATGGAAAGTATTCCAGTCAACGGGAAATTTCCCGTATTTTAGATTAAATTATTATTAAAAAGTGCCATATTCATTCGTTTTGGCCCATTTGTTTTTTCTATTTTTAGCTATTGCCCCGAAGGCCTTTTTTGCATCTGTTTTTATACGGAGCTTATATTCGATCTCTTCGTAATCTTTTCGTCAGTTTATATACTTCCACCCACAAAACAGAAACGGCCGCAACTCCTGCTGCTATACCCAGTTCGTAAAAACTTAATGTCGATACATTGAAGAAGCGGGTTACCGGTTTTACATAAAAAATAATCAGCAGGATAACTAAAACTAACCCATTTATTCCGACCAATAAAAAATTACGTTTTTTTAAACTCTCCAAGATGCTGTAATAAAAAGAGCGGTTCGTGTAGCTCAACAATACATTGGCTAATATTAATGTGCTGAACACCATCGCCCGGGTTTTTAGTTCATCGCCTCCGTTCTGAACGGTAAGCTGATACACCCACAAAATACCCAGTGTAATCATCAACCCCTGAACCATACTTATTGCTAATTCGCGCCAGCTAAAAAATGTATCGCTCATCGGGCGGGGCGGTTGTTGCATGGTGTTCTGATCCATCGGTTCATTTTCATAAACAATAGAGCACGTGGGGCCCATTATCAATTCTAAAAAAATGACATGAACTGGTGTGAAAATGACCGGATAAACCCACCCTAAAAATAAAGGCAACGAAACGGTAAGAATAATAGGGATGTGAATAGAAATGATATACTGAATGGCTTTTTTAATATTGGCATAAATTCTTCTTCCTGCGGCAATGCCGATGATCAATTTTTCTAAATCATCGTTGGTAATAACCAATGCGGCTGCCGCTTTAGCGATCTCTGTACCTTTGTGGCCCATGGCTACGCCAATGTGGGCCGCTTTCAGAGCCGGACCGTCATTTACGCCATCGCCCAACATGGCCACCACTTCTTCCTTTTTTTTCAGCGCATTGACCACCGTTAACTTCGCTTCGGGAAACATACGGGTAAATAGTATTTTATTTTCAGAAACCTCCATCCGTTCCTGTTCTGAAAAATTCATTACTTCGCTGCCACTTATGGTGGCATCGGTGTGGCGGATGCCTGCTTGCTTAGCTATGGCCCGGGTCGTATCGGCATTATCGCCCGTAATCACTTTTATTTTTATGCCCGCCTCGTATATCTGCTGAACCACCCGGCTGATTCCTTTCTTGGGCGGATCGTAAAACACCGTTAATCCTAAAAAATCAAATTTAAAATTTTGTTGCTGTGACGGGAACTCCTCGCGCTCCCACTTTGTCTTGGCCACACCCAACACCCGAAATCCTTGCCTGCCAAACTCTTGAATCCGCTTTCCAATTTTTTCTTTTTCCTCTTTTGTAAGACACGAAACCTGGAGAATCGCTTCGGGAGCACCCTTGGCCGCAATAATTCGATGGCCTTTGTTATCTTCAAAAAGATGCGTCATCATCGGAGGAGTTCCGCTTAACGGATATTCGTGTATCATCCGATAATTTTTTCTGTGGTCTTCCGGGGCCGTGCGCTCGTATATTTTGTGTAGTGTTTTCTCCATCGGATCAAAAGGAACCGGCTCGCTGCTCCACATAGCGCACGCAATCAGTTCAGAAAAATCTTTATCGTTAAAATCATTTTCTTCTCCCGTTTTTCCCGAAGCATAATCGTACAGCATCTTCAACTGCATCGTATTTTCAGTAATTGTTCCCGTTTTGTCAGTACAAATCACGGTAGTGCTCCCCAGTGTTTCTACCATACTGCTGCGCTTAATGATGATGCCTTCGCGCATCAATTTCCAGGCACCTAATGCCATGAAGGTGGTAAACGCTACGGGAATTTCTTCCGGCAATATAGACATGGCCAGGGTTAGGCCATCGAGCAGACTTTGAACTAAGCTGCGCGTATGGTAATAGTTAAACAGGCACACCATCAGAAAAACAACACCTCCTATAATGGCCATTGACTTTACAAACCGGGCTATCTGCTTTTGCAAAGGCGATCCCTCTTCTTCTATATTCTGAATGGATTCGCCTATTTTTCCAAGCCGGGTTTGTTGGCCAATTTTTTCTACCTCAAACACTGCCAATCCTGACACGGTAATGCTGCCGCTATAAACCCGGTTATCTTCCGATTCGCTATTTTTAAATAGTGAGAAACTTTCGCCTGTAAGGGTGGCTTCATTCACCGAAAAATCATTGCTGTACACAATGCGGCCATCGGCATTGATCATTTTACCTTCTTCGGTAAGACAGAGATCGCCTACGGCAATTTCGCGAGTGGGTATTTCTATTGCCTGCGAATTTCGGATTACCCTACTCAGCGGTTCGTTGAGTTTTTCTAACTCGGCCAGTGCGTTTTTGCTGCGATTGTCCTGATACAAGGAAATAGCCGATACGGCCAAGAGGGCAAAAAACATAAATACTGCCTCCTCATAATTGCCCACCACAACATAGATGATCGCTACCGCCAACAGCAACAGCAACATCGGTTCTTTCAAAAAAATTAACAGCCGTTTTAGCCAGGTATTTTGTTGGAGCGTCTCGACCTGGTTATACCCAAATTTTTCCCGGGATGATTTAAGTTCATCTTCGGTAAGACCTTTTAAGTATTCGGGAATCGTTGAGGTCATTCTGTTTTCAGTAAAAAATTAATTTCCAGAATGGGGAGCGGCCAATGTATTCCGTATCAACCCTACACTTGACAGGAAAATCAGTAGTGTAATTTTCTAAATTCCTTCACCCGTCTTGCTGCTGCCAGCCCAAACCCCACCATCAGCACGCCAGTGCCAAGCCACAACACATTGATATACGGTTTTTCGATTGCTTTGATGACTACCCAATCTTTTTGGCGCGAATCGCAGATCAAAGTAAACTCACCGGTTTTCGGATCAATGCTGGCCAGAAGTACCCGCACCCCCAGGTCGTTAATTTCAGATGCCATCCGGCCCACCTCTGTTTTGTTGCGAATCATAAAGATTGGTTCGGCATAAAACGGCTCATGTTCGCCTTCTATGCGCACTCTGGCTTTTACGGCTATGTCTTCACCCGTTAGTTCCAGACCCTCTACTTTTTCTATTCGTTTCACTTCTTCAAGCACGGCCACATAATCGTTAATAAAAAAACGCTGACCTATTTTTACCTTTACTTCTTCGGGCTTACTCCATTGGGGTTCTTCTTCTCTATTTAGAGTAAGAGAAACGTGTGTGTAAATGTCGCGGTTGAGGTTTCGTTTAATATCGGGCGATGCCAGAAAGCCTCCCATAGAGGGGTTAATTTGAATACGCGGATAAAGTGTGGCGGCTATGTTTCCGTTTTTTCGAAGTTCTATTTCATAATAAGTGTTTTCGGGATAGATATCCAATGTATCTTTTGCCCGATACATTTTTTCTCCTTTATAAAAAATATCCTTGTTGGCCACCACGCGGTAAGGGTCGGGGGTGGGTTCAATATCATTTTTACGAACGTATCCTCTTTTATTTCTGAATTCCACATTTTCGCTTCGGTATTCAATATCATACCCAGCCATGGATTTAGGTTCGTTGATGAACAACAGTAAATTGTCTCGGTTAAAATCCGTACCCATGTCTTTACTGATGGGCAGCCCGTTGGTATTAAGAGAAACAATGTTAGAATATCCGGACGAAAACATGAGCCCGATCAACATCATGCCCACACCAATATGGGCCAATGCTCCTCCTGAGAGGCTGACTTTCCCTTTTATGACAGAAGCCAAAATTCTGATATTAGAAACAATTAGGTACACCCCTGATAAGGTGAGTGCTAAATAGGCTGGTTGGTACACTTTTGCCACCGCGATGATCAGCGCAAACACAATTAATGAAATCAAAGCCGGGGCAAGCAAGTCTTTCCATTTTTCTCTGCTCATTTTATTCCACCAAAAAAACTGAGCCGATCCGGAAACCATAGCCAACGCTACCGCAAACCAAAGTTGGAACTTCGAGTAAAATTCCACTTGGTTAGCCGGAGGGGCAAGGTTAGAATGGCCTCCAAAAAATCCTACAATTTTATTATAGACCGGAATAGAGGTGGGCAGCAATACCTGAAAACCCATCAGGCACAGAACGGTGGCCCCCAGAAAAATCCAAAATTCACGCGAGTAGGTTGAAACTTCTTTTTCATCAGACGGAATTTTTTTCCAATTAACCGCCACCAGCACCCCCGAGGCAATGGTAAAGAATAACAAATACAACAGCAGTTGGCCTGACAGGCCCAGATCTGTAAACGAATGAACGGAAGCATCTCCCAAAATGCCGCTTCGGGTAAGAAAAGTAGAATAGAGAATCAGAATGAAAACAGAAATAACCAAGAGCATAGAAGTTTTCAGCGCGGTGCCATTGCTTTTGGTGAGCATCATTACGTGGATAGATGCAATGAGGACAATCCAAGGTACATATACTGCGTTTTCAACCGGATCCCAGTTCCAATAGCCGCCAAAGCTCAGTGTTTCATACGCCCAGTAGCCGCCCATTAAAATACCGAGCCCCAGAATAGCGCCCCCTACCAAGGCCCAGGGCAAAGCAGGCTTAATCCACTCCGAGTATTTTTTTTGCCACAAGCCGGCCAGGCAAAAAGCAAAGGGAGGCAAGGTGAGTGCAAACCCTAAAAACAAGGTGGGTGGATGAATCACCATCCAATAATTTTGTAGCAAGGGGTTAAGCCCGTGCCCATCTTTGGGTATAAACTCAGGGTTGGTTTTAAAAATGGGGTCGTCCATGGCATCGCGCAACAAAATAAAAGGCGAGCTTCCGATTTTAAAATCCAGACCGGGAATTACCACCCCTAAAATCATGGAGGCCAGAAAAGCCTGCACCATAGCAAACACCATCATTACCGGAGCCCGCCATGCACTTTGTGTGTGAATTAAAATAAGCCCCAGTATGGCTTGCCAAAACATCCACAATAAAAAACTTCCTTCCTGCCCTTCCCAAAAACAAGAGAGCATGTATTGTGCTTGCAAATGAAGAGACGAATGGCTGTATGCATAATGGTACTCAAAGTAATGCCGGTAAATGATTGTGAACAACACCGTAACAATGCCCAACACAGACAGCGCATGAATGTAAAAAGCCACCTGCCCGTTGAAGGCCCACCCTTTCCCGATTAGCTCCTGTGTAGAATAAAAACTTTTCCAATAAGAGAAGGCAGAGGCCAAAGCCGTCACCAATGAAATGATAACAAAAAGGTGCCCCAGGTTGCCGATGAAGTAGTGCATGCGTTATCTAATGATCAGTCGTTTTAGCCGTGCCGGTACCTGAAACAATCAATTTTTTACCAGTTTATTTTCCTGGTATTTAGACGGGCACTTAAGCAAGATTTTTTTGGCAATGAACTGATCGTGCTGATACCCCCCCACCACTACTACTTTCTCACTTTTTAAAAAATCAGGGGGCATGGGTTCGTTGTAAATTATGTTTTGCTCTTTGTTTTTATCATCCACCAAAACAAACGAAAAAGAAAGTTTGTCGGGGCTGTTTTGCAAACCGGATACATGGCCTTCGCTATCTTTTTTTAACTGGCCCACCACATGAATCTGATCCTTGTTGCCCGACTCGGCCATCTGGTATGCCTGATCGAAATCTACATAAGTGCTGGCATCTCCGGCCGTAGCAATGATAATGCCTATGGCTGCGGCAATGATAACAATGGCTATAATATGAGTGCGTTTCATGAAATTACAATTTTGCGAATGTCTCTTCTCGTACAACCTAAACTGCAAAGATAACCGTATTTGCTGCCGGCTACAAGTTGGCGGGAGATCCGGCTGATCAAATTTATTTATTCAATTTTTTTTCCAGGCGGGAAATTTTCCGGTCGGTAAAAAGCAAAAAGGCAATCAGCCCCAACAAAATAACCAACACAATGGCTACCACTACATATATTTTTCCTTCCTGGCGCATGGTGTCGGCCATTTGAACATCTTGTGCCCACAAAGGGCTGGCTCCTATCAAAAAACAAAACAGAATGCTACTTATTTTTTTCATCTTCCAGATCGTAAATTTTTTCTTCTATTAATTGCAGTCGAATCCGTAAGGTGGCTATCCACCATCCCAGTAGCACCCAACCGGTTACGGCCGGGTAAAAAACCAACCGCATGCGGCTGTCCAGATCATAAGTATTAAATCCCGGGTTTCCACCGTTGCCCGGGTGCATGCTGCTGGTCATCCGGGGAATAATAAAGAGCAGTGGTATCATGGCCACAAAGGCGAAAATGTTATACACCGCACTAAGTTTAGCACGCTGCTCATCATTAGAAACAGAACCACGCAAAATGAAGTAAGCAAAATAAATAAGCAAAGCTATAGCGGCAGCATTTTGTTTGGGGTCGCCATGCCAGGGCGAGCCCCACGTGTAGTTGGCCCAGATCATGCCGGTAATAATTCCCAGCACACCAAACACCAGTCCTACATGCGCATAGGCCGTTGAATAAATATCCGCTTCAATACTGGGCTGGCGCAAGTACCGGATGGCATAAATAGTTGACATGAGAAATAAGAATACCATGCCAAACCACATCGGTACATGAAAATATAAAGCACGGATGGTTTCGTTTACAATATTCAACCGGGGTACTTCTAACAACAGCCCGCCCACGGCCGTGTAGATCAATAAAGCCACGCACGCTATTTTCCACCAAGTCTTTTTCATTTCGGGGCGAAGATAAGGAGGATTCGTATGATCTCCATCGGGCACTTTATAGCCGGTTTAGCAAAGTTTTTCTCCGCTATTTTTTTATTTCAACCAAGCCGATCGCATCTCCGGCATTCGATATTTCTTGAGGCAGGTTATGTATATTGGTTTCATAGGAGGGAGATGATTCTTTCAGTCTGCGGTTAGCTTCGTATAGCTTGGCATATTTGTAAAAGGTATGGTTCGATTCGGCCATGGCAACCATGAGGCCTTCAAAGCCATCGAAAATACCGCGTTTTAGAATATAGCTCCGAAAGAAAGTAAAACTAGCCCTGAAAATAATTTTAGCGGTAGAGCTTTTCTTCACACCCGCGTTTTCTTTGGCAAAAATATCGGAGTAGGCCTGAATTTTTTTTATGGTATCCGATGAATTGTGGTACGCTTCATGTAAAATATCGCCTTTCAGCTGTAGTGGTTTAGTGCCATTGAAAAGCACCACTTTATCGTGTGGGTTTTCTCCGCCCCATATCCCCCTGTTTCGGTTCCAAAGCCTGATCTTTTTATCGGGATACCAATTTCCCCGTCTAATCCACTTGCCTCCATACGTTGAAAGCCGGTTCATTTTATAGGCTTCGCTCGGCCAAGTTTCCTTGATGGAGAGAATTGAGTCGGCCAATTCGGTTGAGAGGTATTCATCGGCATCGAGCGAGAGAACGTGTTCGTGCGTGGCCTGCGAGAGGGCAAAGTTTTTTTGTTCGATGTGGCCTTCAAAGGGATGTTCAATAAACCGCACATCTTGCTTCAGGCATATTTCTTTGGTGGCATCTCGGGAGTGCGAATCAACTACCACAATTTCATCGGCTACGGCTCTCAATGATTGAATACAACGCTCTATACGCTTTTCTTCATTATAAGTAATAATAACAGCGCTAATTTTATTAGGCATAAGGACTGACCGTTTTATGTATAACGAACCCATTCAATATGACATTGCTGCTCCCCATCCGTTTTTGACGTTTAATTTTTCCTGTCGTTTAATTTTTTTCTTAAAAAAATTTATAAACTTGCTGCTCTTCCTCTTTTCAGTACCGCAGACAATTAAGTAATCTATTTTAGCTACTTTCTTAATTTTTTGATTTCTGCCATTACGATAGAATTAGTTAAGCCCTTCGGCCTTTTTTGGCTTCAGCCGAAAAGAACTTCAGAAAATTTGTGCTTTTGGGCCACGCCAATCGATTTTAGAAAAACCAAGCAGACAATAAGTATCAAAATTGAATAAAATCAGGCACATAGCAAAATAGGCAGACATCATCGGTTTGTTAGTTTTTTGTTAATAGGCTTTATCGCTCCCGGCCAACAGGTTGGCTACCGTAGAAAAAATAATTTTCAGATCGAAAATCAGAGACCAGTTTTCTATGTAAAACACATCTAAACGAAACCGGCCTTTCATATCGTGCAGTTGTTGGGTTTCGCCACGGTAACCTTTTATCTGGGCTAATCCGGTAATCCCGGGTTTTACGGAATGACGCGACATGAATTTACTGATCATGCGCGCAAATTTTTCATTTAAAAATAATGGATGTGGCCGCGGCCCTACAATCGACATATCGCCCATCAGTACATTTATAAACTGTGGCAACTCATCCAGGCTGGTCTTCCGCAAAAAAGCGCCCGCCCGTGTTATTCTCGGGTCGTTCTTAGTGGCCTGCACGCTATCAGCCACTTTATTAACCTGCATGGTTCTGAATTTAAAACATCCAAACCGAGAGTTGTTAATGCCTTCGCGGAGTTGTCTAAAAAAAACAGGGCCTTTTGAATCGAGTTTGATCCACAACGCCACAAGCGCGAAAAGCCACCAGCCTATGGTTAGTAAAAACAAGCCGGAGAATACAATATCGAATAATCTTTTCGTCAGTTGGTTTCGTTTATCGTCTAAGGGGAGGGCCGTAACGCGCAATACCGGAATATTGTCGTAGCGTTCCAATTCAATTCCTTTCAGCGTAAACGCCCGAAATTCGTTCAGCACTTTCACCTTAATAAATTTGTCTTCACACCAATTGATCACTTCTTTTACCTGCACGTACGACACATCCGGAACGCAACAATACACTTCGTCAATTTTATTTTCGGCTACGTGCTGGTAAAATGCGGGCAAGTCGCCCACACTGCGGCCAGATTTATTTTGCGGGTCGAAGAAGCCGGTAATCCGGTATCCGTACTCAGGGTGGCGGTGAAAAAACCGTTGAAGTTGGAGCGCCAAATACCCATACCCCAACACGGCCACCGGCTGAATGAATTTATTTCTCTTAAACTGTATCCGTAAAAAAAAGATAAATAGAAAACGCCAGCCCAGCGCTATTCCTAAAAAGACGGAGTAAACCGAGGCCAAGCTCCAAAAGTGTACTTGCGGAAATTGAAATAGATATAAAAGCGTAGAGGTAATTAAAAAATGTTGGAACACCGCGAAAGAAATGTGTTGAATCACCGTTCCGGTTTTGGCCATGCGAATAATTTTATACGGATTGGTATAAAATAATACCAACACCCACGAAGCATTGGTGAGCACCAAAAACAATAACCAGGAGCGGTCGAGCGGATGGATGATAAAGTGGCCGGTAGAATACAGCGCCAGGAAAAGTGCATTAAAAAAAAGAACATCGCCAATGAAGATCAGGAGTTTTAATACTCTAAAAAAAGCAGACTCATTCATAGATGGCGCATTCTTTAAACATCAAAAGTAAGCACTGCTAAATTGAAATCCATTTTCTTGGTTTTTTCTATCCCGCTTTAAACCTTCTTGTTTCCGGTTGGTCTTAGCCTCATGAGTTTACTTCAGAGTCTATTTTGTTATGTGGATCCCGGTGTGGGCAGTATCATTGCCCAAGCAATGATTGCCGGTATTGTAAGCGTAGTCTATACACTAAAACTGTATGGTCAGAAAATAAAATCTTTTTTTTCAGATTTTTTTAAAACCAAGAAGCAAGACCATACTACCCCTTGAAGGAAGAAAGTTCATTTCGGGATGCCAGCGGGTTTGTTTTCCACGATCGGGGGGAGGTTTTGAGGGCGGTGAACAAAGTGTATCAGCCCGATTTTGATTTTTTCACACAAAGCGGTTTGTATGCCGAGCTGGCCAATGAAAACAAAGTGGTTTCGCACGAGATCGTGTGGCAGCACACGCCTTCGGAAGAATCCATCGCTTTTGTTTTACGCCCCTATCAAATTCCCGTTATCACCTATCCGTATGAATGGAGTTTTGGCCAACTGAAAGATGCCGCCTTGCTTACGCTGGAGATACAAAAACGGTCGCTCGAAAAAGGAATGATCTTAAAAGATGCCAGCGCTTACAACGTTCAGTTTATCGGCAGCCGGCCGGTTTTTATTGATACGCTTTCTTTTGAGCAATATCGGGAAGGTATGCCCTGGATGGCCTATCGCCAGTTTTGCCAACATTTCCTGGCTCCTCTGTGCCTGATGTCTCAACATTTTTTATTAGGCGAAAGCCTTCTCAAATCAAACCTGGACGGAATCCCGCTCAATATTGCCTCGGCCCTCTTGCCCCTAAAAAGCAAATTCCGCTTAGGTCTATTTACCCACTTGGTTCTGCATGGTAAAATGATCGGCCGATTTGCCGAAGACCGACCGGATACGGCAATACAAAAAATAAATAAAAGGCAATTGCTGGCCCTTACTGATTCTCTGCTCTCTACCGTGGCCGGTTGCCATTTGAAATTCAGCCAAACGGTGTGGAGCAACTACTACCAAAATACCAACTACTCTTCTTCCGCTGAAGAACACAAAACAGAGATACTAAAACAATTTTGTTGTCGGGTAAACCCAAAATTGGTATTAGGTATAGGCGCCAACAACGGGCGGTATAGCCGTATTTTTTCACCGAAAGCGTATGTTCTCTCTACCGATGTAGATTTTCTGGCTGTAGAACAAAATTATATCCAGGCAAAAAAAGAAAATGATGAGCACCTGCTTCCGTTGGTGTTGGATATTGCCAACCCCAGCCCGGGCATTGGCTGGAAAAATTTGGAACGTCCTGCTTTTCTTCAGCGGGTTAAACCCGATCTCATCGTCATGCTGGCCGTGGTTCATCATCTGGTGCATACCCATCATCTCCATTTTGGCATGCTGGCACAACTGGCCGCTTCCTTGGCGCCTTATCTAATCATTGAATTTGTGCCGCCCGATGATTCGCAAATAAAAAAACTACCGCCTTTACCGTCTGCTAAACAGGAGCTGTACAGCGAAGCTTGTTTCGAAAAAGAATTTGGTAACTATTATTCTCCGTTGCAAAAAATAAAAATCAACCACTCGGGCCGGGTTTTATATCTGTTTCAACGAAAGTCATGAAAAAAAAACAAGTTCTGCTGCCCGTTTTAATCCTCCCGGTCTATTTCCTGCTCACGCAGATTTTTACGGTGTGCCGGCCGCTCACTCCGGCTAAAATGAATTTGTTTTCGGCTTGGGCCGGCCATTTTTTTATTTGTTTGCTGCTGTGCGAACTGATGGTGGTAGCCGTTTTGCTGCTGCTCAAAATTAAACTCTTTCGCTTAAGTTGGGCCGAGGCTTCGCTCCTTTGCCTGTTCTTTTTTGTGTTCTTTTTTTTCGAGCGGCAGATTGAATTAATTACCCACTTGAGCGACAGCCCCTGGTTGCGAAAACGGTATATCGAACCGCTTTTCCTTTTACTATTGGCCACAACCGGTTGGGTGGCCATCCGTAAAAAAAAGGCCGCGGCTTTAGCCGGGCTTTTCAGTTGGGTTATTCTCAGCCTCATTGCCTATCAGGTGTATGCAGTTTTCCAAAACCGGGCGCGTTTTGCCTCCAAAAATTTTGCGGCCTGTTTGCCTGCTGTGTCTATGGAACCTAAAAATAACCGCTTGCCCGATGTAGTCTATGTGCTGCTGGATTCCTACACCAGCAGCCGAAACCTAAAAAAATATTGGAACTATGATAATTCTCCTTTCGAAAAAAAATTAACCGACTTGGGTTTTCAGATAGCGCCCGGCAGCCATACCTCATTCGACCGTACCCAGTTTTGTATGACATCCATTATGAACCTGTGTGCCGACTCGGCCCTGATAGCTTCTTTGTCGGATATGGAAACCGGCTACTGGATGAACCACAATCTGGTTTGCCAAACTTTTGCGCAGGCCGGGTATCAGATTCAAAATTTTTCCATCTTCGAAATACAAAATACCGTTTATCCCAATTCGCCCTTTGGGTATGCCGGGTACGCGCCCGGCCTCATCCAAAATCTTTTTTCGCAATTAGCCATTTTAAGCCTGCTCGAAGGGAGTAACCGTATGAATTTTTTTGAAAAAAACCGCGCCATCCTGGCTGACCTGGCCGACACCGTGCAAACGCAAAGGCCGCAGTTTACTTACGCGCATATCGTTTCTCCGCACGTGCCGTATGTCATGGATTCAACCGGGACAATTACTCGTGCCAATACTCAATCGAACGATGCGCAAGCCTATCTGGCACAACTTAAAGGCCTCAACCGATGGGTGATACAGTGGCTTACAAATTTTCTGTTGAGCAAAAAAGGGCGTGAGTCGGTTATTGTTATCCAGGGCGACCACGGCTTCCGGTATTTGCCCGGCCAGCCGTGGGAGGAATCGTCCGGAGTGTTAAGTGCATTTTATTTTCCTGAAAAAACCACTCCGGTAGTAGTGCCGATCAATATTTCTCCACACAATAGTTTCAACCTCGTTTTTCAATACTTGCAAACCCAATAGCTTTCGCTCGTTATTTTTCCTGATCGAAGGGCAACCCAAACAAGCACGGCAGTAGTATTTGAATATCTTTGCAGCGAGCAATACATTAATAAATATTGAAAATTAAAAAAAGCCATATTGTTTTATTCTTGGTTACTCTCTATGGCGCCAATTATTTTCTTTTTGAGCGCCTTCTCCTTTTCAATGAATTGTTAAGCCTGATTGGGTTGGGGTATTTTGTTTCGTCCTCGTTTACTAAGTCGGGCAAATTTATTCTGCCCCCTAGTTCCATTTACAAATGTGTGCTGGCTTTTATTGTTTTGGGGGTAGCCTATGCGCTCATCAGCATTCCGCTAAAAACCAATTGGTATTATTACTTTAGAAATGCAAGTATTATTTACTCGGCCTTTGGTTTTTTCATTGGGTATCATTTGTATGACCCGCAATACTTTTTCTTTCAAAAAATAAAAAACAAAATCTATGGCTATGCGCTGCTGGCCTTTGCGTGGCGCTGGCCGTTTTTAATTGACCGCAACTCGTATTCTTACCTGCTGGCAATGGTGCAAAAAAACTGGGCGCTACGTTCGTTGGGTGCGCTCATGGTGGTATTAGGATTATATTTTGCGGCCTTTACTTCGGCCACGGTGCCTATGATTATGGCGGCCATCGGAGCCCTGGTGGTCATTAGAAGCTATGCCTACTTTAAATTACTAACCTTATCGGCCGGTATTTCTTTTCTCATTCTGTTTTGGTTAGCTACTCCCTACCTGAAACTTTACCATACGGATGACACCAAACTTTTTGGCAATGTAGAGTATGTGTACAGCCAGCACCCGTTGTTTGAGTTGGATGCCAATACCAGTTGGCGGTTTATTCTTTGGTACCGGGCGGTGGTAGAAAATTTTCCTAAAAATTTAGCCGGCATTGGCATTGGCACCCCACTGCTTCCTTACACCGAAGGAGCCACTACGCAAACGACCGGCACTACCGATGAATACTGGGCACACGTAAGCGGGCTGCACAACACCTTTATTACGCTTTTTTATAGATTCGGTATATTATTCATCATTATCATAGCCTTAATTTATCACCGGGTATTTCGGGAATTTTTTTTATTCAAAAAATATTACCTGCACCACCGAAACGACTTCAGCCTGTTTATGGGTTTTGCGGTGCTAACAATGGTAGGGCTCTTTAATCTGCTGCTCGACTCGCCCACCCTGGCATCATTGTATTGGATTTCGTTAGGGTTCGTGGCTAAAGCAATAAATGGTAGACACCATGATTATTCCTCGTTGTAAAATATGTGATGCCTCTACAAGGCACGTCTTTAGTACACAAGTACTAAAGAAATATGATGTAGCCTATTATCAGTGTGAGGGCTGTGGGTTTTTGCAAACCGAACCCGTGTACTGGCTGAAAGAAGCTTACGAGAATTCGATGAATCTTACCGATACCGGAATTGTGGTGAGAAACCTTCGCTTATCGCAAATCAGCAGCACTATTTTATTTTTCTTTTTTGGCAAAAAGGGAAGGTACATTGACTACGCTGGGGGCTTCGGTCTTTATACGCGATTAATGAGAGATGCCGGGTTTGATTTTTATTGGAGCGACCCGTTTACCCCTAATTTGTTGGCGCGCGGATTTGAAGCCGCGGAAGGGGAGCGTTTTTTGTTGGCCACCAGTTTTGAAAGTTTTGAGCATTTTGAAAACCCCCACGAAGATTTAAAAAAGATCTTACTCCTCAGCGATAACGTTTTGGTTTCAACCGAACTACTTCCCGCACCTATTCCTGCCGTACCCAATTGGTGGTACTATGCTCCCGAGCATGGCCAGCATATTGCTTTCTACACAAAACAATCTTTTTCTTTTTTAGCTAAAGAATACAAACTGCATTATTATAACAGCGATAACATCCATTTACTTACCAAGAAACAACTTTCTCTGTTCGGTCGGATTATCTTTGCTTTGCCCTTTAGCAAATACTTTTTTTATGTCGGTTCATTTTTTATTACTCCTTTTATGAAGCCCAAAACCTGGACTGACGCAGGCGGGTTAAAATAAACCTCAATCATGCAATAGAAAATCGATTGGCATGATGGACTAATGAAAATCAACAACTCATGAAGATAAAATACCCCATAGTGATTTTCATTGTCAGGGTTAAATTTACAAAGGCAATTTTCAGATTTTAATGAATGGCGTAAGGGTAGCCTAACGTCTGCCTTATCATTTCATTCTTACCAAAATCATTCTATTATTTTACAACTAATTTTTCCACGTAAAGGGAAAAAGCAGGTACGAAACACCAGTTACTAATCCGTCTATGGCCAACAGCATAACCAAGGGCTGGTAGCTTACGCTCGGATCAAGATCGTCCATGCAGTTTTTGGTAATTTTGATGGCCGCCAGCAAAATGGAGATGACCACCGGAAAACTTAGTACGGCCATTAGTATGTTGCTGTTGTTGGCCTTCGAGGCAATGCTGGACAGCAGCGTAAGCGAAGCGGCAAAACCAAACGAGGCCAGCAACAAGGTTACAATAAACGTACCTTGATCTTGCACGGGGTTATTGAGCAACAACATAAACAAAAAATAGCCGCCCAACGAAAGAGCCGTGCAGAGAAAAAAATTGTAAACCATTTTGGAAAAGAGAATGGCGGCAGGGCTGGCAAGAGAGTAAAAATAAATTTCGAGGCCTCTTTTTTCGCCTATAAAACTTTTGGCTACCGTATTGATGGAAACAAACAAGATGGTAATCCAGAAAAGGGCGCTCCACACCAACGGGGTAATCAGGTTTTGCCGAAGGGCAAAAGCAAAGTAGCAGATAAACACCATACTTAATAAATACAAACCCAGCCCGGCCAGTACCGATTTTCGTCTGAGTTCGAGCGAAAATTCTTTGAATAAAAGAGTGGAGAAGGTCAAAGTCAGGCTTTGTTCGTTTTGGCTGCTTTCATCAGATACGATAATAAAAGCAACCCACTGGCTGCCAAAAACCCACCTAATAAACCGAACGTCAGCCAGGTATAAAGAACCGGTTTAACCGGCTCGTTATAAACCGTAAAACCTTCTACTACCTGCACGCTTTCGGCCAATTCTAAATTATTTTTATAGGTTAGGCGTTCTTTGTTAAGATTAATTATTTCAGAATAAATTTTTGAAGGATCCACCAAGAGCATTTCATTTTTTGAAGAGGCGGCACTCCCGTTTAGCAGTCGTCTTTTCAGGGAATCTAATGAATTGATTTCGGTAGCAATTTTATTGATCAGTTGCTGGTACATTTCTTTGCGCTGTCTTACCCGGATTTTTACAAATTCATTGTTATTGAAATATTGGGTTAACCCCTTTTGTAATTTGGGCAACAATTCTTTGTTATAGGTATGTACCGAAACCGAAAACAAATCATTCTTTACCTGAGGCTCGCCCTTGTTTGTGTTAAGGTTTTTTATATTAATTGCTTTAATGGCTGCCGCTTCTTCTTCCTTAAGGGCTAACCGCGAAGAGAGTTCCGGTATATTTCCTTCATTAATCAAATTCGTCAGTGTTCCGTTCATTTCTTTTACATAGGCTTCGGTTAAGAGGTCTGATGTAATCACCATTTTGCTTTCATATACCTTGGGCAATAGTATAAAAACAGTTGTTCCAAGGGTTAATCCAATCAAAATCCAGACAAGGAAAATACGATAGTGGTTCTGCACAAAACGCACTCCGTTTGCAACCACTTCCTTTAAGTCAATAATATCTTCTGTTTCATTCATTTTGCAATGTTATCAAAAACCTTTCGGCTAAAAAAGTATGGTTTTTCATCTAAAATGGCTCTGAACGGAAATTTTATCCCAAATCATGCAATGGTGATTTTCATTATCAACCCTTTGGGCAGATGATGCATCCCTAATGCATCATCTGGGTTTAATGATTGCTATTACAAAAAAGGGGGGGCGGGCGGCAACTGATTTTGATCAGGGTTTACCATGACGAATAGCAGGTGCTGTTTCCGTTGAATTAGGGAAATTCACATCACCACCTAATTCCTAATGGTTATGAAAACAAGATTGCATACGGCAGATTATCTGCTGGAACTATCCACCTCGGCCGTGGTAGTGGGGCTTTATTTTTTAGAGTATATCAGTTTTGGGTTGGCCGCTTTAGGGTTGGCCTTTTGCTTATCGTTGTCTATGCCGCGAAAGCGCTAATCGGCATTGCCAGCCCCCTGGAAATGCGCTTGCCTTGTTTCCGTTTTTATGGCAGGGTGGTTTCTTATTCTTTAGCAAAAAGATTTTTATAAAAACAAAGCAGCCGGATTTATCAACACTTATTTATTTTCTGCTTTCTTCGGGTCGTACTATTTCTGTCTCGGCTGGGTTGAAGTTGATAGAAACCGTATGCCATCCGGCCGATTCGCGATAGGCAATGCGAAACGAATAGGTATCGCAGATGGCTTTTGAAATAGACAACCCAAGCCCTAATGACGGAGATTTGGTGTTGGATTTAATAAACCGTTGAAACAATTTTTGAGAAGGCACTTTCAGCGGTTCTCCGGTATTACTTACTGATAATGTTTGATCCGTTATTGAAATAGTAATCCGTCCTCCGGTAAGATTGTGTTTGATGGAGTTGGTAATAATATTCTCCAACAAAATGCCCAGTAAGTGTGTGTTCATTTTTATTTCTAAGCGTTGTGTGTAGTTTTTTTCTACACGCAATTCTTTCATCCTTACCAGTTCATCCAGGTTGGCATACAGTTGGTCCATTTCATCGTTCAGGCAGATTTTCGTCATTTCATGAAACTGCCGGTTTTCTATTTTTGATAAGATGATTAGTGCTTCATTCAGTTTCGAGAGGCGGTTGGCCGCCACGGAAGCCGAGTTAATTAAATCCATCTGGTCTTTAGAAAGCTCTGGCGATTGAAGGAGGATCTCCAGTTTGTTTTTTACAATGGCCAGCGGGGTTTGTATTTCATGCGAAGCGTTTTCGGCAAATTCTTTTTGAATGTTAAACTCACGGTTGATTTTGTCGGTCATGGTTTCAATGGCCTTGGCGAGTTCGTTAAATTCATCAATGTTACTTTTGCGCAAGCTCATACTTTGCGCCAAATCAATTTTGTACTTGCCTATTTTATCGAGGATGGCGTAAAACGGTTTCCATATTTGCCTGGAAACCCGATTGTTTACCAATGTGAGTACGGCCACGAAAGCCAAAAACAGCAGACCCTCCAGCAGCACCACCCCCTCCAGCAGTGATTTTTGTTCTACGGCCGCTCTGCGGATCTGAATAAAATAATTTTTTCCATGAATCATTTTTACAAACGAAAGCTGACGATACAAAATGCGCTCTTCTAATACATCATCGTAGATGGTGGTGTCCGATAAAATTTCGGTAGTGGTTTCGGGGCGGCCGGTAGGCCGGAGGTATAGCATATTGGCCGAATATTGTTGATACAATAACAAGCTGTCTGATTTTTGGAGTTGTTTGAGGTTATAGGTTTTGCGCTCGTGCAGCTTGTGCGCGATGTCGTTATCAATAATAATTTCAAAAAGAGTATAGAAGAGGATGCCGCCCAAACAGAAAATAACCAGTGAAACGCTTATAAAATAAAGGTTGGTTTGGTTAAGCAGCTTCATGTGTCGGTAAACTTGTACCCCACGCCATACACGGTATGCAGGTAATCGCGGGCGCCATAGTCAATCAGTTTTTTGCGCAGGTTGCTGATGTGTACGTAAATAAAATCAAAATTATCGGCCGAGTCAATGTAGTCGCCCCACAGATGCTCGGCAATAGACTCTTTGGTCAGCACTTTCTTTTTGTTAGATAAAAAGAAGAGTAGCAAGTCAAACTCTTTTTTGGTTAAAGGCACGGTTTTTCCTTGTACGCAAGTTTGAAGTGTATCGGGGTTTATGCTTATCTCGTTAAACTCAATTTCTTTTTTGCCTTCAAATTTTCTTCTGCGCAACACCGAGCGGATGCGGGCATTCAGTTCGGAAAGATTAAATGGTTTGGTCAGGTAATCGTCTGCGCCTACATCCAATCCAAAAATTTTATCTTCGAGCGAATTTTTGGCAGTAAGGATAATGACGCCCGAATTTTTCAATTCTTTTTTCAGGATCTCTACCAACTGCAGCCCGTTGCCATCGGGCAACCCAATGTCTATCAGAATGCAGTCGTACTCGTAGATGTTTATTTTTTCAGTAGCCTCTTTAATATTGGCGGCATGTTCGCACACATAGCCTTCCGATTTCAGGTATGCGGAAATGGCGGTTTGCAGTTCGTGTTCATCTTCTATAATCAGTACCTTCATTCGTTTGTAAAAAATGGCCAGCCAGAAAGGCGGCTGGCCAAGTTACCTAAACCTAACAAACAAACTACCCACATGTTTGTTTTCATTTGCTATATCTATCCGATACAGCCCTTTCTTAATGTGCTTGGACAAGAGATAGGTCATCTCCAGTTTCATGGCTGCCGGATTGCCCGAGTTCTCTTGGTCGAGTTTAAATTGGAAACTTCCGTAAGAGTCAGGCAACGGAACTCCGGCCTGATCATAAATTTTGAAGGTAGGCGATTTTAGTTCCGCATAAGTGGTAAACGCCATGTTAATCTTTTTAATTTTCCGGGCCTTGGCGTGAGGCTTGCCATTTTTGGCAAAGGCTTCTACCGATATGTTGTCTTTGGCCAGCCTATTTGCCACGATAAGCCGATCGTTTAGTTGACGGTTGGTTTCCGTTAGCGAAGAAACCTGCGCCAGCAGATGATTATTTTGTTGTATCATTTTTTCATTGGCTGCCGTCAGCTCCTGATTTTTGGCTTCCCATTGTTTCTTGGAAGCCTCCCACTCTATAAATTTTTTCGTGTTTTGATCGTTTGCCCGTTTTATTTTTCTGAGGTCTCGTTCTTTGGTGGCCAACTGGGTATTGGCTTGCACTATCAACACATCCTGTTCATTAATTCTTTTAGTGTCGGAGTCTATTTTAGCGGAGAGTATTTTTTCGTTGTCGGCCAGCTTCCGGTTCATGGCAGCGAGTGAGTCTGCTTTTGTTTTTTCTATCGCCAGGGCGGCTTCTGTTTTTTTATTCCACTGTTTAGCATTATACCATAACGTAGTGCTGCACGCTACCAGAATAGTTAATCCTCCGATGAATATGTTTTTTTTCATAAAACTATATATACGTCTTTTGATTCTCTGTCTCTCATTCAATTATGACCGAAAGGTATACGGCAATTCTTCAGGAATCCTTAAGAAATATATTTAGCAAAAAAAATTATTTTTCATCGGCACATTGAAAAATGGTTTTCATATCCGCATTGCTTTTTTCATGAGCAAAATTTGATTTTAATAACTGAACAATCTTCCGTTTCAGCGTTTTGTTTTTCCAAAGCGAGCAAACATCTTCTCCTCTCTTTATCCGTCCTTTGGTTAATTTATCGGTAATGTCTGTCTTTAATTTATAAAACGTAGCCCGGTCAATATCAGCCGACCAGGTGGAACGGAATACAGATTCGCTTTCCTGAAGCTGATCTATCCGCCCTTTAGAGTTGGCAATGTTATCGGTCAGTTCGGAAAGTGTTTTTTCTGTCAGGCTCGGCAAGTTGGTAACGGTAATAGATGCTAATGAGATAACCGCTGCCAGCGCGCTGATGGATTTATTTTGTTCCTGGCTTTGCACCAATCCAATAATGCCCGAAAGAGCGCCCGTTATTACAGCGGCCTTCTTCCACCACGGCCGGTTAATTTGTGCCTGCATTTTTTCCAACGTGTTTTTATAAAGCATTTCGGTTTTCAAAAATTTTTGAACGGTGGTAAGCAATGAATCTTTTTGCTGCCCCAGGTTGGTGGGGTCAGGCCGGTCTTTTACGGAAAGTTCCAGAATTTTGTAAACCGTTTTTCCGGCATCGCTTTTTTCGGTAACCGAAAGAGCCAGGTTAAATGTGTATTCCCGATCTACTAAATTATAAGGCAATACCCCTTTCGATTTTACTTTGATAAAAGCACTGTACTTCTGCAATTCTAATTTATTCGCCAAGCTCCCGATGCCGGGCGGCAGGGCCAAGTCGCTAAAGCGAAAATCATATTTATCTAAATTATCGCCCGACACATTCAGGAAAGTAACGACCGAATCGCCTTCTTCAAATTCTTTTTTGGTAAAATCGCCCACCACTACCGTGCGGTGTTTTTTAGGTGGCACTATCCACACGTTCTTTTCAATCTGATGTGCCTCATCGCTTACCCTAACTGACAACATCATGGGTTTAACTTCCCGCACGTAGTCGTCCGGGTTGATGGCATTAAAAATAATTTTACTGCCGGTTATCCGGTAGCGGTTGCTTTTGGGGTGATAGTCGTAATGCAGTTTTTTATGATCGTCATCATCGGCTGTAAAATCTAAAACCGTTTCTTTGCCCGGCTCGGTAAACAGTGTGTCGGGGAGGGTATACCGAAACGAGGGCGGAGTATCTATGTCTTTTATTTTGAAAGTCAGTACCCGGGTTGATACGGCACTGTCAGCCCCCACTAATGTAATCCGTAGTTTGGCATATCTTTTTTGAGCTTCGGCATTGGAGGGCACCCATTGCAAAACCAATTGATCGCCCATCTGCTCAATCCGGCAACTATCGAACGAACGAAGATTTACATTTTCATTAAAAAGGAAATACGGTGTAGTCGGTTGGTTTGAAGGGGCGTTGCTTTTTAATTGAGCCGATAAAAGGAACGGCTGGTTTTCTTCTACGGAAATGGTATCGGGCAGCCGCCTGTCAAATTCTATTGACGGGTTTTTTCTTTGCGGTTTTACCAGGAGCTCCAGTGTGGCTTCATCCTTTTGTTTCCCAAGCGAATCGAGTAAAAGAAAAGTAACAAAATAATATGGCTTGTCGCCTGCTTGAGGCGTCCATCTAAACCGTTCGCCCTCGAGAACCGAACCGGTTGGCTGTCCTTGCATGGTGACCGTATATTTTTTTAGTTGAGTTGCCTCCAGTCGTATAGAGACAGGTTGCTGTGGCCATGCTTCCACTCTCGATGTGGTGTGTAGAATCAGTTGCTGAGCAAAACCCGTGGTGTTTACGGCAACTAAGCAAGCAATTAAAAAAGCTCTCATTTTTAAAAAATACGATGCTAAAAATGCAAGCCAATTCTTAAGAGATTCTTTAGAAGCGTTATTTTACCCCCAATCATGCAATAGAAAATCGATTGGCATGATTGACGAATGAAAATCAAC
>JAFDYY010000013.1 GCA_018267195.1 Bacteroidota bacterium | reverse complement strand
GCGATCAGAAAACCGGCTGTCTTCATTGCTCGAATCCCTTTTGCGGAAAGGTTTTTTTTCATCTGACGAATCCCTGCGCTTGAAAGATTCTCTCCGGGCAGAGTACGTTCGTTCATCTGAAAAACCTTCCTCTCCTGGTTGCCGAAAGGGTTTCTTTGAATCGCGGGAAAACCGGGGAGTGCGTTTTTCATCGCGGCTAAATCGGTCTTTGCGGAAGGGCTTATCTTCCGGCTCTGAACGCGATGAAGAAAAACTCTTTTTAGAAAATTTTCTATCGGAAAAAGAAGAGCCCGGCTCCAGTCTGGGTTTCTTTTTTTCATGAAACGATTTTTCAGCCCGGCTTTGTTTGCCAAACGAAGTTTTTTTATCGGATTTGCCAAAACGCGCCATAGTGTTGTATTTCGGTTTGAAGGTACTTAGAAAATGATAAAATAAAAGCGGCTTCGTTTTTTTGAAGCCGCGTACAGATTGGGGGTATCCGGCAATCGGTGTTCAATATCGCCTTATTGATTTTCGGGCGCTTCGCCAATGGTATTTACCTCGTTGCTGAAATCTTTGGGGGTGGGCAACTCATTGATGTCGTTAATACCGAAATACTCCATAAACTTAGGGCTTGTGCCATACAGCATCGGACGGCCAATGGTTTCAGCTTTGCCTTGGATCTCGATAAGACCCTTGTCTAACAGTTTTTGAATGGCATAATCACAATTAACGCCCCGTATGTTTTCTACTTCAGGTTTTGAAATCGGCTGCTTGTATGCAATAATAGAGAGTGTTTCCATGGCACTGATCGACAATCTTTTTTTCGATTGTTGCTTCAGCATGATGCCGATGCTGGCCTGATAGGCTGGCTTCGTTAAAAACTGGTAGCCACCTCCCGCTTTATACAACTGAAAAGAGTATTCTTCGGTTTGAAATTTTTCTTCGAGATGCTTCAGTGCATTCGTGATGTCTTCTTCGGGCACATCGGCATTAAACATTTCCGACAGGCATGCTTTAAGGTCGGCCAACTTTGTAGGTGCCGGGGAACAAAACACCAACGCTTCAATATGATTTTGTAAAAAGTCCACTCCGTGTAATTCTAATCTTTTAGTATTCTTCCGTTAATCCTGCTTCATCATTTTCGCTTCGATGGATTGCGTGGTGTGGGGCACGGCAATCAATCTTTCTTTCGAAATCAGCTTACCGGTTACCGAGCAAATTCCATACGTACCGTTTTTAATACGCACCAGTGCATTTTCCAGATTGGTAATATATTTTAACTGGCGGGCCGCTAACTGGCTCATGTTTTCTTTTTCAGCCGTTTCGGCCCCATCTTCCAACACTTTGGTATTTCCGCCTGAGGTGGCATCAGTACCTTCATCGTTATTGCGGTTGAGCGTCTCTTTCAAAATTTTAAACTCTTCGCGAGCTTTATCAAGCTTAGCTAAAATAAGGGTTTCAAATTCTTTTAATTCTTCATCGCTGTAGCGTGTTTTATTTTCCGGCACAACGGCCGATTTAGCCGGCTTGTGGGCAATAGGACGTTGGATTAATATTGGAGGGAAGATATTTAATTGTTTCGGAGCCGGCTTTTGAGCCGATGTGGCAATACCGGGTTTGGATTTGGATTGGGGTTTAGCTTTTGCTTCCGCCTTTGGGGGTGTTGCTTTTTTAGAAACAACTTTCTTAGCCGGTGCGGCTACTTTTTTAATTGCTTTTTTAGCCGGCTTTTTCTTAGCACTAACTGTTTTTTTGGGTTTGGCTGTATTTTTTACTTTAACTGTTTTCTTTTTGGCAGTTTTGGTAGGTTTTTTCTTTGCTGATTTTGCCATAACAAATTTTCCTTAAAAGGTGATTTTAAAAAGTCTGGCAAAAATACGTTTCTGCAACGAAACAAAAAATTCAGACTTTAACAGAGGCTATACTGGGTGTGAAATAACCCTATAGAAAAGCGGACTGCTTTAATTGTCGAAATCGGGGTCATAACTGGCTTCGCGGCCACCGCGCTTTCCGCCCCCTTCTCCTTCCTCACCGCCAGAGCCTTCATATTCATCGCCACCCTCAAAATCTTCACTCTCGCCAAAAGAATCGGAAGCCTCATCGCCCGCATCGTCAAATTCCTGCGGTTTGCCAGATTCTACATCATAGCCTCCATCGCTATTTTTAGTGGCCGGAATTTTTACCAGATAAACCGAATCGTCTGTTTCCAGTGGGAAAACAAAAATCGGTTCATTCTTAGCATTGGTTATACGGGTTATGCTCGACTCATACCCATTGGGGTACTGCTCGCGCAAGAGCTCCTGCAGAGAGCCCGACAAGTTTTCTAAACTCTTTATAATTCTTTTTTTGGGTGCAGCCATTGTATCTGACAATCTTTAAAAACCGGCTCAAATAGCAACGAATTGCAGCATCAGGCAAGATTTTTTTAAAAATTTTTTGCCGATTGGTTAAAAACTTTCTACTTTTCTCATCTCAAACGATTTAAAAAACCAAAAATACCGCCTATCGAAACAGACTTTACGTTACCTAACTAACTACACAAATGATTGACCACAATTGCAGCGACAGCCAGTTGGTTTCGCTCTATCAGTCCGGTAACGAGGAGGCGTTTGAGGCGCTGTTGCGGAGACACAAATCCAGAATTTACACTTCTATTTACCTCATTGTAAAAGACCGCTACGTGGCAGAAGATCTTTTGCAGGATGTATTTATTAAAGCCGTTAACGTAATTAAAGGAGGCCGGTATAATGAGGAGGGGAAATTCCTTCCCTGGATTAGCCGTATTGCTCATAATCTTTCCATAGATTATTTCAGAAGCCGTAAACGCCATCCGGAGGTTGTTTTGGAAGATGGAAGCCGCTTGTTTGATTCTCTGCAATTTGCCGAAGAATCTTTTGAAACAATTCAGGCTAAACAAGATACCAAAAGCAAATTGCGCTCGTTAATCAAACAATTGCCACAAGAACAAAAAGAAGTATTGATCATGCGCCATTACCTGCAAATGAGTTTTCAGGAAATTGCCGACCGTACCGGGGTAAGCATAAACACGGCCTTGGGCCGGATGCGTTATGCGCTGATCAACTTGCGCAAAAACATGTCTAAAACCAATGCCTATGATAAAAACGTTTACCCAACACGACCTGATGAGGCGATTGTACCACGAAACCTCGGCCGAGGAGACGAGGGAGATTGACCAGGCTCTTCTTTGCGACAGTGAGCTACAGGCTCAGTACAAAGAACTGGTAGCTTTAAAGAATCAATTAGATGGTGGGCAACTCAATCCATCCGATTCAACCGTTGAAGCCATCCTCCGCTACTCCAAAAGATGGCAGGAACACAGTTAGTTTTAGGCCATAGTGTATCGTAACCCAAAAGCTTCGCCTTAGAATTAGCTAACAGCCTGATTCGCGCAAAGACCATAGCGTTCTTTACGTAAATATTACACACCTATTATTTTTCTATTAATGAAGGGTCTTTCGCTTGAACAAAAGCCTCCTCATTTCCGTTATTTGTAGCACAACCACTGCATATGAAAAACACATCTAAACTGGCTATTCTTCAAAGTCTGGATGTTATGGATCAGGTACAAATGGAAAATGTACTGACGTACATCCGAAGTTTGCTGCAAGAACCTGTAAACTACCGGAACCTGAAGAAGGAAGCTATGAAAGAAATCCGTCAGGCACTAAAAAACACCCAACCTACCGATTTGCCGTTAGTAGCATAAGGGCAGAATTGGGTTAATTGTCTATTGCCGACTCGATCGCATCCATTTTTTCATTACTGTATGCGCCATCGGTGGCATACACAATTTTTCCGTTGGCATCCAATACAAAGAGATACGGAATATCTTTCCGGTCGAAATTCAATTCATCTTTATATTTTTTCAATTCGCCTTTGTAAAACAAAATGTAGGGTAGCAATTTCGGGTCTGTGTTTTTCATGGCTTTGCGTTTAGCCGTGCCGGTGGCAGCGGCATTGATGCCCGTAAACATGGGGACAAAATAAACGTTTACATCATACCCCATGCCCTCCATCATACCGGTTGGTTTTTGAATAAACTTGCCGAAAATAGGGTTAAACCAGGTGTTTAACTCATCTTCCGATTTCTTAGAATAGGCCAGTCCCAGCAAGGTAAACTTACCTTTCACATCTTGTGGCAAACTTATTTTTTTATCGTCTACCGTTTGGGTAATCATGTCGGGAAAAAACTTCCCAACAACCTGCGCCTGTGCCGAAAATAAGCCAACATTCAACAACACGAAGACAATTATTTGTTTCATCATTCTAAGGTAGCAACTACGGGTTTATTTTTACAATGCCTTTTGTTATCTCCACTGACTTGCCTAAATACTCTTTGGTTTCGGGCAGCCGGATGGTTTCCATATACCACCATTCGGCTTTTGCTCTCTCAGCCGTAAGGGTAAGCAGCAAATACCCATGATCGCGGTTGTTAATGTATTTTAAGTGTGGATTAATTTTTAACATTTGTTGTTCGCTGTGCCTTACGGAGTCGTCCGGTGCGTATTCATTTCCATTGGCAGATGTAATGCTGGTCGTTACTAACTCTATGGCAAAGGGCGAGTAGGTTTTTTTTATATCGGTGGCGGCTTCTATGGCCCACGAAGAGTGTGCATCACCGGTAATAAAGATTACATCGTTAATATTATTTTCCTGAATAAATTTTTTCAGTTTTCGTTTTTCGGCCGGGTAGCCGTCCCAGCTATCGAAGTTGCGGGGCATCTGTGGGTATATTGGTTTCATGTTCACATCCGAAAAGATTACCTGATTGCCAATGATCTTCCATATAGCGGTAGAGTTTTTCAGCTTGTTTTCCAGCCAGGCCACTTGTTGTGGTCCTAACATAGTGCGGGTTTCACTTTCAAGGGTTGGGTCGGAAATGGTGTTGACCGGTTTTTGCCGGCCCGCCAGCCTTTCGTCCAGCATCATTAAATCGGCTAACCGGCCAAAGGAGAACGAACGGTAATGATTTTCGCTTTCGCGGATTGGTATCCATTCGTAATACGCTTTTCGGGCGGCCTCTCTTCGCTTGGTGTAATCTCCCTCTTCGGGCTGATGGTTTTGGGCACCCCCGGTGTAACTATCATTCGCTATTTCGTGGTCATCCCAAATGGCAATCATCGGCAATCTGGCGCTCACATCGTGCAGACCTTTGTCGAGGCGGTATTGCGAATAACGGGCTCGGTAATCTTGCAGTGAAATCAACTCATTCTTTGGTATGTTGATGCGCCCAATGGTGGTGTCGCCATATTTGCCGGTCGCATATTCATAAATAAAATCGCCCAGATGAACAACCACATCTACATCGGCTCGTTGTGAAATTTTTTCATACGGATTAAAAAAACCCCATTCCCAATTGGCACAACTAACCACTGCCAGTTTAACCTGATCGGGGTTAGGCGGTAAAGTTTTGGTTTTACCTGTTTCAGAAGTTTTGCCTAAAGCTGTGAAACGATAAAAATAGACAGTGCCGGGTTGTAAGCCGGAGGCGTCTGCTTTAACCGTATAATCGCGATCGGCAGAAGTAGAGAGTGTGTCTGATTTTACCGCTGACGAAAAATCTTCCGTTGTGGCTATTTCCCACTTCACAACAATTCTTTTGGTTAGTTCATTCGGAGTAACACGCGTCCAAAGAATGACACGGTCGGTTAATGGATCGCCCGAAGCTACTCCGTGATAGAAAGGAGCATTCGAGGCATGATATAAAGACGAAACAGCTTCCGTATATTTTTCTTTTGGAGAAGACCTCTGGCAACCCCAAATGATAACTACAGAAATGAAAAGAAGTGCAGCGGTTTTCATAAAAAAAAATAGTATGCGGTAAAAAACATCGTAAATGATTATTGTTAAAGCCCCGGTTATAAAATTTTTTCTATAATCTTTCCTGTTTTCTTGTTTTTTAAAATCACTTTTTTGTCTCCATAGTGTGTCACTTCTTCTTTCACCAAGTAATGATCGGCATCGTACGATTGCAGATGACTGTCTTTGGTAACCCCTGTTTTGCCGCGCCAGATATTGAGATGCACCGGTTCCCACTGTTTGGTTTTGGCCGATTTGTAGGCCGCATCGAGAATGGCGTTTACTACATAGCCATCGTAAAATGTTTCTTTGGGTGATAATTTTTTTTCGAGGGCATTAAACATATCCATAAACATGTGGTTGTAGCCGAGCTCGTTCAGTTCATCGCCCACCGGAAAAAGCCAGCCTGAGTTGCTCTCGGCTTTTTCGGCCACGTAGTCGGCTCCCTTACCACTGGTAAACATTTCAAATCCGGTACGTAAAAAATTATTTATCCAAATCGTTCCTTCCGAGCCCATCACCTCATCCCGTAAATCAAGCCCGCTACGAAAAGTCCAGCTTACTTCAAACTGACCGATGGCTCCGTTTTCATATTTCACTAAACCAATAGCATGGTCTTCGGCATCTATCGGTTTTACCTGAGTATCGGCCCAGCACATTACCTCCATGGGTTTAATGTCTTTACCAATATAACTCCGGGTAATTTCCACACAGTGGCATCCCAGATCGAGGATGCATCCGCCACCGGCCTGCTCAATATCCCAAAACCAATCGCTGTGCGGGCCGGGATGTGTTTCGCGCGACTTCGCCCAAAGAACACGCCCTAAGGCACCCTTCTTTACACTTTCGATGGCCTTTATAAACTTGGGTGTGTACACCAAATCTTCCAAGTAGCCGTTAAAAATGCCGGCTTTCTCTACGGCCTCCAGCATACGCTGAGCCTCTACCGCATTGCGGCCCAGCGGCTTAGTGGTGATTACCGCTTTCTTGTGTTTACAGCAGAGCATCACGGCTTCTTCATGCAGATGGTTAGGCAATGAAATGCAAACTACTTCTACTTCCGGGCGGGCAATGGCTTCTTCCATTTGGGTAGTGGCAAAGGGGACATGGTAGTCTGCCGCAAATTTTTTTGTGCTTTCTTCTCTGCGCGAATAAATGCTTACAATTTTGTCTTTGCTGCGATAGCCTTGCAGCGAATCGGCATAAAAACGGCCTATAAAGCCGGAGCCAAGCATAGCAATGTTCATGGTGTGGGCGGTTTAATTTTATTCTTTTAAAAACTATCCAATCTAAAATTTTTCAATCGTATCTGCTACTTCCTTCTGTAAATTATCGGACAGCCAATTATTTGTCGATCGCTGCGCCAGAAAGTACATCCCTTAAGTACTCGTGCCACCCCATACTTTTCAACCGTTTCCGCTACTGTTCGTTAGTTGAGTTTTAAACTATTTTTTAAAAAAAAATCCCGGTTTGTTCAATATTATTTGGCGGCTCTTTACTTTTAAAAAATATCCTTAACCTTTTACCAAAATTGAAAGAACAAACTGCTTCCACACTTTATCATCCCTCTTTTGAAAAGGATTCTTGTGGCGTGGGCTTTGTGGCCAACATAAAAGGCCGCAAGTCGCATCAAATTGTGAGCGATGCCCTTACTATGTTAGAACGCATGGCCCACCGTGGTGCCTGCGGTTGCGAGCCTAACACAGGCGATGGAGCAGGTATTCTGATTCAGGTTCCACATGAATTTTTTGCCGGGGAATGTACCAAGCTGGGTATTAAACTGCCGGCCTATGGCCAGTACGGTGTGGGGCTGGTGTTTTTTCCGCGCGATCCCAAAGTGCGCGAAGAATGCCGCACAATACTAAACCGGATGATAAAAAAAATGAAAATGGCCTTGCTGGGCTATCGGATTGTGCCGGTTTGTTCTAAAGACTTAGGAGAGTCGGCCCTGTCTGCCGAACCAATCATGGAGCAAGTGTTTATCAAACGGATTGACGGGGGTACCGACCCGGAAGCATTTGAACGGCAACTTTTTATTTTACGCAAGTACACCACCCACATCATTACCGAATCGGTGAAAGGTGTGAGCGGTCAATTTTATTTTTCTTCCTTATCGTATAAAACCATTGCCTACAAAGGCATGCTTACCTCGGGGCAACTGCGCCCTTATTTTGCCGACCTTGAAAATGAAGAAGTGGTTTCGTCACTGGCGGTTATTCACTCTCGTTTTTCTACCAATACTTTTCCTTCATGGCGGCTCGCTCAGCCCTTCCGTTTCATTGCTCACAATGGTGAGATCAATACGGTGCAAGGCAACATCAATTGGTTAAAATCGAAAGAAGCATTTTTTGCTTCTCCCCATTTTACCCAAGAAGAAATGAACATGATTTTGCCGATCTGCAATCCCCGGCAGTCCGATTCTTCCAATTTAGATAATGTGATTGAGTTGCTGGTTCATGCCGGCCGTTCGCTGCCCCATGTGATGATGATGCTCATCCCCGAAGCGTGGGATGGAAACGACAGCATGAGCCAAGAAAAAAAAGATTTTTATGAATACCATGCTAACTTGATGGAGCCTTGGGATGGCCCCGCTTCCATTACTTTTACAGACGGAAAAATAGTGGGTGCCACACTCGATCGCAACGGCCTGCGCCCTTCCCGTTTTGTTGTAACCAATGACGATACCGTAATTATGGCCAGCGAGGTGGGTGTGCTTGATGTGGATCCGGCCAAAGTCGTTACCAAAGGCCGCTTGCAGCCGGGCAAAATGTTTGTGGTAGATTTAGAACAAGGCCGCATTATCAGCGATGATGAACTGAAAAAAGATATTTGCACTCGCCAGCCTTATGGCCAATGGGTGCGCGAAAACAAAGTTAAGCTGAGCGATCTGCCCGAGCCGGGCGGGAGTTTTCACAAATACGATCCGGTTACATTTTTGAAGCGTCAGATTTCGTTTGGTTATACTTCAGAAGATTTGCGCATTATTCTTTCGCAAATGTGCGAAACCGGAAAAGAAGCCCTTGGCTCCATGGGCAATGATACCCCGCTGGCGGTACTTTCACGGCAGGCACAACACTTGTCAAGTTACTTTAAGCAACTGTTTGCTCAGGTAACCAACCCCCCCATTGATTCCATTCGCGAGCGGCTGGTAATGTCGCTCAATACCCATGTGGGCGGCTCCCTAAATTTGCTGGAAGAATCGCCTGAGCATTGTATTACGCTCGAGTTGCCCACACCGGTTCTTTCTAATAACGAATTAGAAAAAATACGCTACGTAGATCATGCCCATCTGCAAACCAAAACCATTTACACTTATTTCAAAGCAGATGGGCAGCCGGGTTCTCTTGAAAAAGGATTGAACCGTGTTTGTCAGTACGTAACCGATGCTATTGAAGACGGCTTTACCATCATCATTCTTTCCGATCGCAGTTTTGATAGCGGCCATGCTCAGATCCCATCTCTCCTGGCGCTGGCAGCGGTTCATCATGATTTAATTCGCAAAGGGTTACGCGGCAAAGTAGGCTTGCTCGTGGAGGCAGGCGATGTGTGGGAAACCCACCACTTTGCTACGCTGCTGGGCTATGGTGCTTCGGGTGTCAATCCGTATTTGGTGTACCAAACCATTCATGACATGAAGAAGCGAAACCTCTTCAGCAAAGAATTAACCGAAGAGAAAGCCATTTATAATTACAAAAAGGCCGTAGGCGGAGAGTTGCTCAAGATCATGAGTAAAATGGGCATCAGCACGCTGCAATCATACCATGGGGCGCAGATTTTTGAAGCCCTGGGTATCAGCCAAGAAGTAGTGGGCATCTATTTTACGGGAACGGTTTCGCGCATTGGCGGCCTTACCTTAGACGACATTGCCCGCGAGGCCATTGCCAAGCATTTGTTGGCGTTCCCTAAAACGGCCAATCACTCCCCGCGCCTGGAGGTGGGCGGAGTGTATCAATGGAAGCAACGGGGCGAAGCGCATCTGTTCAATCCGCAAACCATCCATTTGTTGCAACACGCTACCAAGATGGATGATTATGCCTTGTTTAAAAAATACTCCTCGCTTATCAACGAACAAAGCGAAAAGGCAATCACCCTTCGCAGTTTGCTGACGTTCAAAAAATCCAAACCCATTCCCTTATCGGAAGTAGAGCCCAAAGAAAATATCTTCAAACGTTTTGCTACGGGTGCTATGTCGTTCGGTTCTATTTCGTATGAAGCGCACCGCACCTTAGCCATCGCGATGAACCGAATTGGCGGCAAGAGCAACTGTGGCGAAGGGGGAGAAGACGAAGCCCGCTTCACAAAAAAAGAAAATGGCGATTGGGAAAATTCGGCCATCAAGCAAGTAGCCTCCGGGCGGTTTGGCGTAACCAGCTATTACCTTACCAACGCCCAAGAGCTTCAAATCAAAATGGCGCAGGGTGCCAAGCCGGGCGAAGGCGGACAATTGCCCGGCCATAAAGTAGATGAGTGGATTGGCCGTGTGCGGCATTCTACCCCGGGGGTAGGATTAATTTCGCCCCCACCGCACCACGATATTTATTCCATTGAAGATCTGGCCCAACTTATTTTCGATTTAAAAAACGCTAACCGCGAAGCACGCATCAGCGTAAAGTTGGTAAGCGAAGCCGGTGTTGGCACCATTGCTTCGGGAGTGGCCAAAGCCCATGCCGATGCCATTTTAATTTCAGGCCACGATGGCGGAACAGGTGCCTCACCATTGAGTTCTATCCGCCATGCCGGCCTGCCGTGGGAATTGGGTTTGGCAGAAGCCCATCAAACGCTGGTCAGAAATAAATTGCGAGGCCGGGTAGTGTTGCAAACCGATGGGCAAATCCGTACCGGTCGCGATCTGGCTATGGCCACCTTGTTAGGGGCAGAAGAATGGGGCGTGGCAACAGCCGCCTTGGTTACCTCAGGCTGCATTATGATGCGCAAATGTCATTTAAACACTTGCCCCGTAGGAGTGGCTACTCAAAACAAAGAACTTCGTGCCTTGTTTACCGGCAAGCCTGAGTATGTGGTAAACTTATTCACTTTTTTGGCTGAAGAACTTCGGGAAGTGATGGCGGAGTTGGGCTTCCGTACCGTAAATGAAATGGTGGGGCAGGTTGATCGCCTACAGGTAAAAGGGCAGGCTGATCACTGGAAGTTGAGCTCTATTGATTTGTCGGGCTTGCTTCACAAAGAAAAAATAAATCTGGACGCAGCGCTGTTCAAGCAAGAAGAGCAAGACCATGGCATAGATCAGGTTCTTGATACCGAGTTGATAAAATTAGCAAAGCCAGCATTGCAACAAGCAGAAAATGTAAAAGGCGAGTTTAACATTACCAATCAAAACCGCAGTGTGGGGGCTATGCTTTCTCATGAGATTTCGAAAATTTATCGGGGCTCCGGATTACCGAAAGATACCATTCACATCAAATTTCACGGTACAGCAGGGCAAAGTTTTGGAGCCTTTACTGTAGGTGGAGTAACCTTTGAACTGGTCGGTGATGCCAACGATTATTTTGGTAAAGGCCTTTCGGGGGGTACGTTAATTTTATATCCACACCCCAGCAGCCAATTCAACCCATCAAAAAATATGATCGTAGGCAATGTAGCTTTTTTTGGTGCCACTTCAGGCGAAGCTTACATCCGGGGTATGGCAGGTGAGCGGTTTGCCGTGCGCAACAGTGGCGTAAAAGTAATTGTGGAAGGTGTGGGCGACCATGGTTGTGAGTATATGACGGGGGGCACTGTAATTGTGTTGGGAGAAACCGGGCGAAACTTTGCTGCCGGTATGAGCGGGGGTATTGCCTACGTTTGGGATGCCCACAAAACATTTACCAAGAATTGTAACCTAGAAATGGTAGAACTCGAACCATTGGATGCGGAAGACGAAGCACTGGTTTACCAAATGATCGAGCAACACCGGAAACTTACTTCAAGCGAATTGGCTTCAGATGCACTAAGCCGTTGGCCGCAAGTTTCCAGGCAATTCATTAAAGTGATCCCGTCTGACTACAAGCGAGTATTAGTCAAAAGAAAACAAGCATCGATAGAAGCTGAAGCAGCACAAAAAGCGAAAGTTTAATTTTGAAGTGATTTGCTTGAGAATATAAAATCAGACAAAAGGCTTGTCTATGGATTCGCTCGGCTGAGTAAACCATCGTACTCCTTGTTCCGTCATATAAGCGCAGTCTTCCAGGCGTATTCCAAATTCCCCATAAATGGAAATGTTGGGCTCTATGCTGAAGCACATTCCAGGCTGGAAGGGTTGCTTATTTCCTAACACCATATTCCCCCACTCGTGCCCATCCATCCCTATTCCGTGGCCGGTACGATGCGGTAACCCCGGTACTTTATAACCAGGGCCAAAGCCGGCATCGGTTATTACTTTACGTGCGGCTATGTCAACCACCTCGCATGGATCGCCCAGTTTGGCAGCAGCAAACCCGGCCGCTTGGGCCGCCTTTTCTAAATCCCAAACTTCCCGTTGTCTTTTCGTGGGCTCGCCAAAAATAAAGGTGCGCGTAATATCGGACGAGTAATCTTCTACGCTGCATCCGCCATCAATTAAAACCACTTCGCCCTTTTTTAATTTTTGAGGCGTTTTACTTCCATGGGGAAAGGCGGTGTATTCACCAAACGAAACCATCGCTCCGCCCCACGCACCCAGTTTAGAGTGAGCTTGAGAAATAATACTTCCCACCTCTTGTTGAGTCATCCCTTCTTCTATCATAGAGTGGGTAACTTTAAAGGCGGCCAAAGTAATATCGTTAGCCACTTGCATCAGTGCCAGTTCGGCAGGGCTTTTAAACATCCGGCACATAACTGTAACCGGGTCGGCACTTACATACTGCAAATGCGAGGCTTCTTTCCGTATGCCGTCAAACAGGAAAAACCGAACCCGTTCTTCCATTCCGATTTTACCTGATTTAATTCCGGCATCGGCTAAAACCCCGGCTACCACTTTATACGGGCTTTCGTGTTCTTCCCATACACGCACCTCATTTCCAATAGTAATTAACTCGCGTAGGCGAGCTTCTTCAAAGTGAGGCACTACATACTTTACATCGCCTTTAGCGGGGATGATTGCCGCCATCATCCGTTCGCTGTTGCCCCACTCCACACCTGTAAAATATTTCATTGAAGTGCCTCCGTCTAAATAAATAGCTCCAATGTTATTTTCAGTCATTAATTTTTGTGCTTTCGCTATCCGGGCTTTACGTTCATCTAAGGAAATCGGAACTACTTTGTCGGTCAGGAGTTTTAGTTCGTCCAACGGACTTTTCGGTTTAGCCTCCGTAACGGGTGCAGCACAACTTGCCAGGGCAGCCGTAGAAGCAATGCCAACGGCTGATGTTTTTATGAAATTTCTTCGGTTGATCGTCATGGTGTGTAATAATATTTTTTCAAAGTAGAATAAAGATTGAAAACTAACAACGGTATTTCTACACTCATTTTTTATTTACCGATTGTATTCTGCTTCCCTTCATTTCTGATTATGAATTAGCTTTGTGCTATGAATGAATCTCTATTTTCATATAACCACCTGCATGATTTTGCAAAAGAAATTTTTTTAAAAATCGGATGTCCGGAAGACCAGGCGATGCAGGCGGTAGAGTCGTTGCTGCGGGCCGACCTGCGCGGGATTGACTCGCATGGGGTAGCGCGTTTAAGCGGCTACGTGCGTTTGTGGGAAGCCCATCGCATAAATAGCCGGCCAATCATTCGGGTGGTGCACGAAAGCCTCAGTACAGCCGTAGTAGATGGCGATAGTGGATTAGGTTTAGTCGTAGCCCCTAAAGCGATGGAGATAGCCATGGCCAAGGCAAAGCAAGCCGGCACCGGGTGGGTAGCGGTAAGAAATTCAAACCATTTTGGCATTGCCGGCCATCACGCCATGATGGCATTGCCACAGGATATGATTGGGATAGCCATGACCAACGCCAGCCCATTGGTCGCTCCCACATTTTCGGTAGAGCGACTGCTCGGCACCAACCCCATTGCCGTAGCCATTCCGGCCGGACAACAGCCTCCCTTTGTTGCCGACTTTGCTACGACTACGGCTGCCAATGGTAAACTGGAAATTTTGCAGCGCAAAGAAAAAGAAGCTCCGCTCGGCTGGATTCAAAAAAAAGACGGATCACCTTCGTCTAACCCCAATGAATTAAAAAATGGGGGAGCCTTGATACCGCTGGGCAGCGATCGCGAGCACGGCAGCCACAAAGGTTTTTGCCTGGGCGCCTGGGTAGATATTTTTTCGGCTGTATTAAGTGGCGCAAACTATGGGCCGTGGGTTCCGCCATTTGTTAGCTTTCTGGCACCTCCAGCCGACCCCGTGGGGAAGGGCATTGGTCATTTCTTGGGTGCCCTGCGCATTGATGCGTTTCGTCCAGCCGATGAATTTAAAAAACACATGGATCAGTGGATCGAACGTTTTCGTTCGGCTCAACCCATAGCGGGAGAAGAAAAATTAATTATTCCGGGCGATCCGGAAAGAGAATTTGAAATGGACCGGATGAAAAACGGAATCCCACTCAATACAAAAGTGGTGGCCGACTTAAGAGAAGTAGGAAAAAAATTTGATGTGCCGTTTTAGAAAGAAATAAATATCCGGGTAACAATGGGTGAGGCAAATACACTCGGTACATGGTACAACACATCGTACATTACCAGGCCGCCCAGCGAAGTTCTTTTCCCGCTCGAAAAAACATATCCGATCCCAAAAAGCATACGCGGGAAGGTAGAGCGGGAAGGCTCGCCATTAGAATTTGAACTATAGATATTGGGGGCACTGATTAAATCATATTCCGCCTGAAAAAAGACCGGATTGATCATATACCGCACAAACGGGCCGGCTCCGTATTGCGTGTAAGATGCCCCTACACTCGTATAATTGTATCGCTGGTAGGTGCCGGTAGCACCAACCGAAAACTGATCGGAAAGGCGGTACCCAATCATCGGCAACAGAGAATAATAATTGTAATTGAACCCGTTTATATCGGTGCCAAACCCCAGCCCTCCGCCCATGGAGAAATAAACTTTTCGCTGATCGGACGGCTGGCTGGCGGCTGGTTTTCTAAACGCTGAATTAAACTGTGCCCAGCTACTGAGTGAAAGAAAGAATATACCCGATGCCAACAGCCATCTTTTCATAGCCTTCAATTTTCCTGAATAACAAAAATATCTTCCGTTGGTTTTTTCATTAAATATTTTTCGCGGGCAAATTTTTCCAACAACTCTTTGTTGGTGGTAAGTTCTTGCCGGTCTTTTTCTACTTCTTTTATTTTTTCACGATAGAAGGTCTTTTCGTTTTCCAACGAACGCAGTTTCGATCCCATTTTAAATCGGGTAATCAAATCGTTGGAATCTAAAAAAAGCATCCACATTAAAAATGAAAAACCGGATACCGCATAAAAATTTCTGAACAACGGTTTTATTTTATTTGACATAAGATTAAAAAATGGTTTAACGAAGGTAGCAATTTCTTTTCAATCAGTTGGTGATTGCTACGCGAAACGTCTTTTGGATAGTGGCTCCCGAAAACCGGATGAGGTAAAGCCCATTGGCCAGCGGTGTTGTGGGTAACGAGAATTGTGTGAGCCCGGCCGGCTGGTTAGAGAAAGATTGTTGAAAGGCTATGGTTCCATCGCTTTTAAATAAAGTGATTTCAACATTTTCGTTCGAAGTGGCGATCCAATCCAAATTAATAGCGCCCGAAGCCGGATTGGGATACGGCTCAAACACCACATCGCCTTGCAGGGTAAGACACTGTTTGCCATAGTCGGGATTTACATCTTGCGGCACGACTACCTGGGCACACACATACGACAAAGAGCCGGTTAAAATTTGTAAGTTGAGTATTTGCGAGAGTGTGCCCTGAGGTTGAATGAGGCCGCTTAACGTTTGCTTCACCTTTCCACCTCCGCCCAAATCAATATCCACCTCGGGGTTTACCAGCGGCACATTACCTGAGTTGAAAACAGACAAATAGGGTTGCGAGGAATTGGCCGATGAAGAAGGTATTAGAGAAAATATTTTCAATGTGGCACTGGGTTTGGGTATGACCACGCTGATCCACACACTCATAGTATCGCGGCAGCCGATAACATTATTTGCCGTGAGCCGTACTTTATACTCGCCAAGTTGTGAATAGGTAAACGTAGGAGAAGGAACCGCGCTGGTAGAATTAGCCGCATCGCCAAACTGCCACCCGTACGAATCGGCCGTGGACGTGTTGTTAAAAGTAACCGGCAGCGGAGCCGCCCCGGCTATAACCGAAGGAGTAAAGCTGGCTACGGGGCCATCATAAATAGAAACGTTTTTGGTAACTGAGTAAACACATCCTGACTGCCGGGTGGTGGTAAGCGTTACGCCATATCCGCCTGAAGAAGAAAATTTGTAGGTGGCCGGAGAGCCTGTAGTGGTGGCCGAGCCAAAGTTCCAGTTCCAAGAAACCGTGGGGTCGCTACCCCCGGGGTTCAGTTCCTGAAACACCGTAGCATTTCGGGTGCAGGGGTATTGGATACTAAAATCTACTACAGGTGGAACAGGAACATTGATGGATTTGGTAAAGGTATTGATGCATCCGTTTGTGGCCGTAACTACCAACGAAACAGAATTTGCCCCGGAGGAAGTAAATACCTGAGGCCCTGGGCTGGCCCCCGTTACGGGGTTGCTCAATCCCGGAAAATACCATTTATAGGAAACGATACTGCCCGTAGATGTACTGGTAAACTGGGTGCTTTGGTTTAGGCAGGCTACTGCATTAGTAAAGCCCGCCTGAGGGGAAGCAAGAATGGCTATAACCGAATCTTTTATAGCCGTACACCCAAAGTTGGTAGTTGCTTTTAAGCTCACGTTATAATTTCCTGCAGCCGAAAAAGTGTAGGCCGGGCTTTTAGCCGAAGAACTGCCGTTGGCTGCATCGCCAAAGCTCCACTGCCATAAGGTAATATTGCTGTCGCTTAAAAAGCCGGTGTTGTTATCAAACTGGGCCGGGTAGTTGGCACACGAAAAGGGCGGAGTCTCAATTGAAAATTTGGGTTGCGGGTTGGAGTAGATTGAAATATTTTTTGAAAAAGAATTTTGACAGCCCGCAGCATTGGTAGCATTGAGAGTTGCCACGTACGTTCCTGTGCCGAGGTAGGCGTGGGCTGCATTTGTTTGAGTTGATGTATTGCCATCGCCCAAAAGCCAAGTATAGCCCGTAACCGATCCGCTGGTAGTATTAGTAAACGAAACAGACGAAGCCACACACCCCGTAATGGCGGAGGTAAAGCTTACCGATGGACCGGCCAACACGGTACTTATATTTTGTGTGCTCTGGGTAGAGCAACCCGGTAAACTGGCGGTAAGCGAGATTGTTTGCGCAGCGGTGGTTGAAAGAACGTAATTCAAATTCTGCGAGGTAGAAATATTGCTTCCGTTCACACTCCATTGCCAAGAGGGGTTTGAGCCAACATCTGATGTGGATGTATTGGTGAAGGTATAATTTTGGTTGGTGCAGATGGGCGATGCCGGGGGTAATAGAAAGTTGGCTTGCGGTGGGTTGAAAACCCGTAATGAATCTTGTGCCATGTTCTGGCAGCCGTTAGAGGCCGTTACCGTTAAAGCAGGCCAATAAACGCCTGCCGAAGTATAAATGTAACTTGGGTTGGCAGCAGCCGATGTTCCCCCATCACCAAAGGCCCAGGCGTAAGAGCTAATATTGCCCGATACATTAGTAGATGTAAAGTTGATGTTGTTTTTGGCACAGATGTTTTGGGGGGTAAAAGTGATATCGGGGGCGGTAAGAGAATTGATCGTTATTGGATTTGTTTTTACAACTATGCCTGTCGAATTCGAATTCATCAATGAAATATTATAATTTCCTTGAGAAGAATAGCTAAAGGTGGGTATGGTTGAGGTCGATGTTCTGGGGGATGCCGAGCAATTATCCGGGTAATTGATAGAAAAGACTTGTCCGTTAGTCAGGCTTACCGAAAGCATTATCCAAGTGGAGTTATGATCGTTGGCCACTGCCAATCCATACATATTTGAAAGAACACCCATGTTCCCTTCATTAGTAATTGTGGGTGACGAAGTCAGGTTATTTCCAAAGCCTAACTTTGTTAAGATGCCATCCATCGAAGAAACAAAAGTAAAATAGTTTTCTCCGTCTTGTGCAATTCTTAATCTTCCCGGATTGTTTACCGGAATGGTTGCAATTTGTGTGATGGCGGGCGAAGAGAAAAGATTAGTTCCGAAATCAAATCGATAAACATTTGCGTTTCCCAGATTGGTGCCCATGGCCGTCCATTGCCCGCAAACATTTATTAAGTCAACATCGGCAAAGTTGTTAGGATTGGGGATTGGTGAGGAAATAATGATATCGCCACCCGAAGGGGATGTCAGGGAGTTTCCGAGCCGGATAATACTTAATGTATTCACATTTGACAATATGCATGTCCATCCGTTTGATGCGTCACGACCTAATGCCAACCCGGCATTTCCATAAGGAGTGTTGGTATATAATACTGTTGCCGAAACTGGATTTGCAAGATTGTTTCCAAAACTCAATTTCAAGAGTTCGCCCGAAGAAGTATTGTATACAACTCCAAACCATTGGTTATTCTCACGGATTATCCTGATCGGCCCCGGTCCGTTTAATTTGCCCGACAGATCTCCCAAATTATCAATAACCGTTGGGTTGGAACCAGGCCCATTCCCATAAATAAGTCTGTACAACGTATTAGACCATGTGCCCGTAACAAAGCTGTACCAAGAGGCGCCATCATATATTAATTCTATAGCTGGTCTGCCAACAGCTGATGAAAGAGAATACAGTGCCTGTGAGGTTGGTGTGTTTAAAAAATCGCCCGTGCAGAAATCCCAAAAATAATTACCGGCCGATGAATTATTTGTAACCGGTATTCTTTGGTTGATGCAGCCAGTGGAAGGAGAAGTAAAAACGGCAGTTCCGCATTGAGAAAATGCTTTGCTCATGCAAAAGATGCAACTTAAAAAAAACACAAAACGCGCCATGCGGTGTATATCTCGCTTAATACAAGAATGCCATTTCCGATTGCAGAATTTTCTTCAGGCCATCTTCCAATGAAATGAAGTCGTTATCCATTATTTTTTTCATTTTCTTTGAGTCGGGCTGTCTTCGGGTCATGTCCCCTTCTTTTAAGGGGGGCAAAAACTCAATTCTGGAGCTCGATTTAGTCAAGGCAATGATTAATTCGGCCAACTCCAAAATGGTAATATCCATTTCACTTCCAATGTTTATTACGTCATTGATTGCGTGGCCTTCTTCGAGTATCTTAAGGGTACAGGTTGTGTTGTCGTCAACAAAGCAAAATGTTCTTGTTTGATTTCCGCTTCCGTAAACAGTTATCGGCTGATTTTTTAATGCTGCTTTTATGAATTTTGAAATCACAAAATCGGTGCTTTGTTTGGGGCCGTACGTATTGAAAAATCTGAAAATGGTATAATCAAGCCCATATTCTTTCTGGTACGATTTGCAAAACGATTCGCCCGCATTTTTAACAACGGCATAGGGCAATCTTGAATTTAGCGGGGTTGTCTCCTCATGCTGTGGCAGTTCTACCGGTTCTCCGTAAACTTCTGATGAACTTGAAAAAAAGACACGTTTCACTCCGGTATTTTTACACAAATCAAGAACGTTTTTTATTCCTTGCAGATCGTTGAGTACCATAATTGGGTTTTCGATGGTCCGATTAACCCCGACCACTGCGGCATAGTGAAAAACAAAATCAAACTGATAACTCGTCATGATGGCCGAGATGTCATTATAGTTGTTCACATCACATTTGATGAACCGGCAATTCGCATGGTTTGGAATTTTTTTCAGGCTCCCGGTTAGAAGATTGTCGACTACTACAATAAAGTATTTGCCGGTTGACAGAAACCGCTCCGCCAGAGAGCTTCCAATAAAGCCCGCACCACCCGTAATGAGAATTTTGACCATACTTACCGTTTTTACTATTTAAAATTTGAATGCAAAAAAACGAAATTGTGTTTATTAAGCATATACGGAAGCATATACTTTCTCGGCAATGTCGAAACTTCTATACTGTTCGGCAACAGCTCTGATCTTACTATATAGGTTATCCGATTCCTGATGAAGAAGGTTATCCATTTTTTCTATGGCTTCTCGGTAAGCGGAGTATTCTAACCCGCTCAATACAACTCCGATTTCTGTTTTTTCAATTATAGCCGAATCATCCGAAATATTAGCCGGAATTACCACGGGCAAGCCCAGGGCCCAATACTCTCCGTCTTTTATTGGAGTGCAAAATCTTTTAGTGTTTACGGGTTTGACGGGCGTGATCGCAAAATCCCCGAGGCCAAGATATTTAGGTACTTGTTTGTGATCTACAAAAAGTGAGATGACAATATCTGGCGACAAGCCGGCTGAATTGCAAAAACTAACAATTTCATTTCGCTTGTGACTGGTTAAAATCAATACTCGAAAAGACTCGCCCCAGTATTCAGATGCCACTTTTAAGAAATCAAAAACTTCTTTGTCTAGATAGATGCCACCAAATTTACCGGCATAGACGCAAACGATCTTATCAATCAGGTTAAGTTCTTCCAAAAGCTTTTTATTCTTGATGTCTTTTTCAGAGAATAAATTCAAATCGACACACGCTGGCTTTACAAAATATTGATGGATTGATACTCCATATTTTTCCTGAGCATATTCACGCATTCCCTTTGTGGCAGCAATAATGAACTCCGCTTTTTGAGTTTGTTTTTTTTCCAACCAAAACAACAATCGAAAAGCTAAACTTTTTCTTGTCCAGGTTCCGTTTTCAACCATTGCTTCGGCATGCGGTTCGTAACTATCGATAACGAGTTTACGATTTAGCAGAGTCGCTAAAAGGTAGCCAATGGCTCCGGCCGGAGTGCACCAGCAATGGATTATAGATATTCTTTTTTGGAGAATAAGCAGGCTTAATTTTAAAGAAGTCGAGATCCACATGAAGAAAGCAGAAAAACCAAAGGGTTGATATTGAATCGGCAGCCACTCTATTTCATCACCCTTAAGAGTCGCTTCGATTTCAGAACGTTTGGGAAGTTTCAGTGTTTGACCATCTTTTTCCAGTGTGAGCAAATACACTTTGCTGCCCTTGGGTAAGTTTTTAAGAATGATTTTTACATAAGGTAGCGTGTACGTTTGAATGAGCGCATCATGGTAACTCCAATAAGTTAAAATCAATAGGTTTTTCATATTGATTTAATGGCTAATTAGTTTTTTCATAATAACCAAAAAACGTTTTTTCAATATTTCACCAGGGTAAGTTTTCACTCCTTTCCATAAATAATGGAAAACCTCTCTTTTGCTTTCATTAGCCATAGCAAGATGAAGCGAGGCGTAAGTGAAAGCACTCGCCACTGCCTTGTTTAACCTTTGGCCGTAATATTTTCTATTCTGCTCATCATTGATAACATAATGAACAAACCGATCGACTTTGGTTTTTATTTTGGAAGTATCGGCCGTCATTACACTTCTGCTATCATGCTGGACAATTGTTGATGTTATCGAGTTATCATTTAAAAAGGGATATCGAGCACTTAGCCTTATCCACAGTTCCCAATCTTCGAGTGACGACAAAGCCCGATCTTCATTGAATGGATTTTTTAACAGGACTTCGCGTCTGATAAAAACACCGTTGCAGCTTAGCCGATTCCCATTTACAATTTCATCATTAACCGATCGGATGTTATTTATCGCTCGGAGTTTGCCAATATCATTTTTGATTTCATAGCCTAGATGAAAGACATCTGCGGTTTTGTTTTTTTCGATGAATTGAGTTGCTACGTCTAAGTGATTAGGGTGTAGCAAATCATCTGAATCTACAAAATTAATAAACTGACCTTTCGAAAGAACGGCTCCAAAGTTTCTGGCTGCGGCCCGTTCACCATTTTGTTTTTTGTAATAATGAATTTTCTGAGCATCTATTGATCGAACAACTTCTTCAGTGTTGTCCGTGCTGCCGTCATCAACTACAATAACTTCAAAATTTTGGAAAGATTGACTCAAAGCGGAATCAATCGTTTTCCGGATAAACCCTGCACGGTTGTAGGTTGGGATAACGATGCTGAAGAAAGGACTGTTGTTCATAGAGTTTTTTTAACGGTTCAAGCATTGTTGCCTGTTCATTTAATGATAGGAGACTGTTGTTTCGCTTCTATAATTAAAGCCCATTTATCAGCTTGAAAATAGGGTTCGGATATTTTTGAAATTCATTACCTCATACTCGTCAGTAGTATATTCCAATTCTCCGGCATATACCACGTATCCTTTCCCTGCTTTAGGTGTAATTTTTTTAAAGCGAACTATGCTTTCGCTCATGCTGCTGTTAAATGTCATAGCCGATTTTATTTCTACCGGTATCAATTTTCGCTTATGCTCAAAGATGATATCTACCTCTTGCCCATTGCTATCGCGATAATAATATAAGTTTGGCGGCAGTGCTGCATTAAAGCGAGTCTTCAAAATATCAGCGATCACCAGATTTTCAAACAATCCGCCAATGAGTGGGTCTCGGCCTGCTTCAGCAGCCGATTGGATACCTAATAAATAACTTACAAGACCCGGCTCGGTAAAATATATTTTGGGCGACTTAACCAATCGTTTCCCAAAATTTTCATAATACGGGTGTAAACGGAATACAATGAAAGAAGCTTCTAGCACTGACAGCCATTGAGCCAACGTTACAGACGATACGCCTATGTCGCTAGCTAACGAATTTAAATTAACCACCTGCCCCACACGTCCTGCCAACAGTTTGAGAAACGTTTCAAAGTGTGAAAGATTTTTGATGTTGATTTGTTGCCTCAGATCTCGTTCTACATACGTTTCTAAATAATTGCCATACGCACGGAAAGGTTCTTGTTGTTGAGCATAAATGCGTGGTAAAAAACCTTTTGACAGGTATTCGTCTCGGCTCAACGAAATATTGGCCTGTGTAAGCTCGTAAATGGAAAGGGGCAATAACTTTACTATGGCCGACCGACCCGCTAAGGATTGAGCAATTGACTCGTTCAATTGCAACTGGTTGCTGCCTGTTAAAATAAATTGCCCATTGGCTTTATTGGTATCAACCCAATCTTGAATGTATGAAAGCAATTCCGGCTCGCGCTGTATTTCGTCAATAATCAAAGGTGTTTTGAAACGATGAAAAAATGCGCGGGGGTCATGATGTGCTAACGTGCGGATGTCGGGCAACTCAAGATTGACATAGTTATGCTTATCAAAAACCAATTGCGCTAACGTGGTCTTACCGGCTTGCCTGGGGCCAATGATTGAAACCACCGGATATTGTTTAGAAAGCCTCTTTAATTCGTCCTCTAACTCTCTCTCAATTTTCATGTAATATTAAAATTGAACCTTAAAATTACATAATTTCTACTGTACAATCTATTTTAGACTATAATTAGTGTACGGAAATAGGGAGAAGCTCACTCATAAATTTTATTTAGAGCCGCTAACATGGAGGGCAATTCAAACTTCGAAATTACATCATGTCTTCCATAGCTAATAAGTTTTTCTCTTAAGGATACGTCAGCCCAAAGCCGCAAAAGCGATTGGTAGATTGCATTACTATTCTTGAACGGAACAACTAAGGCATTTTTTTCATGCTCGATAAACTCGTTAGCTATTCCTGACATCGTAAATATTGAAGGAACACCCGCAGCGAGGGCTTCAATATAGGTTTGTCCAAAGGCTTCACATAATGGATCTATTGGTGTATGAACGTATAAATCAAAAAATGAATACAAGGCTGCGATATCTTCTTCAAATGGTATAAGAACGAATCTATCACGAGGAATAGATTCTAATAGCATCAAAATTGTTTTATGATATGGACCGGTCGCGTTGGCTAGAACTAAAGTTGCAGAAGGATGATCGTTCAAGAATTTTTTAAAAGCGGGAATAATAAACTGAATTCCCTTCCATTCTATATGTCGGGCGATTACACCAATAATTGGTTTACTGTCTTCAATCCCCCACTTCTTCATAATTGCCATCTTTCTTTCTGCTGAAATATTTTCAAAAATTTCCATGTCAAATCCATGAGGTATTTTAACAATCTTTGAAGCCTTGACTTTTTCTAGTTGGGTTAATGTAAAATCGGTGGCGTAGCTAATAGAGACAATTTGGGTAGCCAGCCAATTACTAAGTCGATCCAAGAGAATTCCTTTTCGGTGATAAACGTGATGGAAATTACTGTTGTGCCTTGTATAAAGGCGATTTTTTATGCCGGCAAACTTAGCTGCGGATAATCCGATAAGTTGTGCATCGAGTAAGTGCGCATGAACAACATTTGGTCTTGATTTTATCAAGAAAAAAAATGTCTTAATAAAGGCTGTGAAAAAATCTTTTTTGCTCCGGTAATATATTCTTTGAGTTTTAATTCCGTTCGCTAAAAGAAAATCTTCCAGAGGCGAGCCTTCAGCATTGAGCAAAATAAAAGAGAGATCGTATTTTTTTTTCAACCCTTCGGCAATCCACTCAAAGGCCAAAGACTTTTGAACATGTGAGATTATGTAACCGATTTTTTTACGCTTGTGTGGTGCCGTTTCCATTACCCGTTGTTAAAGATTCTTCCTAAGTTGCAATTATATCGAAATGACAATTTCGAAAATCGGTTGCTTCTGTGACGGCTTTATTCGTTGCGGCATTTTTTATTTTATAACCTTTATTTAATAAATTATCTATAAGTGTTTTTGCCGAGTCGCCTTGCTCGCGCAAATTATCATCGTTAATTTCTATAAACAATTTTGGCTTAAATTTATTCAATGTAGCTTCGGCACCCAGCAGCACCTGTTGTTCAAACCCTTCAACATCAATTTTTATTAAATCAATTTTTTCTATTTGTTTTTTTAAAACGTAAATATCAACAGTAGATACCGGCACCTTGTTTCCTGATTTTTCGGTCGGGCGTATTCGTGTCCCTCCACGGTTATCGGCTACCGGTGTTCCCAGATACAACTCTCCAAGATTGCTTCCTAGTGCAATATTATTTAGTAAAATATTTGCGATAGAATTCAGTTCATAATTCTTTAAAAATTTCGAAAAAATAAATGGATCGGGCTCAAATGAATGAACCACTCCAGAGGTACCCACCGTTCGAGCCAGATTAAAAGTAGTTTCTCCAATGTTTGCCCCTACATCAAATATAGTATCTCCATTTTGAGCCAGGTCATAAAGAGAATTATGCGGTTCGGACAGGATGCCAAAGTACACCAGCCACTCCATATAGTCACTAATGTCTAACTCGTAGTTTATTCCGTTGCGTGTTATGTAACGAATGGAATTTTTGGGGTAAGATTTGTTAAGTGGGGGGAGTCGTGCAAAAAAATTTTTAGGGTTTTTATTGTTGGTAAAATGCGTCAATATTTTTTCTAAGAAAGGAATTTTAAAAATCTCTTTAGGGAAATCAATAACTCTTCGGCTTTTCATATTTTAGTTGTATCAAGGTTGAGATAGCCCCAACTTACTTCTCTTCTTTATTAGTTTCTTTGTGGTATCCTTCAAAAAGTGATACCGCTAACAGTATGTTTGTAATTTTAAAATAAACCCAATCGAAACCACGTACGTTGGGCAAGAGTTTCAAAAGACCAAAAAGCACAAACTTAGTACCCGACAATGTTTTGAAAGTGAGTCGTTTTTTTAATGAATATTTTATAGTGAGTCGTTCATGCCCAAGATGTACCGCCATTTTTATGGTCTCTCCGGCTCTCTTCTTTCGATTTAGCCAATTTTTAAGATTGATCCTATCCAATTCATTGTGGTACAAGAGGCAGCGTTTATCTAAGTAAAATCTTATTCCGTTTTCTTTAGCGCGCTGCACAAAATCAAAATCTTCGGCTCCTGCGTGAGGAAATTTTTCATTGTATCCGCCAATTTCATTAAAGATCGATTTTTTAATGGGTAAAAAATAACTTGCCCCATCTCTTAATTCAAATACTTCTTCTTCGCGCCAATCATCGCCCAACCAGCCTTGAACGCTGGTAAACCCGAAGGCGACTAAATATCTTCCAAACTGAAATTGAGATAACTTGTGTTCGGCCTCGGGGGGATAGACCCAGTTGAATAGATGGATTTTTTGGGGATTCTGTTCCGCTATCTCCAATGCCAACGAAATGGCTTGTGGCGGAATCAGAAAATCATCATCTATAAATAAAAGATATTCGGCTTGAGATATAGATGCCCCAAAGTTTCTTGCCGAGGCAACTCCACTTTTAGGGTTTTGGATCAATCGGACGTTTGTAAATTCTGATGGAATAGTCGGTGTGGACTGCCTGCTGTCATTAATAACTATTATTTCAGCATCGATGCCATGAGTTGCTTTAACTATGCTTCGCAGACCTTCATCAAATATTTTTCCGCGATCTTTTGTGGGGATGACAATGCTTACCCGCATTTTATTCTTTTATCACCGCCAGCGCAAATCGGCCAAAACTATCCTCCGTTATTGTTTTGATATCAAAGGGTTTTACCTTCTCTTTCTTCAACTTAGAAAGCAGCGCAAAAAGGTAATCCGGTTTATGCACATCGTCCATTATCAACAGACCTCCTTGCTTTGTTTTTTGTATCAATAGTTCTATGTAATTGATCCTCACCTCCACAAAGTTGAGATCGTGCAGAACAAGGTCAAAATCATTTTCATTAAAATTTATAAAATTATCTAAATGAAAAATGTTTTTCGTGCCTAAATGATGCTGCTCCAAAAATGCTTTGGTTTTTTCAAGCCAGGCGGCATTGTCGTCAACAGAAACAACTTGAGCGTGTGGATTTTCTTTGGCGTAATGCCTCAAAATAAAGGAACTGAATCCTGAACCCATGTCGAGCAAGCGTGAGTATTGATTGGTTTGACAAATACTTAACAGGTACCCGGAAAGTTCAAGCGATGCGGCCATATTGCTGCTTGAAATTTCATTAATGTATTGCAAATAATATGGACGAAGGAGTTCAATATTTTGCTTCACTTTCTCCGGTGTAATCTGATCAAATGGTTTTGTTAAAGAAAACTCTTTGTATGTTCCTATTCCTTGCCGAAGGAAAGTAAATCTGATTTTTCTAATTACTCTTTTAAGCATAAATCTTACTTGGAACCAAGTGTCCATTCAATTTCTTTAATAAATAGTTTGTTAAATCGCTTATCTGGAATTTCACCCGATGCAAATTTCATGGGTTCTACAGTGAACTCAAAGCAGTCTTGCAATATTTCAAAATCGCTATACCCATTTCCAAAGTGGATGTCTGCATGATACACCCCTTCAAAAAGTGTAAGGTAGGGTATGCTCATTGAAATGCACCCTTCACTAATTGGGTGCTCGGCTATATTTCCTGCATAATGTTTGTTATTCACCCCAATCATAGGAACCCCTTGGCTATCTTTTAAAATAATCCCCAGCACAGGAGCATCAAGATTAGTTGTAGTTTTAAAATGCACTCGAATTTCCAATTGGCAACCCATGTAGGCTGTATTAGAGTTTCTGCCATCACACAGGATTTCAATTTTCTTTATAGGTTTTGCCTTAATATTTTGGTTAAACACTAATACCCCATTATGTTTTTTTAAATTTCCTTCAATCTGATTGAAATACGCTTGAATAACTTCATCTGACGAATTGATAAACTGAAGTTTTCCATTCTTTAACAAAATGGATTTTGTGCAAAGACTTTGCACGGCAGCCATGTTGTGGCTCACAAACAAAATCGTTCGTCCACTTTTGCTCACATCTTCCATTTTGCCGAGGCACTTCTTCTGAAATTCGGCATCGCCTACGGCAAGTACTTCGTCTATGATTAAAATTTCAGGCTCCAGAAACGCAGCCACAGCAAAAGCTAAGCGCAATTGCATACCGCTGCTATAATGTTTTAATGGAGTGTCTAAAAATTTTTCTGTACCGCTAAAATCAACAATCTCATCAAACTTATTTTCAATTTCTTTGCGCTTCATGCCGAGTAGTGAGCCATTGAAAAAAATATTTTCTCTGCCCGTCAATTCGGGATGGAATCCTGTGCCTACTTCCAGCAAACTGGCCATGCGTCCGCGTGAAATGATTTTGCCTGTGGTGGGCGGTGTAATCTTTGAAAGTATTTTTAATAGTGTTGATTTTCCCGCCCCATTTCTACCGATGATACCAATGGATTCTCCGGCCTGTACTTCAAACGAGATATCTTTCAATGCCCAAAAATCTTCCGTGCTGTTTTTTTCAAATTTTAGTGCATTCATCATCCGGTCGCGCAAACTTAAATAGCCATTTGTTTGGTGGCTGATGCGGAATTTTTTGGAGATGTTTTGTATTTCGAGGATAGGTTTCATTTCGATTTTCTTAAAAAATCACTATGCACTGAAAGAATGGTATTTTTCACTGTATCCCATGAAACAGGTGCTAACATAGTGGGGATCTCATCTTCTTGTGCATCATCAAAATAAATCAAACTTTTCAATGCCATAAATAAAGAACCGTCACTGTATTTCCTCTGATACAACTCCAAAATTTTTGTCAACGGCATTTCTTTCAATAAAAAATAAATATCTATAAAATCCTTTTTAGTTCCTCTGCCCGTAACAGCTGCTATTTTCATGGCTGCAATATCATTTTGATGGGCTAAACGCAAGCCATTGTGTATTACTGCATTCTCTAACCAAGGGTAAGGATAATTTACCAAGTCTAATTTTATATCGTTGAGAAGATAGACGTTTATATTTTTTGAATTTTTGAGTTGAGTTACTTGCCCCATTTTATTCAGTGCAGCATTAACATTAATAATATCTTCGTTTAAGGTTCCAAACAAACCGATATCAACAGAAATCCGATGCCCTATTTGCAAAGCCAAACTTGTACCGCCCACCAAGCGCAGTGAAGAAAACGATTCAGTCTTTTGCAATTGAATCAAAAATTCCAATGTGGATTTTTTGACTGTATTGTAGTGTAACATCTAAACGCGGTTAAGGGCACGTGTGATAGTGTTGCGATAAAATTCAATGCTTTAGGTTCAAGTTCTATAAAGTGTTTGGCTTTTTCAGCAATGAACTCAATGCCATAGTGCGCATCAATGATTTTCCAATCACTCCACAAACCATATTCGAGAACGCGTTTAATGATAAAAGAGGCATTCTTTCCCCAATCAAGAGATTTTTTGTTTACGTCCCAAAACAAATGAGGCGATAAATCTGATTCTATTTGATGATTACTCATCGGTTTATTTTTTAATGAACTCAATTCTAATTTTGTCACGCAAAATCAGCAAAAAAATCTTCCGTTTTTCTAAAGTAAATCACTCCGACTAAAAGAAAGATGATATTAGAGGCAAGGCTAATCCAAACGAAATCCATGTTGGGCAAAGCATTGGTTAAAGGCAAGCGAAAAAACTCTACTGCAATGTACATGGGTGAGGTAGCCAGCACATATTGCAACAACGGATATTTCAATAATGAAATCGGATAAATAACGGGTGTTAAAAAGAAAAGCACTTGAATGAGAAACGGAATCACATAACGGAAGTCGCGGTATTTTACATTCAACGCGGCAAGCCAACTACCCAAGCCAAGTGTAGCAATGACACTAAACAATATTGCCAATGGCCAATAAAAAATAATAGCCCAAGACACCGATTGTTGATAGAAAACTAAAATGCCGATGAACAAAATCAACGCCATCAAAAAATCGAACAAGGCAACGAGAATGGATGACACGGGCACTATGAACCGCGGAAAATAAATTTTTTTGATGATGGATGCATTGTTCACCATGCTGTTGGCCGCATTGTTAAGCCCGGTGGAAAAAATATTCCAAATCAACAACCCTGAAAACACATAAACCGGATAAGGCATGTTTTGTGAAGGAATGTTCAATGCTCTTCCGAAAAACAAAGTAAAAATGGTCATCATCAATAAAGGCTGAAGAATGGCCCACAAAAAACCGAGTGCAGTTTGTTTGTATTTTATCTTAATGTCGCGCCAAGTAAAAAAGTAAAACAGTTCGCGATAGCGCCATAATTCTTTCCATTGAAGAATCTTTGTCCGGTTAGGTTCAATTTTATATTCAATGGACTCAGGCATGGTGGTTTATTTCTGGGGTTTGAGGTGGAATTTATTTTTCAATTCGTCAACTTCGCGGCAAGTTAGCATGAAAATTCTTTTTCTCGTTCCCTATCCGATGCAAGAAGCCCCCTCACAGCGGTTTCGGTTTGAGCAGTATTTCTCCGCGCTCTCGAACTTACAAATCGGGATTGTGGTGCAGTCTTTTTTGAGTTCTCGTCAATGGAAAGTTTTTTTTAAAAAAGGGAACTCCATTTTTAAATTACACCTGCTTTTGTATGGATTTTTCAAACGCTTCGGAGCCTTATTTCTGGCTATCCCCGTTGATTATGTTTTTATTCATCGTGAATGTGCACCTATTGGTCCGCCCGTTTTTGAATGGATACTCGCCAAGATCCTGAGAAAAAAAATCATTTACGATTTTGATGATGCCATTTGGCTTACGGATAAAACCCATGAACATTGGCTGGAGCGTACCATTCGGTGGAGAAAAAAAGTATCCGGTATTTGCCGGTGGAGTTATAAAGTTAGCGCAGGAAATTCTTACTTAGCAACTTATGCCAAACAATTCAATGAACATGTCGTAGTTAACCCAACTACCCTGGATACAGAAAACGTACATCGGTTTCAGGCAGTTGATAAGCCCGATTCAAGTGAACGGGTCGTGATCGGCTGGACAGGCTCCCACTCTACAATTAAATATCTTGATGAAATAAAGGAAGTGCTGGCCGCCATCGAAAAAAAATTTCCACAGGTAGAGTTCTGGATTATTGCCGACCAACCGCCACCGATCCGCTTAGCTCAAATCCATTTTAAGCCCTGGAGCCTGCAAACAGAAATTAAAGACCTTTCTCAATTTGATATTGGCCTCATGCCCCTACCCGATAACGAATGGACACAAGGCAAATGCGGCTTTAAAGCCCTTCAGTATATGGCTTTAGAAATTCCGGCCATTGCCTCTCCGGTGGGAGTTAATACCTCCCTCCTATTAAATGGGGTAAATGGCTTTTTATGTTCTTCCACCGAAGAATGGATAAGGGTTATTGAATATTTGATAGAGAATCCTCAGGTAAGAACAAAAATGGGAAAAGCCGGACGTGCCAAAGTAGAATCAGAGTATTCGGTTGCCTCCAATACTCAAAATTTTCTTTCTTTATTTCAATGAGTATCAAGTTGCTCGTATGAAGCCTCTTTTATAATCAACGTGCTTACCTCATCTATTCCGGTTTGGTTGGTTTATTATTCTCCGAATAATTTTTAATCAATACCAACGCCAATGCAAAGAAGGGCAACAACGGAATTTTATACCGGGCCAAGGTGCCAAAATTAAATGTACTAACACCAATGGCAAAAGCAAACGAAAGGGCAAACACCATCGCAAAAATGGTGTTGGGGTCCTTACAGGCCCGCCAAACGAAAATACCCTTTTTAAAAAAAACATAAATGACGATAACTAAAAAAGCCAGGCCCTCTAGGGCTGATAATAGCATGAGTGGATTTTTAATTTCCCACAGGTAGGGGCGGAATAACGAAACATTTATGGCCGCAGGAGCCATTCGAAGTAACGAAGTAAACGAGCCGTCCAGCTCGCCCAGCGAATACCCCGATCCGGCATCTTTGCCTGTCCAATACCGGATATCGTACGCGGTAACTTTGGCCGTTTCGGCAATTTTATCAAGTGAATATTTAGTGTCGCCTTCTCCTACTTTTAAGACCGAGTAGTAGGCTGAATAAATTACCACCACCGCCATAAAAGGAATGATCATTGCTTTAATTAAACCCGACCGGATACGAGCCAAATTTTGACTGCCTACCCATACCATTACAGACGGAATATAGGCCTGAAGAATAAATTTTTTGATACTGTAAATAAGATAAAGGCTAACCACCAAAACAATCAGGCTGAAAATGGAGATACGTTTTTCACTAAAGAATTTATAAAACTGATAGGTAGCTATTCCGAGGCAACTCACCACAATCGTATCCTTCAAAATGCCCGAGCCCCAAAAGATAACAGACGGGATAAACAAAGTACTAACGGCTATCTGAAAATGAAAGACCGGATACTGCCGGTAGAAGGTAACAAACAAACACCAGGCTCCCACAAAGCTAAAGCACGCAAACAAAACAGCCGTGGCCGAGTATGATGAGAAAGTAAAAAGATCAAAAAAAGCAGCAATCTTAACCACGACCAGTGAGTTGGGATCTCGAAAGAAATAAATTTTACTGGCATACTTGTATATTCCTTCATAATCCAATGCTTTACGAAAGAAAAAAGTAAACCCATTGATGGGCGACTCTACTACGGCTTCCCACACATGCCGGCTGCCATGTGTGTGGTAATTAAAGGTATCGCCCCCGTTGTAATAAAACTGATATACAAAACCCAGCGCCAGTGCTCCCAAAATTTTTACGATAAGAGCTGGCAAAAAATAACGCAGGGTTATTTCATCGGTAAACCTTGGTCTTAAAAAATAAGCGGCCAACAGTATCCAGATAATGACCACAGGTGTAACGATCAGGTCGCGTATCTCCATTGTGTTAGTCTTTGCTGGCCTTCTCCAATTTCTTCAGCCGCTGCTTGGCATCTTTGTAGGCCTCGTTTTTGCGGCCGGCATGTTTTTTCACTAAGGTAAAATATTTTTTGGCGGTCTTCTTGTCGCCTTCCTGGCTATAAATTTCGCCCAATGAGATGAGCGAGTATAAATAATACCCCGAGTCGAATGCTTTTACCTCTTCCGAAAATTTTACTGCCCTTAAATAATATTTTTTGGCTTCGTCCAGCCGGCGGGTTATTTCATATCCTTGTGCCAAAAAGAAGGCTGCATAACGGCCGCTGACGGCTTCATAGCCAAAGCGGCCACTATCAATGCGCTGTATCATCTGTTTGCTTTTTATTTCCAGCAACGCTATGTTGCCGGTAGAGTATAGCATGCGTACATAATACCGATGAAAATAGGGATTGTTGGGGTACGTTTGATGAAGGTATTCGGCCAAATGAAAAGCTCCTTGTGTATCGTTTTCGTAGCCGGCCAATATGCGCATCAGCCACACCATAGCTTCAGTGCGCGTGTAAAAGGCGTTGTACGAAACTTCTTTCAATTGCTTCAATCCCAATTTCTTATCGCCATGGCGGAAAAGCCAAAATATTGGTTTTAATGATTTATAATTTTCAGGCACCCACTCGCGGAAATAATTATACAAGGCATCGCCAAAGAGCAACTCCGGGCTCAAATTCGATTTCTCTCGGCACACCTCCATATATTTTAGTGCCGTACGGCCTTCGCTGGCCGCCTTCAGCCAATCTTTGCGTTCTACATCGGCATATAATTCACCTTTAAATCCGTAGGCAGCCGCCAAGAAAAAGGCCGCTTCAATTTTGTATTCCGGGTAATGTTTATACAGGTTTTCGGAAATGGCAATGGAGCTGTCCATATAGGCCAAAAAGCGTGCATCGTATTTTTTTACCTGCGGGTTGGGCACAATCTTCCACCACTCGGCCAACCCCATCAAAAAATAGGGAAGCGGATGCCACCGGTATTTTTCCTTGAAGCTGCGAAAAAAAAATTCGGCTTTTTCAAAATCGTAATTGTACAAACTGTTTAGAGCGTGGGTGGCTTCTGCCTGCACGGTAAAATCTGAAATTAAAATGATGGTCGTGTCTTTTTTTAGATTTCCCTGCCCACTGGATGGCCTATAGAAAAAGACCATGAATAGAAACAGGAGTAGCCCGGTATAGCCGATGCGAGGCCACCGGATTTTATATCCGGGAAACCGGAAATACCCTATCCCGTTTCTTCTATTTTCCGTTTCAACACAAAAACTCATCTTTGGCACATGACTGAAACGCAAACTTCATTATTTTCTTCCGATAAAAAACTAACTTTTATTGGCTTATGCCTCATTTCTGTCTTGCTGCTGTACATCAAAAAATATTTTATTGAATATGAAACCGCTGCCTTTGAGTTTTTACAAGACCGGCCGGAAGGAAAAATTCTGAAACTGATCGGAGCCTTACAGTTTTTTTCTATTCCATTTGTTTACGTATGGAAGTTTACGGTAATCGGGTTTGTGCTTTGGGTGGGGTGTTTCCTTTTTGGGTATCGCATTACCTTCAGCCAGTGTTGGAGTGTGGTCATGGCGGCCGAGTTTGTCTTTATCTTGCCCGACCTGATAAAAATAGGCTGGTTTTTTTTCGTTCATACCGATCCCTCGCTGGCCGAAGTGCAGTCTTTTTACCCGCTGTCGCTCATGAACTTTTTCGATCCCTATACGATTGGCAAACGGTATGCTTATCCACTCCGGGCACTTAGTGTGTTTGAGGTGCTGTATGTGCTGGTGCTGGTGCGAGGAGTCAATTTTTATTCCTTTCAAATCCATAAACAGCGCAGCGCCACCTGGTGGATCGTTTCTTGTTCGTATGTCCTGATTTTTTTACTATGGCTCATATTTTATATGGTGGTCTATTCGTAAAGTGTTATTTCTCATTCAGGCACCTATAAATTGTTTATTTTCGCGACTTCATACTTGATTCATCAACCGGACGAACCATGAATTTTCAGAAAGCCAACAACATTTTCGGCTGGGCTTGCTTTGCCGTTGCCCTTCTCGCCTATTTCCTGACTATGGAAGAAACCGCCAGCTACTGGGATTGCGGAGAATTTATTGCCGTGTCTTACAAGTTGCAGGTACCGCACCCGCCCGGGGCACCTTTATTTCTTTTAATGGGCCGTGTTTTCTCTTTTTTGTCGTTTGGCGATGTAAGCAAAGTAGCCTACTGGATCAACTTCATGAGTGTGCTGGCCAGTGCCTTTACCATTTTATTTTTATTCTGGTCTATTACCCTGTTCGGCCGAAAATTAATGGGGATTAAAAAAGACACCGATCTCTCTGAAAGTCAACTCTGGACGCTGATGGGGGCGGGAGTGGTGGGTTCTCTTACTTACACTTTTTGCGATTCGGCCTGGTTCTCGGCTGTAGAGGCAGAGGTATATGGTATGTCTTCATTCTTCACGGCTTTTGTGGTGTGGGGTGTATTGAAATGGGATGTTATTGAAGATGACCGAAAAGCCAACCGGTGGATATTGCTCGTTGCCTATATGATTGGTCTCTCTATTGGCGTGCACATGCTTAATCTGGTAACATTCCCTGCCCTTGGTTTGATTTACTACTTTAAAAAATTTAAAACCACCACTTGGGGCGTAATTGCCACCTTGGCCATCAGTGCCGCGTTGGTTTTGTTTATCAATGATTTTATAGTGCCCGGTCTGCCTACGCTGGCCGGCCACTTCGAAGTGTTTTTTGTAAACTCCCTGGGGCTGTTCTTTGGGTCGGGTGCGCTTACGTTTACCTTGTTGCTGGTGGGAGCATTGGTTTATGGAATTTATTTTACCCAAAAGAAAAACAAACCGGTGTGGAACACTTTGCTGCTGGCAACAGCCTTTATCCTGATTGGCTACGGCTCCTATGCGCTGGTGGTCATACGCTCGAACTACAATACGCTGATTGATGAAAATTCGCCCAGCGATGTAATGAGTTTCGTTCGTTATCTGAAACGCGAACAATATGGCAGCCGCCCGTTATTAACCGGTGCCTACTTCACAGCCAAGCCCATCGGGTATAAGTTTGGTCCGCCTTCTTATGTAAAAGGAAAAAATAAATATGAAGAAGGCGAACGCAGTATTGATTATGAATACGACCCCAGCGAAACCACTTTATTGCCCCGCGCCTGGAACTCCGAACATGCCGCCACCTACCGCAGCATGATGGGCCTGGCCGAAGGGCAACGGCCTACGTTTGGCCAAGACAAAAAATACATGATCAACCATCAGATCGGCCGCATGTACATGCGCTATTTCATGTGGAATTTTGCCGGCCGCGAAAGCGATATTCAAGGAGCCGATTGGCTTCGTCCCACCGATTGGTTTAAAAAACTGCCCCAGGCATTGGCCGAAAACCGGGGGCGCAATAACTTCTTTATGATTCCCTTCATCTTGGGGCTGATTGGTATGTTCTATCAATTCACCAAAGACACCAAAAATTTTGCGGTGGTGGGATTACTTTTTGTAATGACAGGTGTAGCCATTGTGGTTTACCTCAACTCACCACCGGTAGAACCGCGCGAGCGCGATTACATTTACGCAGGTTCATATTATGCGTTTGCTTTCTGGATTGGGCTTGCTGTAATTGGTATTTCAGATTTCTTTACGCGTTTCATTAAAAACGGAAAGGTTACGGCAGTGGCTGCCACGCTTATCGGTCTTACCGCTCCTGCCCTCATGGCTCAGCAAGGCTGGGACGACCACAACCGGAGTAATCGTTTTTTTTCTGTTGATTCTGCCAGCAATTATTTAGAGTCGTGCGAACCGCAAGGTGTGCTGTACACAGGCGGAGATAACGACACCTTTCCATTGTGGTATGCACAGGAAACCGAAGGCATCCGTGCCGACACGCGTGTGTTGGTGCTCAGCTATTACAATACCGATTGGTACATCGAACAGAGTGCCCGCAAGGCCAACCTGTCTGAGCCTATGAAGTACACCCTTCCGATAAGCGAATACAAGCAAGGCGGGTTGAACGATTACCTCAGTTTTGTGGATCTGAAATTAAAAAGCATTGATGCTAAACAATACTTAGAATTGCTGGCCAAAAGATATCCTCAGCTAATGGATGGCGACCGCAACATTGTGCCGAGTAAAATTATTACCATTCCTATCAACAAAAAAGAAGTTCTGGCTAAGGGGATTATCCCCAAAGGCATGGATAGCCTGGTGGTAGATGAAATGAAAATACGGGTGAAGAGCAATATGCTTTTTAAAAGTGATTTAGCTATTCTCGATTTTCTAACGACCAGCAATTGGGATAGGCCTCTGTATTTTAATCCTAACTCCATCGGCCAGATTAACATTGATCTGCGGCCTTATGCCGTACAGGTGGGCAATGCCTACCGCATTTTGCCGGTACGCAATCCCCGCAAAGACCGAGACTATCTGGTAGATACGGAGAAGAGCAGGGAGGTGATGATGAAAAAATACCGGTATCGCGGCTTAGACAATCCAAAAGTTTATTACAATGACGATTACAAAGGATTTGTGCTAAACACACGTAGTTCGTTTAACTCCGTTGCCCAAGCACTGGTGGATGAAGGCAAAACAGACCAGGCAAAAGAATTGATTTTGTTTAGTCTGGCTAAAATGCCTGATCAGGGTGTTCGCTATGATTTTACTGCCTCTGAAACCGTTGCCCTGTTATTTCAGGTAGGAGAAAAAACAAAAGCCCTTGAAATAGCCAAAACTATTGGCGACCGGGCCATTGAGATGGCCACCTTCCTTACCACCGATGGACAAGGGTACAGCGATGAATTGCGCAACAACATTGTAATGCTAAATATTCTGCAACGCTCATTGTATGAAAATGGCGAAAAAGAATTAGCCAAAAAATATGAAGAAGCCGTACAGCGGTTTATGGGGTATCTCCAGCTAAATGATGGAAGTCGGCAAGATTATTAAATTTCAAAACGACTAAAATTTAGGGTGGTTTATTTTGTGGCTATCAAAAATAAATCAAGTGCTTGTTCCGGCTGGTCGGTAAGGATATAGTCGTCTTGGCGGATACTAGCTACCAGAGTATCGGCAGTCGCTTTTAGTTTATTCCGGTTAAGGCGGTTCATCATTTCGTATGGTAGGCGCAGTAATGAGGCAGGCAGTCTGTGTTGCAAATCAAACACATCCCAGCGCATGAGTTTTTGTACTGATTTTTTATTGCGCTCATAATACTGCATTACCTTTTCATTTCCAGCTACTCCTTTTACGGTTACTTTGTTAAAGTATTTTTTTGCTGCCTCGGCTAACTCACTGGCGGTGTACTCACGCTCGTGCCAGGGGTTTCGCGATAACGACATCGGCCGGTTGGGGGTAGTAATAAAGGCCGTACCTCCGGGCCGCATCACCCGGCTGATTTCCTGAAGGAATGTGTGGTCATCAAAAATATGTTCAATCACCTGAAAACTCACCACACAATCGAACGAATGATCGGCATACGGAAGAGGCGGAATATTTCCGCTGGTAAACCTGACCTCCGGAAACTTCGCTTTTAAATTCTCCACTACGGTAGTTATCTTATCTATAGCCGAGTAGGTAGATACCTTTGGCAAAAGGCGACCGATGCCCCGGCCTTCACCACACCCCACTTCCAATAAATCGCCCTGCACATAATCCGCAGCCAACACGTAAGCACGCAGCAGTCGTTGATGAATGGGGTTGTCGGAAGAAATCGTTTCGGAAGCAATCTCCGTTGTATAAACGGCCATAATAAAAAATTGTGGGGCAAAAATAATGCAAATGATTAGATTTAACGTTTGAAAAGAGGAAGCCGTTATTTATGAAATTTTCTTTGATTGTATTTGTATTTGGGATTTCACTTGCTGCCCGCTTTGGCTATGGGCAATCTGTGGCCGCCAGTAATTTCCGCCATTGGTACGATCCGCAAAACGATGTAGAACTTCAGATCCGCCCGGTGCGCATGGCTGATAAAATTATGGTGCGCTATACCCTGATCGTCAGGCGTGGCTCGCCCGATAAGTATACTGTTTCCTGGGAAGCACGCAATTCATATTTAGACAAAAACGGAGTGCCGGTAGTGGAGAAAGATTCTGTTCTTTCGGTAGCCGGAAAAGATCGCAGAGGGTTTTTGATATTTGATGTTCCCCTTAAACCCTGGCTCTTGATTAGCCGCGTTTCCAGCACTCAAACCGGACGAAGCTGGGTTTATTTTAAATCCATAGAATCTATCTATCCGATAGACGGGTGGATGGAAACACAAGAGGGCACCATTACCGAAAACCACCTGAGCAAAAACAAAGAGTACCTTGCGCGAAGCGCCAATGGCAAGAGGTTAACTGTTTCTTATTATAAATCAGATTTTCCGGCTGCACTCCCTCCTTTCGCAGAAAAAGAAGGCCGCAGTGAACGTTTTATTTTTCATGATTCCCTCTTTCAAATTGAAAATGGAGGAAAATTTACTCCCCGTGCAGAAGGGCTTTATCTCTTCCAGGAAGATACTACCGCCACCCGGGGGTTTTCGTACCGTGTGGTAAAACAAAACTTTCCGCGCTTCACCAAAATAGATGAATTGATTCCTCCGCTTATCCTGATTACCGATGGTACCGAATACAATAACCTCCTAGCCGCTAAAGATGATAAAGCCGCTTTCGACCGTGTTATTCTGGGTATTACCGGAGACAAAGAACACGCCCGCTCATTCATGAAAAACTTTTTTCATAATGTAGAGTTGGCCAATATCTTTTTTTCTTCCTACAAAGAAGGATGGAAAACCGACCGCGGCATGATTTATTTGATTATGGGGCTACCGGACGAGGTAAGTAAAAACAGTGGAAATGAAATATGGATGTACAAAGCAATTAACACCAAATTTACCTTTGTAAAAAGTGGTAGCGTGTACGATCCTGAAAATTATATTTTGTTGCGCGATAAAAAATTTGCTGATGCTTGGTATGGCACCATCGACCTCATTCGCAAAGCTCGTTTTCAATAATGGAAAAAAAAGAAATGGCCTTTGGTACGCGCGCGGTAATGGAAGCCATTAGAGCCGGGCGCGAAATAGAAAAAATATTTATTCAAACGGGGTTATCCAACGAGCTGGTTCGCGAGTTAATTAATACTGCCCAGGCCCATCATGTGCCCTACACGTTCGTTCCGCAGCAGAAACTAAATACCATGTCAAACAAAAATCATCAAGGTGTGATTTGTTTGTTATCTCTTGTTCAGTATGCTTCTCTTGAGGGCATCATAGACCAGTGTTACACGCGGGGCAGTGATCCTTTTTTTTTGATGCTCGACCGGATCACCGATGTGCGCAACTTTGGTGCACTGGCCCGCACGGCCGAGTGTGCCGGGCTTCACGCCATCATCATAGGTGAAAAAGGGAATGCTCCCATTTCGGCCGATGCCATGAAAACCAGTGCGGGGGCACTTAACCACCTGCCTGTTTGCCGTGTAAAAGACATGCACAAAACATTTCGCTTTTTAAAAGAGAACGGAATCCAAATAGTAGCCTGTACCGAGAAAGCCGAAAAGACATTATATGAAACCGAACTGAGCGGCCCCGTGGCCTTAGTTATGGGCTCAGAAGAAGACGGCATTTCACCACAGATGCTAACAGACGCTGACTCGCTCGCCAAAATACCCATGCAAGGAAAAATAGCATCCCTCAATGTTTCAGTAGCGGCCGGTATTGCCATCTACGAAGCCGTGAGGCAAAGAAGTATAAAGTAACTCATTCGGTATTTGAATTTAATTTTTTTGATGGCTCCTAACTATTCCGGGTTAAATCAGAAATTTGCCTTGTGATTTCTCTACTCGATTTTTTATTGCTCCGCCATCAATTGCCCGTGGTGGATGTCCGCTCGGAAAATGAATATGCCCAGGGGCATATCCCTGGCGTTTTTAATTTACCGATACTGAATAATGCCGAGCGTGCTGCGGTAGGAACCGATTACAAACAAAAGGGAAAAGAGGAGGCTATCAAAACAGGATTTCATTTAGTAGAGCCCAGGCTTGAGGTTCTTATTGACGAAGCCCAAAAAATAGCGAATAGTAAAGAAGTGTTAGTACACTGCTGGCGTGGCGGCATGCGGTCTAATTATTTTTGCCAGTTTGTGGGCACGGCCGGAATAAAAACAAAAGCTCTACAGGGCGGCTACAAAGCCTATCGGCAGACTGCCGCTGAGTCGTTCCAAAAAACATTTCAGTTTATCATCCTGTCGGGCTGCACCGGCAGCGGCAAAAGCGAAGTGCTTCATGCCTTAAAAGCACAGGGCGGACAAATCATCGATCTTGAAATGCTGGCCTCGCACAAGGGCTCGGCCTTCGGAAGTTTGGGCATGGCGCCCCAGCCCAGCACCGAACAATTTCAAAATAATTTGTTTGAAGAAATATTAAAACTCGATCTCACAAAACCGATTTGGATAGAAGATGAATCCATTGCCATCGGAAAAATATTTTTGCCAAACGATTTTTGGGTTACTATGCGTCAGAGCCCGATGGTGAAACTCGATGTAAAAAAAGAAATCAGAATACAACGCCTGGTAAACGAATACGGAGCGGCCGACAAAGAAAGTTTTTTACAAGCCATGACTAAGATTACCAAACGGCTGGGAGGGCAGCACTTTAACACAGCTAAGGAAAAATTGGAGCAAGGCGATATGGCTGCCACAATCGAAATACTGTTGACTTATTACGATAAAACCTATTTAGGAAGCATGGACAAACGGAAAGAAAAGATTTTAAAAACAGTGGCCTGGGATGGAGTGGATGTAAATTTCTTGGCAAGGCAATTAGCCAATTTAAAAAAGTGATACTTAAAAAATGAATTTATAGCAAAATGAATCTTCCAACCGAAAAAACAGATATCAAGCTTACGCAATACTCTCACGGAGCCGGTTGCGGCTGCAAAATTTCTCCAGCCGTACTGGATACCATTCTGCACTCAGACTTACCTCAGCAAAAATTTCCTTCGCTGGTGGTGGGAAATGAATCTAAAGACGATGCCGCAGTGTACGATCTAGGCGATGGCACCTGCCTTATCAGCACGACCGATTTTTTTATGCCTATTGTGGACGATCCTTTTACGTTTGGTGCGATTGCCTCCGTAAACGCCATCAGCGATGTCTATGCCATGGGTGGAGATCCTTTTCTGGCCATTGCCATCTTAGGTTGGCCCATCAGCAAAATCTCTCCTGAAATAGCCAAGCATGTTTTAGAGGGGAGTCGGAGTATTTGTGCTGAGGCCGGCATCCCGCTGGCCGGGGGGCATAGTATTGATTGCCCCGAGCCGGTATTTGGATTAGCTGTTTCCGGAAAAATGAAAAAAGAAAACCTGAAACGAAACGATACTGCTAAAGAAGGCTCTCTTCTCTACCTCACTAAGAAATTAGGAATCGGAATAGTAACAACCGCTCAAAAAAAAGGGTTGGTTAAAGAAGAACATCTAAAACAGGCCATTAACAGTATGCTTACACTTAATAAACCCGGAGCAGAATTTGGAAAGCTGAATTTCATCAGCGCGATGACGGATGTAACCGGGTTTGGGCTACTCGGCCATTTATGCGAGATGTGCGAGGGCAGCGGCCTCTCCGCAGAAATTGAATTTTCGAAAGTACCCTGTTTTAATTTTCTTCAGGAATATCTTCAACAAAAATCTACCCCTGGCGGCACCCAGCGAAACTGGGACAGCTACGGGCATAAAATTAAAATAAGCAACGATGAGCAGCGAGCAATTCTTGCTGATCCGCAAACCAGCGGGGGGTTGTTGGTAGCCGTTGATGCCGATCAAAAAAATGAATTTGAATCGTACGCAAACACCCTCGGGTTGCAACTTCAATCTTTCGGTAAGTTGATTAAAAAATCAGATCAGGTTGTAATGGTTTTATAAAATCTTAGCCTCTCGTATTAGCCTTTACCTGTTTTTGCCAGCAACAAAAAATCCACCATCACCAGTGCGGCCATGGCTTCTACAATCGGCACTGCGCGCGGCACCACGCACGGATCGTGTCGGCCCTTACCGGAAACGGTAACTTCGCTTCCATATTTATCTACACTCGGCTGATCTTGCATGATGGTAGCCACCGGTTTAAAAGCTACGTTAAAATAGATATCCTCTCCATTGCTGATGCCTCCCTGAATTCCTCCCGAGTGATTGGTCTTTGTGCGAACCCGGTTTCCGTCCTTGTAAAACAGATCATTATGCTGCGAGCCGCGAAGTTTAGTGCCTTCAAAACCACTGCCATATTCAAACCCTTTCACTGCATTAATACCGAGCATAGCATGGCCGAGGGCCGCATGAAGTTTATCAAACACGGGCTCGCCCAACCCCACCGGGGTATTTTTAATTACACCGGTTACGATGCCGCCAATGGTGTCGCGTTGCAATCGCACTTCATCAATTAAGGCAATCATTTTTTCGGCTGTGACGGCATCGGGGCAACGAACCATGTTATTTTCTGTATAGCTAAAATCTAACTGCGAATAGGGCGGTGCCTTTATTTCGCCCACTTGCGAAACATACGCGTTAATTTCTATTCCCGATTTTTTTAATATTAATTTAGCAATTGCCCCCGCAGCCACCCGCGCTGCTGTTTCCCGGGCAGAGCTTCTTCCGCCCCCGCGATAATCGCGCACTCCGTATTTGGCTTCGTATGTATAATCGGCATGAGACGGGCGAAAACTTTCTGCAATGTGGCCATAATCTTTGCTGCGCTGGTCGGCATTTTCAATCACAATGGCAATGGGGGCTCCGGTCGTCTTCCCTTCAAATACTCCCGAGAGTATTTTGAATTTATCTTCTTCTTTTCGTTGAGTGGTAATTTTAGATTGGCCCGGTTTTCTACGGTCTAATTCTGATTGAATAAACGCTTCATCTAACACCAGCCCGGCCGGGCAGCCATCAATAATACAACCGATCGCCACTCCGTGCGATTCGCCAAAAGTAGTTACCGTAAATATTTTTCCGAAACTATTGCCCATAAAAAACCATGAAGATAACGGCTTGCGCACGGATGGGCAAGCTTATATGAAAGCCGTTTTTATCGCTGTGCCTCATCTTTTGCGAAAAAGCAGATATCCGACACCTCCTAACAAAACTATCAGAAACAGATTAACCGACCACTTCATCCACATCTTGTTAGATACCGTCTTTAATGAATTATCGGCTGTGTTGAGCCGATCATAAAATGACCCCAAATCGTTGCTGCCGATAGATTGGTTTTTTTGGCTTTCGCCTGTTACGTTTACAACTATCTGCGATTTAAGTGTATCGTATTTTTTGGTTTGAGGATTGAAAAATACCCAATGAAAGAAATCGCTCAGTTTATATGTGCCCGGTTCTTTGGGTATCATAAAATAACTAAACGTTTTGGTGCCGTTAACATGGCCGGCTTCGCGGGTAATATTTTGTTTTATATTAGGTTCGTAAAAATCGAATGCTGCGATGTTGGTCAGGGTAGGTTTGGAAATACTGGAAATATTTCCTTCGCCATAAATCGCAAAATCGTACGACACGCTTTGCCCGGTTTTTAGTTCTGTTTTGCCAATGTGTTCTTCCAGTTTATAATTGCCCACCGCCACGGCCTCGCGTAGTGGGTGGGGTGGCAGGTCTTTTACTTTTATTGTTTTGGGTTTAGAGTAGAATGTTTTATAGTCTTCTTGCCGGCTTTGGCCAAAGAAGGAGGGGTTTTTGGCTATCTTATATTTAATCATTTCCAACCCAATACTTGGAAAAACTACCGCCTGATTATTAAGCGGGAAAAAGGTGGCCCGATAAATTTTGTACTGAGTATATCGTTTCCCGCCAATCTCAATGGCTTCGCCATCAATGTTCTCTATATTAAAATTTTCTTCCCAGCAATTGGCAGGTCTTATTTTTTTCAGGATATCGGAAAGCTGGCGGCCTAAGTCGTGAAATTGCATCGGAGCCCGGTTGTTTTCGGCTACCAAAAAAGATAAGGTGGCCGTAAAGCCTTCGCCTACAAATACTTCATCTTTGTTGGTCGTCAGCGCCAGCAGGGCATCTTCTTTTACATCTACAAATTCGGTGGGTTGTTTCTTTCCAAAAAAATCGTCAAACGGATCGCGGTCAAAAAGATTTTTGAAAGGATCGTTTTGTTGTGTCTGTACAGGCGGACCTATTTTAATTTTTTTGCCGGGTACCGATATTATCTGGTCGTTCACTTTTATTTTAAATGAGGACACGGTAACGCTGCCTTGGCGCAAAGGGACGTACGTCATGATCATGCTTTGCGATGAACTGATTTGGCCATTGATGATATTCGTTTGCGAGGAGGAAGAAGTGCCGCGTTTTTGCAGGCCTTCTATATCCGGAAAATTGTCGTAGCCTTTTAGTTGGGCATTGTTTACGGTAAGTGTAATAGTCCAGGCTTGGTTTATCCCAATTTCATCAGGGCCCAATTGAATTTGAATATTCTGGGCAGAAAGAGAAACATAAAACAACGCGAATGCAAGGCTAAAAATTATCTTTTTCATGTCAATTTTAATGCAACTTGTTGTGCAACTAATTGCGGAGACAAAAATAGGATTCTTCTTTCGAGATACTAAAACCTTTTCTTACCTTCATCGTCTAAATACTTGGTTGCGGCAGGCGGCTGTGCCGGTAAACAAAAATTTTTTAAACATGAAGATGCTGAATTATGTCAAAAAAATTCTCACCCGGGTGAGTTTTGACGCCCGCCTCTTCGAAAAAGAGTTGCGGAAGGCCATCAAGTTATTGATTGCCGAAGAAGTGCAGGAGTTGCGCAGTTGGTGTTATGCCAACTACGGACTTCAATACGGTTCTATATTGAACCGGTGTTTTGTAGTAGCTTAGCCTTTTGAAAACGAAATGACTAAATCCCGCTCTCGCGGGATTTTTTATTTTCTGGATTAATCTGATTGTTCTTTTTTTATTTAGCCGGACTAATCGCGGCTGCCCGAACCGGAGCTGCCGGGTTTCCAAAAACAGTTTCTCCGGCTTTTACCGAACCAATTACCACCGAGCCGGCACCTACGCGCGCGCCTTTGCCAATGGTTACCCCGGCTACGATAGTTACTCCCGAACCTATAAATACTTCGTCTTCAATAGTTACCCCGGCATTAATAATGGAGCCCATGCCGAGTTGCACATAGCTGCCCAACCCCGCCCCCACTCCCACCACCGAGTTGGCATGCAGAAGGCAATGGCTTCCTATTTTGGCCCCTACTGAAACAAGAACTCCCCGATCTATAAAATTGCCATAGCCCATTTCTAATTTACCTGAAACCGAAGCCTGTGGGTGAATGGCATTTACCGGCTGCACATGCCGCACATCGTTTAACATTTTAGAAATACTTTTGCGGAGGGGGATTTCATCAACCGCCACAAACGCCTCGCACTTCTTGCCGATCAATTTTAAAAAGCCTTGGTCATCGGTGGCGCCCAACACAATAACCTCATCCAATTCTTTTTGGTGTAGTCTTTTGTCGTCATCTAAGAAGCCATATACCACTACACCGTTTTTTTCGAACAGTTCTTTGGCGGCTCGCCCAATGGGGTTGGCGCCAAAAATAATTACCGGGTTTTCCATGCACAAAGATAACCCTGAATCAGGCATCCTAACTATATAGCAAAAATGTTATCTTCTGTGAGGAGGGAAATTGCTCAGCCTATAAACTCAATATTGCGCTTCAGTCCGGAAAGTTTTGTGCGCTTTACAGCCGATTTTTTAAACAGTTTTTGAAAAATGTCTTCCGTGATTTCTTTCCAATTGGAATCACTCATTTTTTCTAAATCGGGGTGCGGGTAAAAACGGGGTTCTTGGTGTGGTTGTGAGAAACGATTCCACGGGCACACGTCCTGGCATATATCGCAGCCAAAAACCCAGTTTTCAAATTTTCCCTTTACCTCTACCGGAATTTCCTCTTTCAATTCAATAGTAAAATAGGAAATACATTTGCTGCCATCTACCACATACGGCTCGGTGATGGCCTCCGTGGGGCAGGCATCCAGGCAGGCGGTGCAGGTGCCACAATAATCTTTTACCGGGCCATCGTGCTCCAGTTCAATATCTATTATCAGCTCCGATAAAAAGAAAAAGCTACCCATCCCTTTATTCAACAATAGGGAATTTTTTCCGATCCATCCCAAGCCTGATTTTTTGGCCCATGCGTGCTCCAACACCGGGGCTGAATCTACAAAGGCCCGTCCATTTACTTGTCCTATTTTTTCGGTGATGCGTTCCATAAAAATTCTCAGTTTGTCTTTAATTACAAAATGGTAATCTTCCCCGTAAGCATATTTGGCAATCTTCAGTGAAGATGAAACGGTCTCTTTTTCAGGAAAATAATTGTAGATCAAGCTTACTACCGACTTGGCACCCGGCACCAACAACCGGGGGTCTAACCGTTTGTCTATGTTTTTTTCGAGATAGCTCATTTGCCCGGCATACCCACGTTTTAGCCACTCTTCTAAACGCGGAGCTTCATCGGCCAGAAATTCGGCACGCGAAATGCCGCAGAAACTAAATCCCAAATCGGTCGCTATTGATTTAATTAATTGGGCGTAACGTATTTTATTTTCCGGCATGGCGAAAAGTTAACAGGTAAAGAGCAATGTTTATTTACCTTCCTCCATCTATTATCGGTTAACCTATTTACAATTACCTTTGAGGGTATGACGGCCGATAAAATAAAATCTCTCTCAGATGCGACTCAGCAAGTGAAAGCCTGGCAAAAAGCCGGGCAAAAAGTGGTGTTTACCAACGGCTGTTTCGATCTGCTCCATTTAGGCCACGTAGATTACCTTGAAAAGGCAAGAAATTTGGGCGATAAATTAGTGCTCGGGCTCAATACCGATAGTTCGGTGAGCCGTTTTAAAGGCCCAGAACGTCCGTTGCAAGATCAGTACGCGCGCGCACGTGTGCTGGCTGCCCTGGAGTTTGTTAACCTGATCGTTCTTTTTGATGAAGACACGCCTTTCAACCTGATCTCTAAACTTGTTCCTGATATTCTCGTAAAAGGAAGTGACTATTTGGCAGATAACATTGTTGGCGCAGATGTTGTTAAACAAAACGGAGGGGTGGTAAAAACAATTGATTTTGTGCCGGGTTATTCTACCACACGCATTGTTGAAAAAATTAAACGAACGACTTAATATTAACTATCATGGGTGCATTACTTATTACCGGGTTTTTTATGATTATCGGCATGATTGTGAGCTCACGCCTGAAATCGAAATTCAAAAAATATTCTGAAATCCAACTGACACGCGATCTGACCGGAGCTGAAGTAGCCCGGCTGATGCTGGCCGACAACGGCATTAACGATGTACAGGTAATCAGTGTAGAGGGACAGCTAAGCGACCACTACAATCCCGCCAATAAAACCGTTAACCTGAGCCACGATGTGTTTTATGGAAGAAATGCCGCAGCCACCGCGGTAGCTGCTCACGAGTGCGGCCATGCTGTGCAACATGCCAAAGCATACCAGTGGCTGCAATTACGTTCGGCTATGGTGCCTGTTCAAAGCATCAGTGCCAAAGTGATTAATTTCATTTTCATTGCCATGATGTTTGGTGCCTTTGCGGTAAAAGGATTGTTTTCTTTTGAAACCGCATTGCTGGTTATCATAGCTTGTTACGGTGTGTTCGCTTTATTTTCTTTAATAACATTACCGGTTGAGTTTGATGCCAGCAAACGGGCATTGGCTTGGATAGAACAACGCGGAATTGTTACCCGCCAAGAACACGATATGGCCAAAGACGCCTTAAACACCGCTGCCACGACATACGTGGTAGCTGCTATTGGTGCCATAACTATGTTGCTCTATTATGTAATGATTTATCTCGGGCGCAGAGATTAATTTCACATCAAACAAACTTATCTTTGAGGCCTGAACCACCCGTTCAGGCCTCGTTTTTTTTTAATATTAATCTCTTTGATTCATGAATCTGGAACTGACTGAAGAACAGCTCACCGTACAAAAAGCGGCTCGCGATTTTGCCCAAACCGAATTATTACCGGGCGTGATTGAGCGCGATACCGAACAAAAATTTCCTTCCGATCAAATCAAAAAAATGGGCGAACTCGGATTTATGGGGATGATGACCGACCCAAAGTATAACGGGGGCGGCATGGACACGATATCCTACGTATTGGCAATGGAAGAAATTTCTAAAGTAGATGCTTCCGCTTCGGTTTGTATGTCGGTAAATAATTCGTTGGTGTGTTGGGGGTTAGAAAGATTTGGAACGGATGAACAGAAAGAAAAATATTTGAAAAAACTGACTACGGCCGAATACATTGGGGCATTTTGTTTGTCGGAACCGGAAGCCGGAAGCGATGCCACTTCGCAACGCACCACGGCCGAAGACAAAGGCGATTACTATTTATTAAATGGAACCAAGAACTGGATTACCAACGGAAAGAGCGCCAGTGTTTACATTGTTATTGCCCAAACTCATCCCGAAAAAAAGCATAAAGGCATCAACGCCCTGATTGTAGAGCGTGGTATGCCCGGTTTTGTCGTAGGCAAAAAAGAAGACAAGATGGGCATTCGCGGAAGCGATACCCACTCCCTCATGTTTACCGATGTAAAAGTGCCCAAAGCCAACCGCATTGGGGAAGATGGGTTTGGTTTCACTTTTGCCATGACCACATTAAATGGCGGACGCATCGGTATTGCCTCGCAGGCATTGGGCATTGCCTCCGGTGCGTACGAACTGGCCGTAAAATATGCGAAAGAAAGAAAGGCATTTGGTAAACACCTGAGCGAGCATCAAGCCATACAATTCAAGCTGGCCGATATGGCCACGAAAATCAATGCTGCCCGATTATTGGTGTGGCAAGCCGCCTACCTGAAAGACCAGAAAAAAGATTTTGTGAAGGCTGCTGCCATGGCTAAACTGTTTGCCTCGCAAATAGCCCAGGAAGTAACTAGCGAAGCCGTGCAAATACACGGAGGATATGGCTACGTAAAAGAATTTCATGTGGAGCGTCTTATGCGCGATGCCAAGATTACCCAAATCTATGAAGGCACCACCGAGATACAGAAAATGGTAATATCAAGGGAATTGTTGAGGTAATTTATATAGGTGCACAAGCCGAGGCTAATTATTTTGTCTGATCTGTGGGGAGGAGAAAAATCATCATGGGTTAACTTCTACTCTTCCGGGTTAGAAGATTATTTCGAAATTCATTATTACGACTGCTGTACTCTTGGCGCAATAGATACTTCCATTTATCAAGAGCAATCCCTGCACCGTCAGTTTGTAAATGGAGGTATTGAAAAGGCCATTAACACCTTATGCAAAAAGGAAACGAAGGAAGTGATTGTTTTGGCTTTTAGCATAGGAGGTTTAATTGGTTGGAAAGCCAGCCAGCTCGGGCTTAAGGCACAAAAACTCATCGCTGTATCTTCTTCACGGTTACGATACGAAACCACCCAACCCAATTGCCCGGTACAGTTGTATTATGGAGAGAAGGATCAAAACAGACCAGACGATGGTTGGTTTAGTCGTATGAACATAGAAAAGCAACTGGTATTAAATGAAGGGCACCTCCTCTATCAAAAAAGAGAATTTGCCAACTCGCTGAGTAAGAAAATAAAGCAGGATTGGCTGGATGGCAATACCCCTACAATCCGTTAGCATACTTTCTTTATTCTTTGTTATCCGGTTTTTAGCCGTCAGAATAAGTTTCGTTCCCCAAATCCTCCTTATTTTTGCAAAACCCTTTACCCATTGGTACATAAGTTTTTTCCATTGGATAAAAACTACCTGCTCGAAGAAGCCCAGTTGGCTCTGGAAACGGATCTTCTTTCTCAGTTGTTTGAAAAAGTAAAAACTTCTTTTGAACAACGGCACAACCCTCTTGGCTTGTTAGACCATTTTAGTTTGAGAATAAAAAATTATCAGATTAACAATTTCAAGCCGCTTCATCGTTTCTATCAAAATAGTTGTGGTGTGTATCGTTACAAATATGCCGATAACCAGTTGGAATTTGTATGGGATGGCCGCGAACATCTTGAAAAATACCGGGATGAATGGACACGTGTTTTTAACCAATGGGTGGACACATTTTGCCAGCAAAAATTATTTGTGCAGGCCGTGCTGGATCTCACGGTGTTTCTTCCCGAAAACTGCCATGACGAACTGGTCGAAAATCGCATGAACAACTTTATGCTGAACCAGTTCGGGGTAAAGATGCACAAAACAAGAGGGTTGGTAACCATGAAGGTGGCTTAATACCCGGCTTCTTTTTTTAGCAATTCACAAGTTTTATAGCGCTCATCTTTAGTATCTAGATAAACAGAATCTAACAACTTGCAAACATTTCTTATTCCGATTTTTTCGCACCACTCAAACGGGCCAAAGGGATAGTTCGTGCCCAGTTTCATAGCCAAATCAATATCGCTTCGCGAGGCCACATGGCTTTCGGCTGCAAAGAAAGCTTCATTTATTATCATGCAAATAATGCGGGAGGTTACCATGCCTGTTTGATCTTTTACTATTTTAAATTTCGTATCGAGTTGAGAACAAATTTTTTCCAGTAAAGGAATAGATTCTTTCGTGCCAATAGTAACTTCCATCCACTCGCGGTTTAAGAATGTAGGCAGCCCACAAAAACCAAAAATAGCTGGAGTAGGGTTGCCTTGCGTCCACTTTAGCAAGGTTGTATTGACAGCGTTAACAAAAACCGGAACCTGAATTTGTAACGGGTAGGTCTTTCGTGCACTTGGTAAAAAATCGAATACCATTTTTTCTCCGCTAGCCGGTTTCAGTTGTCCTTCATCCGTTCCATGCAAATACGTGTGGTGTCCGCCAAATTTTGCTTTGCATTCCTCCAGGTTCTGTTCTGTGCCCAACACAATTATTTCCATCTGAAAAGCAGAAGATTTTTATGATCTTTGAATCAAAAATAAAAAAGATTATGGCAAAAGAAATTATTTATTCAGCGCAAGCCCCCGAACCAATCGGACCTTATAGCCAGGCTATTAAAGCTGGTAACCTGCTCTTCATTTCCGGCCAGGTGGCCATTCAAAAACCATCGGGAAATTTAATAACCGGAAACATTGCAGATGAAACCCAGCAGGTGATGAAAAACCTTTTAGAAATTTTAAAAGCAGCCGGAATGGATTTTTCTCATGTAGCCAAAAGCACTATTTTTTTGAAAGACATGAACGACTTTCCAAAAGTAAATGAAGTGTACGGTTCCTACTTTAAAGATATGCCACCCGCCCGGGAAACCGTGGAAGTAAGTCGTTTGCCAAAAGATGTAAACGTAGAGATTTCGTGCATTGCTGTAAAGTAAATTTTTTTATCATAACGATAATCCTCGTTTGCAGGTTTAATTATTTTAAATGAAAGGAGTCAGAGTTCGTTTTGCGCCCAGCCCCACGGGTGCGCTGCATATTGGCGGTGTACGTACCGCCCTCTATAATTTTTTATTAGCCCGCCAACAAGGCGGCACGATGATATTACGGATTGAAGACACCGACCAAAACCGCTTTGTTCCCGGAGCGGAAAATTACATTTTAGAATCACTAAAATGGGCCGGGATAGAAATAGATGAAGGTGTAGGAAAAGGTGGCCCCCATGCCCCCTACCGGCAAAGCGAACGCAAGCCTATATACCAGAAATATGCAAAACAGTTGATTGACACGGGCCATGCCTATTATGCATTTGATACGGAAGAAGAACTGGAGGCTATGCGCGAACGTCTGAAAAATCAGCACTCTTCCGAACAACAATACGGAAGTGGCACGCGCCTGCAAATGAAAAATTCGCTCACACTTACAGCCGAAGAAGTAAATAAAAAAATAGCGGATAGCAAACCCTATGTTATTCGACTAAAAGTGCCGGCCAATGAAGAAATCCAACTGACCGATTTAATCCGGGGAGAAGTAATTGTTAATTCCTCGCAAATGGATGACAAAGTGCTGATGAAATCAGATGGGATGCCTACCTACCACCTGGCCAATGTAGTGGACGACTACCTCATGAAAATTTCGCACGTTATACGTGGTGAAGAGTGGTTGCCCAGTGCACCATTGCATGTTTTACTATATCGTTTTTTAGGATGGGAAAAAGAAATGCCAAGATTCGCCCACCTTCCTTTATTGCTCAAAGCCGATGGCAACGGGAAATTAAGTAAGCGCGATGCCGACAAAGCCGGCTTCCCAATTTTTCCTCTCAACTGGACGGATCCGCGAACCAACGAATTTTCTAAAGGCTTTCGCGAAAGCGGATACCTCCCCGAAGCCCTGCTCAATTTCCTCGCTTTTCTTGGATGGAACCCTGGCACCGAACAAGAAATATTTTCTATGGCACAGCTCATTACCTCTTTTTCGTTAGAGCGAATTGCCAAACACGGTGCCCGGTTCGATATCCAAAAAGCACAATGGTTCAACCAACAATACTTAAAAGCCAAACCGGGGGCTGACCTGTCAAAGTATTTGCTCCCCTCTTTAGCTCATGAAAAAATAAACTGCCCGCCTGAAAAAATTATTAAAATATGTGAAGCGTTAAGAGAGCGGGTTTCGTTTCCTCAGGATTTTTGGGAACAAGGAAAAATTTTCTTCTTCGCACCGGTTTCGTTTGACCCCCAGCTCGTTTCAAAAAAATGGAATGCCGATGTGGTAAAATTTCTCAGCCAATTTATTAATCACTTAGAGGAACTTAACCTCATAGAGGGGAACGGGGTTAAACAAACTATTGAGAAAACGGCTCAAACCTCAGGCATTGCTTCCGAAAAAATAATGCAACCGTTGCGCCTTGCTTTAACAGGAGGTGCTTCGGGTCCGGATTTAATGATGATTATTGAAATTCTTGGAAAAGAAGAAACCATTAAGCGGATAAAATATGCCGTGGCCACTCTTCCCGTATAGATTTGATAACTAATGGCAAAAGACAAAACAGGTAAAAACAAACAAAACATCAAACCGCGGGTACATGAAGAGCTACGCGGTTTTGAAGTATCTATTGATACCTTTGGTGAATTAAAATCAAATTTACCTATTGAAAAACTGAATCGCTTTCTGAATGAAAATGTGGATGATAAAAAATTGGTAAACCGGGATGATTATCAGAAAATAAAAAAAACTAAAAAGAAAAAATCATGAAAGAATGTGCCCTCTTCGTTCTATCATTTCTCTCAATTGCTGCAATGGCGCAGTTTAATAAAGGCGACAAGTTTATCAGTGGAAGTTTTGGCTTCAATACCCAAAGTGGAAATGCAAACGGCTTTCTTACTCAGAATACAGTTTCAATTGGCCCAAGTCTGGGTTATTTTCTTAACGAAAAATATGCTGTTATCCTAGGGATGAGTTACTCAAGTTCTTATTATGAATTCATCGGTTCTAAAAATTTTAGTACCTCTTTTGCCGTCACGCCATCAATACGCAGATATTTCCTTATATCTGATAAGTTCTACTTGGCTCTTAGTACCTATCTTAGTTTTTATCGTGGAAACACGGAACAAATAAATTCATTCAATAACCAAACTACTCAATCTCCCTATTATTCTTTGGGGGTGGGATTGGGGCCTAGCTTTATTTTTTTTCCTTCCCCCAACTGGGGTCTACAGGCAGGATTAGGCAGTTTAAATTACGGACACTATCAAAATCTATCAGATGCCAGAAGCAATAATTCTTATGGCTTGAATTGGAGTAGCTTATTAAATTTTGGTGTAACGTATTATTTCATTAACAAAAAATAAATATGCCCACATCGCACGTTATCGATTATCAAATTAAAGGAGAGAGCATACAAATTGTGGAAGTAGAGCTCGACCCATTGGAAACGGTTATTGCCGAAGCCGGTGCCATGCTATTTATGGAAGACGGAATCGTTTTTGAAACCAAAATGGGCGATGGGTCTAATCCCAACCAGGGTTTGTTCGATAAACTATTCTCGGCCGGAAGCCGGCTCCTCATGGGCGAGTCATTGTTTATGACACACTTCACCAACCGGGGCAACAAAAAAGCTAAAGTGGGGTTCTCGGCACCTTATCCCGGCACAGTCATTCCGGTAGAGCTTTCCAGATGTCCGGGGCAAGAATTAATTGTTCAAAAAGACGGTTTTTTATGTGCTGCTTATGGCACCCAGCTCTCTATTTTTTTCAATCGTAAAATAGGGTCTGGTTTAGTGGGGGGCGAAGGGTTTATCCTGGAAAAGCTTCAAGGAGATGGAAAAGCTTTTGTTCACGCTGGAGGCACCGTAATTGAACGTGAGTTAAATAATGAAACGCTACGGGTAGATACAGGCTGCGTAGTGGCTTTTGAATCGCAAATAGATTTTGATGTAGAATCGGTAGGTAGTTTAAAATCTATGGTTTTTGGTGGGGAAGGCATATTTTTAGCTACCCTTCGTGGAACGGGGCGTGTATGGCTGCAATCCATGCCCATTCGGAAATTAATACAAGCTCTCTCTCCATATGGTAGCAACAGCCGGAAAGAATCCAGTTCTATGCTTGGGGGTCTATTTGAAAGTTAATGAAGCAAATCACTAAGATCGGATTAATACGCGAAGGGAAAATTCCGCCCGATAAGCGTGTAGCGTTTACTCCGCAACAAGCTTATGAAATTGAGCAACGGTTTCCCCAAGTAAAAATAATTTGCGAGCCCAGCGAAGTCAGGGCTTTTAAAAATTCGGAATATCAGAATCTTGGAATTTCCATGGGCGAGGTATCGCCTTGCGAAATTTTAATGGGCATAAAAGAGGTTCCCCCTAAAAATTTGATCGAGGGCAAAACCTATTTGTTTTTTTCGCACACCATTAAAAAACAGCCTTACAATCGAGGTCTGTTACAAGAGGCGCTTCGCAAAAAGATAACCCTCATTGATTATGAAGCACTGAAAGACACGCAGGGGAACCGCCTGGTGGCCTTTGGCCGGTATGCCGGCATCGTGGGTGCCTACAATGGACTCTGGGTGTATGGAAACCGGTATAACCAATTTAAGTTACGCAGAGCATACGAGTGTTTTGATATTAACGATCTGAAAATTGAACTACGGAAAGTGATATTACCCCCCATAAAAATTGTACTGACCGGAGCGGGTAGGGTAGGGAAAGGAGTCATGGAAACATTAGATACAGTCGGAATAAGAAAGGTTAACCCGGATGAATTTTTAGCCAATGAATTTAATGAGCCGGTCTATGTTCAATTGAGCAGCGCTGATTACCATACCCGAAAAGAAGGAGGGATCTTCAGCCGGGATGAGTTCCACCTGCACCCGGATCGCTACCGTTCAGATTTTCTAAAGTTTTCTAAAGTGGCTGATATTCTCTTAGCAGGTGCCTACTGGAACCCAAAAGCACCTAAGCTTTTTACTATAGAAGACATGAAGCACCCAAAATTCAAGATGAAGGTAGTAGCCGACATTACTTGCGATATAGACGGGTCTGTTCCGTGCACAAAAAAGCCAAGCTCAATCCCCAATCCAATCTATGATTTCAACCCAGTCGAAGAAAAAGTAGAAGAGCCTCTATCCAACGAAAAAAACATTACGGTCATGGCCGTTGATAATCTGCCTTGCGAATTACCCAGAAGTGCATCAGAAGAGTTTGGCCGCGACCTGATTGATAAAATAATCCGACCTTTGCTGGGCGATGATACTGAAAAAGTAATAGAGCGGGCCACGATTGCTAAGGATGGGCACTTAACATCCTACTTTTCCTATTTACAAGATTATGTAACACAACCTGAGTGAAGTTTATATACAGCGTAACGGTAGGAATAGATAAGGAGGTGGAACAGGAGTGGCTTCTGTGGATGACCCAATTGTATTTTAAAAAAGTAATGGGTCTTGATGTTTTTTCTGAATATAAACTGTATAAAATTCTTACCCACGAAGACGAAAATTCAGTTTCTTATAACATTCAATACCATTGCGATTCCATTGAAAAAATTGTTTACTACCTCAACAACGAAGGCAAAATTTTAGTGGAAGAACATCGTGCTAAGTTTAAAGACAGGCATGTAGTTTTTAATACCCTTTTACAAGAAATGTAAAAACGCTATCAATAAAAAAGGCTTCCAAACGGAAGCCTTTATAAAATACTTTATGCTATTCTAATATTCCCAAAGGTTATGTTCCTTCTCCATCAGGGTCATTTCTTCTTCCCATCGGGCAAATACGGATTCAGAATAAGAGCGGCCGTTATTGGCAAAAATGGCTTGTATCGTAGCGTCATCAGGGTTTTCTACTTTTCTAATAACGCCATGGAAAAGTCTCAACTTAAAAGCATCTACAAATGTTTTCCCCTCAGAAGGATTATACCGGTTTTGCCAAAGAACCCGCTGGCGTTGTATTAAATCTTTACTGTGTGCAATGCGGTTAATCTCTTTGGCTAACTCCTTATAGGAGATGTAAAAGCGATAGGCCAATTTTTCTGAAGCGTTGTTCGGATCTTCTAATACGATACCGAGCGCTAAAATATCATAATAAAGACGCGATCTTCTCTTATCAAAAATAACATCTTCAATTAGCTCAAGACCAACGATATTTTGTGCATTGAGTGTTACATTCATCGGGCCTAAATCTTCCCAATTAGCCGAGTTTGTAAGCGGATTAGGATTAGGCTGGGCGCCTTTAGTTGGAGCATCAATATTATTTCTGAGACGAAACGCATGCGATTGGCCATCATCACCCGGGTAAATAACTTTATCGCCAGCTAAATAGGCTTTCAAACCACTCCAGTCTCCCTGCGTATCCGAACGCACATAGTTTGTACCCATATTTAAAGCGGTGGTGTCGGCTACCGGCTCACGAAAATCAGCCGGATCTCCCGTGTTACTGCCAAAGGTGTGCAGCTTACCTTCAGCTAATAAATCAAGAATCAATTTTGAAATAGGAGATTTCCTGGAATTAAATCCGGCATTAATTTTTTCGTCTAAATCAATTACCCGGCTTACCCTGAAACGGTATAACTGTTCATAGTAAGGAATCCGCTCTATGGAGTTCGGGTTTGAAATGGTGTCTTGTGCCGCTGCACTCCCTGCCAACAACAGACAACATGAAATAAACGAAACAGCTTTCATTTATAAATTAATTAATTCTAAAGTTAACATTCATCTTCGACCCGTTCACTTGTTTGGTCGAACCATCATAAGACGGGCGTTGTACCTGTACTTGTGAAACCGATACGTTATCGCCTTTTCTTAAATTATATTGACTTAACGGAATCGTTCCTGATCTTATTGTAATCGGTGAACCCCCATTAATTTGCAACACCAAGCCGGACACGAAATACTTGTTATCCTTATTATTGTTTTTAGCAAAAATCTGGTCAATAATTTCCGGTTCAATGCGCAACGAAGCTGTGCCGGCTGGCGCACCTTTGGCCACATCTATGGTATTGGGGCCGGCCATTAATTTGGCTATCGGCATCGGAGCATCCTGCGTTTCAAATTTCTGTAAGCCGATAGATTGTCCGCCTAAAAGAACGGTAACATTACACTGTGCCCGTGTGGGTAAGATCGCAAATTTGCCCGGTGCCAATTTGTAGGATTTACCTTGCTCAGCCGGTATAGACAAATCCAATGAAGAAAGGTCGGTAAGCCCTTGTATGCTTACCTGTACTTCCGTGCCGCAATCTCTATATAAGGTAGCCGCAGCCGCAGAACCAAAAACAGCCACCGGTTTAATTACTTTGTAATCGATAATGCGATCCATTGGAGGGCGGCCTTGCAGATTAATCTTTACCTTATACGACATCTTAGCAATGCCATCCACATAATTGCTAGCCGATGCCATAAACTTAATCTTACCCATTTTAACCTTTGATGACAAGCCTACATCTTTGTCTTCCAACTGCAACTTCTGTCCGTCTTTAAACATCTCGGGCGCTGCGCCTGATGCTGCACCGGCTACAAACAGATCGCCTTCATAATAATTTCCGGCTACAACAGAATTAGTTTCCGCCTGCACCATGGGAACTAATTGATCTACTTCGTACACTACGCCTTTGGTGATTTTATTTAACGTATCTAAGGCAGCCGCCTCATATTCCAATACTTCCGTTTGCATTTGGCTCACAATGGCAACGGCTGCCATGGTGGGGGTTCCTTCAAATGAGAACTCCAGAAAATTCTTAGAGGTTTGGTGTGAGTTGTTTTTAAATTCAGCGAAGTCTTCAGCCTTTTTATTCAACTTCTCAAAAGGTTTTTTCAACTTCATTAAATCATTAAGCGATTTTACATAATCTTTCAGCCTTTTCTCATACTCTTTACCGGTTGGCCGGGTTTCGTTCAGCATTACTTCTTCAGCGTTGTTAGTATTTGCCACTAAGTCTTCGCCTTCCAGTATTTTTTTATCGGAACTGGTTTTAATTTCTTTTTTTACGCCATCCAAATAATCAACCATTGTTTTAGAAAGCTCGCGAACTTTCTTAGCCCGGTCAATTGCCTCTAAAACCTTAGGGTCTGCACTGGTCGATTTTTCAATCGCTGCCAGTTTTGCTTCACTCTTCGTTTTATCTTCATCCACCAACCCTTCTAATGTTGTATTTACGATGGCAAATTTTTCGAGAATGGCACTGCTTACGTTCAACGCCAAAAGGGCGGTGAGCACTAAGTACATCATGCCAATCATCTTTTGCCTCGGGGTTTCCTTACCACCTGCCATGGTTATGTGTTTTTATGGGTGAACTATATCTTTTTATATACTAAAATAATCTGTGGGAACCATTACTGGCCGCCTTTCATGGCGGTTAGCATGCTGCCATAAACTTTGTTTAAAGCAGTAAGGTTATTGGTCAGGCTTCCGAGCTCAGAAGTAAACTTAGCTGTGTTATCTCCTACTTTAGACAGACCTTGCATAGCGCCAGTGAGACTTTCGTAGAACTTGTTCATGTTCTTAGCATGAGAATCCGCATCTTTCAATTCCATTTCATAAACTGCATTTAAAGAAGCCAGATTTTTAGTTACGGCCTGTACTTGTTTGTGGTACTCGCTGGTATCTTTAGAAGCATCGGACATGGCTTTTACGGCTCCCATGGCAACACCATACGATTTGTTCATTTCGGTAAGGGCAGTTGATGCCGCCTGTACATTTTTGGCATACTCGTTGGTAGCTACTGCGGCATTAGAGAGACTATTCATTTGCGATGCCGAAGTGGCTAAGTTGGTCAATCCCTTGCCTAAGTTATCTAACAAGTTTTGATCTACTTTGGCTGTCTTCAGCATTTCATCAATTTTCAATAAAGGAGAATCGCCAGTTGGCTTATTGCTGATACGGGTAGCGGTAGGAGTGGCAGGGCCTTCAAAATCTTCGGCCAACTCAGGATATACTTTGCTCCAATCTACCTCTGCGTGTTTAGGTTCAAAAGCACTAAGGAAGAAGATGATTGCTTCCGTAGAAAGACCTATAATCAACATTTCGTTAGCTCCGTTCCAGTGTTGGATTTTAAACAATGCACCAACAATTACAACTGATGCACCAATGCCATAAATCTTAGGCATTATTGTTTCATAGAGTAGCGTAGAGAAACCTCCTTTTTTGTTTGCCATGGTTCGTAGGGATTTAGGTTTAGTCTGTTTTTTTTTTTTAAATATACTTCAAGTTTTTAATTATTGAAATTCGGATCCGGATGATCTTCCCAGGTTAGTCATGGCGCAACGGAAGCCAATGTAAGCCCGGGTTGAGTCTTTGTATTCGTACGTGCGCGTGCCGGTCTCCAAAAAGTAAGCCACATCTTTCCACGATCCGCCACGGATTACTTTTCTGGCGTTATATTTCTCTTTCGATTTTCCGTCTTTATCGTAAGCCGCTTTGTCAATAAATTGCGGGTTAAGATCCCACACGGTGGGTACAGAAGCAGGGTAAAAATCATCTAAGCACCACTCCGAAACGTTTCCGGCCATATCTACCAACCCATAATCATTAGGGAAATAAATGCCTACCGGTGAAGTGTAAGCAAAGCCATCGTCATAATAATTACCCCGGCCCGGTTTAAAATTGGCTAGCATACATCCTTTTGAGTTTCGGATATACGGGTTGCCCCAAGGGTATTTGGCCATGTCGCGTCCGCCCCGGGCGGCATATTCCCACTCCGCTTCAGAGGGCAGGCGGAAAGCCGGCATAGAAGGTTGGCCTCCGTTTACCTGACGCCAGTTATTTAAAAATTTCGTTCTCCACTCTCCAAAAAATCGGGCTGCTTCCCAGTTTATCCCTACTACCGGATAATCCTTATAACCCGGATGTTGCCAATAATAATCTACCAACGGATCGCCCATGTGGTGGGTAAAGTCTCTCATCCACACCGTTGTATCGGGGTAATATTTAGCTTTAAAATCTTGTGTTGACACCTGAGGCATCTCGGGCGGGGCTCCCTGGCCGCTTAAATAAGAAGTGGTAAACTGCAGGTATTCATCATTGGTGATTTCCGTTTCATCCATAAAAAACGGGCCGATGGTAACTTGTTTGTTGAAGTTGATTTGAGTAGAGGCAGGATCTTCATCGGCTTGCCCCATGTGAAACGTGCCCGCAGGGATTGGCACCATGCCGTAAGGAATTACCTGAGCCCACCCCGGGCGTCTTTCAATGGTTGACTGCCCCACCAGTTCGCCTTGTGAATCTCCTCCACCTTTTTTCTTGCCAATGCCCAACAGGCCGCAAGAGCCAACAATGAACCCGCACAATACGATGAAGAGTCCATATAGATTTTTACGATTCACCATTTTTTCCATAGAGTCAAATTAAATAAAAATTCCGCTCCTTTGTAAACGAACAGAATCGAAAGTTATTCTTTTTTTGGTTCTTTTTAAAAATCAAGGATAGCAAAGAGAACAAAAATCTTATTAAAACGCAAAAAAAATTTGGGTTAGTGCCTGTAACG
>JAFDYY010000130.1 GCA_018267195.1 Bacteroidota bacterium | reverse complement strand
TGCCGCTTGCTTCGATGCCGCCCCACGTGTTCAGTGCCGAAGAGGCCGTGCCCGCCTCGCCCGGTGCGGGTGCGGGCAAGCTGAAGGCGGCCAGCAGCGCACTTGCAAAGGCAGACAGGCTGCTGCTGCCGCCCACGGCACTGTAACTTCCGTACGCTTCTATTTTCAGTTGGTCGCCCGGGTACACTTTGTAGCTTTTTGCTACGCCCACCATGCCCGAACTGTTGCCGTTGAGGTATTGCGAATTGCCGGGGGTGCTTGTGGCATGGCCTGCGGAGATGTGGCCGTAGTTGCTGAACTGGGCTGCTTCGGCTGTTTGGCTGGCTGTTTCGAATGTGGCAGTCTTCACGTCTGCAGAGGGTGTTGCGGAAGTGAACACCACCCGTGTGTTGCCCTGGTGGTCTGTAATGGCGTATTGGTATTCAAACGCGCTCCCGTTCTTCACAATGCGGCCTTCCGGTGAGGAGAAAAAATTTAATGAATGGTTCGTGTAGACAAATCCATTTACATAATCTGTGGTGGTAGTGGTGCCGCTGGCCGTGGTGACCATAGTCAGTTTGTTCCCGCCCGCATCATAGGTGTACGCCACGGTGTTGCCGTTGGTGAAGGTGATCTGCTGCGCTTTGCCCAACGCGTTGTAGGTGATCGCACTTATCCCTTTGTTGGCATCGGCCGTCAGGTTGCCGTGCGGGTCGTAGGTGTATTCGGTTGTTGTGTTGATGCCGTCATTGAAGCCGCCCATGTTGCCGCTGGCATCGGCCACTTTGCTCAATTGGTTGCCGCTGGCATACGTGTAGGTCAGGTTGTCGACCGCCTGTGGCGTTGCAGTAACAGTGGTGCCTGTTAGCCCGCGATTGTTCTGGTTGCTAACCAACAATAATAACTTTCTTCTACCAACAATCTACCAAAGTGCAGTAAGAAATAATGACGGTGAAGAGTACCCTTAAACCCAGAGGATGCATGAGGGATGCATCATCTGCCCAAAGGGTTGACGAAGGTTGACGGAAACG
>JAFDYY010000012.1 GCA_018267195.1 Bacteroidota bacterium | reverse complement strand
ATTTGAATCAGGACTCTTAACCAAATTGTGTAAACTATTTTCAGGACGAGTCACTAAGCTTTGAAGCGAATAAGCCATTCCTTTCAGATCGTGCATTTTTTTAAACAACTGAAGTGAGTGGATGTAATAGTTATAAGATTTTGCCAAGATTCCCTGCTCAAAAAATAACCGGCCCAAATTGTTGTTACTATAAGCAATTTGGATAGTGTCTTTCTGCAGGAGAGCCACCTCTAACGCTTGTGTGTACAAATCGTAAGATTTTAACCGATTGCCTTTGTAGTTATACGCCACGCCTTGGTAATTGAGAGGTTGTGCCAGTCCGGTAGATAAATTTAATTTCTGACCTAACTGATACCCCATGTTAGTATAAAAAACGGTGCTGTCGGGGTAAGCAAACCGATACTCCCAGGCTATCTCGTTTAGCACTTTAAAGCGAGCTTCATTTTCTGCCGTGGGTAAATGTACCCGCAGGCTGTCAATTTTTTTTATGTTCTGTGCAAATGAAAAAACAGACAAAAAAATAAAAACCGGAAAAAGAGCCCCCCTAATCATTCTAAAAAAATAGTTTTATCAAAGATAATAAGCAGGGCTTCAAAAGCCAATCTGGTATCTTTAAGAATAATAGGTAAACCTTACACCGGTCAGTCTTTTTCTATAAAATTAAGATCGTGATGAAAGGTTTCGTCAATAGCGGTAAAAGCGATTAAGGCTATAACAATCGTTAATATTCCCACCCACAAAGCGCCATAAATGACCGAAGTATAGCCACGAAAATATTGAAAAAGCAAGGTTATGGGTACCACGGTGCCACGGATAAAATTAGGCACCGAAGTAGCTACGGTGCTGCGCAGGTTAGTGCCAAATTGCTCGGCCGCGATGGTTACAAACAGCGCCCAATACCCGGCACCAAAACCCAGAAGAAAACATTCTACATAAAACTGAATGAGAGAGACCCCGGGGGTGAAAAGATAAAGCACCACAAACACCAGCGTTATACCGATAAAAATCAGCACTACTTTTTTCCGACTTTTCAGATACTGACTTAGCAAGCCACTGGAAATGTCTCCGGCTGCCAGCCCGATGTAACTCCACATTACGGCATCGCCCGATTTTATTTCGCCCACTACATGTAAGGCTTGCGCAATTTCAGGAGAAGCAAAAATTAAAACCCCGATCACATACCAAATAGGAGTGCCTATAAAAATGCAACCTAGAAACTTCTTTAACCGGGTAGGGTTGCTAAACAGCATCAAAAAATTTCCACGTGCTACGTGCTGTTCTTTTATCTTTAAAAAAATGCCCGACTCAAAAACACTTACCCGGGCAAGGAGGAGGAGGAGCCCTAATCCACCACCTATAAAGAAAGCCGTGCGCCAGTCAGAAAGTTTTACTACAAAGTTGGCCACCACTGCCCCAAAGAGCCCCACGGTAGCCACTAGTGTGGTGCCATATCCCCGAAGTCGGGTAGGCAAGGATTCAGACACCAGTGTAATGCCAGCACCCAATTCACCGGCCAGCCCAATGCCGGCAATAAACCGAAGTGCCGCATACTGTGTGGTGTTAACTACAAACCCATTGGCAATGTTAGAAAGGGAGTACAATAATATTGATCCGAATAAAACGGAAAGCCTTCCTTTTTTATCGCCCATGATGCCCCAAATCATTCCGCCTATAAGTAAGCCGGCCATCTGTACTTGTAATAAAAATTCGCCTTGGCTCAGCAAGTTTTCTCCGGCTACTCCCAGCGAAGAAAGACTGGGCTTGCGCACAATGCTGAAAAGAAGCAGATCGTAGATATCCACAAAGTAGCCGAGTGCGGCTACAATAACAGGAATACTAAAAAGAGGTTTGAATGATTTGTCGGGCATAAAAAAATGATCCCTAAAGTAATTCAATATTTGGATAATCTCCTATGCAACGTCATTGTGTTTTTGCCGATTATAAAAAATCAGCTTTTCAATTGCTTTATTTTTTGTAATATGATTTTTGAAAAACCATAGTCATGAAAAAATTACTCTTCATCTTATTAGCCTTTATTTTCTTTTCCGTTTCAGGTCAAAAGAAGATAACACCATCTAAATCGATACTTACGTATGATGAGAAACTGTATGCTGCTTTAGAGTGGCGCAGCATTGGCCCCTACCGGGGCGGGCGGGCAGATGCCGTAACAGGCGTGCCCGGCAAACCGAATTTGTTTTACTTTGGCTCAACGGGGGGAGGGGTGTGGCGTACGACCGATGCCGGTAATACCTGGTCTAATATTTCAGATGGTTTTTTTGGCGGTTCCATCGGGTCGGTGGCGGTAAGTGAGTGGGATAATAATGTAATCTATGTAGGGCAAGGCGAGAGTACCGTGCGCGGCAATGTATCGTTCGGCCACGGAATTTATAAATCTACGGATGCCGGAAAATCTTGGGTTTTTTCCGGACTAAAAAATTCCTCGATCATATCCCGCATCCGTATCCACCCAAAAAATCCGGATTTAGTTTATGCGGCCGTGTTGGGAGACCTGTTTAAATCGTCTGAGGAACGAGGTGTGTACCGCTCGGAAGATGGCGGCAAAAACTGGAAGCGCATTTTATTTGCGAATGCCGATGCCGGGGCGGTAGATCTTTGTATGGATCCGAATAATCCGCGTATTCTTTTTGCTTCTACATGGCGTATCCGCAGAACTCCCTACAGCCTCGAAAGCGGAGGCGAAGGCTCGGCTCTTTGGAAAAGTACTGATGGAGGCGATACCTGGAAAAATATTTCTGCCAACGAAGGTATGCCGAAAGGCATTTGGGGAATAGTGGGGGTCTCAGTTTCTCCTGTAAACTCTAACCGGGTATATGCCATTATTGAGAACGACCACGGGGGCGTGTACCGCTCTGACGATGGCGGGGATAAGTGGATGAAGATGAATGACGACCGCAACCTTCGCCAACGGGCTTGGTATTATTCTAAAATTTATGCTGACACCAAAGACGAAGATATTGTGTACGTGATGAATGTGTCGTATCAAAAATCGAAAGATGGAGGCAAAACATTTAAAGCCATGAATGCCAACCATGGAGACCATCATGATTTGTGGATAGCCCCTGAGGACAACCAACGCATGATCATTGCCGATGATGGAGGAGGCCAGGTTTCTTTTGACGGAGGTGAAAACTGGAGCACCTACGAAAATCAACCCACGGCTCAGCATTACCGGGTGGTTACAGATAATCATTTTCCATACCGCATATATGGAGCCCAACAAGATAACACCACCCAGCGTGTGCTTCACCGCACCGATGGGTACTCCATTGGTATTCACGATTGGGAAGTAACAGCCGGAAGCGAAAGTGGGCACTTGGCTGTTGATCCGCTTGATGATGACATCGTGTACGGAGGGAACTATGGCGGAATGCTCGAACGAAGAAATCACCGCACCGGTGAGTCGCGCAACGTAAATGCCTGGCCTGATAACCCCATGGGCTCCGGTGCGGAAGGAGCGAAGTACCGCTTTCAGTGGAACTTCCCTATTTTCTTCTCCCCGCACAACCCGAAGAAACTTTATGCCGCCTCACAGCACTTGCATGTAAGCTACAACGGAGGCGAGAGCTGGGAGTTAATTAGCCCCGACCTTACCCGTAATGACCCGACCAAACTTGGTCCATCCGGTGGGCCTATTACGAAAGACAATACCGCGGTAGAATACTACTGCACTATTTTTGCCGTGAGCGAATCGCCTTACGAAAAAGACCTGATCTTGGCCGGATCCGATGATGGCTTGTTGCACCTGACAAAAGACGGAGGTAAAAACTGGGAAAAAGTAACTCCTGCCGGAATGCCCGAATGGATGATGTTTAACAGCATCGAGTTTGATCCCTTTGTAAAAGGCGGAGCCTACGTGGCCGGCACCCGTTATAAACTGGGCGACTACCAGCCGTATCTGTACCGCACCAAAGATTATGGAAAAACATGGACAAAAATTACCGATGGAATTGACCCTTCGCACTTTACGAGGGTGGTACGGGCCGACCCTAAAAGGCAAGGCTTGCTGTATGCCGGAACAGAATTTGGTATGTACGTTTCCTTTGATGATGGCGCCAACTGGAAACCTTTTCAGTTGAATTTACCCATCGTGCCAATTACCGACCTTACTATAAAAAATGACAACCTCATAGCCGCTACACAAGGCCGCAGTTTTTGGTTGATAGATGATATCACTCCTTTACACCAACTAAACGAAGCCATTGCTAAAAGTGATTTTCATTTGTACAAGCCGATGCCAAGCTATCGTATGAATGGGGGCCAGGGCGGCTGGCGGGGTGAGTCTAAAACCGAAGGTAAAAACCATCCGAACGGAGTAATGATCCATTATTATTTGAAAGATACCGCCAAGACAAAAACCTCATTGGAAATTTTGGAAACAAACGGAAAATTAATCAAGAAATATTCTACTCAGCCCGACAAAAAACTGAAAGAAGGAGAAATGAAAATGAAACCCGGCATGAACCGCATCATTTGGAATATGCGCTATGCCGATGCCGAAGGGTTTGACGGGCTGATTATGTGGGGCGCATCGCTCACCGGCCCCAAAGCCGTGCCCGGAATTTATAAAGCCCGGCTTACGGTAAACGGCAAATCGGAAGAAACTGAATTTGAGATAGTGAAAGACCCGCGTACCTCCGGTACCCCGGTCGATATGAAGGCGCAATTTGATTTCTCCATTGCCGTGCGCGATAAATTAAGCGAAACGAACAAAGCCGTTAAAAATATACGCTCCACACGCGACCATATTAACCGCGTAGTTGACCCCATGAAAGATAAACCCGATATGAAAGATGTGGTGGATATGAGCAAAACAATTAACGATGAAATGAAAAAAATTGAAGAGGCACTCTATCAAACTAAAAACCGAAGCGGACAAGATCCGCTCAACTTCCCGATACGCCTCAATAATAAATTGGGAGCATTGGCCAGTGAAGTGGACGGAGGCGACTACAAACCTACCGAGCAGGTAAAGGCTGTGTATAAAGACCTGGTGGACCAGATCGATTCGCAATTAAATAACCTACGTCAGATAATGAAGGATAAACTGCCCAAATTAAATGAACTGATTAGGCAAAAAAATATAAACCCCGTAACGGTAGATGATGTGATGTAACCCTTTCTGATGGTTAGCCCCTGTAGGGAGGTGCCCTGATCTGCGTCTGGCTCAGAATTTCTACAAAATTTGAGAGTAGATTTGGTAAATGAAAATTCTGATCGTTGAAGACGAAAAACCATTGGCAGAAAGTATGGCTGCTTATTTTTCTGAAACCGATTATTTGTGCGAGTTGGCTCCGGATTATGAATCGGCATCCGAAAAAATAGCTCTGCACGAGTACGATTGTATCTTGCTGGATATTACGCTGCCCGGTGGCAACGGATTGAAATTGCTGCAGGAATTAAAATCGTATAGAAAGAATGCAGGAGTCATCATCGTGTCGGCAAAAAATTCGATTGATGATAAAATTAAAGGACTCGATATCGGGGCAGATGATTATTTACCCAAACCTTTTCATTTAGCCGAGTTGGGCGCACGGGTTAATGCGCTGATTCGCAGAAAAAAATTTGAAGGCGAAACATTTCTATACATCGGAAACATGCAATTAGATGTGGCCGGGAAATCAGTAACGATCCTGAATAAAAAATTAGACCTGACCAAAAGCGAATTTGACCTACTCCTGTTTTTAATTTCAAATAAGAACAAAGTTGTTTCTAAAAATGCCATAGGCGAACACCTATCGGGCGATGAAGCCGACCGCTTTGATAACTTCGATTTTGTTTACTCCCACATCAAAAACCTGAAAAAGAAGATGACCGAAGCCGGCAGTGCCGATTATATTAAAACTATTTACGGGCTCGGCTACAAATTTGAACGATGAGGTTACTAAGCCGCACCTTGCTCAATCTTTCAGTTTATTCTGTCATCATCCTGATTTTAGTTACCCCTGTATTTTATCGAATCATCAATCGTATTATTTGGGACGAAGTAGATGAAAATTTATTCTTGCAAAAGAATGAAATTCAAATACGAATCAACCGACTAAAACCCGACACCGATTTGCTGGGATGGCAAAGCCTGGATAGCAATATAAAAATTGAACCAATCTCAACAACCTTTTTTCGCGACAGCCTTTTTACTCACCAGCAATACAATTCGGTTACAGGCGAAACGGAACCTTACCGGGTGTTGATTACTTCAGTCATTTTTCAAAACAAACCCTACCTTTTAACAGCCCGGGTTTCACTTCTCGAACAGGAAGACTTAATTAAGGCATTAGCAGTTACACAATCTATTGCTTTAGTCTTACTGCTGGCCGGTATGCTTGTTATAAATTGGCGAAACTCAAGCGCCTTGTGGAAGCCGTTTTATAAAACATTAGATAGCCTGCAAAAATTTGAATTGGAAAAAGCAAAGCCTCTTTCGTTTACTCAATCTAAAATCAAAGAATTTAATGATTTGAATAAAGCCATTGCGCAGCTTACGGCACGCGATCATCAGGTTTACCGCAATCAAAAAGAATTTACCGAAAATGCTTCACACGAAATACAAACTCCGCTGGCCATTGTTCAATCGAAAATGGAAATGCTGATGCAAACCAATCTCACGAAAGAGCAGGCTGGGCTGATGGAAGAAATGATGATTGCCTTGGCCCGGCTGAGTAGGCTTAACAAAGGTCTTTTACTGCTCATCAAAATTGATAGCCTTCCGTTTTTAGAGCGCGAGAAAGTAAACCTAAAAGAATTCTTAGAAAAACTGATCTTGGTATATCAGGCGGAAGCCAATCAAAAAACTATTTCTTTTCAGGTAAGCTTGCAGCATCAGGAAATTTTTTTTAATCCATTATTATTAGATATACTGTTTTCAAATTTGCTGAGCAATGCCATTCGCCACACGTCTCCCGGCAATATCATTTCTATTTTTTCATCATTACAACAAATTACTATTTCAAATCCGGGCGAAGCCTTGCCCTTTGATCCCGAAAAAATTTTCAACCGTTTTCAAAAAGGCTCATCAAAATCAGGAGCCGGTATAGGGCTGGCTATCGTTAAACGAATTGCCGAAACCACCGGAATTTTTGTTCAGTATGAATTTTATAATCACACTCATTTTTTTTCAATTTTTTTTGAAAAAAACAGATTGTCGCATTAGTATCCAAAAATTCTACAGAAACCATTTGTTTTTTTGAATCAAACTTAAAAAAACAAAAACATGAAAAATGTATTAATCGTAGCGTTGGCGATGATGGGTAGCATTGCCCTGGCTCAACAAACTAAAGAAACAGGTGTGCCGGCTCACATCAAATCTGCTTTTGCCAAAGCTTACCCGCAAGCCAAAAATGTAAAGTGGGATAATGAAGAAGGCAAGTACGAAGCCAGTTTTAAAGCAGACGGAGTAGATCATTCGGTGTTGTATGAAACGAATGGTAGTGTGTTTCAAACTGAAACCAGTATAGCGATAGCCCATTTACCGAATGAAGTAGCCGAATATGTGAAGACCCATTACAAAAACGAAAAAATTAAAGAGGCTGCTAAAATTATTTCGGCCGATGGAAGCCTTACCTACGAGGCGGAGATTAAAGGGTATGATTTGATTTTTGATGAGCATGGAAAATTCGTGAAAGCACTAAAAAACTGAGAACCCCTCATCTGATTTTGACCGGTAGCTTTTATTTTAATTTTAAATCATTTTTAATATGGTTTTTATTTTGTGAATAAGAGTTACCGGTTGTTTTTGGAATCGGTCAGACGTGCCATTAAATAATTCAATCATTTTTTTTTTACAGGGAATAGAAACTCCGACAACGATGTCTAACCTCCAAACATTTTATTGCTTATGAAAATTTTATACACGCTCTTATTTTTTATTGCCTTTACAATACAATCCACTCTGCTCTCCGCACAACAAAAGACCGATACTACCAAACTTCCTTTTGCTATTGCCGATGAAAAAAAATTATCGGATGAAGATTTAAAAGATAAAAAAGAAGGAACCTATCTTACCGGTGAGCCCGAGTTCAGCTCTGATCCGGTAAATGGTTTTGGCTATGGAGCCGAGGGTTCCATTTTTTTTAATGGAAAACGGAGCGATCCTTTTTTTGCTTACACCGCTTACCGCGCCCGACTTGATTTTGTGTTGTTCAACACAACCAAAAATCAACGCGAGTTTGGATTTACGTTAGATGTACCTTATATACTTAATACAAAGTGGCGCTTTCGGGCCAGTGGTGCCATTGAGCAAAACCCGAACCTGCTTTATTTTGGCACTACAGCTAAAGAATCGCTGCGAGGGCTTTCGTATGTGAATGGCCCAGGCGATACCGCCAAAAATGTTTCGTACAGCGATTATGAAAAAAACTTTTTAACCGGAGCTAACCAATTTTATAACAACTACAATAAGCAAGAGGAAATCATCAACCTCAGTTTAGAGCGCAATTTTTTAGAAGGCCGTTTGCGCGCTTTGGTGGGTTTTGAAATGGCCCACCTGAACATGACCCCCTTGCAAAACAATGCACTGATTCAGCAAGATTTTAATGCCGGGAAAATTTATGGACTCGGACATTCTTGGGTAAATATTTATCAATTAGGGTTAGTGTATGATACCCGCGACTTAGAGCCCGATCCCAGCAAAGGAATTGTAGCAGAGGTAACCAACGAACTTTCGCTGAAAGCACTCGGCTCATCGTTCGATTTTGATAAAGTGTATGCTCACCTTAATTTTTATCAGAAAATATTTCCTTCCGTTTTTAATCGCCTGATTTTTGCTGGTCGTGTGGCTATGGGCTACACTGCATTGGATGCACCCTTTTTCGAATACCAGGATCAATGGAGCCCGGAAGGTGATATTGAGGGATTAGGCGGGCCTCGCACTTTACGCGGGTATAAGCAGAGCCGCTTCCTTGGTCGCGCTATGCACTTCTCTAACTTTGAGTTGCGCTGGCGCTTTGCCCAGAGCCACTGGTTTAAGCAACACTTTGAGTTTAGCGCTGTGCCTTTTTACGATATCGGGGGCGTGTGGGATAGCCTCTCCGCCATCAATACCAATAACCTTCGCTATTCGCGAGGTGGTGGATTGCGCATTGTGTGGAACGAAAGCACGGTGTTGCGTTTCGATTATGCCGTATCGAAAGAAGACCAACAGTTTTTCTTCAACTTGGCGCATACGTTCTGATTCAATGAATAATTAATCACTAACCAAAAAAATATGAAAAAGATAGTTTACAGTTTGGTAGCAACTGTGTTGTTCATTCAGTTTGCTGCTTCGGCTCAATCTCAGTCAGGGTTTCATCTTATCAAAAAAACAGTGATTGGCGGTGAAGGCGGATGGGATTACCTAAGTGTTGATCAGGAAAACAGAAGACTGTACATTTCGCACGGCACTCAGGTAGAGGTGCTCAACGCAGACACCCATGAAAAAGTAGGCGCCATAACAGATTTAAAAGGCGTGCACGGTGTGCTGGCGGTGCCCGGCACGGGCCGTGGAATTACTACTAATGGTCGCAGCAACACCGCTACTATTTTTGATTTAAAAACATTAAAGCCGATAGTTGAACTGCCTACCGGCAAAAACCCGGATGCCTTACTCTATGATAAATTTTCTAAGCGTGTGTTTATTTTTAATCATAGCGATCATACCGCTACGGCAATCGATGTGGTGGCCGGAAAAGTAGCCGGCACGGTAGATGTGGGCGGAGATGAACTGGAGGCCGGAGCGAGCGATGAAAATGGAAATATTTATGTAAACCTGGAAGGAGCCTCTGAAATTGCTGTGTTCGATGCACAAACTCTAAAGACAAAGGCACGCTGGAAAATTTCGCCCGGAGAAGAACCTTCCGGGTTAGCTATCGATTTAAAATCGAAAAGATTATTCAGTGTGTGCCATAACGAGATGATGATGGTAGTAGATGCTGAAAACGGAAAAATTATTTCGCACGCTGCCATTGGGAAGGGCGTGGACGGAGCCGCCTTCGACCCCGAAACGAAACTGGCGTTCAGTTCGAATGGGGAAGGAAGCATTACGGTAGTTAAAGAATCAGCACCCAATCAATTCACTGTGTTAGAAACGATTAAGACTGTGCCCGGTGCGCGCACCATGGCATTGGATACTAAAACACACCATGTATTTGTTACGGCCGCACAATATGGCGAGAGACCGGCCGCTACCAAAGAAAATCCTAACCCGCGGCCTAAGGTAGTACCGGGTTCATTTATGGTGTTAGAATATGGAATGAAATAATGTGGCTTGAATAAAAAAAAGAGGCTGCCTCCATTTAGAGACAGCCTCTTTTTATTTCTGGTGCCCAGGACTGGACTCGAACCAGCACACCTTGCGGCACTACCCCCTCAAAGTAGCGTGTCTACCAATTTCACCACCTGGGCTTAAATAAAGTATAAACGAGGGGCAGCAAAAGTAGCAAGGTTTTAAAAATTTACCAATCAAGTCAGTTCAGCTTTTTTCTTGGGTGCTTTCTGTGCCAGGTATTGTATCATCCGGGTATATTCGGTATGTTCTTTATGCCCGATACCAATCTTTTTTCCGTCAGTAAATTTAAACTGCAATTCCCTGTATTCTGAGTTCTTGCCCGTTTTTACTTTGTTCTCTATCCACCAAACCAACTCGCTTAGAGGGTATTTTTTATTTTGACGAATAACCGGATAGCTGATTTGTATCTCATTATTACCCATCCGAATAATCTTGTACCGGATAAAAATTCGATATAAGACGAATACCCCAATGGGCGTAAGCAGGCCAACAATAACAAAATTATACCAGGCCGTGGCTACTCCATGAATAATAGAGATCAGGTTCATGCCAATCACTACTACGGTGATGAGCATAAACAACGTAAAAGATACCATCGAGCCTCTCTTGGGTCTTGAAATAATCAATCGGTTATTCGTTAAAGAGCCGGGGATGGGATTTGAACCCACGACCTGCTGATTACGAATCAGCTGCTCTACCCCTGAGCTACCCCGGCTTATATTATGCCAACACCATCACCAATGCCATAGTGCCGCATTGGCTAAGCCCTCAAAGTTAGAATTAATTGTAAAAAGTTTAAATTTAGGCATGCTTTCAAAAAAGTGTAAATATGCTATTCATGCCTTGGTGTACCTGGCAGAAAAATATCATGAAGGGCCGGTTCACATTCAGGAAATTGCCGAGAAAAAACATATCCCTAAAAAATTCTTAGAAGCCATATTGCTGGAATTGCGCAATGCCAAAGTGCTGGGCAGCAAAAAAGGAAAGAAGGGGGGATATTACTTATATCAAAAACCGGCCGAGGTTAACCTGATGCAGATTATCCGGCTGATGGACGGAGCCATTGCCCTGCTGCCCTGTGTCAGCTTAAATTATTATGAGCCCTGCGAAGAATGCCGAAACGAAAAAACGTGTGGCATACGCGATGCGTTCAGCAAAGTGCGCGATGAAACACTTCGCCTCTTGGGCGGCAGTACGTTGGATAAAATCCTGAAGCGCGAGAAGCTATTGGAAGGAAATTAATTTTAACATTAATCTATTATATCTATAGACTTTAAATATATTTGCAACCTAAATAAAAATAAATTTTATGGCAGTACGATTAGGAGACATTGCCCCCGATTTTCAGGCAGAAACTACGGAAGGCAAAATTAAATTTCATGAATGGTTAGGTAATGGATGGGGCGTATTGTTTTCTCATCCGGCCGATTTTACTCCGGTATGCACCACCGAACTGGGCGCAGTGGCTAAACTGCGGGCTGAGTTTGATAAACGGAACGTGAAGGTAGTGGCCCTCAGCACGGATTCGGTAGACTCCCACTCAAAGTGGATTGGCGACATCAACGAAACACAAAAAACACATGTTAATTTTCCGATTATTGCAGACCCTGACTTTAAAGTTTCTAATTTGTATGATATGATTCATCCGCAAGTGAGTGATAAATTTACGGTGCGCTCGGTATTTGTAATTGGCCCTGATAAAAAAGTTAAACTAACCATTACGTATCCCGCTTCTACCGGAAGAAATTTTGACGAGATACTTCGCGTGATTGATAGTTTACAATTAACCTCTCAATATAGTGTAGCTACCCCGGCAGACTGGAAACAAGGTCAAGATGTAATTATCTCGGGCGTTGTTAAAGATGAAGATATCCCGGCTAAGTTCCCGAAAGGACATAAACGTATTAAACCTTATTTGCGCACTACACCACAACCTAATCTGAACTAAACCTGATTTTTTTAAGATGAAAAACCTCGATTGATTCGGGGTTTTTTTATGGTGCTATAAAAAAGAATGAAGAAAACCAGGCATCAGGTTATAATACATCGGCATACAAATCAAACTCACTTGCGCGGGTAATTTTTGCCGTAACAAAATCGCCTAACCGGAGATAATCAGACGTATTTAAAACCACTTCATTATCTACTTCGGGCGAATCAAACTCAGTACGCCCAATAAACGTACCTTCTTCCTTTCGGTCGACAAGTACCTTAAAGGTTTTACCCACTTTGGCCTGATTGAGTTCGAATGAAATTTGTTGTTGCAAATCCATTAATTGCTCCACACGTTTTTGTTTTGTTTTTTCGGGTACGTCATCTTTTAAAGAAAAGGAGTGTGTATTTTCTTCGTGAGAATACGTAAAAACACCCAGCCGGTCGAATCGGGCTCGTTCTACAAAAGCCATCATTTCATTGAAGTGTTTTTGCGTTTCGCCCGGGTGGCCGGCAATTAGCGTAGTGCGCAAGGCAATGTTGGGCACTTTGGTACGAATGGTTTGCAGCAGGGCTTCTGTTTTTTCGCGGGTCGTTCCGCGCTTCATTAATTGCAGCATGTCGGTAGAGCCGTGTTGAAGCGGAATATCCAGATACTTGCAGATGTTCGATCGCTCAGCCATGACATCCAGCACATCCAATGGAAACCCTGTAGGAAAGGCATAGTGCAGGCGGATCCATTCAATACCCTCTACATCCGAAAGTTTTTTTAATAGTTCGGCCAGGTTTCTTTTCTTATACAGATCGAGCCCATAATAGGTAGAGTCTTGCGCAATCAGCAGCAATTCTTTGGTTCCGTTTTTAGCCAGATTTTTTGCTTCGGTTACCAATTCCTCGATGGGCCGTGAGGTGTGGTGGCCCCGCATCAGCGGGATGGCGCAAAACGAGCAGGGACGGTCGCATCCTTCCGAAATTTTTAAATAGGCGTAGTGGCCGGGGTTGGTAAGAATCCGTTCGCCCACTAACTCACGCTTGTAGTTGGCGTTGAGTTGTTTGAGTAAACGCGAAAGATCGCGGGTGCCAAACCATGCATCTACGTTAGGTATTTCTTTTTCCAGGTCGTCTTTATAACGCTGCGAGAGGCAACCGGTAACATATACTTTCTCTACCAAACCTTCGCTTTTGGCATCGGTATAGCGAATAATGGTGTCAATAGATTCTTGCTTGGCATTGTCAATAAATCCGCAAGTATTAATTACTACGATGTTGGCATCATCGTTGTTGGCTTCGTGGGTGGCGTTTATCTGGTTGCCGCGAAGCTGGGTTAACAAAACTTCACTATCAACCTGGTTTTTAGAGCAACCCAGGGTTACAATATTAACTATGTTTTTGCGTGTGCCTTTGGTCTTCAAAAATGAAAAATATTAACAGGGCAAAGGTACAAAAAATGGATGGAGCGGCAGACTACCCTATATTTGCAAGGATGAAATATATTCCGTTGCTTTTAATTATGGCGCTTTTCAGCAGTTGCTTCAGCGAAGGCGATTGTTTAGTAACCGCCACTAACCAAATGTATATTCAATTCAAGAAAAAATCGAATGCCACACTGGATACCAATATTTATTTTTTAAAAATTGCCGTTAGCGGCACCGATTCCATTTTTAAATTCAATTCGGCCGTTACTAACCTGCTGCTGCCGCTGGATATAGCCCACGACACCACGACTTATCTTTTCAGGCGTGTCAATTCCAAAGACAGCACCTTGGTAATTCCGACCGATACACTGATCGTTACCTACACCACACAAACAAAAGTGCTGGGCAAAGATTGTGGGGCGTATCAATATTTTTCAAACCTTAAAACCCTGAAAGCAGGCAAGTCGCTTTTAGTTAAGCCTTACAATAATTTTTTACTTAAAAACCCGGCCACCCAAACGTATGCGCTTAATTATCAGTTGCTTTTTTAGTGTGTGTTGTGTGGCCACCCTGTTGGCTCAGCCCCCTAAGCCCTTGCCTTTACCACAGCCGAGTTTTAAACCTACAGGCCTGCGGGTAGGCACTGATCTGATTGATATTGGTAAAAATTTTTCGGGGCCGGCTTTTAAGGGGTGGGAAGTAAATGCAGACATGGATTTTAGAAACTATTATTTTACGGTAGATGTGGGCTCGTGGGCAAAAAATATATCCATTGCCAATGGCCTGTACGCTAATTCTGGAAATTATTTCCGTGCCGGTGTAGATATTAACTTATTAGGTAAGGACCCGGATAAGAATATGTTTTTTTTAGGTTTTAGGTATGGACGTTCGCTCTTTCATGAGCAGCTAACATACACCCACACTTCGCCCAATTTGTTTTTGCCCGTTACTGTTCAGCAAACGAACGGGCATGTAATGGGCGGATGGGCCGAGCTGACAACCGGTTTGCGTATTCGCGTATGGAGAGCATTGTGGATGGGCTACACCGCTCGTTTAAAATTTGCTCCTTCTGCCAGTGGTTACACACCTTCTTTAGCACCGTACGATATGCCGGGCTACGGCATCATCGGCCGATCGCCCTGGTGGGGTTTTAACTATCAGGTATTTTGGCGCTTTGCCTGGAAGAAGGAAAAGCCGGTTTTAAAAAAATAATTGAGCCACAATCAACATCCAGAAAAAAAACTCATTTTTTCTTTGTCGGTGGCTTTCAGTACATTCTCCTCTTTCCTTTTTGCACGAGGCGCAGACATTTTTGGAGTTGATTGAAATTTTATTCTGCTTACTTTATACGTAACACAGCAAACCGTTAAACATCATTTGGTTGAAAGAGAAGAAAATGTTTTTTTGAAACGGCTTGAAGGATAATAAAAATATGATCGAATTCAACAACTTGGAGGAAGCAGAAAAAAAACAGACCACCCTTGGCAAGGGTGTGCTATTATGAAGGCAGTTCGAGCTAAAAGGCAGTTTCCGGAAGTATTGACTAAAAGATAAAATCATAGTAATTTCATAACATCGGATGAGTTGGGCAACGGAGGTATTCAATTTATTCACGACAAATTTGTCTTTTTTGAAAATTCGTTTACATTTACCCCCGGGTTGGCAAAACCCGCATCAATCATGGGTATAAGGAAGGTTTTAAAATTGAAATAAAAATCTCCTAAGTTCAGAATGAAAAAAATCAGAACAGTACTAAAAAATAAGTGTGATATAAAATCATAGTAATATGAGCCGGTCTATCCTGTTATTTACCATACAAGATTATGCAGCCCTCGCTTCGTTGGTAGGTGCATTAATTGTGGTTTCGGTAGTTCTCTTCCTGGTTGTTACTTCTTCTACGGAAGAAGAAAAGCATGCCGCGAAAGAGAAAGTATATAAAGCACGAGGGCGGTATTTTTTCGGACTGGTAGGGGTGGTGGTCGTGGTTTTATTTATGTCGCTGCGGCTGTTGCCCTATCCAAGTTTTCAGGCCGAAGCCGATGAGGTGGTAACGGTAGTGGGTATGCAGTGGGCCTGGAAGATGGCTACAGGCGTTACCGATAAAACACCGGCCGAGTTTGCTGGTAGCAACGAAATTACATTGCCCGTAAATAAATCTATCCGGTTTATGGTTACTTCGGCCGATGTTAACCACAACTTTGCCATTTACAACAGCAGCGGAGTGCTGGTAACACAAACACAGGCCATGCCTCAATATTATAATGAGCTGCGATACGATTTTACCGAGAAAGGAGATTACGAAATCCTTTGCCTGGAGTATTGTGGTATGGCACATCCATATATGGTAGGAAAGATTCATGTTGAATAATAAATAAAGAGCAGGTTATGATACAAATTGATTCTGTAGAAAAACAACAACACAGAAAACTGATCGTTACCTGGAGCATTACCTTCTTGCTCCTTTTTCCCATCCTCATTATTCTGGGGTTGCTGATGCGCCTCAATCAGGGCGAATGGATGAAATTAAATATAGATACATTTTATGCGTTGATGACCTTGCACGGGCTGGGGATGGCCGGATTATTGTTTAGTCTGGCGCTGGCGGCTCTTCATTATTTAATTGGCACACGCTATGCGCGGCTCAGTGTGAAGACCGGGTATTTTGTTTATTTCTTGGTGCTGATAGGGGTGGTAGGGCTACTTATCGCCACCCTCATTGGTAAGTTTGGGGCGGGCTGGTATCTGTTGTATCCGCTACCGTTTAAGGGCGGTAGTTGGGCCAGTTGGTCCACCGGGCTTTCTATTGTTTCATTAATTATTTTGGGAGTGGCCTGGCTCATTGGCAGTGCGCATGTGGTGTATGCTCTTGCCAAAGAATATGGTGGGTTTACTAAATTAATAGGCTGGCAATATTTGGGAAAGGAAGAACCCAAAGAAGAACTTCCCGCCATTGTACTTATTACCACCATCAGTTTGGTGCCGGGCATTATGTCGTTTTTGGCCGGTGCTGTTTTCCTGATTATGAATTTGTTGCAGTTTTTTGAACCGGGTCTGTCTTTCGATCCGTTGTTGTTAAAAAATCTGGTTTTCTTTTTTGGTCATACACTGGTCAACATCACCATGTATTGCGGAGTAGGCTGGGTCTATACGCTCTTGCCTGAATTTACCGGCCGCGAGTGGAAGGTGAACAAAGTGTTAGTGTATTCCTGGAACGCCACCTTCTTCTTTATTTTGTTTGCCTACTTCCATCACCTGTACATGGATTTTGTGCAACCACTGCCTTTTCAATATGCCGGGCAGATTGCTTCGTACTTTAGCACGGTGCCGGCTACGGCCATTACCATGTTTGGTGTTATTGTGCAGTTCTATCACTCCAGAGTAAAATGGAGTATTATCCCTACCGCATTTTTGCTGGGTACTGCTGGCTGGGCCATTGGCGGGTTTGCCGCTGTAGTTGATTCTACCATTTCAATAAATAAAGTGCTGCATAACACACTATGGGTACCGGCCCACTTCCACACCTATATGCTGATGGGGGTGGTGTTATTCATTTTCGGTTTTTTATATTATCTGGTGTACACCAACCAAAAACAACGGATAGATGAAAATGCCAGGTTTGGATTTTGGTTATTCGTTTTTGGTGCTTACGGATTTTTGTTGATGTTTTATCTGGGCGGAATGCATAGTGTGCCCCGTAGGTTTTCTGATTATGGTGGCATAGCCATTACCAGCACACACGAAATGGGGGCTTTTTTAGCCCGCTCGGCCGCGGTGTGTGTAGGCCTGTTGCTGTTGGGCCTTTTAATGATGTATGGATCCTTGTTTGCCAAGTTGCTTAAAAAGCACGAGCCCGAATAATCCGGTTGTTCCGGGTTCTTAACAGAAGAATAAATTCAGGTTGAAGCGTGAAAAAAATTCTTCCTCCCCTTTTGGTGCTGGCGGTTTGTGTGGCTATACTGTGGAAGTGGACATACGGCTTCAGCGCGTTTACGGTCTTTTCGTACACCCTGCGCGAAGCCGGAGCCATCCCCAGGATTTTTCCCGATGCGGCCCTGATTGACCAAGACAGCAGCGTGTTCCACATTAAAGACAAACAGAAATATGTGCTGGTAAATTTTGTTTACCTCAATTGCCCGTACGTGTGCCACAAAGTAAACAACCGGCTGGAAGAAATAGACAAGGCCATTAGCCCGGAAATAATTCCGTCACAATTAGAATTGGTTACTGTTAGTTTTGATGTGGGCAATGACAACATCCGGAAAATAAAAAATTATCGCAACCGCTTTGGATCAGATATTCACGGCTGGTCATTTGCCTTACCGCACCAAACCAGCCAGTCTGAGTTTGATACTTTTTTGCTACGGGCCGGGATATGGGCCAAGGCAGCTCCAGGGGGCAGTATCATCAATCATTCTATTTATTTATTTCTTGTTTCGCCCGAAAATAAAATTGTTAAAATATTTGATCCTGCCCGGGAAGATGACGCTTCCATTATCGAAAAAATTCGGTCATGCATAAAAGGATAAAAGACAGTGCTCTTTTGTTGACCATCGGTGTATTATTTTTTGTGTTCTCCTTTCCGATGAACGATTGGTTTTCGCTTACCATGCCTCGCCACCAGGTTTTACAACTGCCAGCTATGTTTACACTGGGCATCGCTTTGGCTATTCTTTTTAAAAAAGTAAACATTCATGCTATTTCGTGGGGAATAGCCGTACTGATTATGGTGATGACTTCGCTCATCTTCTGGATGCTGCCACGCTCAATAGATTTAACGATTGTGTACCCTTGGTTTAACCGGGTAATGCATGTTACTATGCTCATGGCCGGTTTTTTTACAATTACAGTATGGCGAAATATAATTTTTGAAATTAAGATTACATTTCCCGGCATGGTGGCGGCCATGGTATTGGCTACTGGCCTGGCCTTGCGAACCTTTACTATTTTGCTGTGTAGTTCGTTTACGCTGGAGCAGCAGAAGGAAACGGGGCTTTACTTAATCGTAATAGGGTTTGTGTTGTTTGTGTTTATGTTGACTATCCTTTTCAGAGAGCTTGGCCGGGCGAAGAAAGAAGAGTGAATTTTCTATGTGCGAAAAAATGACAATAATTGAGTTGTCAAATTTTTTAACTTACACTTAAATACGTATCCCATGAATACCGGAAGGTTAAAAATATTTATTGTTTTTTTTACAGCTTTAGTTTTCGGGTGCTCTAAATCGAATGTTGCTCCCTCTCCTCCTTCTTCTTGTCAAATGGCATCCATAACAATTGGAGGAACAAACGGTACTAATTATATCTTTACTTACGGCTCAGACAATAAAATTCTTTCCATTAATGATTATTTTATGAATACCCGCAATGCCGTGGAAAAAAGATCGAACGGGCAACAAAGGCCTTGGGAAGAAGCTAGGCTGAAAGGGGTATTCTACTTAAAGTAGCTATTCTTTAAAAAGCTAATACCGGTTTGTTACAAGAAAATAGAAGCGACCATTTTTCACCCCCTCTAAATCCTCCCTAAAAACAGTGAAACTTTAACCGCCAGATAACTACCATTTACCTCTGTTTGTTTGGTAAAATACAAATGATCTGATGCGGGATCGGTATAGAGTAACTTTACTTTTTGAGGCTGAAAGAAATTATACTCAACCTGAAAAGTAAGGTGGCGAATACTTATACCCATTTTTGGATAGAACCCCCAATAGCTCAATCCATTTTCTGTATCGGTTATAACGAGATAATTTTTTGAATTGAGAGTGACGATATAAGAGTTTTGCCAAAAGCCTTGCCAATATAGACCTGCCCCCAACCCCACAAAAAAATTACTTCTTTTATTTTAAACTTCGTATAACAGGAAGGATACCACACGCCATTAATAGATGTGGAGATTATTAACCGACTGGCAGGAATGCCAAATATTTCCTGTCTTGTCCCTAACCGAGTGCATCGGCTAAGACTAAAAGATGGCTCTAAAAAAATAAGTATAGATTTTGGCGCAAGCGTACTCCCCGTTCCGATATCTACCCCGCCCCTTCTTCCTTGGCTGTGCGCAAGTGTTATCGCTACACCGCACACTAAAATTACCAAAATATGTTTTGGTAAAAATACTTCCATAACCCCTTTAAGAAACATGGCGTTATTTAGTGACAAGCACCGGAAACAATGCCGGATAAGAACCCATTCCGTTGGGGGGCGGCACTAATTTTCCGTTGTACAAAAAACTTTTTAACGTAGAGCCGCTGAATATAAAAGAAAGGGTGTCAGTATCAGCGTTACTCAGCCTGATATACTTGATGCCAGACGAACCAAATAAATAGGGAGGTACATTTATTACATATCCGGCAGGCAGATAGGGTGAGGATGAATTAGACCCCATTCGATACGCCTGAATAGCCCCATTCCCCCATGTGCCATCTGGGTTTTTCCATAGAATGGCTAACTGGCTCAGATTAATAATGCCTGCGTTAGAGGGGTCTAATAAATCTTTACCGGTATGATCCGTGTAGTGTATTACGGCAGTAGGTACTGGTACTGGTTTGGGTACAGGCGAACCACACGTGCACCGGCCAGCCATAAAAGATAGGAGCACCCAACTAAAAGCCTTTGATATTTTTAAATACATGCGAAGGTTATTTATTGTGCTGTTATATAGGCAATCATCTGATCATCATGATTGAAAGCATTGTTGGAGGGCATAGAAGGATAACTTTTTCCGTCTTTATCAGTACTCCCCATTTGACCTTCCAGATACCATCCATCGGCCTGCCCCAGCCACCATCACACAAGCAGCTCAGAATAATTATTCTCTACCTCATTCAAAATCGCGTGCACGAGTTCGGCTGTTGGGGCCTCCACTAATTGAGCACGAAAGGGTTTGAAGTCGGGCAGGTTTTTAAAATAGCTGGCATAGTGCCTGCGCATTTCAAACACACCCAGTTTAGGGCCTTTCCAGCGAATGGAAAAATCGAGATGGGTGCGTACAGCGTGGATACGTTCGGTTAAGCTGGGCGGTAAAAGTTTTTCGCCTGTTGCCAGGTAGTGTTTGATTTCGCGAAACACCCACGGGTAGCCGATGGCTGCGCGGCCAATCATTACCCCATCTACCCCATACCGGTTTTTGTACTCCACTGTTTTTTCGGGTGTATTGATATCGCCATTGCCAAACACCGGGATGCGCATGCGCGGATTTTCTTTAATCTTTCCGATGAGTTCCCAATCGGCTTCGCCTTTGTACATCTGCACGCGCGTGCGTCCATGCACCGTTAGTGCCTGGATACCGATGTCTTGCAGACGTTCAGCTACTTCTACAATATTTTTTGTTTTTTCATCCCAGCCCAAACGTGTTTTTACGGTTACCGGAAGAGGTGTGGCTTTTACTACTTCCTCGGTCATCCTCACCATCTTGGGTATGTCTTGCAGCAGAGCGGCACCCGCCCCGCGGCAAGCTACGGCCTTCACGGGGCAGCCGTAGTTAATGTCTATCAGGTTGGGGTGAACGGCTGTGGCAATTTGGGCCGACTCGGCCATGTGGCCTATATCTCCGCCAAACAGTTGAATGCCAATAGGTCTTTCGTATTCAAAGATGTCGAGTTTATGTTGACTTTTAGCCGCATGGCGGATCAGCCCTTCAGATGAAATAAACTCGGTGTACATCAAATCGGCCCCACCGGCTTTGCACACCGCCCGAAAAGGCGGGTCGCTCACGTCTTCCATTGGGGCGAGCAGCAGCGGAAAATCTCCTAACTCAATATTATTACCAATCTTTGCCACGTTGGTTAATTCAATGAAAACACCGTTGTTTGCGATGCAAAATTAACACTATTCAACCATACGCTAAATGGAAGAAATGAATGAACGGCCGGTTTGGTACACCCTATTTATGATATTGCTGGGTGGATTTGTGGGGGCGGTGGCAGGTTCGGCCGTGGGCATACTGGCAGGCTCGCTGCTCTATAGAGGCGAAGGTGATTTTTTTCAATTGGTAAACAACCCCGATGAACATGCTTTAGTGCCACTGCTCACCATGCAAGGCATTGTTTCTGTATTTGCTTTTTTTCTTTTCCCCTATCTCAGTTGGAAGGTGGCCAGGCGCCAATCTTTTAGTTACCTCAATAAGCACCCGTTTTACAGATCGAGTATAGTGTTTGTGGTGGCCACGGTGCTTTCGTTTATCGTGGTAGATTCTGTTATTATAGAGTGGAACCAACACATACACCTTCCGGAATTTTTAAAAGGGTTTGAAGATTGGGCACGTACATCGGAAGACCAGGCAACCAAACTTACGAAGGCGCTCACTCAATTTCATTCGGTGGGTCAGTTTGTCATTGGCTTTTTGGTGATTGCCGTAGGAGCCGGTTTTTGCGAAGAGTTTTTGTTTCGCGGGTTGCTGCAAAATGAATTATACCGGGGAACAAAAAATAGCCATGTGGCCATTTGGGTAGCCGCCTTTTTATTTAGTGCTATACACATGCAGTTTTTTGGGTTTGTACCCCGGCTGTTGTTAGGCGTGCTGTTTGGATATTTGTATCATTGGTCGGGGAATATTTTTGTGCCCATGCTGGCACATACCGTTAATAATGGATTTTCCGTGGTAATGGTTTACTTAAATCAATTAGGGATAGTAAATGTGGATATAGAAAATGAGGAGCCGGCTCCGTGGCTGGCTGTTCTGCTGTTTGCATTGCTAAGTACAGTCTTACTTTATTATTATAAAAAATTTCTCGACCTCAAAAAAAACACTGTAGCCGATGGCCGATAAAAAATTCAGCAACCTCATTCCCCGCTTACTTACCGGCATACTGGGGTCGGCCGCTGTCATCGGGGGCGTGGCATTCGGCCCATGGACGTACTTTGCTTTATTCTTTTTTATCTGCCTTTTGTCTATGCTCGAATTTTATAAACTCTCCGGGTTAGACGGGCTGGTACCGCAAAAAACAATTGGCGTGATCAGCGGGTTGGTTATTTTTAGTCTTTCTTTTTTTGTTGAAAACGGGATGATCAGCTCTCGCTATTATTTTTTAATCTTTCCGATGATCTCGTGTGTGTACATTATCAAATTATACAAGCCGCTTGAACGAAAACCATTTACCAACATAGCCATCACATTTTTAGGGATCTTCTACACGGCCGTTCCGTTTGCCCTGATGAATGTAGCGGCCTTCGAAAACAAAAAATATAACTCCGAGATTATTTTAGGATGCCTGCTTATTTTGTGGGCAGCCGATACCGGAGCCTATTTTGCCGGAAGTTTTTTGGGTAAACGAAAATTATTCGAACGGATCTCGCCCAAAAAATCATGGGAAGGGTTTATTGGCGGTGCGTTGCTGGCCATGGGGTTTACGTATGGCATTTCGGTTTACTTTACTTCGTTACCGCAATGGCAATGGCTGTGTGTAGGATGGATTATTATTGTAGGAGGCACGTTTGGAGACTTGGTCGAATCGTTGCTCAAACGCAGTATCGAAATTAAAGACAGTGGCGACAGCCTGCCCGGCCACGGAGGTTTTTTAGACCGTTTTGATGGACTCCTTATTTCGGCTCCTTTCATTGTAGCATTTTTGGAGATTTTTTATACTACGAGGTAATTTCAAACTTTTTTACGTCCTTCACTTTGTGAGAGTACTAATCTTTACCGGGTTATGGATAATAAAAAATTTGAGGTATCCGTTTTTTGTAACGATGCTTTTCTGTTTAGGTCTCTCTTATTCGCTGCAGGCTCAAAAACAAATGGTTCTCTTTAAGAATGGAAACACGAAAGCCCGTTTTGCCGAAGGCCAGTACATCCGGTTGGTTCTGAAAAAGGGACATCGCCATGCCGAAGGACATATTGTGGAGTTGAACGATTTTTCAATGATTACCTCCAACGACACCATTTCATTTAAAGAAATTTTGAAAATTGATATCCGGCATCAGCGTGGAAAAAGTTTCCTCAATACGCTGGGCGGTTTTTCACTGGCCTTGGGGGTTATGTATATCGGCTTAGACCGGCTAAACAATATAACCGGCTACAACAATACACAACTGAGCAGTTCGGTTTGGATGCCCTCGGCTATTTTAGCCGGCACCGGCATAACACTCATGCTGATTCACCCACACTATGCCCGTATAAATGGAATAAATTATTTGCAAACAGTAGATTATAATTCCCCGTTTTACCGATGAGGCAATCCGTGTGCGGGGGCACAATTGAAGTTTAAAATTTCTTTTTACCTTCGCAAAAATTTTTTTATGACTACCGAACAGTTGAAAGACTTGAGAGCCCGCACCGTGGCACTGAGGAGGTATCTTTGACTACGATCGCAAGATCGTAGAGATACAAGACGAAGAGCGCATTTCGCACCAACCCGATTTCTGGAACCATCCCAAGCAGGCCGAATCTTTATTGAAAAATATCCGCACTAAAAAAGTGTGGACAGATGCCTACGATAAAGTGATAAAAGGGCTTGATGACCTGGAGGTACTTAACGAATTTCATGAAGCAGGCGATGTGAGCGAAGAAGAACTCGATCGCGAATACAAAACAACGGCTAACGCGATCGAAGAATTGGAGTTTAAAAAGATGCTGAGCCGGGAAGAAGATCAACTCAGTGCGGTTATGGAAATAAACCCGGGTGCCGGAGGCACCGAAAGCAACGACTGGGCCGATATGCTCAACCGCATGTATATTATGTGGGGCGAAAAAAATGGATATCGCGTTTCACAAATTGATTACCAGGCCGGTGAGGTAGCGGGCATAAAATCTTCTACGCTTGAGTTTGAAGGGCCGTTTGCCTATGGCAAACTGAAGTCGGAGATCGGAGTGCATCGGCTGGTGCGTATTTCTCCGTTCGATTCCAACCAACGCAGGCACACTTCGTTTGCTTCAGTTTTTGTTTATCCCAAAGTAGATGACACCATCGAGATAGAAGTAAACCCGGCCGATGTGGAGATGCAAACTTCCCGCTCGGGCGGTGCCGGTGGCCAGAACGTAAACAAAGTAGAAACCAAAGTGCAATTAACGCACAAGCCCACCGGCATTGTTATTGTCTGCCAGGTAGAGCGCAGCCAGCATGCCAACCGCGAACGGGCCATGCAAATGCTAAAGTCGAAGTTATACCAACTCGAAATGGAAAAACGTTTGGCCGAACGCGATAAAATTGAGGCCGGCAAAATGAAAATTGATTTCGGCTCGCAGATCCGCAATTATGTGTTGCATCCGTATAAGTTAGTGAAAGATGCACGTACCGGAGTAGAGCGAACCGATGCACAAAATGTATTAGATGGTGATCTGGATGATTTTATAAAAGGCTTTTTACTCGAAGCACAAGAGAAGACTACTTCGTAACCGGTCTGTTGAAAAACAAAAAATAAATTTAATTATCTTGAACGGTAAACTTTGAATGGAGCCGGTGAAGATAGAAGATAACCAACCGATGAACATTAAGAGCTGGTCGCCCGAAGACCGGCCCCGAGAAAAATTATTGCTGAAGGGAACTTCTGCTTTGAGCGATGCCGAACTGATTGCCATTTTGCTGGGATCGGGTACCGCCCGGATGAGTGCGGTAGAAGTAGCTAAAAAAGTGCTGGCCTATGTAGATAATAATTTAGATCATCTTGCCAAGCTTTCAGTAAAAGAACTGATGAAAGCCAAAGGCATAGGCGAAGCCAAAGCCATTACTATTGTAGCTGCATTAGAACTGGGCAGAAGGCGCAAAGAAATTAATCCGGAAGAAAAACCTAAAATCGAAAATTCTAAAACAGCATTTGATTTAATTAAAGGCGATTTAATAGACCTGCCGCATGAAGAGTTTTGGGTGCTGCTGCTAAACAAAGCCAACCGGTTGATCAAAAAGAAAAAAATAAGCGAAGGAGGCGTGAGTGGCACCGTAGCCGATCCTAAAATCATTTTTAAGCTGGCGTTAGAGGAACTGTCGTCAGGGGTGATTGTCGTGCACAACCACCCTTCGGGAAACCTCAAACCCAGCGATAGCGACATACAGCTTACTAAAAAACTGAAAGAAGCCGGTAAGACACTGGAGATTGCCCTGCTCGATCACTTAATTGTAGCCGGGCATCATTATCTTAGCATGACCGATGAAGGACTGATATAAAATAAAAATTTGAAAGTAGCTATCACGATAGGGGTTATCATATTAGGAGCGCTGGTTTTCTTTGTCTATCCCGCGAACGATAAACCCAATCCTCCCTTGAAGAGGGCCCATGTTGCCCAACCCAAAACGTTCAGACCCAAAAAAGTAGATCTGGTTTCTAATCCATTCGTTCAGCAGGCCGTAGATGAGTTTGAAAATTTTATACGCACGGAGTTAGCCAACAAGCAGGCTCCCGGTGTGGCAGTGGCAATTGTACGCGATACCAGCATTATTCTGGTAAAAGGATATGGTTTGCGCGAAGTGGGCAAACCCGATTCAGTAGATGCACAAACTGTTTTTAGAGTGGGTTCTGTTTCTAAAAGCATAACGGCCACACTGGCGGCCGAATTAGTAAATGAAAACATTATTCATTGGGACGACCCCGTGATTAAGTACTTACCCCATTTCAAACTAAAATCGGAGCGGGCTACCCAGCAATTAAAGATTCGCCACATTCTCTCACACACCGAAGGGCTGCCATATCATGCGTTTACCGATATGGTGGATCGAAACGCTCCCGTAGATACATTGATTAACTACCTTAGCACCCTCGACCTCATTGACGAGCCCGGCAAAGTGTACAGTTATCAGAATGTAGGTTTTAGCCTGATCGGGAAGGTAATTGAAGCCGCCACCCAAAAATCTTTTGAAGAAGTACTGACCGAAAAACTTTTTCTTCCGTTGGGAATGAAAAATGCTTCGGCTTCATTAAAAAAAATAAAAAGCAATACCGATGTGGCCATGCCGCACCAGCTTATCCTTCCGCTCACAATTTCAAGCGCGTATTATTCAGTAGCTCCGGCCGGAGGCATTAATGCCAGCGCATTCGATCTGGCTCTTTGGCTGAAGGCATTGCTGTCTTCCAACGCGGTTCTTTCGGCCGGTTCTATTAATGAAATGCTGCAACCTCAGGTGCGGGCGGTAGCACGTAATTTATATTTCTGGCAATGGAAGCCTGTACGCAAGTCGTATTATGCACTGGGATGGCGCATCGTTACCTTTCGCGATGATACCATTGCCTACCACGGAGGGTACGTTAATCATTATCGCAGCGAGGTGGCCATCAATCGAAAGAAAAAAATTGCCATAGCAGTGTTGGTTAATTCACCCGGCCCATTAGCCGACCAGGCCATTCCCCGATTTTTCAAAATATATGATCATCATCTCGATTCAATCAACCATTGGAAACCGAAATCCCTTGTGATAAATAAATGAGTACTAAAAATATTTTATTGATGGCCCTGCTTGCCTTGGTGGCTACCATCATTTATTATTCGCTGAGCGGAGGGCCAACCGAGGCGGAGTATATTCAGACAATTCAAAAACTGAGAAAAGAAAAAGATGAATTTATGCACAGCGAAAATTCGCCCTTCGGTAAAGAGCGACAAACGGCAAAACCCTTGTTGTATTTTCAGCCCGATGCAAAGTACCGGGTTACGGCAAAGTTGATTCCGATTCAAAATAAAAAAATGATGCCGTTGCCCACCAGCGATGGTGTGGAGAAAAAATATTTGGAATATGCCTATGCCGAGTTTGAGGTTAACGCACAACCCGCCCGTTTATTGATTTTAGAAATAGTAGATGACGGGCCATACAAAGGCACACTCTTTTTGGCTTTTGCTGATTCTACCAGCGCCCGCGAAACGTATGGAGCTGGCCGCTATCTGGATCTGAAAAAAGTACCGGGCGCTTCCACCATCGTACTTGATTTTAATGAGGCTTACAATCCATACTGTGCGTACTCCGAAAACTACTCCTGTCCCCTTCCGCCTCAGGAAAATGTGTTGAAAATGGCGATCCGGGCAGGCGAGAAAAAATATCATGAATAAACAAAGGTTCTGTTATTTGTTTAAAAAAATTTAAGAAATCAGTCGTACCTTACTTTTTCAACGAAACACTATGTCTATTAAAATCAGAAAACAAGATGCTCTTAATTATCATACACAAGGGCAGCCCGGCAAGATTGAAGTAACCCCCACCAAGCAACTTAGTTCGCAGCTAGATCTGGCGCTGGCCTATTCGCCCGGAGTAGCCGAACCATGCAAAGAAATTGCGGCCAACAAAGAAGAGGTGTATAAATATACCAGCAAAGGAAATTTGGTGGCGGTAATCAGCAATGGCACGGCCGTGCTGGGGCTGGGCAACATCGGTCCGGAAGCGGCCAAACCGGTGATGGAAGGCAAAGCCGTGCTTTTTAAAAAATATGCCGGCATCGACAGTTTCGACATTGAGATTAACGAAGAAGATCCCGATAAATTTATAGAAGTAGTAAAGGCCCTCGAGCCTACGTTTGGAGGTGTAAACCTGGAAGACATCAAAGCACCCGAATGTTTTAAAATTGAAACCGTGCTGCGCGAGAAGATGAACATTCCGATTATGCATGACGACCAGCATGGCACGGCCATCATTTCCAGTGCGGCTCTGCTCAACGCACTAAACCTTAATGGGAAAAAGATTGGAGAAGTTGTACTCGTGGTAAATGGAGCCGGAGCTGCGGCAATTTCATGTACAAAACTGTATATCGCCCTAGGGTTGAAGAAAGAAAACCTCATCATGTGCGATAGCAAAGGAGTAATTCATAAAGACCGGACCGGGCTCGACCCCAGTAAGTTAGAATTCGCTACTACCCGAAAAATTTCTACCCTGCAAGAAGCCGTTAAAGGAGCCGATGTTTTTGTAGGGCTTTCCGTAGCGGATATTTTAAAACCGGAAGATATTTTGGCAATGGCGAAAGACCCGATCGTATTTGCGCTGGCCAACCCTAACCCGGAAATAGGCTACGATCTGGCCAAACAAACCCGTCCCGATATTATTATGGGAACAGGCCGCTCCGACCACCCTAACCAAATCAACAATGTGCTCGGCTTCCCCTATATTTTTCGTGGTGCGTTAGATGTGCGTGCCACCGAAATAAATGAAGCCATGAAATTGGCAGCCGTTCGGGCACTGGCCGATCTGGCACAGGAAACTGTGCCCGACATTGTATTTAAGGCGTATGGAGTAGATAAAATTCAATTCGGTAAAGATTACCTCATCCCTAAACCATTAGATCCGCGATTGATTACCACGGTGGCACCGGCTGTAGCCAAAGCCGCCATGGATTCGGGGGTTGCCACAAACCCCATAAAAGATTGGGGTGCTTATAATCATGAATTGCTAAAACGCATCGGCATCGACCAAAAATTAACAGCCCGCATTATTGATCTGGCCAAGAGAAAACCCAAGCGCATTTTATTTGCCGAAGCCGATCATCATAAAATTTTGAAAGCCGCTCAAATTTTGCAAGACGAAAAAATTGCAAAACCTATTTTACTGGGAAGCCGGGTAGAGATAGAACGCTTGGTAAAAGAACATAGCCTGGAACTGGGCGATTGTAAAATTATAGATCCGCGCGAAGAAAAAGAACGGACCGAAAAATATGCCAAAGCCTATTATGAAAAACGTCAACGCAAAGGTGCAACCTACCAAGATGCCTTGCGCCAGATGCGCGACCGCAATGCGTTTGGCGCCATGATGCTGGAATTTGGAGAGGCCGATGCGTTGGTATCGGGGTTAACGAAAGATTACTCCAAAACCATTTTACCTTCGCTGCAAATCATTGGCATGAGTAAAAACACCAACCGGGTGGCCGGTATGTACATCATCATGAATAAAAAGGGTACTTTCTTTTTTGCTGATTGCACCGTAAATGTGGATCCCTCGGCCGATGAGTTGGTAGGCATTATCGGGTTGGCTTCGCGTGGTGTGAAATTTTTTGATATAGAACCCCGTGTAGCCGTGCTGTCGTATTCCAACTTCGGGTCGAGCAAAGGCGAAATCCCCGAAAAGATGCGCGAGGCAGTGAGGTTAGCCAAACAAAAATATCCCGACCTTGTTTTAGATGGCGACATTCAGGCCAACGTAGCATTCGATACCGAGCTGCAAAAAGAAGTTTATCCGTTCAGTGCATTGGCCACGCAAGGAGCCAATACGTTAATTTTCCCTAATCTGGCTTCCGGAAATATTGCGTACAAATTACTGATGGAGATAGGAGGAGCAGAAGCTATCGGGCCGATTTTGCTCGGCATGAAAAAACCGGTTCATATTTTGCAACTCGGCAGTTCCATCCGCGACATCGTAAACATGGCCGCCATAGCCGTGGTGGATGCGCAACTGCACGAGCGGAATGAACATCTTTAGTGTAAAGAACAAAGAACGTGTGCACAACAACCGCTTATCACTTTTGTGAAAGTAAAATGTTTAAATGCAGTATTTTGCATAAACAGAACCTAACCTAAATACTCATATATCATGATACGCTTTACCCTCACCGTTCTATTGGCTGGTGGGCTGCTTTTGGCTCAAGCTCAAACCAAACAGCTTACGGGCTTTACTAAAGAAAATGCCGATGCCCAGTTTAAACTAGAAGATAAGTTTGACAGCCACCTGCAGGCAAAAAATATAGACGACCTGGTGAAACGCCTTTCGGCCCGGCCGCACCACGTAGGTTCGCCTTATGGCAAAGTCAATGCCGAATACATGCGCGATCTTTTAAAAAGCTGGGGATACGATACACAAATAGAAACTTTTCAAGTCCTTTTCCCAACGCCTAAAGTGCGCGTGTTAGAATTGCTCGGAGCACAAAAATTTGTAGCCAAACTGGAAGAGCCGGCTCTGAAAGAAGATGCCACCTCCGGCCAGAAAGCAGAACAGTTGCCGGTGTACAATTGCTGGTCGCCCGATGGTGATGTTACAGGCGAATTGGTGTTTGTAAATTATGGCGTACCCTCCGACTATGACGAACTTGATAAACTCGGCATTGACGTGAAAGGAAAAATAGTGATTGCCAAATACGGAGGTTCATGGCGCGGTATCAAACCAAAAGTGGCGCAAGAGCATGGTGCCATAGGTTGCATCATCTATTCCGACCCCGAAGGCGATGGGTATTTTCAGGGCGATGTATATCCTAAAGGCGCTTATAAAAATGAATTTGGTGTGCAGCGTGGCTCCGTATTGGATATGCCGATTTACCCGGGCGACCCCACTACACCCGGCTATGGCTCTACAGCCGATGCCAAACGCATAGACCGTAAAGAGGCCACTAACCTGTTGAAGATACCGGTCATCCCCATTTCCTATGCCGATGCCAAACCGTTGCTTCTATCGTTGGGTGGGCCGGTAGCCCCCGAACGCTGGCGTGGCGCTCTGCCCCTTACTTACCACATCGGGCCGAGCACGGCCAAGGTGCACCTCAAACTAGAATTTAACTGGGATATTAAACCGGCTTATGATGTCATTGCTAAAATAAAAGGATCCGAATACCCGGATGAGTGGGTGATACGCGGCAACCACCACGATGCCTGGGTAAATGGTGCCAGCGACCCGATCAGTGGGCTCTCGGCCGAATTAGAAGAAGCACGCAGCATCAGCGAATTGATGAAAACCGGATGGAAACCCAAGCGTACCATTATCTTTTGCGCCTGGGATGCCGAAGAACCTTCGCTGATGGGCTCTACCGAATGGGCAGAACACCATGCTGCCGAACTTTCGGAAAAGACTGTTGCCTACATTAATACCGATGGTAGTGGACGCGGATTTTTTTATGCCGAAGGATCGCATACGCTGGAAACATTAGTTAATGAAGTTGCCCGCGATGTGGTAGATCCGCAAACCAAGGTAAGTGTGGCCGAACGAAGAAAGTCGGCTGAAGCAGCTCGTGCCGGGTCGGCCAAGACACGTAAAGAAATTTTGAACCGCAGATCAATGCCCATTGGGGCGATGGGGTCGGGATCGGATTACACTCCGTTCATTCAGCATTTGGGCATTGCCTCGCTGGACTTTGGTTATGGCGGAGAAAACGGAGGCGGAGAATACCATTCTATCTACGACAGCTACGATCACTTTAAACGGTTTAAAGACCCCACCCTTGAGTATGGCGTAACGTTGGCCAAGACCACCGGCCGTGCCACACTGCGTTTGGCCAATGCCGATGTGCTGCCTTTTGATTTTAAAACGTTCCAAAAAACAGTGGCCACGTATGCAGCCGAAGTAACCAGCCTGATAGACAACCTGCGCGAAAGCACGGAAGTAGAAAACCAGATGATCCGCGAAAACCGCTACACACAAGCAGCCGACCCCACTAAAAAATTGATAGTACCGGCTCCGAAAGCAAGCGTGCCCTATCTCAATTTTGCCGACCTTCAGAATGCCCTCGGCCAGTTAGAAAAAAATGTAAACATCTTTAGCGATTTATATGCGGCCAACCCCAAGCCCAATACCAATCTGGAAAAACTAAATCAGCTGTTGTATAAATCCGAACGCCTGCTGCTTTCGCAAAGCGGGCTGCCCCGCAGGCCCTGGTATAAGCACACCATTTATGCTCCCGGGTTTTATACCGGCTACGGAGTAAAAACATTGCCGGGTGTGAGAGAGGCCATCGAGCAAAGAAATTTTACCGAAGCGCAGGAGCAACTGGCCATTGTAACCCAAACCCTTACCTCCTTTTCCAAACAGATAGAAGCAGCCAATGCCATTTTGATGATGAGGTAAATTGCGGTAGCACGCACGCAATCTATATGTAATGGTGCCAGCACAGGGTGCAGGGATTGAAAGGGATGCATTAATAAATGAGTTGGTGCTATTTGCTGACACGCTAAAAAACAAAACTCAAAACAATAGATACAATGAGATTTTTTTTAAGTACACTTTTAATTGCGGCTTGTTTGTGTTCGTGCAATCAATCATCCAAAACGACTGACGAAACTTCAACAAGTAAATCCACCTATTTTGATTATTCAAATACCGATGACCAAAATACAGGTGGAATAAAAATGATTCCAATTTCTACACCGAAAGGAACTTATAAAGTCTGGACAAAACGGGTAGGAAATAATCCAAAAATAAAGGTGTTGCTCCTTCATGGTGGACCAGGTGGGACACACGAGTTTTTTGATAATTTTGATGGCTATCTTCCAAACGCTAGCATTGAATATATTTATTACGACCAATTGGATTCATATTATAGCGACAAGTCAAATGATTCCACACTTTGGACTACAGAGCATTTCGTAGAAGAAGTAGAGCAAGTTCGAGAAGCATTGAAACTTGACAAAAATAATTTCTATTTACTCGGACAATCTTGGGGCGGAATTTTAGCGATGGAATATGCGTTGAAATATCAGCAAAACTTGAAAGGGTTAATCATTTCAAATATGATGGCAAGTGCACCAGAATACGAAAAATATGCTAAAGAAGTGCTTGCACCACAACTTTCGCCCGATGTTTGGAAAGAGATTTCGGCATTAGAAGCCAAAGGGGATTTTGAAAACCCGAGATATTCTGAATTATTGATGAAATATTATTACACACAACACATTTTACGGAAACCTCTCGAAGAATGGCCAGAATTTATAAACCGTGCTTTCTCGCACCTTAACCCTAAAATCTATGTTTACATGCAAGGTCATAGCGAGTTTGGAATGACAGGAAATGCAACTTTGAAAAGCTGGGATGTTTCTAAACGATTAAAAGAAATTAGTGTGCCCACGTTGGTAATTGGTGGTAAATATGACACGATGGACCCCAAATATATGGAGTGGATGTCTAAACAAGTACAAAATGGAAGAAGCTTGACTTTAAACTCTGGGCATGTGGCTCAATATGACGATCCGGAAAATTATTTCAATGGACTCATAAAGTTTTTGAATGAAGTATCAAGTAATCAGTTTATACCAGATAAGAAATAAAACAGCAGGCAACAACATATTTGCAAAAGCACAGTTGACGACATCATGTTTGTGCTATGCCGGGCGAAGGGCAGCGGAAAGTTTCCATCTTCGTTCAAACGATCAGTTTCAAGGGCAGGTCGCAGCAAGTCAGCCTTGGCATTCCTAACGTCATTGCCAAGCACACCCTAAGCCCAAGCCGCCACAAACAAGAAACGAAATAATAACAAGCCACATTGTTTTTTCGCCATATTGACTTGTCACTCAAAAATTGATTAATTTTCTCCCTTCTTTAAACCTATTTTTTAACCTGCTCAATGATTGCCTACCTCAAGGGAAAACTCGTTTACAAAGAACCCACTCATGTCATTATAGAAGTGAATGGCATCGGTTACCAGGTGGGCATCTCGCTGAATACATTTTCTGAAATTAAAGACCGTGAAGACATTAAGCTGGCCACGTACCTGCACGTGCGGGAAGATGCCCAGATTCTTTACGGTTTTGCCACCGAAGCCGAAAAACAAATGTTTCAGATGCTCATTTCCGTAAACGGGGTAGGGCCCAGCACCGCCTTAGTGGTGCTCAGCTATATGCCTCCCGATGAATTAAAATCGGCCATTGTGCACGAAAACTCGGCAGCCCTTCAGGCGGTGAAAGGAATTGGCGGTAAAACCGCCCAGCGTCTCATTCTTGAATTGAAGGATAAATTGAAAAAAGAAACCCTGGAAGAAGGGGTAGGAATTTCAGGTATTTCGCGCAATACCATGCGAAACGAAGCGTTAACTGCTCTGGTTACACTAGGCATAAGCAAGGCGCAGGCCGAGCGGAGTATAGATGCTCTCTTGAAAAAAACAGGAGGCGCTATAAGCCTGGAAGAGCTGGTGAAACAAGCATTAAAAACCGCCTAATACGTTTGAGGGAATTGCAACGGAAAATACAGGCCATCGCAGGACTGGTGCTGTGCCTTTCGGCAGGCTGGCCGTTGGTTGCGCATGCGCAAGATTCGCTTAAGGTAAAGAAGAGAGATTCTACCCGGCTTCAGTTCCTCAATCCCTACTTGCCCAACTTCCGTCTGCGCGACCGGCATGGCGACCCGTTTTCTAACCCCACTACCTCATCTCCCCTTTACCTCAAAGACCCTAAAAACCTGAACACCGAGATTACCCTCGACTCAGGCATGCGCTACAACATATATGAAAACGTAGGCAATGTGCGCTACCGCCCCAACTCGTCTATGCCGTTTAAGGATTTCTCTAATCAGCAGGATGTATCCTTCCGTAAAAATTACTACCAAAGCAAAAGCCTGGCGCTGGATGGGGAGAGTGCCGTAAGCGGGCGCAACTTGTTGCCCAAAATTTACCTGAGCCCCGTGCTGGATCGCATTTTTGGCGGAAGCTATGTGGAGTTGACACCCAAAGGAAATGTAACGCTTGATCTGGGCGGGTCGTTTCAAAAAATTCAGAACCCATCCATCCCCATTCGCCAGCAGCGCAATGGCGGGTTGGAATTTAACCAGCAAATACAACTGAGTGTGCAGGGTAAGGTGGGCGAAAAACTGAAGATTGCCACCAACTTCGACACCAATAACTCATTCGATTTTCAGAACACCATGAAAGTAGAGTACTCCGGTTTGAAAGAAGATTTGCTGAAAAAGCTGGAGATCGGAAACGTGAGTCTTCCCTTGAACAACAGTTTGATAAAAGGGGCACAAAATTTATTTGGTGTAAAAGCCCAGTTGCAGTTTGGAAAACTGACGGCCACCGTTATGGCTACCACCCAGCGCGGCAAACAATCGACCATTCATATTTCGGGCAGCGGCAACGGAGTATCGCAAGGCCGCCCGTTTGAAATCATCGCTTCTAATTATGACGACAACCGCCATTTTTTTCTGTCGCAATTCTTCCGCGATAATTTTTATCACTGGGCTACCGACATCCCCGGCCAGATATCGTCCGGGTTGAACATCACACGTATTGAAGTGTACTCCATCAACCGCCAAAACGATACGCAATCATTACGCGATGTAGTGGCTTTTATGGACATGGGCGAAACCGATAAAATTTATCGAAAGAATGTGATTACCCAAAAAGCGGGAAACAACACCCCACCGGCTTACCCCAAACCTTCGTACGGGCTTGAGTCGAATACGCTATACGATATGCTAACCATGCAGGGAATCAGTGCGAATAGTTCTTCGGTTGTAAACGCACTCACCTCTAAAGGGCTGAAACAAGGATATGATTTCGAGCGCCTGCAAAGTGCCCGCAAACTAAACCCGACTGAGTACACGCTCAATGCCCAACTGGGTTATGTTACCCTTCAGCGCAAACTACAAAATGACGAAGCCCTGGCCGTGTCGTACGAATACACCTACAATGGGCATAGCTATAAAGTAGGGCAGATGACGGAAGATTATTCTAACAGTCCCACCAATGATGTGATCTACATGAAGTTGCTCCGGCCCCGGGCCATCAATCTCAAAGACAGCGTAGGAAATATTTATCCTACCTGGAAACTGATGATGAAAAACATTTATAACCTGGGCGTAACCAATCTTACTAAGGACGGTTTTCAGTTGCGGGTGATTTACCGAGACGACCGCACCGGGATAGATAACCCGCAATTGCAAGATGGAGATGCTCCCGTGCGGCAGCAACAACTTATTTCGGTAATGGGCATGGACCGGCTCAATCCTTATGGCGATCCACAACCCGATGGAAACTTTGATTACCTCGAAGGCATTACCGTAAACTCAGCATCCGGATTGCTGATCGTGCCATTTGTAGAACCTTTTAATGACGGACTCAAGTATCTGTTCGGCCCTAAGTTTGAATCCAATCCCGATATGAGGGCATTCTTGTTAAATAAATATTTATACGACACGCTTTATCATACTACCCAGGCCGAAGCCGTATTAGTCAACACTAAAAATAAATTCTTCTTTACCGGAAGTTTTAGAGCCGGCACCGGCCGCGATATTATTATACAGGGCGCTTTTAGTCTCACGCATGGTTCGGTAAAAGTATATTCGGGGGGCATGCCTTTGCGCGAAGGAGTTGACTTTACGGTAGATTATACTTTTGGAAAAGTAACGATTCTAAACGAAGGGATTCTTAGCTCGGGAAAAGACATGGATATTACCTACGAGCAGCAAGACCCGTTTTCATTTCAAACCCGCTCGCTGCTGGGAACCCGCCTCGATTATAAACTAAGTGATGACGTAAACATTGGCGGTACATTTTTGTATTACAACGAGCGTCCGCTCATTACCCGTAACCTCATAGGCAACGAACCGGCCCGCAATTTTCAATACGGATTGGATATCAACATGAAAAAAAATTCGCGGCTGCTCACTAAAATGGTAGATGCTCTTCCGTTTCTTCAAACTAAAGAGCCATCTACCTTTACCATGAATGCCGAGTTTGCCCAGTTGTTGCCGGGTTCGTCTAACAAAGTACAAGGACAGGCTACTTCATTTATTGATGATTTTGAAAATGCCGCCACGCCTTACAGTTTGCTTTCGCCCCAAGCTTGGAAGCTGGCCTCCACCCCGCGCGAGTCAGCGTATGATCAAACTAATGGGGCCATGAACAACTTGCGTTCCGGTTACCTGCGCGCCAAGATGGCGTGGTTTCAGATCGACAATATTTTTTATGTATCGGGTGGAAGCTCTTTTGCCCCACCCAATATTAATTTAAACAACCACTATCAGCGCCCCGTAGCGCCCCGCGAAATTTTCCCCTACTTCGATAACTATGTAGGGAATTTTTATCAACCTGTTTTGAACGTGGCCTATTTTCCCTCCGAGCGCGGCCCGTATAACTATAACCCCAACCTGAATGCCGATGCCACCCTGCAGGCGCCTACCAATAATTGGGCGGGTATCACCACGGCTATTCGCACCAACGTTGATTTTGATGCAGCTAATATTGAATACCTCGAATTTTGGATGATGGATCCGTTTATTGGCGGCTCGAACGGAGTGGTGCAAGACGGAACGGTGAATACTAATAACACCACCGGAGGAAATTTGATTTTTCATCTCGGAAATGTTTCGGAAGATGTAGGCCACGACAATGAGCAGGCTTTTGAAAACGGATTGCCCACCGATGGAAACCTGAGTGCAAATAATGTGTACACCAACAGTTCGTGGGGATATATTACCAACAAACAATATGTAAATAATGCGTTTGATAATTCGCCCACCTCGCGGGCAAACCAGGATGTGGGGCTGGATGGATTAAGTAGCGCCAAAGAAGCAACGGATCCTAAGTTTCAAAATTTTTTAACCACGGTTACACCGGCTGCCCAGCCCATCATCCTCAAAGACCCATCGGCCGATGATTTTCAATACTACCTCGGCCCTGATTACGATAATAATAAAACCCAAATCATACAGCGCTATAAAAATTATAACGGGTTAGAAAACAACTCGCCTATTGTTTCCGGTACTTCGGCTTACTCGGCCTCCGGCTCAACCCTGCCGGATAATGAAGACATTAATGGCGACAACACCCTGACCGATGTAGAAGACTATTACGTTTACAACATTAACCTGCGGCCTAATCAGCTTCAGGTGGGCAACAAATACATCGTTGATAAAATTTCGCCTTCTGCTTTTCCCGGTGTAACCTGGTATTTGTTCCGCATCCCCATTCGCAACTTCGATTCGCAAGTGGGAGAAATAAATGGATTTAAAACCATAAAATACCTGCGCATGGTAATGGCAGGATTTAGCCAGCCAGTGGTGCTGCGGATGGTAAACTTTAGATTAGTAGGGCAACGGTGGAGGCAATACACCGGAAGCCTGCTTGAATCTACCCTGATGGAAGTGCCCGAACCAAATTACGACAACTTCACCGTATCAACTGTAAACGTAGAAGAAAACGGGCAGCCCGATAACAACAAGCCGGGCTATGTGCCTCCGTTAGCCCGCGACTATGATGTAACGTCTGTTGTGCAGCGCAGGCTAAATGAACAGTCGGTGCAGTTGTGTGTAACCGGCTTGCCCGATGGCGATGCCCGCGCTATATACAAAAACGTAACGATGGATTTGTTTAACTACAAACGCATTAAAATGTTTATCAGTTTGCACGGCCCGTTGGTAAAGAATAATCAAACCATCGGCTTCTTGCGCATCGGCACAGACTGGGATCAGAATTATTATGAGGTGCAACTTCCCTTAACCGTTACGCCTCCCAATACCAATACGCAGAGTGAAGTATGGCCCGAACAAAACCAGATAGACCTGGCTTTGGATGATTTGTATGCTCTTAAAATTCAGCGCGACCGGGCTGCCTACCCGTTAACCGTGCCCTATCCGCAATATGGCCCGCAACCTTTGCCCGATGGCAAACACTCCATCCGCATTATGGGGCGGCCCGACCTGAGCCAACTAAGGATGATTATGATCGGTATTCGAAACCCGCGCGATGACGGCCGAAGTTATGATGTGTGTATGTGGGCAGATGAATTGCGTTTGTCGGGGTTCGACCAAACACCCGGATGGGCAGCCAACCTGGTGATGAGCGCCAAACTGGCCGACCTGGGTACGGTAACAGGCTCGTACCGACACATAGGCTTTGGTTATGGCGGGGTGCAAACAAAAATTTATGAACGCGCCCGTTCAAACACCAATCAGTTTGATATTTCGATGAACCTGAGCCTCGATAAACTCTTGCCCCGCAACACGGGATTAAAAATCCCGATGTTCTTCAGCTACGAAAGTATCATCATAGATCCGAAATACGATCCGGCCAACCCCGACTTGCGGATTAATGCCGCCCTGAATGCTTATAGCACCGATGCGCAACGAAAGGCATACCTTAATGAGATACGCGATATCTCCACCCGGAGAAGCATCAACTTTACCAACGTACGGAAAATGAAAGTGAAAAAAGATGCCGTAAACCACATTTACGATATTGAAAATTTTACGTTTACCTATCTCTATACCGAAGCCAATCAGCATAATTTTAATTTGCTTCAGAACACACGCAAAAATGTGAAAGGAGCCGTGGGCTGGCAGTTTCAATCGAAGTTTAAAGGTGTGCAGCCGTTAAAAAATGTAAAGTTTACATCTTCCAAATACCTGCAGTTGCTTAAAGACTTTAACTTTAACCCGGTGCCTTCCAACATTTCGGTGCGGGCCGAGTTAGAACGATCCTTTAACAAAATTGCCTATCGCAACAATAATTCTACGACCGCCACCCAGTTGCCCAATTTTCAAAAATACTTCACATTCAACCGGTATTATAATTTTACCTGGTCGCTCACTAAATCGCTGAAGGTAGATTACAACGCCACCGTAAATGCTATTATAGATGAACCCTATGGCGATATCAATACCAAGTGGGCCAGAGACTCGGTTATTAAAAATTTAAAAAAAATGGGGCGCATGAAATATTTTGAACAAAACATTAATGCTACCTACACACTGCCCTTCGATAAATTTCCGGCTACCAACTGGATTGGCGCAGATTATAAATATATGGTAGGCTATAACTGGCGGGCCGGTCCACTCCAAACGGTTGACTCTTTAAAAATAGGTAACATCATTCAGAATACCCGAAACCAAGCTTTTACCGGCAAACTGGATATGGTAAAATTATATAACAAGATCGGGTTCTTGAAAGACATCAACTCGCCCAAGCCCAAACCTCCTCCGCCTAAAAATGAAGCCGAGCGTTTGAAGAGGGCAAGGGAAGATACCATACCGCATCCGCCCGAGCTGAAGTTGCTCAAGGCGATGCTGCGCCTGATTATGTCGTTGCGCAGCATTAACGGAACCTACACGGTTACGGAAGGAACGATTTTGTCAGGCTTTAATAAAACTCCCAAGTTGCTGGGGTTAGACCAGTCGTGGATGGCACCCGGCATTGGCTTTGTATTGGGAGAGCAAGATCCTTTTATAGCTCAAAAGGCAGCCAACAACGGATGGATTGTTCATAATAAAAAATTGACTTCCCCCTTTTCGCAAATGCAGACCAAAGATTTTAGTCTGCGTGCCAACATGGAACCGTTTAATGATGTAAAAGTTCAATTCGATGCCAAGAAAACATCGAATGCGGCATTTCAGGAAATTTTTAGAGATACAACCGGGCAAGGGGCTTATGCCGGCTTAAACCCTTCGCGCAGCGGGTCGTATAAAATTTCATTTATTTCGGTAGCCACGGCTTTCAAGAATAACAATTCGCTCAATTCAGATGTGTTCAACCAGTTTAAAAGCAACCTCACTATTTTACAAAACAGGTTTAAAGCCTATAGCAGCGATGGGTACAATGCACAATCACAAGATGTATTAATTCCGGCCTTTATTTCGGCTTACTCGGGCCGCTCGGCCAAAACGGTGGGGCTTTCTCCGTTCCCGTCTATTCCGTTGCCCAACTGGCGGTTAGATTATTCGGGATTAACTAAACTGGAACCATTTAAAAGTGTTTTTACTTCGGTATTGATTAGCCATGCCTACACCTCGTCATATATGGTGGCTAACTATTCTAACTCGCTGTTGTATAATAATTTTAGTCAGTTAAATGTTTCCAGCACGGTAGAGAGTTATAACCGCTCGTACGTGGCCAGCCAGTATAATTCTGATTCGGCCCGGCAGTTGGTACCGGTATATATCATCAGCCAGGTGCTGATCAGCGAAACCTTTGCCCCGCTTATCGGCATTAACGTACGAACCAAAAGCAAACTGAGTTTTGCCTTTAACTATAAAACCAAGCGCGATATTTCGCTGAGTGTGGCCAATGCACAAATAACCGAAGTAAACGGAAAAGACTGGTCGGTTGAAGTGGGGTACACAAAAAACAATATGCGCCTACCTTTCCGCGATGCCGGCCGCATCATTACCCTGAAAAACGATATTACTTTCCGGCTTACCATGAGCCTGACCAGCACGGCTACCATTCAGCGAAGGATAGACCAGGGCAGCACCATTACCAACGGCAATATCAATTTCCAGTTTAGGCCCAACATCAGCTATGCGGTAAATAAAAAATTACAGATTCAGTTCTACATCGAGCGCACCACCAACAATCCGTTGGTTTCTAATTCGTATTACCGGGCCACCACGCGGGGCGGATTTAAACTGATATTCCAGCTAACGCAATAGTTTTTTGCAGATATAGTTTAACTTTGGACTCATAAATTTTTAACCAAAAAACTATGAGCATCCCTGCTGAACTAAAATATACCAAAGACCATGAGTGGGTTAAAATAGAAGGCAACCAGGCCACCGTGGGTATCACTGCTTTTGCCCAGAGCGAGTTGGGCGATATTGTTTATGTAGATGTAACCACGGCCGGCCAGGAACTGAACCAGCACGATGTGTTTGGTACCGTAGAAGCCGTGAAAACCGTTTCAGACTTGTTTCTTCCATTGAGCGGAAAAATTATTGAATTCAATAAATCGCTGGAGACTTCTCCGGAAAAGATCAATAGCGATCCGTATGCTGAAGGATGGATGATTAAAATGACCATAAAAAACCCATCTGAAGTTTCCGGTTTGCTTAGTGCCGATCAGTATAAAGAACTTATCGGTAAATAATATAGTTAAACCAAGGGAGCCTTAACATAGGTTCGCTGTTTATACCGTAACCGAAAGCCATGATTGAACTTCCCGTTATAGAAGAACCCAAAAAGCGCAAACCCGAGTGGCTCCGGGTAAAACTACCCGTAGGGCCTGAGTATGCCCGCGTGCGCAGGCTGGTAGATGAAAATAAGCTACACACCATTTGCGAAAGCGGCAATTGCCCCAACATGGGCGAATGCTGGGGAGCCGGCACGGCCACGTTTATGATTTTAGGAAATGTGTGCACCCGCAGTTGCACATTTTGTGCCGTAGCCACCGGCCGCCCCACCGAGTATGATATAGACGAGCCCCAACGGGTAGCCGATGCCATAAAAAAAATGGGTGTTAAACATGCGGTGATTACATCGGTAAACCGCGATGAACTGAAAGACCGGGGTGCCGAGATATGGTACCAGACGATTGTTCAAACTAAACAAATAAGCCCGGCCACCACCATTGAAACCTTGATACCCGATACCAAAGGAAACTGGGAAGCCCTTTACCGCATGATTAGCGGAGGCCAAGAAGTAGTAAGCCATAACATGGAAACCGTAGGCCGGCTATACCGCATGGTAAGGCCGCAGGCAAAATACGAGCGCAGCCTCGAACAAATTAAACGCATACGCGAAGCCGGAAAAAGAACCAAGAGCGGAATTATGTTAGGGCTGGGCGAAACAAAAGAAGAAGTATTTAAAGCCATGGACGACCTGGCAGCCAACGGCTTGATGATCTTAACACTGGGCCAATATTTACAACCTACTAAAATGCACCTGGAAGTAGCCGAGTTTATTCACCCCGATACTTTTAAAATGTATAAGGAGGAAGGGCTTAAACGCGGACTGAAATACGTTGAATCGGGCCCGCTGGTTCGGTCTTCATACCATGCCGAACGCCATGTAAACGTGCCGATGTAATGCCGCACAATCAGTATATTTTTTTATTTGGCCCGAAGAGGGGTTTTAGCTCAGCTGGTTTAGAGCACTACCTTGACAGGGTAGGGGTCGTGGGTTCGAATCCCACAAATCCCACAAATCCCACACGGATAAATTTCATGATCGAATAAATTTTTTAGCCTTGGCTTTCCTTACAAAAGCAATTCGTGCCCTGTACATCTTTTGGGTGTTTCTGGTATTCACTTTTTTTATGTTGCTTTTTTTGCCCGGCCTTACCTTGCCTTTTTTGTTTGGTAACCGGCTTAGCTGGATAGGTTATAAATTTTTGTGGATATGGTCGCTTATTTTCAGTTGGCTTACCTTTATCCGTTACAAGTTTTATGGAAGAGAAAATTTTAAAAAAGGGAAGTCTTATATTTATGTAAGCAACCATACTTCGTTCCTGGATTTGCCCGGTATCCGGTTGTTAATTCCCGGTGAGTTTAGGCCGTTGGCCAAAAAAGAATTATTGAAGATACCTGTGTTTGGCTGGATTGCCCGCGGATCAACCGTTATTGTAGATCGGTCGAGCCGAGAGAGTAAACAAAAAAGCTTGGAACGTTTGAAAGAAACATTGGCTCATGGTATTTCGATTTTGCTTTTTGCCGAAGGCACTCAAAACCGTACGAAAGAAATTTTACAACCTTTTAAAGACGGGGCGTTCCGGTTGGCCATAGATATGCAAATGCCCCTGTTACCAATGGTGGTGATCGGGGCAGGAAAGCTGATGCCCCCGGACACGATTAACCTCCGGCCCGGCCTGGTGCGCATTTTTGTAGGGCAGGAAATTTCCGTTGGCCAATCTAGCGATGCCAACACATTAAAGCAGCAGGCTTTTGAGGAAATGAAAAAAATGATAGAAGACAACCGATGAATTATTTTAGCAGTATCGTTATCGTTTTTGTGGGGGGCGGTGTGGGGAGCATCGTTCGCTTCTTGTTGGGCAAATGGGTAAACGGCTTGCACACCCATCATTTTCCTTTTGGCACACTCACCGTAAATATCGTGGCATGCCTCGTGCTGGGGTACGTAATTGGGTTGGCAGACCACCGGCAGTTGATTTCGCCTGCAGCCCGGTTGTTTTGGGCCGTTGGCTTTTGTGGCGGGTTTAGCACTTTTTCTACCTTCAGTGCCGAGACCTTAACATTGATGCAAAGCGGGTTTCATGTATCTACCTTGATCTATATTGTATCGAGCCTGCTGTTTTGCTTGTTGGCTACCTTCGGAGGGATTTATCTGGGCGAACTTAGTTAGTGCACCGGCACATACACTACTTTTTTAGTTTCAAAAAAATCTTCCTTGAAATAATTTGAGAGCACATATTCGCTGTACGGTTTTTTCAGTTCGTTCATCTCATCCTCCAGTTCGCCCCCTTTTAAATATAAAATTCCGTTGTCCAGCAAATGGGTTGATGTGGGTTTAATGCTTCGGTGTGTCCAGCCGTAAAATTCTTTCATCCGCGTAACGGCCCGGCTCACGATAAAATCAAATTTCTGTTTTACTTGTTCAGCCCGGATTTGTTGAGCCTGAACATTTTTTAATTGGAGGGCAGCAGCTACTTCTTTTACCACCGTAATTTTTTTACCAATGGAATCGATCAGATGAAATTCTGTTTCCGGAAACAAAATGGCCAACGGTATGCCCGGAAAGCCACCGCCCGTGCCTACGTCCATCACCCGGGCGCCCGGGTTAAAAGAAATTACTTTGGCAATTCCCAGCGAGTGCAGCACATGGTTAATGTAAATATTCTCAATATCCTTGCGGGAGATAACATTGATTTTTTCATTCCACTCCCGATAGAGTTCGGCCAATGCAGAGAATTGGTTGTGCTGTACCTCTGAAAGGGATTTAAAATAATGGAAAATGATGGATACGTTTTGCAATTCGGGTAAATTTTGATTACTTAAAATAAAAAACCAAAAATAGATGAAAGCTTCGATTCTTTTTTTGCCGGCCGTTTTGTTTGTGGCGTGCGCTTCTCCTAAAAAAGAAACCCCGTCAGTAAAAACCTTTGCCGAACGCATAGACTCCATCATGGCTTCCGTGCCCGATTTCAGCGGAGTGGTTTTAGTGGCCGATCACGGAAAACCCGTTTATCACCAAGCCTTTGGCTACACCAATCGGGAAACGAAACAACCCATGGATACAACTGCGGTTTTTGAGCTGGCCTCTGTTTCAAAACAGTTTACGGCCATGCTCATAGCGCTTTTGCAGGAAGAACATAAACTTAGCTACGATGATAATATTGAAAAATATTTACCCGGCCTTCCCTACCATCCCATCACTATCCGGCAGTTGCTTACCCATACATCCGGCTTGCCCGATTACCAGAAACTGATGGATGAGCAATGGGATAAATCTAAAGTAGCAGGCAATGAGGATATTATTGCATACCTGAAAAAATTTCATCCTCCGGCTTTATTTCAGCCGGGAGAAAAATATGAGTACAGCAATACAGGTTATGTGTTGCTGGCAAGCATAGCCGAGAAAATTTCGGGAAAGGATTTTATCGAGTTTATTCACGAAAAGATTATCACTCCTTTGCCAATGCCTAATACCGACATTCGGAGTAAAATACAGAAGGAGGCCATTAAAAATTTTGCGTTGGGCTACGTATATGATGAAAACAAAAATCGATTCATACGGGCCGACTCATTTCCCTCGTCTAACTATACTATTTGGCTGGGAGGTAGAAAAGGCCCGGGACGCATAAGTTCTACGTCATCTGACTTACTAAGATGGGATAGGGCATTGAGCGCCAACACACTGGTAAGCAAAAAAACTATGGATGAAATTTTATCGCCAACAAAACTTAATGGGGGCACATGGTCTAACTACGGTTTTGGCTGGATGCTGAAAACCGATTCAACACTAGGTAAGATTGCCTATCATACAGGCGATAACCCGGGTTATAAAACTGAAATATTCCGTTGCTTAGATTGCCATAAAACGGTTATTGTTTTGTGCAACAATGCGCATCCTAAGTTTGAAGTTCTTGTAAAGGGAATAGTGAAACAACTATGAGTTCACGCATTTTATTGAAACGGATTGAGGCATCGCAAGAATCAATAGATCCTATTTTTTGTAACACGCCTCAATTTATTTGCGAACCGTTGAGTGACTTACTAGATGTTAGCTTGGTTTTAAAGATTGAAACGATTAATCCTATCCGCTGCTTTAAAGGGCGAGGGGCGGAATGGCTGATTTCTCAAACCGATCCATCGAAAGAAATCGTCTGTGCGAGTGCCGGAAATTTTGGACAAGCCATTGCGTATAGTTGCCGAAAGAGGAAAATGAAAGTTTCCATTGTGGCCAGCAACTATGCCAACCCATTGAAGGTAGAGCGGATGAAAAGGTTAGGGGCGGAAGTGATCCTTTACGGGGATGATTTTGATAGTGCCAAAATGGAAGCAAAGAATATAGCTCAAAAAAGAAATGCTCGGTTTGTTGAAGATAGTTTAGATGTTGAAACCGTGGAAGGGGCCGGAACCATTGCACTTGAACTTGTAAAGTTTATACAACCTATTGATGTACTGGTCGTGCCGCTTGGAAACGGAGCCATGATCAATGGCATGGCTACGGTGTTTAGGCATGTTTCCCCGCGCACAAAAATTATTGCCGTGCAGGCAGAAGGGGCTCCGGCTATGGTTGAATCATGGAAACAAAACCAAGTAATCAATTATAACACCACAAACACTATAGCCGATGGGGTGGCGGTGCGGTTGCCGGTCCCGCAAGCGCTTGAAGATATGAAAGGATTAGTTGATAGTGCGTGGCTTGTGGATGATCAATCCATTTTGGAGGCGATGAAACTTCTTCATGTTCATACCGGATTGGTAGTTGAGCCATCCGGGGCTTTAGGCTTAGCTTCTATTATTAAAAATAAAAAATTAATGAAAGGAAAAACGGTTGCCACTATTATCTGTGGGGGCAACTTAACGGAAACTCAAATTAAAAAGTGGCTTAGCGCTTAAGGAATTTGTAAAAAGCCCGGGTGTTGTTTACAGGATCGTGCACCGCAATGATGTAATACCCGATCGGAAGTTCTTTTATTTTCACCCGAATTTCATAATCGTCAACTACTTCTTGCTCTAAATCTAACATGCTGCCAATGATGGAATGAAATTCTAATTTAGAGGTTTTAGCTAAAGGAGTTTCAAATTTTACGGTAACAAAATCTACGGCCGGGTTGGGGTAAACCTGAATAGATTTTAAAGGATCGGAAGAGCGTAGCGATTCATCGCGACCTTGGCTAAAGGCCAACTGGCAGGCCAGCAGAGAAATTGCCAAAAATGATACTTTCTTCATTCCTGTTTTTCCGTTATACGTCTTTAATGGAATTTAGATACAAGACGTAAACCAAAATTTTAATTTCTATGCAATTTAATAATAAATTTTTCGTTACGAGGCAATTTTTTTGAAGGCTTTTGGAAGATAGGAGATTAAATCGCTGGCTATGAGTGTGGTAATAGCCAACTCGTTAGCGGCTAAATCACCGGCCAGCCCATGGCAAAAAACACCGATTAAGGCTGCATTTATTGAGGTATATCTTTGTGCTAGCAGCGAAAGGAGGATTCCGGTAAGCACGTCACCGCTCCCTCCGGTAGCCATTCCGGGGTTGCCCGAAGAATTGAAATGAATTGTGCCAGTGGGGGAAGCGATCGCGGTGAATGCCCCCTTTAACACCACAACTGATTTAGTTCTGGCTGAAAATGTGCGCAACAGAGCAAGTTTTTCAAAGTCGTTTTGCCATGGCCCTACCAATCGCTCAAACTCTTTAGGATGGGGGGTAAGGATACTGTTTTCGGGAATGAGCGGTAGGAGTTCAGTATTTTGTGAAAGTATGTTCAGCGCATCGGCATCGATAACCATGGGTTTGCGAAAATGCTTCAAGGTTGTGGCCAGCGCTTTAACGGTTTCTTCCGATGTGCCAAGGCCCGGCCCAATCCCCAGGCATGTGTAATCTAAAACCGGAGGTGGATCAGTAAACATCCATTCTGATTCATCTATGGACGACATGGCTTCCGGCACGGCCGATTGAAGAATGACATAACTGCTTTTGGGAATATGGGTAGTTAACAATCCAATACCCGACCGCAACGCTGCTTTGGAGGCTAATACACACGCCCCGGTTTTTCCATAAGAGCCTGCAATTAACAGCCCATGGCCATACATCCCTTTATGAGAAAATATACTTCTTCGCTTGAAAAGATTTTTGATACCGGCCGGGGTAATAAAAAAAAAATTTGTTTCCGCCCGAGTTAAGAATTCCTGGCTTAACCCGATGTCTACAATATGAAGTTGACCTGTCTGTTTTCCATTGTCGGGGAGCAGGGAGGCGAGTTTAGGTAATTGAAAAGTAACGGTATAGTCTGCGCGTACGATCTCTCCGGCCGAAGGCTTGTCGGCAGCTAATCCGGAAGGGATGTCAACAGCTATTTTCAGGGCATGGCTTTTATTGAGGCTAGTAATAACATCAGCATAAATTCCGTGCGGTTCGCGCGAAAGACCTGTTCCAAACAAAGCATCAATCAGCACCGGGCAGGTGTTGAATGTATTTTGCCCTGCCAACTGCGTTATTTCGGTCAGTCTAATACTTGGGTTTAATCGTTTTAGGTTTATTTTGAAATCATCTGTTTCGGGGGCTTCGCCCCGCACAACCCATACGGAAACAGCGTATCCCTGCTCATTTAATAATCGGGCTATTCCCAGGCCATCGCCTCCATTGTTTCCGGTGCCACAGACGATGCCTATTTTTTTACTGAGGTCTATGTGTTGTGCAAACCAATTACTGAACGCGTGGCAGGCCCGCTCCATCAGATCAATGGAAGCTACAGGCTCATGCTCGATGGTGTAGCGATCAAGTTCTTTTATTTGCGAAGCAGAAAGGATTTTGAGCATAGCTACTTCTTTCCCATTTCATCTTTGGCTTTTTGAATCGTCCCGTTAATAAGCTCTCTCACCTTTTTAATTTTTTCCATCTCATCTTCCAGGTACTCCCGGGCGGCCTCCCGGTTGGCAGAATCGGGTAGGGGATTGAAATGATGCATCCAATTCATCATAGCATGATCGGCTGAGTCAAGCCCGTGAATGGCTAAGTCAATTTGTTTTTTTAGTTCTTCGGGCAAGTCTTTGGCTTTCCGTTTTTCCTGCAGTTCTTTTTTTAAAGAATAGAGTTGTTCTACTTTAGGCATTACCTCATCATGCACATCCATTACTTGTTCATAAAGTGCCTGGTTTGTGTCGGTAGATTCGGTATTTTGCTTTTCTTGATTCTTATCCGTTTTTCCGCAAGCCGAAAGCATGAACAGGATTAAAAAGACATGAATTGTTTTCATTTTATAGGATTGTTTAGATTCTGCAAGTTGGTATTTTTTGAACTTAAAAGTTAATGCTCCTCATGCCCCAGGTTATAAATTATAACACAGAATAAGCATAAACAAGCTAAATTTGCAGGTTTGTAGGCTATTGTATTTGCTGGCAATAGAGGATTGGCTGAGGAAATATCAAAAAAATCACTAAGCCCAATTATTGCATCGTTCCATAATTTAAATACCTTTGCAGTCCTTAATTTTGAAGGGTATAAAAAAATTATATAAATGCCTACCATTCAGCAACTTGTAAGGAAAGGAAGAACGAAATTGACGTTTAAGTCAAAGTCTCCCGCCCTTGATTCTTCGCCCCAACGCAGGGGCGTATGCACCCGCGTGTACACCACCACACCCAAAAAACCTAATTCGGCTATGCGCAAAGTAGCCCGTGTACGCCTTACCAACGGTAAGGAAGTAAACGCCTATATTCCGGGAGAGGGGCACAACCTGCAAGAGCACTCGATTGTGCTGATACGCGGAGGCCGTGTAAAGGATTTGCCCGGAGTGCGCTATCATATTATTCGTGGGGCGCTGGATACAGCCGGTGTAAACGGAAGGCTTCAAGGCCGTTCTAAGTATGGAGCAAAACGTCCGAAAGCAGGAGCTGCTGCAAAAGCAGCCGCAGCCCCGGCAAAAGGCGGAAAAAAATAATTAAGAGCAGAGAACTATGAGAAAAGCAAAACCGAAAAAAAGATACCTCCTTCCGGATCCTAAGTTTAACGATACGTTGGTAACCAAGTTTGTAAACTATATTATGGAGCGTGGGAAGAAAAGTGTAGCCTATACTATATTCTATGATGCTATTGAGCAGGTAGAAAAAAAGGCAGGTGGCGAACCCGGCTTAGAAGTATGGAAACGGGCAATGAATAATGTTATGCCCTCGGTAGAAGTAAAAAGCCGCCGGGTAGGGGGTGCTACCTTTCAGGTACCGGTAGAAATCAGACCGGAACGTAAAATTAACCTGAGCATTAAATGGTTGATAGATTTTGCTCAAGCCCGTGGTGAAAAAACGATGAGCGATAAACTGGCAGGAGAAATAATGGCGGCCTCTAAAGGCGAAGGTGCAGCTATTAAAAAGAAAGACGACACGCACCGGATGGCAGAAGCGAACAAAGCATTTTCACACTTCAGATTCTAAAAAAGAATGGCAAGGGATTTAAAATTTACGAGGAATATAGGGATTGCTGCACACATTGATGCAGGAAAAACCACGACCACAGAGCGTATTTTGTACTATGCCGGTGTCAACCACAAAATAGGCGAGGTGCACGATGGCGCGGCCACGATGGACTGGATGGCACAAGAGCAGGAGCGCGGTATCACCATTACCTCGGCCGCTACTACTGTTTTTTGGAATTACAGAAACAATAAATACCAGGTTAATATTATAGACACCCCCGGCCACGTAGATTTTACCGTAGAGGTAAACCGTTCGTTGCGCGTGTTAGATGGGTTGGTGTTTTTGTTCAGTGCGGTAGATGGCGTGGAGCCTCAGTCGGAAACCAACTGGCGATTGGCTGATAACTACAAGGTAGCCCGCATTGGTTTTGTTAATAAAATGGATCGCTCCGGAGCTGATTTTCTGGGAGTGTGCAAACAGGTAAAAGAAAAATTAGGAAGTAAGGCGGTAGCGCTTCAGTTGCCTATCGGAGCAGAAGAGCATTTTAAAGGCGTGGTTGATTTGGTAAATAACCGTGGCGTAATCTGGAATGAAGAAGACAAAGGAATGACCTATAAAGTGGTTCCTATTCCGGATGAAATGAAAGAAGAAGCCTACGAATACCGCGAAAAATTGCTGGAAGCCGTAGCTGAATACGATGAAACGTTAATTGAGAAATTTTTTGAAGATCCCAACTCCATTACGGAGCAGGAAATTCTTACAGCTCTTCGCAAAGCTGTAATTGATATGAAGATTGTGCCGATGGTATGCGGCTCTTCATTCAAAAACAAAGGCGTGCAAACCATGCTTGACTACGTGATGGAGTTGCTTCCCTCTCCGCTAGACAAGGATGTCATTATTGGTAAAAATCCTGATACCGAAGAAGATGTTGAAATCCGTCCGAACGAGAGTGAGCCTTTCGTAGGTCTTGCATTTAAAATTGCAACGGATCCGTTCGTAGGCCGTCTTTGTTTTGTGCGTGCCTACTCGGGCGTACTGGAGTCAGGATCGTATATTCAGAATACTCGTTCCGGTCAGAAAGAACGCATTTCGCGGGTATTTCAAATGCACGCCAACAAACAAAATCAAATAGAAAGATTGCAAGCCGGAGATATCGGTGCCGTAGTTGGTTTTAAAGATATTAAGACAGGCGATACACTGTGCGATGAAAAACGCCCGGTGGTGCTAGAGTCAATGGTATTCCCCGAGCCTGTAATCGGGTATGCTATCGAACCTAAGAAACAAGTGGATGCCGACAAACTGGGCATGGCCATATCTAAACTGGTAGAAGAAGATCCTACACTTCGGGTCAATACCGATCAGGAAACAGGTCAAACGATTCTTCGCGGAATGGGCGAGTTGCACCTAGAGATTATTATTGACCGGTTAAAGCGCGAATTTAAAGTAGAGATTAATCAAGGAGCGCCTCAGGTTGCCTACAAAGAAGCATTAACCAAATCAGTTGAGCACAAAGAAGTGTACAAGAAGCAGACCGGTGGTCGTGGTAAATTTGCCGACATTGTATTTGAACTGGCTCCACGTGAAGACGGCAAAGAAGGGTTAGAATTTGTAAACGATATCGTGGGCGGTGTAATCCCCCGCGAATTTATACCGGCCGTACAAAAAGGATTTGACCAAGCGATGGTAAATGGACCGTTGGCCGGTTACCCGATTGATTCAATGAAAGTAAGATTGTTCCATGGTTCTTACCATGATGTGGACTCCGACTCATTGTCGTTTGAATTGGCTGCACGTATTGGCTTTAAAGAAGCTGCCAAAAAATGCGGTCCTCAGTTGCTTGAACCGATTATGGCCGTAGAAGTAATTTCACCTGACGAATACACAGGTTCTGTAACCGGTGACCTAAACAGGAGAAGAGGGTTAATGAAAGGTATGGACACCCGTGGAGGTGCGCAGGTAATTAAAGCCGATGTACCGCTCTCTGAATTGTTTGGGTATGTAACCGATTTGCGTACTATTACTTCAGGCCGGGCATCCGCCTCCTTAACTTTCTCTCATTATTCTCCGGTTCCTAAAAACCTGGCAGAGAAAGTAATTGAAGAAGTAAAAGGAGCCGTAGCAGCCAAATAAGATTTAATGATTGAATAAACATTCCCAGGCGGGGAGTAAACTAAAAACAAGATGAACCAAAAAATCAGAATCAAACTTAAGTCGTACGATCACAATCTCGTAGATAAGTCGTCAGAGAAAATTGTACGTGCGGTGAAAGCTACCGGTGCGGTGGTAAGCGGACCTATTCCGTTGCCTACCGAAAAAGAGAAATTTACAGTATTGCGGTCGCCTCACGTAAACAAAAAATCGCGCGAGCAGTTTCAACTTTGCACCTACAAACGCCTGGTTGATATCTATTCGGGTAGCCCCAAAACGGTAGATGCTTTGATGAAACTGGAATTGCCCAGCGGGGTGGATGTAGAAATTAAAGTGTAGTTTTTTGATTTTATGAAATAATGATGGGAAGCATCCTGACTTTCGGGATGCTTTTCTTTTTGAATAACTCTTTTATCCTGTGGCTTTTCTCGAAAAATTTCTGGTTGTAAAAAAATCATCTCTGCCCGGAGCAGGCAAAGGATTATTTGCCCGGGTGGATATTAAAAAAGGAGCACGAATAGTTGAATACAAAGGTGAAATAGTAACCTGGAGCCAGGTAGAGAAAATGGCAGACGACCGCAACGGATACGTATTCTATTTTAACAACCGCTATTGCATAGATGCCTGGAAAACAAAAAAATCAGTAGCCCATTTTGCCAACGATGCTTTAGGGATTGTGCGGGTGCCGGGCATTAAAAATAATGCGGAGTATGTAACACAAAAAAAGCGTTGCTACATTGAGGCGATGCGTGATATCCCCAAGGGCTCTGAAATTCTGGTAGGTTATGGAGGCGATTACTGGCGGGCTATCCGCTACAATGTTCGCTTGGAACAAAAAAATAATGCTACGAAAACTGCCGAATTGCCACACCATAAAGCAGCCAAACGAACGAAGGGACTTACTAAAAATCAGGCTTCTTTTACTGCAAAATAAACGAATACGGAATTTCTTGTTTATAGCTGTTAAATCCAAAGAGCAAAACCCGGCCTTTATACTTGTTGAAAAAATCAATTACTTCTTGCGGGTCTTTTATTTTTTGCCGGTTAATGTGCGTGATGGTATAATTTTCGGGTAACCCTATTCTTCTGAAAAGCCCATCGCGCAGTTTATTAATTTTTACACCATAATCTACCGACTCAAGGTTGGCGCCTGTTACGGCATCGCTTACAATTTTTCGTTTTACAATATGGGTATCGCCCTGTTTATTTACCAATACAATACTGGTGGTACCGGGCTTGCCGTTGCGCACATACGCTATGGAAACTTTATCGCCCGGGTAGTGGTAACTGAGTTCTTCTTCAAAGGCACTTTCGCTGTTGGTATCGCGGTTGTCAAATTTAGTTATCACATCGCCTTCTTGTAAACCCGCATTGGCAGCCGGCCCGCTTTTATCTACCGATCGCAACAGTACTCCTTTAAATTCGCTGACGATTACATCTGGATCGTATTTTTTGGCGTTCTGATAATCGTATTCAATTACACTGCCTCCGAAAATTGCCTTTTGCGGGATTCCATACCGCACAATATCATCCACTACTTTTTTGGCAATGTCAACCGGCACAGCAAAAGCATAGCCAGTGTACGTTCCTGTTTTAGATAAGATCGCAGTGTTGATGCCCACCAGCTCGCCATTTTTATTTACTAATGCCCCTCCGCTGTTTCCGGGGTTAATGGCTGCATCGGTCTGAATAAATGACTCAATCGGAAAGCGGTCGTCCACAATATTTATTCTCCGTCCTTTAGCACTCACAATCCCCGCAGTAACGGTAGAAGATAAAGAGAAAGGATTGCCCACGGCAATGACCCATTCGCCCACCAATAATTTTTTTGAACTGCCGATGGAAATAGCCGGCAGGTTATTTTCTTTAATTTTTAAAACCGCCAAATCGGTAGATGGGTCGGTGCCGATCAGCTCAGCCTCGTACGATTTTTTGTTGTAGAGCACTTGTATTTTATCGGCCGATTCCACCACGTGGTTATTAGTAACGATGTACCCGTCTGTTGTGAAGATGACACCGGAGCCCGAACTTACCTGCGTTTGCGGCTGGCTGTTGCCAAACATCCAATCCCAATATGAATAGCTGATGCCTGACTGCGAAATGCTGTTGATGAATACCACACTGGGGGTAGCTTTAGAAGCGGCCAAACTGAAGTCCACATTCTCTGCCGGAGCAGCGGAAATTTCTGTTGTACGGTAAGCTGGAGAAGAAAAAGTAGAAACCATTATCTTTTCAGGCGGTGCCATTGTTCGTGCTTTCTGTTCTTGCATGGATGAAAAAACGAAAGCTCCGGCCAAGCCGGCTATAAAAGCAACCACTATTGTTTTCAGGTAATGCATAGCGCTGAATAATTAAATGAAGATAAAAAGAACCTCTGCCTGAAGGCGGCTTACCCTGAGGCCCGAAGGATAATACGGATTTTGTCAGGAGTTGTTTTTCTTTTTAAAGGCTGCTTTAAAAGCATTTTCCAACTCTTCGCCTGCTTTTTTTAAACTGGATTCTACTTCTTTCCAGCGTTCTTTATTTTCGGTCTCTTTTTTTAGTTTTTGGGCCGCGGCTTTTACTTCTTCGTATTTCTTCTGCAAATCACCCTCTGCCCGGCTGCCGGCTTCTTTCAGCTCTTTTGCAAACTGATCCATCTTTTTGCCAAATTCCGTAAAAAATTTTTCTGCGGAACCTTCCGTTTTTTTTTCTTCCATGGTTTCTTTTCGTTTGGTATGTAAGATAAGACCAAATCAGATAATAAGGAAAATGGTTGTAAAAATGATGAAGGCAGTTATCGATTCCGGTCAGCGCAGCAGCACCACGCCTCCGCGCAGTTCTTGCACGCCCTGATCGGGGTGGAAGGTACTAACGTATCGCACCAGGTATGTGTAGGTGCCTCCCGGCAGGGGGCTTCCGTTTCCGTTAAAATCGCCATGCCATTGAAACTTGCGGTCTTTCGATTCATACACCAGCTCGCCCCATCGGTTGTAGATAAGTACTTCAAACGTATCGGTAATAAAGAAACTAAACACCTGAAAGTAGGTATTTACGTCATGCGTGCTGCCCGGGCGGAAAGCATTGGGTGCCGTTACCGCCGGCTCGCAATCATTTATTACGTTGGTGGTATTTGTATTGCTACACCCAAAAGTATTGGTCAGGTTTACGGAGTAGGTGCCGGGGCTGTCGGCCGTATAGGTTCGTAACGTATAGCTTAGCGATACGGTGTTTTTAAACCAATCGTAGGTTGTAAAAAAACCCGGGTCTAAAGTAACCTTGGTTGTGTTGGGATTGTGATTATCAATATCGCTGCAGATCGTGGCCTGCACCGGAAGCTGGCCTGTAGGCACGGGTGCGCGTGTTATTAAGATCGTGGCCGCAGCCTGGCAGGTACCCAGTGTAATATCTACTTCATAGGTGCCGGCTGTAGTTTGCTGAAGGGTAGCGGCAGCCGCACCGGCAATGGAGTTTCCGTTAAGTTTCCAAACATACGTGGGCGAAGCGGCATTGGTGGCCGAGGTGAGAGTGAAGGGTTTTCCGTCATCGCAGGCTAAAGAAGAAGTGAGCCCTGCCGTAACCGGCCCGGTTACCTGCACTGTTTTAGCAGTTGTGCTTACCGTACATCCCGAAACAGCATCGACTACCTGCAACACAAAACTGGCTCCGTTATCGGAAGCTGTGAGCGAAACCAACTGACCGAGTTGAGTGGGAGTGGCCGACCCGTTTTCATACCACCGGTACGTGTAGCTGCCGGTAGGGGTGGCTGTAAGGATAACCTGGTTTTGACAAGGATCGCTTTGTGTAAATGCCGGAGTGATGGGGCCATTGTAGAGCACGGTAGAAGTTTGCGTTAACTTGCAGCCTCCAGACGTTTTTACTACGACCTGATACATTCCGCCTGCCAAAATATTAATGGAACTGCCCGTAACACTTCCGCTGATGGCCGGGCCTGTCCAGTTATAAGAAGTGGCTCCGGCTACACTGGCAGTTAACGTGGCGGGGTTGGCACACAGGCTGGGTGTGATGGTGAGCACAGGTGCTATCGGATTTACATTTTGGTTGAAAGAATACGTACAACCGGCTCCGCTGTTATCTACCACCTGTATAACGTAATTGCCCGGCACGAGCGATGTGGTATCGGTGGTAAGCGGGCCTGTTACCTGTCCGGTGCCGGCATTGGTAAATGTGTATTTATAGGGGGCAACACCACCGGTAGGAGTAACCTTCACTAAAGAAGGGTTGCAATTATTGAAAGAAGCAGAAGCGGTAAAGGTAGCATCGACCAACCCATACGCAGACGAAGCGGTGCATCCCGTAATTTGATCGGTAATGATGGCCGAGTAAGTACCTGCACTTAATCCGGTAAACGGTCCTTGTGCGGCAGCCGATTGATTTTGCCCTAACTGATTGAACGATCCGCCCGAAACAAAATACGAGTAGAGGTTGGGCGAAAAAACAGAAGTAAGTGTAATAGTTCCGTTGGTGGCCCCGCATGAAGTGGGGTTTGTACCGGCCATGGTGAAAGCCGGGATGGCCATCACGGTAAATGTTTTTTGTCCGGTAGCCCGGCAGGTAGTAATCGGATCTACTACCAGCACACCATACTTAAATATACCCGGTGTAGTTGTGCTTACCGATTGGGTTTGAGATGCACCCGCGGCCGCACCGTTAATCGTCCAGGTGTAAGCAGAACCCGGATTGCCCGCATCAAGATTAGGCACAAAACTGTTGCGGCATATTGTTATGTCGGGACCTAAATTAATAATCGGTCTGTTATCTACTACGATGCCCATAGCGGTAGAAGAGCACCCATTGGTATCGGTATTGGTAACGGTAACTTTAGTGGGTTTAAAAATGCGGAGGGTATCGGTGGTGACACCAGTGGACCACAAATAAGTGAGGCCGGGTGTATTGGGTAGATTGGAATTCAATAAAACCGAAGAGGCACACAGAGCCGTAACGGCAGCAAGCGAGGGCTTGGCCGGCTTAGGGCGGATTACTACTTGTTGTGTAATAGTGGTATCGAGGCCGCACCGGTTAGTAAGCCTCATTTGTACATTATATGTTCCCGCAGAGGCATATAAATGGGTAGGCGATCCTTTTGTGCTGCTGCCACCATCGCCAAAGAACCACTGAAATTTATCGATGGCATCGGTGGGGGTTCCTACAAACTTGGTGGAGTCGCCCAGACACAATCCGGTAAAAGTAAATGCCGGGCCGCCAAAACCAATGCCCACTTGTTGCCGGAAGTTAGGCAACCCCAGATAGCTGTTTGTTCCGGCTGCCAGATTAAATCCATTCAGGTTAATACCCGACACCTTGGTTGTGTCTTCCACTGCTTGAATGGTGCCTAAACTGGTGCTGTTGTTAATGGCAAAATAGATTTGACTATCGGGGGCAATTTGAAGTGCGCCAATTTCAGTTCCGCTTTCCACATTATCTTTTAATAAATTCAAATGGCCTTTGTAGTCAAACCAATATTCGTAAATGTCGGAGCTGGCTCCCCGCACCGATATAAACAGTTTTTTTCCACCGGGCGAAAACTCCACACCATACACCTGCCCGGCTGAGTTGCTCAAGGTAATTTTGCGGTAGTAGGTTAACATCCCGGTGGAATCATTTAAATGAAAAACTTCCACCAAGTTGCTGGTGCCCGGAGTAGATAATGCTACGGCTAAATTATTGTTAGGTCCCAGTTTCATGTAGCCTTCTGCATTCGTTGCATTTTGAAACGAATGGGTTGACCCGATAGCCGAATATACCGGATCGCTGATGCCTTGCGCTGTAATGCGGTAAGCCCGAAACGTATTGTTGCCATACTCGTGGGCAATGAGCCAGTCGTTATTGCCGGTAAGACGCTCGGTACTTTTGGCAAACAACAAAATATTTTTTTGCACCAAGCCACCGGTGCCGTTATTCATTTTCAGATCGAATAAGGAGTAGCGCAATTCATTACCCGAAAAACCATTAACGGGTTGTGTGGTAAAAATATAGTAAAGAGTTTGATCGTTGGGCACTGGAATAATCAGGGCCGACTGCGAAGAAGTAGAATCTCCGCCAATTTGGGTAGCGATTACCTGATTCTTTTTATTCCACACGGTGCTGCCATTGGTATAAAAAATGGTCTGCCCGTTTTGGTCGCACACAATGGCCGAACCGGCCGGAGCCACCATGTTGCTGTTGCTTAGTGCCTTGGGCGGGCTCAGGTTAAAATTGATGCCGGCCTTATTTCCAAAATACCAGATGTTCGATCGCTGTTCCGTTTTTTTGTACTGCTTCACGGTTACTCCGGCATAAGCTGAGCATCCGCTGGCATCGGTTACCACCACATAATAAAACCCGGAGGAGTCTGGTTTAAGAGTGGTGCCGGTTTGCCCGTTCGACCATATATAGGAAACCGGATTGCCTCCACTGGTTTTTAGTTTCACCGAAAATTGAGGCATGGTGCAGGCCAACTTATTCACCGGCAACTGACAGGCACAAGCAGTGGTATCAGAGGGCAGTATTAGTTTCAATGAAAAAGGAGTAATGGTAATGGGTTTAGTAAAAACTTTTTTGTTGCCCTGATAATATCCGGTAAGGGTTACTGTATAAGTTTTGGCCATTTTGAATTTATGCACCGGGCTCCAATCGGTTACCCGGGTAGTATCGCCAAAATCCCAGTGGAGGCTGTCGGCATTGGGAAATACGTTAGGAAAAAAAGTGATGTTAGAATTTTGACAACTTCCTGAGCTGGTAAAAGACAGTTGTAGTGAAATATTTATTTTCGGAATGAACGAGGGAAACTGTGTGCCGGTAAAATTTAGGGCGCCCAACGGGAGAGGAGTTTGAGTAACTCGTGCGGCAATGGTATCGGTCTTGGTAAATTTCTCTGCTAAAAATGGCCCGCCACTGGTAGCTTGATAGAGATGGTAAATGGCGCTGTCGGGAGCCAATTGCAATCCCCAACTTCGGTATATCGGAGCCGATAGTACGGAAGCAATAACCGATGACCCGGCCGAAGAACTCAGGTAGTCAAACTGTAATACATCCGCATTGATGCCGGCCTCGCCCACACGCGACACATAAAGATACCGGCCTTTGTTATCCCACTGGATGTCGTAAATATTTTGATTGGTGGTAGAAGCCACGCCCGTGTTATAAAGAACCTGATCGAGCGAGAGGGCTCCGGTAGTTTCGTTGAATAAAAGAGTCAGCGCGTTAGTGCTGGCTGTTTGGGGTGAAACCGTAAGCAGTTTCTTCTTTTTGAAATACGAAAAATTGGCTACCGAGAGCGCCACCGTTGCCGGTAGCGGGGTTTGCGATTGCACGATGTTGGTAAATGTAAACGAGCCGGCTCCGGCCGGATTAAAACTGGTTTTGCTGATCTGGCAGGCAAAATAATTGACCGAATTATTTTGGTGGGAAATCAACCAATAATCGGTACCGTTGGCATGTGGAATAATCATCATCCCTTCCGATCGGTTGGCCATCGCTGTGGGAATATTTTTGTAGGTAACCTTGCCCAGTGGAGGAGATGGAAAAACAGAATTTCCAAACTGCGTCATATCCACTACGCTTACCAAAATATTTCCTCCGGCCGTATAGTTGGCGGTATTGGTAAAGATGAGAAACTTGGTAGAGTCGCCCGGCATTTGGCAGATCGCCACGGGCTGGTTAGCCGAAGCATTGGCGGCAAGACCGGCTCCGGTTGCCATCAATACGTTGGTGGCATCGAACACGTTGTTGCCATCCGTATAAAACCAAAGATCGGCCGTGGCAGGATCGGTGGCCACGGCACTGCCGCCCGTACCAAAGGGCACAGCCTTTCCGGCCACCACGGCCGCCATGTTCGTAGCCCGATTAAACCGGATGGCATTGGCAGAGTTGCCAAAATACCAATTATGTTGCGCCAGATTTTGAGCGCTTGCACTCCAGGCCAAGCCGATGGCCACTATCAGCAGCCCCCCTGTTTTTATAAATGTAAACCATTCTACTTCTCGCTTTGTCCTCATGTGTTTTTTCTTACCGCTGCGTTTGCTCAAAATTAATTCAGATGAATTTTATCTGTTTATTTAAACGGCCTAAGCCCACTAAATTATACAATTTGGATAAAAATATCGTTAGATAGTTTGCCAGGCCGGGAATTGTCGGTAAATGTTTTTTTTAATGTCATGAATGAACTTAATTTGCTTGGATGTGTGTAGGTAAATCTCCTGTTTGGATGTATAAAGTAAGCCTTACGTTGCTGTTGATGCTGTTGATTGGGGCAACTGTAACTGCCCAAGATCCGCAATTTTCACAATTTTATGCTGCTCCGCTGTATCTCAATCCCGCTTTTGCGGGATCTACCGGGCAGGCGCGCATTGGCACCAACTACCGCAACCAATGGCCGGCTATTGATGCCAACTTTAATACCATTTCGGCCTTTGCCGATTTTTACATTGAAAGCAAAAAGAGCGGAGTGGGTTTTATTTTAAATCGCGACCGCGAAGGGTTACTCGGTCTGCAATCCACCAGTTTTGGAGCGATGTATTCCTACGAATTAAATATCAGCAAGAAACTTTCGTTTCGCCCGGGGTTTCAGGCTTCCCTTTATAACCGATCAATTAATTTCGACCGGCTTACTTTTGGCGATCAGTTTGACCCCACTACCGGTCAGGTGGTGAACCGGCAATCGGTAGAAGGATTGAACTCCGGACAATCCAAATTTTTTCCAGACATGACGATGGGCGGGTTGTTGTATTCAAAGAATGGATGGTTTGGTGTAACGGTAGCTCACATCACACAACCCAATCAATCGCTGATGGGGTCTAACGATCCGCTGCCGCGAAAAATCAGCGGTCATGCCGGATGGAAATTTTATCTGACACCCGGAGTGATGGGGCAAGGATTTTATAATAAAGCCCGCGAACGAAGTATTACCCCCACCATGCAGTACCGGCATCAGGGTCGGTTTGACCAGATGGATTTAGGAGTGTACTATACGTTCGAACCTCTGATTATTGGTACCTGGTATAGGGGGGTGCCTTTTAAAAACGTAAATGGTATTGTGAACAATGAATCTATTGTATTATTGATTGGGTTTACCCAAAAAGGAGATAAAAATATATTGAACATTGGCTACAGTTATGATTACACGATCTCTAAGTTAGGTCCTGCCAGCGGGGGCGCACACGAGTTTAGTATTGTGTATAGTTGGAGCACCCGCGACCCACGCAAACCACCGCCTGATAAGTTGTTTATTCCCTGTCCGGATTTTTGAGTTTTATTCTTCTCCACCTCCGTCTATTTTGCAGAAATTATCGGCTCCGATGTGCAGCAGGGCATCGCCTGCGTTTACCACCGGGTTGTGGTTCAGCCCTACTACATAACCTGAAGCGGGGGCGGTTACTTGTTTTTTAAACTCACCAAATGGATCGGTAAGCATGCCTACTAATTGATCTTTATAAATGAACTCACCACACTTTACGATCGCCTGAAACAGCCCGGCTGTTTGGGCGCGTGCCCAAGCCGAACTCCATATAATTTTATTTTCTTCTTTTGGCTCCGGAGCCCAGTCAATCATCTTTAAATACTTCATCAGCCGGAGCGTGCCGTTAATTCCTTCTTCAATCGCGTGCTGATCAAACCGGATAGACTCCCCGCCTTCATATACAATAATATGTTTATCTTTTTTGGAGGCGGTGAGCCGTAAGGAGTGCGGGCGAAAGGGCGCATCAATAGTAAAAGGGGCGTGAAAGGCATTGGCCAGTTCCACATTTATTTTTTCTTTCATAACACAGCGCACCTGCGGGTAGTTGGTACGCATGGCGCCTCCGGTATGAAAATCAATTCCGTAATCTATGGAAGGCAGCACATCGTGTGTGATATGGTAAGCCACGCGCGAAGCCAGCGATCCGTTTTTATTCCCCGGGAATGAACGGTTAATATCTTTGCCATCGGGCACTTCGCGCGAGTAGTTTAAAAATCCATAAATGTTAATGACCGGCATACAAAGTACCGTTCCGCGTTTTACACGATTATGCCCCAAGTCAATTATTCTCCGTACGATTTCCATTCCGTTAATCTCATCTCCGTGCATACCGGCTGTGAGTGCCAGGGTAGGGCCGTCCTCTATTCCGCGGTAAACATAAACCGGGGTTTCAATTTGTGTGCGCGAGGGAAGCCGTGCAATGTCTATGCTGATCTCTTTAAATTCGCCCGGACGGATTTCATGATTGGCAATGGAAAGCAAACGAGCCATTTTATAGATTTTATTATTGTTAAATCTTGACAAGGTTAACGTTTCCGTCAACCTTCGTCAACCCTTTGGGCAGATGATGCATCCCTCATGCAT
>JAFDYY010000129.1 GCA_018267195.1 Bacteroidota bacterium | reverse complement strand
GTGTTTCATTGTCAATATCTTCGCCAATGGCTGCTTTTACTAAATACGATCCGGCCAAAAAAATAGATCCGGTTTTATCTACGATCATGGCTTCATCGCTCATAATGGGCAAGTAAGCGCCTCCGGCCACACAGCTGCCCATGATGGCGGCAATCTGCACAATACCCATAGACGACATTTTTGCATTATTCCTGAATTGCCTTCCGAAGTGTTCCTTGTCGGGAAAAATTTCGTCTTGCATGGGCAAGAAAACACCGGCACTATCAACCAGATACACGATGGGCAGCCTGTTTTCCATCGCCACTTCCTGGGCACGCAGATTTTTTTTAGCGGTGATGGGAAACCACGCGCCTGCTTTTACCGTGGCATCGTTGGCCACGATTACGCATAATCTTTTCTTAATATAACCGATGCCCGCTACTACCCCGCCCGAGGGGCATCCGCCCTGCTCGGCATACATCCCATCTCCGGCTAGCAACCCGATTTCTAAAAATTCCGTGTCCGGGTCGCGTAAATAATCGATGCGCTCGCGGGCCGTCAGTTTTCCTTTACTATGTTGCTCGCTTATTTTTTTTTCGCCACCGCCCAATTGTGTCTTTTTTTCTTTGGCGTGAAGCTGGGTACTCAGCAATTTAAAGTGGTCTTCGTTTTTGTTAAATTCCAAGTCCATACTTATTTTTTCTCAGCCGCTTTTTTCTTTTCTTCTTCCTGTTTTTTCATATCACGCTCTACTTTTCTTTTGCTTTTTCCCAGCGGAGCGAAGAAATGTTTAGGGTTAGTGTTGAGGTGGTCGGAAAGTTTATTCAGGTTAATCATTAAATGATTTAGGTTAACGTATAATGAATCTTCATTAAGCAATCGCCCCACCGTGTTATCCCGCTTTTTAAGTTTGCCCAGCGACTCGTTGAGCGAGGCTATAGTTTGGTTCATCTTATGTACGGTTTGATTTAGCTGAATCCGTTTGAGCGAATCAGATATTGTTTTGAAATTGGCAATAACGGGTTTCAGTTCATCCAGTA
>JAFDYY010000128.1 GCA_018267195.1 Bacteroidota bacterium | reverse complement strand
TACTGGATGAACTGAAACCCGTTATTGCCAATTTCAAAACAATATCTGATTCGCTGAAACGGATTCAGCTAAATCAAACCGTACACAAGATGAACCAAACGATCACTTCGCTCAACGAGTCGCTGGCTAAACTAAAAAAACGGGATAATACCATGGGGCGATTGCTAAATGAAGATTCATTATATGTTAACCTAAATCATTTAATGATTAACCTGAACAAACTTTCCGATCACCTCAATACCAACCCTAAACATTTTTTCGCTCCGCTGGGAAAAAGCAAAAGAAAAGTAGAGCGCGATATGAAAAAACAGGAAGAAGAAAAGAAAAAAGCGGCTGAGAAAAAATAAATATGGATTTGGAATTTAATAAAAACGAAGACCACTTTAAATCACTTCGCACCCAACTTCACGCCAAAGAGAAAAAAACACAACTGGGCGGAGGTGAAAAAAAAATAAGCGAGCAACACAGCAAAGGAAAACTGACGGCCCGCGAGCGCATAGACTATTTGCGCGACCCGGACACGGAATTTTTAGAAATCGGGTTGCTGGCCGGAGACGGGATGTATGCCGAGCAGGGCGGATGCCCCTCGGGCGGGGTAGTAGCAGGGATCGGTTATATTAAGAGAAGATTGTGCGTAATCGTGGCTAACGATGCCACGGTAAAAGCAGGCGCGTGGTTTCCCATCACGGCTAAAAAAAATCTGCGCGCACAGGAAGTGGCAATGGAAAACAGGCTGCCCATCGTGTATCTGGTGGACAGTGCCGGTGTTTTCTTGCCCATGCAAGATGAAATCTTCCCCGACAAAGAACACTTCGGAAGGCAATTCAGAAATAATGCAAAGATGTCGTCTATGGGTATTGTGCAGATTGCCGCCATCATGGGCAGCTGCGTGGCTGGAGGCGCTTACTTGCCTATTATGAGCGATGAAGCCATGATCGTAGATAAAACCGGATCTATTTTTTTAGCCGGATCGTATTTAGTAAAAGCAGCCATTGGCGAAGATATTGACAATGAAACAC
>JAFDYY010000127.1 GCA_018267195.1 Bacteroidota bacterium | reverse complement strand
GCAATTATGTTACTCACCGTAACGGTAAGTTGCCATAAGTCTGATGTTAAAAAAATTGGATGTGGCTGTAACTCAGATTCTATTTGGCATTACGTTGCCTACGACAATTTTGGAGGTTATAATAATTATAACGCCACAATGGGATATGATACTGTTTTCAAAAGAAACGCATGGTTTATTGGAGTGACAATTCCTAATACGAATTATAATGCATCCTTAAAAATTTGTAACCCTGAATATGTTTCTGTAAAAGCAATAACCGATACGATTCCTAAAAAAAATGGAATCCCAGTTCGAGGGGTTTCAATTGTGTTTTCAGGTAAAATAAAAAGACTATGTTCTAATGAAAATCAATGTTTTGGATGTGATGCATATCTCCCAGAAATACTCTTTGGCTATTTAATCATAGATTCAATTAAACTCGCAGATTAATAATATGAAAATAATATACATCATTATAATTGTCTTTGTTAGCCTAACTACTATTATAAGATGTGGACATTCACCAACTCCTACAGTAAATTGTGGATGCAATGCATCTGCTGTTTATCGTACTACTTATAATGACTTTTTGGGCAATTTGTATAACGGTAGTTTGGCTTATTACACAAATAATTACAATGAAAGCGCATGGTATGTAGGCGTGAATATTCCCAACACTAACTATTATGGTATTTGTAAAATATGCAATTCGGATACATCTATTGTGAAAGCATTTACAGATACGAGTTCTCGTAAATCCCTGATTCCTGTAAAATTTGTTGGGAGATTAAAGAAATTATGCCCCAATGAACGCCCAACTTTTGGGCTAAATGCTTTACCAGAAACAGTATTCTATCATATAACCATTGACTCCATTAAACCTAATTAGTTGTCATGAAAAAGATTAATCTAACCGCTATCTTCCTAATCATCCTTGTTCAGGTTCAAGCTCAAAAAATAACATTGAGATCAAATGGATATACAAACACATTTCAAAAAATTGACAATTTGTTTTTCCATGAATATTCGGGGCAAAGAC
>JAFDYY010000126.1 GCA_018267195.1 Bacteroidota bacterium | reverse complement strand
TAACCGTAGCATTGGCTATTGCAAAAAAAACTACACGAATTTGTGTTTCATTTCTGGTTACCTTTGACTGTTTTTTTATTGAGATACAAAGCCTAATTGTGAATTTAACCAAAGATTTAGAGCGTTTTCCGGTGTTTGCCTCGGTGGCCGGTGCAGCCACCCGGTGGCCGAGAGAAACGTACGTGGTGGGTGGTTTTGTGCGCGATTTGCTGCTAAAACGCCCTTGCAAAGACATAGATTTTGTTTGTGTGGGGAGCGGAATAGAGTTAGCGGAAGAAGTAGCAAGCAGGCTGGGGCATGTGCCGGTGGCTATCTTTAAAAATTTTGGTACAGCCCAGGTTAAATATGAAGATTTCGACCTGGAATTTGTAGGTGCGCGCAAAGAATCGTACCGGAACGACTCCCGCAAACCTATGGTAGAAGACGGCACCTTGCAGGATGACCAAAAACGTAGAGATTTTACCATCAACGCTATGGCCATCAGTCTGAATGAAAGAAACTATGGAGAGTTGGTAGATCCGTTTGGCGGGGTAGCCCATCTGGCCAAAAAAATTATCCAAACACCGCTCGAGCCCGAAATTACTTTTTCTGACGACCCCCTGCGCATGATGCGGGCCATCCGCTTTGCTGCTCAACTCAATTTTGATATTGAAGCCAATACGTTTGAAGCGATTATAAAAAATGCTTCGCGCCTGAAAATTGTTTCCATGGAGCGTATGGTAGACGAACTTAATAAAATTATTTTGTCTCCGGTTCCATCCTATGGATTCAAACTTTTGTTTCAGGCAGGTTTGCTGAAGGAATTTTTTCCCGAAATGACAGCCCTGCATGGAGTAGAGTATGTAGATAACAAGGCACACAAAGATAATTTTTATCATACACTTCAGGTTTTAGATAATGTCTCGAAAGGATCAGATAATCTTTGGCTTCGGTGGGCGGCTATTATGCACGACATAGCCAAGCCGGCCACTAAAAAATTTGATGCTAAAGCCGGGTGGACTTTTCATGGGCACGAAGACAAAGGCGCCCGAATGACCCCGGGCATATTCAGACGCCTTAAACTACCGATGAATGAAAAAATGCTTTTTGTACAAAAACTGGTGCGGCTGCACT
>JAFDYY010000125.1 GCA_018267195.1 Bacteroidota bacterium | reverse complement strand
TATCCATTACCTGGAAGCAGACGGGTTTCCTCCAATTGAAATAACGGGGTTTACTAATCTGGATGTGGCTGAGTTGGAAATACCGGGAAATGTAAGCAGCCAATATATTTCAGCCTTAATGATGATAGCTCCCATCCTGCCAAAGGGACTTACCATTCATCTTCTGGGCCATATTGGTAGTGTTCCCTATATTGAAATGACGGCTTCATTAATGAGAGACTTTGGGGTTGTAATTAACGTAGATTTACCTAACCAGGTCATTCAGGTACATGCCGGGAATTATTCGGCTGCTCACATTACCGTTGAAGCAGACTGGTCAGCCGCCAGTTATTGGTTTGCGTTTACAGCCCTGGCCCGGGAGGCTCACATAACCTTGAACGCGGTTTCACAAAAATCGCTTCAGGGCGACCGCGTCATTGTAGAATTGATGGAAAAAATCGGAGTAAAGGGAAAATTTGAAAACGATTCTCTGAAATTGGAAAAAGCCCAAGCCTCCAATTACCTGGAATGGGATTTTACCCATTGCCCAGATTTGGCACAAACCGTATTGCCAGTGTGTGCCGCCAAAGGTATATCCGGAGATTTTACAGGAATGGAAAGCTTGCGCATAAAAGAAACCGATCGGCTGGCAGCTCTGCAAAATGAATTAAAAAAAATAGGAGCCGAACTTACCGAGCCTCAACCCGGAAAATGGAAATTGATCCCAGGCGAAATTTCAAAACTTCATTCCTCCATTGAAACCTACCACGACCACCGGATGGCAATGGGGTTTGCCTCTTGGGCCACCCTCACCGATATTACTATTCTTTCGCCCGATGTGGTTAATAAATCGTATCCGGATTTTTGGGAAGATGTAAAATCCATAGGTATCGGCATTACGCCTGCGTAAAATATCCGCCCGATGCGGAGCCCTATTATTACAGCAAAATAGCCATACTAGCCAACCGGCCGGCTACCTTAAGGTTGACATTGCTCATGGAGGCCTGGTTGATTTCAAACCTCAGTTTTTCATCCATCACCACAAAGTTTATACAACTTCCTTTTTTGCCAAGGTTAAAGCTATCGGTAATGGTGAGCACAGACTTGCCACTGACCGCATTGCGCACATTATCAAAATCCCTGCTTTTATTTTTGCCGATATACACCACCGAGCAAGTAGCGGCTTCAGACGGGTCGGCTAATTTTTTAACGGCATATTTTTTGGTTCCTTTCGGCTTGCCGTCATAATAACTTTTCAGGGTGTTAAATACATTGTCTTCG
>JAFDYY010000124.1 GCA_018267195.1 Bacteroidota bacterium | reverse complement strand
CCTGCACCAACAGCAGGGAACCCAATCGGCATTGGCTTTAGAGAAAGTGCAACTGGCGGCTATTCAAAATAAAAATATTTTTGGCGAACTGATAGAGGCTTGCAAAGTGTGCTCGCTGGGGCAAATTACGAAAGCTCTCTTTGAAGTGGGCGGGCAGTATCGAAGAAATATGTAGAGTATATTTTGTGTCAAATAAAAAAAGCTGTTCGGTTAAGAACAGCCTTTTTACCTAAACCTTATTTAATTTATTTAATCCGGTTGCCGGCAGCATCCGTTACCTGAAACACCGGTTGTCCTTCTACTTGCATAACATTGTAAACTAACGCGCGGTATTCGTTTACCATTAAAGTATCGTGATAAATAACGTTGTCGTTGCCATCTAAAATGGTAACATCCACGTTTCCCGTACCTTTTCCGGCTACCGACAATAAATACTTTCCATTCTCCAAGCGGCTTACATTGGCTTGTGCTTTAAATTCGTTTGCATTAAGCGCTTCTTCGCTTACTTTATAATTGATTTTTTGAATTTGTGTACCGTTCTCGTCTGTGATCTCCACATTATACACACCGGGTTCCATTCCTTCAAAGTTAAGCGGGCGGCTAAATTTGCTAAGACCATTCATTGTTTCAGAAAAAAGAACTTTGCCGTTGCTGTTGGTTATTTTCATTACCACTTTGGCTGATGTGGGGCCTTCATAAATCACTTTAAATACTTCGGCTTTGCTGGCATTCATTACAACTAATTTGGAAGGAGCTCCGGCAAAAGCAAAAACTGCCGATGCTATCATTACTACCAGGGTGGATAATACGTTTCTTGTTTTCATTTTCTTTTTTTGTTTTTGTTGATGGTGCAAATAACGGATACCGCCTCCAGTCTGGACGGAAGTTGTAAGTAAACTTGATTTTTAATCCGGAAAATCGTTTGCACTCCGATTATTTCATGGAAAAATAAATTTTGTATATCCCCACATGGGGTTAAACAAAAATTTGAGCTATCCTAAAAAAATATTTAACCGAAAACGATTGCGCTGAATGAAAAACGAATGGCTTAATTCAAGTGATAAAAATCTTTTGCTTTATCAGCTTCATGCAGGAGATGACATTGGTAACGAATATGGGCTTGTAAAAAAAGGTTTTTCTGTTCGATATTCTGTTTTACAAACCGCAGTCGTTCCTCTAAATCCAGATTTAGTTCGTTGGCTATCGAAAAATACGTAGGAACCGATTCGTGGGTAATATTGAGTTGACGCAGATACCCTTTAAAAGCCTGATGGAGGTCGGCTTCCACCGGGAAC
>JAFDYY010000123.1 GCA_018267195.1 Bacteroidota bacterium | reverse complement strand
GCAACGTGACAAATCAAGTCGAACAAATCCACTTCTTTGTTTACTGCATCATACAAGGCTTCTACCATTACGCCTTGTTCCTGCAATTCGGCAATAATGGCTTCTTTGCGGTCGGAGGTGTTCCACTTGTTCAAAAAGTCACCCAACGAAGTAAATTTTTCTTTAATGATTTCTTTGGTGTGGTCTTTCAAACTGGTAGTGATGGGTTTTCCGTGTTGGTCGAAATACATTTCACGACTTACCAATACTGAAACGTCCACCCCGTTTACATAAATTTTTTGTCTTGGTTCTTTAGCTACCCAATTGCCGCCTAATTTTGAACTATCAGGATAGCGAATCGTTGCCTTTTCAAATTTTATTTCTTCCCCTGTTGCTTCGTCTAAAACGGTTACAGTGTTTTCTTCTTCCTCAATAACCACCAATGACAAATCTTCGTCTTGCGAAACTGGTTTTACACGAATTGGGTCTCCATCAAAATCTTTATCGGCAAACAAATCGGTTGCGTTTCTAAAGTCGAGAATTGTGAAATACATTTTACCGTATTCCTCATTTATCCGTGTTCCTCTGCCAATAATTTGTTTAAACTTGGTCATTGAATTGATGTTGGCATCCAGCACAATTACTTTACAAGTTTGAGCATCTACACCGGTAGTCATCAATTCAGAAGTGGTGGCAATGACAGGATATTTTTCTTCGGGGTTGATGAAGTTGTCTAATTCACGTTTTCCTTCGTCATTGTCGCCAGTTATTTGCATCACGTATTTGTAATTCTCAGCCACCAAATCAGCATTTTGTTTGGCTAAAGCAGTACGCATACGTTCTGCGTGGTCAATGTCCACACAAAACACAATTGTTTTTGCAAAACGGTCGTAACCTTTTAAAAACTCTGTAAGTTTTTTCGCAACTAATTCTGTGCGTTCTTCAATTACTAAATTGCGGTCAAAATCCTTACGGTTGTATATTCTATCTTCAACAGGATTGCCGTCTTTATCAGTTTTGCCTTGGTTTGGTCGCCAACCCTCGGCATCTACATTCAAACTAATTCTCACCACACGATAAGGAGCAAGGAAACCATCATCAATACCTTGTTTCAAAGAATACGTATAAACTGGGTCACCAAAATATTCAGTGTTGCTTGCTTCGTTGGTTTCTTTTGGTGTGGCTGTCAAACCAATATGTGTAGCGTTTTTGAAATAGGATAAAATTTCTCTCCAACTGCTGTCTTCTTTCGCACTTCCTCTATGGCACTCATCAATTTGACTCGTCCTGAAAATAGTTTACACAATTTGGTTAAGAGTCCTGATTCAAATT
>JAFDYY010000122.1 GCA_018267195.1 Bacteroidota bacterium | reverse complement strand
AATTTAATGCGGTTACCACTTTTAATAATACGGGAAGTTACCGCTTCTATTTTGCCCATAACCATGCCGGCCAAACCACCACCTTTGCAACTGATTTAACACTTAATTCTAATAAATCGGGTGGAGCAGATGCCTGGTCTTTTTTTGTTTGCGAAAATACCAATACGAATGTGTCTTTTGGTGGTAAGCTGACGATCAATTGCGATGGAACGTTGCAGAGCAACTGCCGGTTCTTAAATGGAAATACCACTACCGCCACCTACTCGGGCACGGTTGCCATAAATTTAACCAACACTTCAGGAAACTCAGTCGTGCAGATGGGTACCAGCGGAACATCTACCTATAACGGAAATATTGCGGTAAGCAATTCGGGGGCGGCCAGCGGAATATCGTTTAATGTTAATGCCTCGGCCTCTTCAACTATGTCGTCTGGCAATACCATTTCTATCGGGGCGGGCGGATTTACCAATGGCACGCTAACATTGGCGAGATTTACACAATTGGGGAGTACGGCACAAACACTGAACACGTTTACCGGAACGGCAGGGCTAACCGTGGGGCCAGGGTCGGTTTTCAATGGCAATGTTAATTTCGTAGCTCCCCAACTTTATCTGAATGGTTGCAATTACAATGGCATTACCTATCTCGAAAAAAACGGAGCGGGCTATAATTTAGGAACGGGCAACAATACGTTTGCCTCCACGGCCACCATTGTTAACAGCGGGTCGGCTCAGTTAAGAACCAATGGCAGTAATACCTTTAATGGTACCACCACTTTAACCAATAGTGGAAGCGCGGATTTGCTTTTAGAACTGACCACCGGCAGCACCTACAATGGCGATGTTACCATGAACAACACGGGCTCATCTTCTGTGCGCGCAGCCTACATGGGCACCAATGCATTTAATGGAAATATTGTTGTAAACTCTACCAGTGGAACCGGGGTTTATTTTTCCGAACAAGGAACCGGTACGGTAACATTGGCAACAGGCAAAACCATTTCAGTAGGTGGAGCCGGCTTTTCTCTGGGTACACTCTTCTTGCCAAGATTTACTCAACTTGGAGGTACCACCCAGTCGCTTACGCTGACCAATACGGCAGCCCTTACGATCGGGCCGAGTTCAGCCTTTAATGGTAATGTTAATTTTATTTCTCCGCAGATATTTGTAAACGGAGCTACATATAATGGCACTGCCTATCTTGAGAAAAACGGAGCCACCGACAATGCCGGCACCGGAGGAAATATATTTAACGGGATCACGACTATTACCAACAGTGGTTCAGGGGCACTTTATCTCGGGAATGTTTCGAGCGATCAATTTAATGCGGTTACCACTTTTAATAATACGGGAAGTTACCGCTTCTATT
>JAFDYY010000121.1 GCA_018267195.1 Bacteroidota bacterium | reverse complement strand
CAACCTTCGTCAACCCTTTGGGCAGATGATGCATCCCTCATGCATCATCTGGGTTAAAACCTTTTGAGGGCGAGGGCGGCCACGGTTTCGCCTATGGCCAATGAGGAAGTGGCGGCCGGGGAGGGGGCATTGCACACATTTATTACACGTTCTTCTTCGAGAATTAAAAAATCATCTACCAGTCCACCATCGCGGCTGCAGGCTTGTGCGCGCACGCCTGCCCCTCCTTCGGCCAAATCGTTTTCTTTTATTTCGGGGATGAGTTTTTGCAAGGCTTTGGTAAAAGCGGCTTTAGAGAAGGAGCGGTACATTTCGCCCAGGCCGGTGCGCCAATATTGGGCGGCCACTTTTTGAAATCCCGGCCAGGCCAGCGTTTCTGCCAGCTCCGAAAAACGGATGTCGGTTTTTTTATAGCCTTCGCGCCTGAAGGCCAGCACCGCATTGGGGCCGGCCTCTACTCCGCCTTTGGCCATGCGCGTAAAGTGCACGCCCAAAAAAGGAAAATGGGGATCTGGCACGGGATAGATCAGGTTTTTTACCAGGTATTCTTTCTCTTTTTTCAGTTTATAATATTCGCCCCGGAAGGGGATGATCTTCATGTTCAGGTTTTGGGTAGTAAGAGCGGCTATCTTATCGGAATAAAGGCCGGCACAGTTAATCACTAGCCGGGTGGGGTAGGAGCTTGATTCAGTAATAACCAGCAGCCCGTCTGAGTTTTGCTGTAGGTTGGTTACACGTTCGCCTAAGATTATTTCGGCTCCGTGCTGTTGCAATAGCTCGCCATATTTTAAGGCTACTTTGGTATAATCCACTATGCCGGTTTGGGGCACAAAAAAACCGGCTAGTCCGTTTACATGGGGTTCGTGTTCTTTCAGTTCTTCTTTCGAAAGTTTTTTTAAGCCGGTCAGTCCGTTTTGTTCGCCCCGCGTCAGCAGATTTTGGAGCAACGGCAGCTCGTGCGGCTCGGTAGCCACTACAATTTTGCCGCAGATTTCGTACGGCACGTGGTGGGTTTGGCAAAAATCTAACAGCAAATGATAACCCCGGATACAGTTAGTAGCTTTTAAACTCCCGGGTTTATAGTATAAGCCCGAATGGATAACGCCACTATTGTGGCCTGTCTGGTGTTGGGCCAGTGTTTTTTCTTTTTCGATGAGCCTGATTTTCAGGCTGGGGCTAACCTTCTGAATTTGCAGGGCCGTGGCCAGGCCTACAATGCCGCCACCAATTATTGTTACATCGTACCTCATGAAGCAAAGAAAATAAAAAATTAATCGTGAATGGGGCGAATGCGCACATTCAGGGTTTGTTCTACAATTACAAAATGGTTGGATGGGATCATTGTCCAACTGGGGTCATCGGTTAGTCTTTCCGATACCACCAGCACAGCATGGTCGTTGTCTTCGGGGGCTTCCAAGCGGGTGTTGCCGTCTTCTACCACATAGCGGCTGCCCTCCGAGTGGTAAAGGGTAAGCGGTTCTTCTTT
>JAFDYY010000120.1 GCA_018267195.1 Bacteroidota bacterium | reverse complement strand
GTGACTATGCCGATGTGGCAAGTTATTTATGGGACGATCAGATAAATGATAGCAACTTAAAACCGTGCATGCAGAAAATTCTAGCTGACCTTAAAAAATTGACCAACGGAAAAGTATCGCAGATCATCCAAAAATTTTCGGGAACTACCCCGGGGTATAATTGGGAGATGAAGGATGGATCGTTGCCAGCATCGGTGAATGCATCCACATCTACTAATTTCAATGCAGCAACTGGAACTGTAACCACCACATTTGACGCTTCTAAGTTCACATCATCAACTGATTTAAGCGTAGCTCGCACAATTTTACATGAATCAATACATGCATACGTTATTGCTGTGACATATAATACGTTGACTGATACAGTGAAAAGAAAACAGTTACTTGGTCCAGATTGGCTAACCGTAGCCATGAATTACGGTCATGATTATATGACAAACAATTATTTAACACCTTTGGCTAATGCTCTTCAAGAATATGGTAATAACGTTCTCGGATATGCACTACCCTTACAATTTTATCATGACATGGCGTGGGGAGGGTTGGCAAATTATCAAACTCCACCCAATAATGAAACTGCACTGTTCCAACAAATAGTGCCATCTGCTGCCGATAGGCTCCGAATTAAAAATGTTGTGAATACAGCGTTAACAGGAAAAGATTTTTATGGAAACACTCAAGTTCAAAAAGGCAAAAAAGCCGGCTGTTAAAAACTCGCTATTGCTGTTTTTTAGTTTTATGCTGGCAACAACTGTCTCCGGTCAAATCATTGTCGGTACGTACTCAACGTCATTACCAAGTGCAGACGTAGGATATACCACAAAATTTACCAATGGTAGGTTCTATGAAATATCTTATCAGCATTTAGGAATGAAGGAGGTTTCTAGAGGGTACTACTGGACTATGCGGGACACTCTTTTCCAGTGGTATGAAAAAACCACACAGCCAATAAATTTCATTATTGAAAAAAAAGAAAAGCAAGTTGATGCCATTGGAAACCCAATCTATTGCACTCATATATCGATTAAAATGATCGGTGAAAAAGTTCCAGTAAACATTTTATTGCTATCGAAGGACAAAAAGGTAATAAAAGGCTTGGTACCTGACTCCGTTGGTCATGCGGAGATTATTCTGGCAAATCATTCAGGTGTTGATAGAATTTTGTGCTCCTCGTTTTCAGATGAATGTCAATTTGACGTGGCCGATTTTATTGGATATTCATCTATTATTAATGTGAAGTTTTCAACAAACAGTACGAGGCCCGGACAATACTCCGGACTTAGAAAACTCTTAATCAAAGAAATCAATAAGAGTTCAATGAAATTGCTGGACATCGATAACAGCACTATGCTTATGTATAAACTGGTGAAGTAGTAATCCCTGAGTCAGGCATCAATTAGAGTCACCGAAACAAAAAGGAAAAAAGGCAGATTGCTAAAAAAGGTAGCGTCTAAGTAACTGTGTAAAGGTACGATTGACCTCTGGTGATCTGTAG
>JAFDYY010000011.1 GCA_018267195.1 Bacteroidota bacterium | reverse complement strand
GACTGACATCGGTCAGGCGGGGATTCCCTGCAGCTCCACTTCATTGAAAAAAAACACCTCTCAACGTCACCCGTTTCGAGGACGTTGAGGGGGTAGAGAGTATCCTATTCCTGCCGAATACCGGACGCAAACAAAAAGCAAAAGTGCGGATAAGCGCCCACACCGCTAAAGCAGTCAGACGGATTTATGGATGCCGCACCATGCAAAAGTAACCCTGCGTTGCTTACTCTTCCGTAAAGCCGGAAACCCCGCCTGAAACAATAAACTTCATGGCCACGGGGCCCGACACGTTAAGCGGTTTTACACTTTCTTTAGGCACTACGTAGTGATCGCCTGCCACCGCATACGACTGTGGAAAATAAACCACCACCATATCTTTTAGTCCTAACTCCGAAAGATCAGACTGGGTAATGAACCCAATGCGGTGCAATTGGTTTTCTTTATTGATGGTAACCAAAACAGGCCGATCGAATTTTTTTTTATCGCCCACAAAAGCAGCCAGCAAATCTTTGATGGAAGAGTGAATGAGCTTGACCAACGGAATACGGTTGACCAACTGATCGAACCACTCGCCCATTTTCCGGAAAGCAAAAATGGAAGAAAAATACCCGAAGATGGTAATGGCCGTTAAAATAATGACAAACCCGAGGCCGGGATACGGCAGGTCTATGCGACTGTCGAGCCAAATAAAAGACGTGTAAATAAAATAGACAGTAGCCACCAGGGGTACAATAAAAATAGTGCCGCTAAAAAAATAGCGGATAATGCGATGCAGAAAATCTTTCATGATGCAAAGTTAGGACAAGAAACACCGAAATACGAACGGCAAAAAATGAGTTAAGGTTTGTCGGGTATTCTCAGCTCCAGCCATTTTACTAATTCCGGCTCAGACTCAAACCAGGTAATTTCTTTATCGCGCTCGAACCAGGTTAGTTGCCGTTTGGCATATCTTCTGGAATTTCGTTTTAGCAGGCGCACGGCTTCGTCATAGCCATAGAGCCCATCCATAAAATCAAATATTTCGCGGTAGCCTACGGTTTGCAGGGCGTTCAGGTTTCGGAAAGGGTATAGCTGCCGGGCTTCTTCAAACAAACCGGAGGCAATCATGGCATCCATTCGTGAGTTGATACGCTGATAGAGCATTTCGCGCGGAAGGTTCAATCCGATTTTAATAATTTCAAATGAATGTTCTGTTTTCTTTTTTTTGTGTAATTTTTTTAGCGGTTGATGTGTGGTTTGCAACAACTCAAGCGCACGCATCAGGCGTTGCGGGTTTTGTTGATCAACAGATTTATAAAAATCAGGATCGGCTTCTTGCACTTGCTGTTGCAGCCAGGCCAACCCCTGTGCCTGATAATTTTTTAAAATCTCTACGCGCAGCAGAGGGTTTACTTGCGGCATCTCATCAAAACCTTCGAGGGCGGCTTTAATGTATAGCCCCGAGCCGCCCACCATTACCAACCGATGGTGCTGTTGAAAGAGTTTATCAATCAGGGCAAGGGCCTCGCGGCCATACTGCCCGGCATCATAATCTTCGTAAATAGATTTATTGTTGATGAAGTGATGCGTAATTTTTTTTAATTCTTCGGGCGAAGGCTTGGCCGTGCCCATGTTGAGCTCTCTAAAAAATTGTCGGGAGTCGGCCGAGATGATTTCTGTTTTTAATTTCCCGGCAATGGAAATGGCTGCGGCCGTTTTACCTACGGCCGTGGGGCCTACGATGACGATGAGTTGGCGGGAGGGCATGGCTGGGGAATATTCAACTGCCAAAAGTCGATATTCAAAATTCAAAATTCAAAACAGGGCAGAGATGGCTGCTTCCTCTTTTTTTGAATCTGAAAATCGGAATCCGTACCTTGCGCGAAACTACTACGCTCATGATTAAATACACGGCACCTTTTTTAACCAAGATGGAAGACCTTATAGCTGAGTCGGATTATATTTTGCGGTATGAAAAAGGCAATTTTAAGGCAGGCTATTGTATTTTGAAAGATCAGAAAATAGTGATTGTTAATAAATTTTTTTCGTTAGAAGGAAAAATCAATGCCTTGCTCGACATCTTGCGCACGGTACCGCTGGATACTACGCGGTTTTCAGAAAAAAACAGTAAGCTATACGGAGAGTTGACGAAGGCTGACGTGAGTGTTTAAGGAATAACCATTTCCATTTTGAAAATTACGTTTTTGGGTACCGGTACATCGCAGGGCGTGCCCGTAATCGGGTGTCGGTGCGCGGTGTGCACTTCGCTGGATTACCGCGACAAACGCTTGCGGGTTTCGGTGCTTATCGAAACTGACGGACTGAGCGTGGTAATTGATACCGGCCCGGATTTTAGACAGCAGATGTTGCGCGAAGGTATTTCAAAGTTAAATGCCGTATTGCTTACCCACTCGCACAAAGACCATATTGCCGGGCTGGATGATGTGCGCGCATTTAATTACTTGCAAAAAACAAATATGCCGGTTTATGGTTCGCGCCCTACGCTGCAACAGGTTAAGCAAGAATTTTACTACGCGTTTTCTGACGAGAAATATCCTGGAACCCCTCAGATAGATTTGTTTGAAATTGATGAATCTGAGTTTTTGCTTCAAGGTATAAAAATTGTGCCGCTCCCGGTAAAGCACCTGCACATGCCGGTGCTGGGTTTTAGGCTGGGCGACTTTAGTTATATTACCGATGCCAATTTTATCCCGGATGAAACGGTAAAAAAGCTACAGGGCACTAAAGTGTTAGTGCTAAATGCCCTGCAGCAAGAGGCCCACCCCTCGCACTTTACATTAGAGCAAGCCTTGGCCCAGGCTCAACGCATACAGGCCCCTCAAACGTATTTTACACACATCAGCCATAAAATGGGGCTGCACCAGGCTGTAAGCCGCGTACTGCCCGAAGGGATAGCCTTGGCGTATGACGGGCTATCCGTAACTTTATAACGTGCACCTCAATTATTATTTTTTAAGGCAGTTGAGCGCAGCTTTGCATGAACGGATCTGCGGCTTTACCATTGTTTCTTGTTTCAGCCAATCGAAGGATGAATTGATTTTAGAACTGAATGATACGCATCAGTCATTTTTTATCCGGGCTAATCTGTCGGCTTCGTTTTCGGTCCTTTCCTTTCCCGAAAAATTTCAGCGTGCCAAAAAAAACAGTATCGATCTTTTTGAAGAAATTATTTTAAAAAAAGTGATCAACGTAAAATCATTTTTGAATGAACGGAGTTTGGGGGTAGAACTGGAGAGCGGGCTTTCATTGATTTTTAAGATGCACGGAAACTTTGCCAATGTGCTGATGGCAAAAGAAAATAAAGTAACGGCAATTTTTAAAAATCAACTTCCGGCAGACATAGATACCGACCTTTGCCAACTCGCCCGCCCGATTGATTTCGGGTACGATCATTTTTTAAAAAACCACACACAATTAAAATCTGTTTATTTTACGTTTAGCCAATCCATGTGGGCTTATGTAGATAACCAGGGGTTTGCCCGCAGCGAGCCTACACAAAAATGGAACCTGCTTCAGGCTATGCGGAGCCGATTAGAAAAACCGGATTACTACATTACCCAATTCAAAGGGCAACTCACTTTTAGTTTGCTTCCGTTGGGTGAGATTAAACAAACCCTGACCGACCCGATTGAAGCGATTACTCTTTTTGCCCAGCAGCGCATTTACGATCGCCAGCTTCAACAAGAAAAATCTGACCTCCTTTACCGTCTTCGCACGAAAATAAAAAATACAGAAGTCTATCAGATTAAAACAAAAGCTATGCTGGCCGAACTCGCTGCCGATCATCACCTTCAGCGATGGGCCGATTTAATCATGGCTCACCTGCATACTCTTACTGTGGGAATGGAAAAAGTTGTGCTAACCGATTTTTATACCCAAGAACCGGTAGAGATAAAATTAAAAAAGGAACTGAACCCGCAGCAGAATGCAAAAATATTTTACCGCAAAGCCAAGAACCGGCAACTGGAAATAAATAAACTGAATGAGTCGGTTATAAAAAAAGAAGCCGAACGAGAGGCAGCTCAGGCGGCTTACGCAGCAATAGAATCTTGTGCCGATTTAAAAACACTACGCACAACCGCCAGCCACTGGGGCTTAGACACCAAGCAATCCGAAAAAAGGGAGCCGTTGCCATACCGCGAATTTGAATGGAACGGATATAAAATCCGGGTAGGTAAAAATGCACAAACCAACGACCAACTTACACTAAAGTATTCGCACAAAGACGACTTATGGTTGCACGCGAAAGATGTGGCCGGATCGCACGTGCTGGTAAAGCACCAGGCCGGAAAAAAATTTCCGAAAGAGGTGATAGAGTATGCAGCAAGTCTGGCTGCTTTTTACTCTAAAAGAAAAAATGAAACCCTTTGCCCTGTGGCGTTTACACACAAAAAGTATGTGCGCAAACGAAAAGGAGACCCGGCCGGGGCGGTAGTGGTGGAGCGGGAAGAGGTCATCTTGGTAGAGCCGAAGAAAAATTAGTAGCAAAAGATTTGATTTATTCCTTTTTTTTTTTTTTTTAAGATAATTTTTCAAAAAAATTTATGAGGAAACTACTTAAAATCAGTTTTTTACTGGGTACTGTCTTTTTCTTTGGACAATGTGCCAAAGAGATAGAGGTACAACCGACCAGCCCTCCCAAGACGGATGTTGTTTCATCAAACCTAACCGGTTTACCAACGATAGTTGTCATTCCAACCCCCCCATACTATCCTTCCTCTTCCGTAAATTCGTTTGACTGGGAAAGCATTGATTTTATGCCCGCTCCTACACCTACTGCACCAACCTGGTTTCAACCTCTTGTGCCTTGGGGTGGTGGGGCATGCTTAGGGTATCCACTGGATTTAAGATGGGACTATAGTAAAAATCAAGGTTGGGAGCTTTTATATAATTCTTTTACAGACCAAAACATACCCGATATGCCATACTTTATTTTGTATAATAAATACCGGGGATTAGTTCGGTTGTATTGGCTGATGCCGAAGAATATAACTGCAGCTAATATTGGAGTGTTGGCACACAAGATTGCTTTAAAAGGAAGTTATTCTGCATTATCCCCTCTGCTCAATTTTGCTGATCAAACCATTATCGATCCTCAAAAAAAATCTGCTTTTGCTTCTATCGTTGAAAATACAATTTATCCCGGAGCACTCTGTCCAACCTGGCAAGCGCTTCAATTTGAAGTAGCCTACGATCCCAATGTTTACACACAAAATCAGTCAACATTAAATTTTGAATGGGGCATTACCTCGTTGATAGGTATACTTCCGAAAGGAAGCCTTCAGCAGGAGGGAACAGATTTCTTGTCTAATCCGTCTTTGACCGGAACAAGCCAGCTATTGGTTCGGGGATCTATTGAGGCTGTAAGTCTACAAAACCAAAATGTGATCAGTAAGGGTGTACTGGCCAGCATTGAAAGAAGCTTTAAAAATTTTGAGATTGACAGCGCTTCTTTTAATAACTACAACTTAACCTCGTTAGGGAATAATTGTAGTGTGGTAGGGTTGAATGTTTCATACAACTATGCCTGGACCGTTAATAATGCCTTCTTGACCGGCATTGGAAATATGGCTTTACCGGGTTATGACCAAACTCATACTCAGAACCTTAAGCCAAATTACAATGAAGCGCTCGGTGTTTTTAATTTAACAGATAGGCCGAGAATCAATTTTACGAAAACAAAAGATGATCATCCTTTTACTTATTCCCTGGATATTTCATCGGTAAAATATGCTTTCAATCCTACCGTATCTGATATTGCTGATATCCAAAACATTAATCAAACGATGATTGCTTCGGCCGCCAATACTCCCTCACCTCAGATTATATATTCCGGGCAGCAATTAAAATCCAATCAATCTCTGAATGTAATTGGAGTTAGGGTAAGTTTTGATGTAGTACCAAAAAATGGATCTCCTAAGTACACCATCGTGAAAATGTTTAAAGCGAATGTTCAGTAAATTACTTTACCACATTCACTTTAATTGTGTTGGTCCTTCCTTTTTCGGAAATGGGCATGCTGGCCAATACAATGAAAATATCGCCTGATTTTACGTGACCATCACGTTTTAAAATCTCTTCTACATCGGCCATGGTTTTATCGGTACTGGCCGAGTTGTCGTAATGGTATGCGCGGGTAGCCCACACTAAACTCATGGAATTGATGATTTCTTTTTTGCTGGTAAAGGCAAATATATTGGCATCGGGTCGGTGCGAAGAAGCTTTGTAAGCGCTATACCCAACTAAAGTCATGCCCACAATGGCTTTGGCTTTTACATCTTTGGCCAGTTTGCAGGCCGTTAAAATCAAACTATCGTTAAAGAAATTGGCCGATGCGGGGTCGGGGTCGTGGAAGTGGTAAAAAATGTTGCCTTGTTTTTCTACCGATCCGATGGTGCGCACCATGCTGCGGATTACCTCAAGAGGGTATTTGCCGGAAGCAGTTTCGGCCGAGAGCATGAGGGCATCGGCTCCGTCCATTACGGCATTGGCCACATCGTTAGTTTCGGCCCGGGTAGGGCGGGGGTTTTCAATCATGCTCTCCATCATTTGGGTTGCCACAATTACGGGCTTGGCGGCTTTGTTGCACTTATTTACCAGCATTTTTTGTATCATGGGCACTTCTTCCATCCAGCACTCCACTCCCAAATCGCCCCGCGCCACCATTACCGCATCGGTGGCGGCAATGATAGCATCTATATTTTCCAATGCCTCCGGCTTTTCAATTTTGGCGATGATGCGGGTGTCGGCCTTGTGGCGGTTAATGATCTCGCGCAGCATTTCAATGTCTTTGGCTTTGCGCACAAACGATAAGGCCACCCAATTTACTTTATGGCTGAGCCCGAACTCAAGATCTTCTTTATCTTTTTCAGTAAGCGAAGGAGCTGATACTTTGGTGTTGGGCAGGTTTATTCCTTTGCGGGGTTTCAGTGGCCCGCCATACACTACGGAGCAAACCACCTCCATATCGCGCACTTCTTTTACCTTCAGTTCTATTTTCCCATCGTCAATCAAAATCATGTCTCCGGGTTTCACATCGTGGGGCAGACCTTCGTACGAGGTACTTACAATTTCGTTGGTGCCCGTCATCTGGCGGGTGGTAATAATCAGTTCTTGTCCGGGAATTAACTCGACACCCGGCCGCACATCGTTCACTCTTATTTTAGGGCCCTGCAAGTCTTGCAGTAAGGCTACGTTGGTCCCCATTTCCAAGTTCAGTTCATTCACGAAACGGATCACTTTTAAATGGTCATCGTGTGTGCCGTGCGAAAAGTTGAGGCGGAAAACATCGACTCCTTCTTTGATCAGCGCCCGGAGCGTTTCTTTATTATTAGAGGCCGGCCCTACGGTGGCCACAATTTTAGTTTTGTTGTACGAGATACGTTCCATCAGTTGTTTTGAATTGAATTAAAAAATAAAATGTTCTTTCGATTTTAAGGCCGCCAAAGGTATGAAAGCCGCCAATTCAACGGAAGGAATATTGCGCAAGAGTTCCTGCAAACGATTGCTCTCTTCAAATGCTTCTCCGTGCTGTAATAAAATGTAATCGAAGTGCGGATGTTCGGGTACTAAAGGCTCGCGCGAACTGCTCTCTTCGTTTGTTTTATTTTTAAAGAGCCGCAACATATTTATTTTTTGAGGCGAAGCGTAATAAACATAAGGCCGGTTGCCGGTCTTATGTTCAATTTCAAAGTCGGGCATTTTTACCAGATTTTTACCTGTAGCCCGGTTAATTTCCCACACCAGTTTAAAGGGTTTTAGCGTGGAAATGATTCCATAAAGCTGAAAATCGAAAGAAAAATCAATATCGAGACGTTTGCGCTTGGCCATTTACAAATTTCAGGATTTCGCCAATGGGAGGCAAACAATTTCAATGGCAGGCAAAATAGTTTTACACGAAAATGAGGTCGAAACTTTTTAGTTTGATAATATGCCCCGAAAAGCCTTTATTTGCATCGTTTTTTGAATCTCTAAACCTTACAATCATGTCTGAAATTGCACAAAAAGTAAAGCAAATCATCATCGACAAGCTGGGCGTTGAAGAATCGGAAGTAACCCCTGAGGCAAGCTTCACCAACGACCTGGGTGCTGACAGCTTGGACACCGTAGAACTCATTATGGAGTTTGAGAAAGAATTTAATATTTCCATTCCTGACGACCAGGCGGAAAACATAGCCACGGTAGGCCAGGCTATTTCATACCTGGAAGAAAACGTAAAAAAATAAGTTTTACCCGCAACGCCACCGCATGGCTTTCAAACGAGTAGTAATAACCGGTGCAGGCGCACTGACGGCCATTGGCAATACACTTCCGGAATACTGGAATGGGTTGAAAAATGGAACCAGTGGTGCAGCCCCTATTACGAAGTTTGATACGTCAAAATTCAAAACCAAATTTGCCTGTGAGGTAAAAGGGTTTGAGGTAGAAAAATTCATTGACCGCAAAGAAGCGCGCAAAATGGATTTATTCACACAATATGCGATGGCCGTGGTGGATGAAGCCATAAAAAATGCCAACCTTCCGCTGGCCGAATTAGACTCAGACCGCGTAGGCGTAATCTGGGGCTCGGGCATCGGAGGGTTGCTTACTTTTCAGGAAGAAGTGCGGGCTTTTGCCGCAGGCGATGGCACTCCGCGCTTTAATCCTTTCTTCATTCCTAAAATGATTCCCGATCTCAGTGCGGGCCACATCTCCATTAAGTATGGGTTTCGAGGACCTAACTATGTTACGGTTTCAGCCTGTGCCTCTTCTACCAATGCTATCTACGATGCCTACACCTATCTTAAATTAGGCAAAGCCGATATCATTGTGTCGGGCGGATCGGAAGCGGCCGTATGCATTGCCGGTGTGGGCGGGTTTAATGCCCTCAAAGCCCTTTCCGAACGGAACGATTCACCCCAAACGGCTTCGCGCCCCTATGACAAAGACCGCGATGGTTTTGTGCTGGGCGAAGGAGCCGGAGCGGTAATTTTAGAGGAATATGAGCATGCTAAAAAACGGGGAGCAACTATCCTCGGGGAAATCATTGGCGGGGGAATGACAGCCGATGCCTACCACATTACGGCACCGCACCCGGAAGGCCACGGCATTACCAAGGTAATGGAACTGGCCTTGGAAGAAGCCGGCCTTAAACCGGAACAGGTGGATTATATTAACACACACGGCACCTCTACCCCGCTGGGCGATATTGGCGAGATCAAAGCCATTCAAAAAGTATTTGGCGATCATGCCTATAAACTGAACATCAGTTCCACCAAGAGCATGACTGGGCATTTGCTCGGGGCAGCCGGGGCAATTGAATTTATTGCGTGCCTGCTGGCTCTTAACGAAAGTATTATCCCCCCCACGATCAATCACTTTACAGACGACCCCGAACTCGATCCGAAACTCAACCTCACCTTTAACAAAGCGCAACAGCGCAAGGTAAATGTTGCCCTGAGCAATACATTTGGATTTGGCGGGCACAACTTCTCGATTATTATCAAAAAAGCCGAGTAGGTTTGTGTGGAAGTTACTGAAGCGATCTGGCTCATCCGTTTCTAAAGAAGACCAAAAACTAATTACCGCCATCAAAACCATAGCGGGTTTTGCTCCTTCTAATATTTCGCTTTACCGGTTGGCCACGTTGCACAGTAGCAAGGCAAAAGAGGCGCGGGGGTTTCGCGAATCAAACGAGCGGCTTGAGTATTTGGGCGATGCCATTTTAGGTGCGGCTGTGGCCGATTATCTTTTTAAAAAATATCCATTAGAAGATGAGGGGTTCCTTACCGAAATACGCTCGCGCATTGTAAACCGGGAGTCGCTCAATAACCTGGCCCGCAAAATAGGCATTGCTTCCATTGTGCAATACGATCAGCGAAATGTGCAATTGCAAAAGGTTATTCTGGGCAATACACTGGAAGCATTGGTAGGGGCCGTGTATCTGGACAAAGGATATGCCTCGTGCAAAAAATTTGTTATTGATAAACTGATCCAGCCGTATTTTGATTTGGACACGGTAGTTAATTCGGATACGAACCACAAAAGCCGGTTGCTGGAGTGGGCACAGCGCCATGCCAAAGAAATTCGATTTGAAATTACCGAAACCCGCAACGGACGGGGACGCGAATTTTCAGCCCAGGTAATGTTGAGTGGTGAACCCTACGGAATGGGGTTTGGCCTCACTAAAAAGAAAGCAGAGCAAGATGCAGCCGAAAAAACCTGCGCGAAGCTTAGTATTTAATTAACCGCTATCTTCAGCCCTACCGGGCAGTGATCGGATCCGTGGTACTCATTGTAGATGAGCGCTTCTTTTATATGCGGTAATAATTTTTGACTTACCAGAAAATGGTCTATCCGCCAGCCTACGTTTTTTTCGCGCCCGTTAAAAATAAAATTCCAGTAGGTGTATTTTACTTCGGTTGGGTGAAAGTGACGGAAGGTATCGGTAAAACCGGTATTCAATAAATTTCCGAAGCCATCAATTTCCTGCTGGGTGTAGCCTGCGCTTTGATTGTAATTTTCTTTTGGCCGGGCCAGGTCTATCGGCTGATAAGCCACATTAAAATCGCCACAAGCGATAACCGGTTTTCTGCGTACCAGCCATTGCAAATATTCGCGGTAGGCAACATCCCAGGTTTGCCGATAGTCTAACCGTTTCAGTCCTTCACCGGCATTGGGCGTATAAGAAGTAACTAAAAAAAAATAAGGATACTCAGCCGTAATCAACCGGCCTTCCTGGTCGTGGGCTTCTATGCCCAAATCGTACGAAACATGAATAGGTTCATCTTTCGTAAACAAAGCCGTGCCGCTGTATCCTTTGCGGGCTTTAGAGGAATTGGCATACACTTTATATTCCGGAAATAACTTGGCAACTTCATACACATCGTCTGTAGCGGCTTTGGTTTCCTGAAGACAGAAAACATCGGGCGAGAGGGCTCGGATATTTTCTTCAAATCCTTTCTTAACGATGGCCCGGATGCCATTTACATTCCATGAAACAAAGTGCATAGTTTTTTTTTAGATACGGAAAATTAGGCAAAGAAGAGGGAAAAGAGAAGAAGGCAGAGTTAGTACCTTTACAGGATGAACTGGAGAACCGAATTATTCCCGAATCATTCGGCTGTCAAAATCAGACTGGCCGGTCCTGTTTTTACGATCGGCTCCTGTTTTGCCGATGAAATAGGCAACCGGCTTACCGAAAGTAAATTCCAGGTGGCGGTTAACCCGTTTGGCACGGTGTATAACCCCGTTTCCATTCACCGCCTTTTAAATTTTGGATTGACCGGTGAACTTCCGTCTGAAGAAAGTTACGGCCAACAGGAAGAAATTTATTTTAACTACCATTTCCATTCTGCCTTTTCATCTTTAAAAAAAGAAGAACTTCAAATCAGACTGGAAGAGGTAATTGCGCAAACGAATTTATTTTTAAAAAAAGCCGAATGGATTTTGATTACCTATGGAACGGCCTGGGTTTATAAACAGCACAACGAAACGATTGTAGCCAATTGCCATAAAAAACCGGCTTCTCATTTTACCAAACAGTTGCTAACCGACTATGAAGTGCTCGATTCATTCGCAGCCTTTTACACCGGCCTGAAAACCATTAATCCTGCCGCTAAACTTATTCTTACGGTTAGCCCGGTGCGCCACCTTAAAGATTCGCTCGAATTAAACTCTGTTAGTAAATCGGTTTTACGCATGGCCTGTCATGCCTTGGTTAATCAGTATCCTGATGTAACGTATTTCCCGGCCTACGAAATTTTGATGGACGACTTGCGCGATTATCGTTTTTATAAAAAAGATTTAATTCATCCCACCGAAGAGGCGATAGATTATATCTGGACTAAATTTGCCGAAACATATTTTGACGAACCAACAAAAAAAATTATGAGGTCCTGGCAACACGTAAAAGTGGACATGGCTCACCGTCCTTTTCACGAATCATCGAAAAAACACTTGCATTTTTTAAAATCGTTGTTAACTAGAATGGAGTCCTTTCAACCAATGCTAAACGTTGACCAAGAAATGGCTGAAATAAAGGCACGGATTGGGAAGCACCCACACGAGTATAACCATGGCCAATAAACTTATTTATGCCACGTCTCCTTATTTATTGCAGCACGCACATAACCCCGTGCATTGGCAGGAGTGGGGGGAAGGTGCCTTAGCCGAAGCAAAGCAGTTAGATAAACCGATTTTGGTAAGCATTGGGTACTCGGCCTGCCACTGGTGTCATGTGATGGAGCGGGAATCGTTTGAGAATGAAGACATCGCTGCCGTGATGAACGAACATTTTGTTTGTATCAAAATTGATCGCGAAGAGCGCCCTGATATTGACCAAATTTATATGGAAGCAGTGCAGGCCATGGGCATCAACGGAGGCTGGCCGCTCAACGTTTTTCTTACGCCCGATCAAAAACCTTTTTACGGAGGCACGTATTTTTCATCGGCATCATGGTCGAAACTGTTGCGGCAGGTGGCCCACACATTTAAAGTAAAGCGGGCGGAGATCAATCAGTCGGCCAATGAACTGGCCCATCATTTACAGACCAGCGATCTGCAACGATTTGCCAAAGAAAATAAAGAAGATGTTTTTAAAAGAGAAAAACTGGATAACATGTTTTCGATTTTAAAAAATAAGTTTGATAGCAAGTGGGGCGGAATTGAGAAAGCCCCCAAGTTTGTAATGCCCTCCGTTTGGCTATGGTTGTTGCGTTATCATTTTACATCAAAAAATAAATCTGCGCTTGAGATGGTTACGCACACGCTGAAGCAAATGACACGCGCAGGTTTGTACGACCAGTTAGGCGGTGGCTTTGCCCGCTACTCGGTCGATGGTGAATGGTTTGCACCTCATTTTGAAAAAATGCTGTACGACAATGCACAGTTGTTGAGTTTATATGCCGAGGCTTTTGCGGTAACAAAAGATGATTTTTTTAAAACGATTGTTTACGAAACAGTGGGTTGGCTTACGCGCGAAATGATGCACAAAGAAGGTGGATTTTACTCTGCCCTGGATGCCGACAGCGAAGGGGCAGAAGGAAGATATTATACGTGGACGTGGAAAGAGATTGAAGAAGCCGTTGGCGAAAATAAAAATGAAGTTGCCGAATATTTTAAGCTTACCGCTGACGGCAACTGGGAACATGGACAAAATATTTTGATGAGCGAACCGGCTCAACCTGAAAATGAAAAGAGCCGGGAAGCAAAGAAAAAAATGTTTGCTTACCGTGAGAAAAAAACAAAGCCATCACTTGATGACAAAATCCTGACAGGCTGGAATGCCATGTCGGTTCAAGGGTTAACCGATTGCTACAAAGCGTTTGGTGATGAGTTATTTTTAAATCTGGCGCTGAATAATATTTCTTTTATCGAGCAACACACGATTGATAGCGAAAAAGTGTACCGGGCGTTTAAAAATAAGCGATCATCCACAGAAGGTTTTTTGGATGACTATGCTTTTCTGATTCAGGCTTATAGTTCTCTTTATGAAACTTCGTTTGATGAATCTTTTTTAAAAAAAGCCGAACACTGGGCCGGGCATGTGCTCGCTAAATTTTACGACACCCACGAAAAATATTTTCGCTTTAGTTCTTCGGATGCCGAAAGTCTGATTGCCGAAAAGAAAGAAATTTTTGACAACGTTATCCCGGCATCAAACTCGGTGATGGCACGTGCCCTTTACAGATTGGGCACGATGCTCGACAAAAACGAATGGAAAGAAATGGCCGCCAACATGGCATCCCAACTTGCCCAGATCATCACAACCGAACCCGTGTACATGAGCTACTGGGGAATTTTATTTTTAGAAATAACCGAGGGGATGAACGAAGTGGTGATCACCGGAAATGATTTTAAAAATATTAGGAAAGAAATACATCAGCATTATCTTCCTTTAGCCGTAACCATGGGCACGGAATCTAAGAGTAGTTTACCTCTTTTTGAAGGCCGGGAAACCACCCACGAGAAGACACTGATTTATGTTTGCCGTAATAAAGTTTGTCAGCTACCCGTAACCCACGTAACCGATGCCCTTCAGCAGATTCTTTCTTAGCCTTTTCCTCATAGCCGGAATAGCCGGGGCGTGCACCAAACAAAAAGTAAGCCTACCCCAGGCGATAGACCCTGTGCCCGGGTTGACTCAGCTTGCCTGGCACGATATGGAGTTGAATGCCTTCGTGCATTTTGGCATTAACACGTTTACCGATAAAGAATGGGGGTATGGAGATGAAAGCGAAAAGAAATTCAACCCTACTGAATGTAATCCTACTCAATGGGTTTCGGTTTTGAAAGAGGCCGGTTTCAAAGGGTTGATTCTCACCTGCAAACATCACGATGGGTTTTGCTTGTGGCCCAGCCAATACACGGAACATTCGGTAAAAAATTCTCCGTGGAAAAACGGTAATGGAGATTTGGTACACGAGGTGGCCGAAGCGTGCAAACAAGCCGGATTAAAATTTGGAATTTATCTTTCACCGTGGGATCGAAACCACAAAGACTACGGCTCGCCTGCCTACATCAAATATTACCGCAACCAGTTGAAAGAATTGTTTACCGCCTATCCTGATGTTTTTGAAATGTGGTTTGATGGTGCCAACGGAGGCGATGGATTTTACGGAGGCAAGCGAGAGGCACGAAAGATAGATGGACAACATTATTACGATTGGCCCACTACGTTAAGCATGGTAAAAAAAATAGACCCGCGCGTACTTTTTTTCAGCGATGCAGGGCCCGACATACGTTGGGCAGGAAACGAAAAAGGAAACGTGAGCGAAACGTATTGGAATACCATTACACCCGATACGCTCTATGCCGGCAAAGCGGGCATTGAAAATTTGTTGAACATGGGAACTGAAAATGGAACCCGTTGGATACCGGCCGAGTGCGATGTATCCATCCGGCCGGGATGGTTCTATCATCAAAAGGAAGATTCGTTGGTAAAAACTCCGGAGCAACTTTTTGATATTTATTTGAAATCGGTGGGCCGGGGCTCGTTGCTGCTGCTCAATATTCCGCCCGATAAACGAGGACGGTTTCATGAAAACGACATACAGTCCCTGCGCGGGTTTAGAAAATTACTAAACGAAGAATTTAAAACAAACTATGCAAAGAACGCCCTTGTGCAAACCGATTCGTACCGGGGCCAGGATGATCGCTTTGCACCGGGTGCTCTTACCGATGGAGATGATGAAACCTATTGGGCAACGAACGATGACCGCCCCACCGGAACCATTGAGATTAATCTCGCTAAAAAAGAAAAGATAAAGTACGTGGTGTTGAAGGAGTACCTAAAACTTGGCCAGCGTGTACAACTTTTTTCGGTTGAGGTTTGGAAAAATAATAGATGGGAACCGGTAGCAAGAGAAACAACCATCGGACGCAAACGAATTTTAAAGATTGCCCCTGTTGAAACGAATAAAATCAGAGTGAATATTTTGTCAGCCAAAACTTGCCCTGTAATTTCGACTATTGAAATTTATTGATCTTTTTTTGTGAATACACCTCCTTCTTTACCCACTGATTATAAAAGGCATGCACTGGGTGTAATGGCGATCGCCACACTGGTTAAACTTTTTTTGGCCACACAATTAGAACTTGGCAACGATGAAGTGTATTACTGGACTTACGCACTATACCCCGACTGGAGCCATTTCGATCACCCACCTATGGTAGGCATAATGGCGCAGCTATTTTCTCTTAACCTGTTGCTGTCTGGTGGTTTCTTTCTCCGGCTCGGGCCAATTATACTCTCGGCAGTAAGCACGTGGATTATTTTTTTAATCGGAAAAAAAATAAAAGACGAACGCACCGGGCTATATGCCGTCTATCTTTTTACCGGATCGGTGTATGGATCCATCATCAGTGGCTTTTCATTTATTCCGGATTCGCCCTTGATTTTATTTTGGTTGCTGGCCATTTACCAGATGATTTCCTTTCTGCCGGCCGAGCAAATATCAAAGAAAGAACGAAACAGCATTAAGTGGTTTGGGTTCGTGGCCGGCCTGGCCATGCTCTCCAAATACCAGGGTGCATTTTTGTGGATTGCGGTATTGATTTATGTGCTGTTATACAACCGAAGCTGGCTCCGCCAATTTTCGTTTTACCTCGCAGGCATGATATCGGCCGGGGTGTTACTGCCGTTGGTCATTTGGAACTTTCAAAACAGATTTATCAGTTTTACATTTCATTCAGAGCGGGTAACTCCCTCTTGGCATATAAGGCCGGATTATTTTCTGACCGAATTAGGCGGGCAACTCGCCTACACTAACCCGATAGTGTGGGTATTAATCATCCTTGCGCTGATGGCTTGGTTTAGAGGAAAGAAATTCCTCGATAATAAAACAGCCCATGTGTTGGGAGTACTGGCCGCTCCCCTGTGGATTATCTTTACTTCATTTTCTGTTTTTCGATCAACACTTCCACACTGGACAGCCCCCGCGTATGTGTCGTTAATTTTGCTGGCGGCTGCTTATGGGTCGGAGGTAAAAATAAAAACCAATGTTTTGTTTTGGATTAAGCTTCCCGTTTATTTTTTAGCGGTGGTGTTGGTGCTGGCTTTTGGGATAGTAAATTATTCTCCGTGGCCACTGGGAAATCAATCATCGAAAGTTCTTTTTGGAGAAGATGATTTTACCCAGGATATCTACGGGTGGAACCAAATAGGCGATGCGTTTGAAAGAATTTCGCAGCGCGAAGAAACACAAGGGCGTATGCCAAAAGGAGCCGGCCTGGTTTCAAACAAATGGTTTCCCGGAGCCCACTTGGATTTTTATGCAGCTTATCCCGATCATCGTAAAATGTTTTTGATCGGTTCATTAAACGACATTCACAAATATGCCTGGATTAATGAAAAACGCGGAGGCCTTGAAAAAGGCCAAGACTATTATCATATTGCGGTCAGTAATTTGTATAAAAACCCGGATGCGCTTTTCGGAAATTATTTTGAGAAAATACAACCGATGGATACGGTAGAAATTAAACGAGCCGGCCAGCCAATGCGGTATGCCTTTTTTTACCGTCTTATAGACTACCGTGGTAATTTTGTTAGCCCGTTGCCTGGCCGCTAAAAATGGAAACCCTCGAAACCATTTTTTTAAAATTTTTAAAATTCGGATTGGTGGGCATCTCCGGTATGGCGGTTGATTTTGGAATTACTTATTTAGCCAAAGAAAAAATAAGGATAAACAAATACGCAGCCAATACACTTGGCTTTTTCTGCGCGGCCAGTAGCAATTACATTTTTAATCGTCTTTGGACGTTTGAAAGCAGTGATCCCGCTATTGCTTTTCAATATATAAAATTTTTATCGCTGGCCGGGGTAGGTGTGTTACTGAGCAATACCATCATTTACCTGTTGCACGAAAAGCAAAAATGGAATTTTTATTTTGCCAAATTAATTTCTATCGGAGTGGTGCTCTTTTGGAATTTTTTTGCCAATTATTTTTTTACGTTCAACCGGTAGTTTAAAATGATGAAGCGAAAGATCATACGCATAGCCGCTTTTATTAAAGGCTTTTTATTGTGGCTTCGGCCGCATTATTTTTTGGGGTGGCTAAAACAGCCGATGCTGATGGCCTCTAATTTTATTCAGTTATCAAAATGGATTTCGTTACAACCGAAAGCGGAGTTAAATGATTTTTATTCGCCTGCCCGCCAGTACGCCAAAAGGTATCAGTTATATGAATACCTACTTACCAAAACAGGTATCACCCACGAGCCGACCGACTACCTGGAGTTTGGGGTAGCACAAGGTGCTTCAATTCAGTGGTGGGTAAAAAATTGTGCCAACCCCAATTGGCGATTTTATGGCTTTGATACCTTTGAAGGTCTGCCTGAAAACTGGGGGCTGTATAAAAAAGGCGATATGAGTGCGGCCCTTCCGGTTATGAACGATGAACGGGTTTTCTTTTTTAAAGGATTGTTTCAACAAACCGTGCCCGTTTTTTTATCCACTCATCCTATGAACCTGGGAAGAAGGAAACTGATACACCTTGATGCCGATTTGTTTTCATCAACGCTGTATGTGCTGACCAGCCTCGCACCGTTTTTAAAGAAAGGTGATATTTTATTGTTCGATGAATTTAATGTACCCAATCACGAATTTTACGCCTTCAAAGTTTTTTGCGATTCGTACTACATAAAAACCAAACTGTTGGGAGCTGTAAACAATTATTTTCAGGTGGCTTTAATGTTAGAATAGGTTGGGGCTGCAAATTCGGCCGAACGGTAACCCGTCTAAATTTTTAGTTGCCAAACATTGCTTGTCAGGCTAAAAAGTATAAAATTTCATATACTAAAACCCCGACCTCATGAGCTTTATCAACAACCCCAAACACATTCCTGAAAGCTACGGATTGCGCATTGCTGCCGGATTGATTTTATTTTTTGTGATGATGCAGGTTATAGGCCGGGCACATATTGTTGAACTTCGCTTGCTTAATTTACTGGTATTGGCCGTGGGCATTTATTTTGGGCTGAAGAAATTTAAGGAAACCCACCAGCATCGAATTCATTATTTCCGGGCACTGGCCGTGGGGGTGGCCACCGGTGGGGTAGCCTCGCTGGCTTTTGCCTTGTTTATGTTTCTTTATATGAAAGCAGACCACTCGTTTATGCAGTGGATTATTGATAACGAATCAATGGGGCGTTACCTCAATCCCTATATCGTTGCATTTATCGTGGCGTTAGAAGGCGTTTTCTCCAGCTTACTGGTAACTTTTGTGCTGATCAACTACATTGAAACCGAAGGTGTAGAGCAGTAGCAAACAGAAACAACCTTATTTCAAAACCCGGAAAACCGGAAGTTGAAAAACTGAAAAGAAAGGAGCTGCCCAACCGCGTAAATTTGGTTGCCACCCCCGATTTCTCATACGGAATTTAGCTAAATTGCGCCCTCATTTTTTATTTTGTGGGCAAATACAACGAATACAAAGAATTCAATCTTTCTCGCGTAGCAGCCGAGGTGCTTTCGTTCTGGAAGCACGAACAGGTTTTTGAAAAATCAGTGCTTTACCGCGAGGGTAAACAAACATTTACTTTTTACGAGGGCCCTCCCTCAGCCAATGGCACTCCGGGCATACACCATGTAATGGCTCGCACGGTAAAAGATATTTTTTGCCGTTATAAAACACTGCAGGGTTTTCAGGTAAAACGCAAAGGCGGCTGGGATACGCACGGGCTTCCGGTAGAGTTGCAGGTAGAAAAACAACTTGGCATTACCAAAGACGACATAGGTAAGAAAATTTCCATTGAAGAATACAACCAAAAGTGCCGCGAAACGGTAATGATGTATAAAGACCAGTGGGATGACCTCACCGAAAAAATGGGCTACTGGGTAGATCTAAAAAATCCGTACATCACCTACAACAACGACTACATTGAAACCGTATGGTGGATACTAAAGCAATTTTATCAAAAAGGGTTGCTGTATAAAGGCTACACCATTCAACCCTATTCGCCTTCGGATGGAACCGGCTTAAGCTCGCACGAACTAAACCAACCCGGTTGCTACAAAAATGTAAAAGACACTTCGGTAGTGGCACAGTTTAAAGTGATTCGCGAGGCTAAGAGCGAGTTTTTGTTTGTGGGGCACGACTTACCGGTTTATTTTTTGGCCTGGACTACCACCCCGTGGACGCTGCCATCGAATACCTCTTTGGTGGTAGGCGGGAAGATTTCGTATGTACGGGTAAACACATTTAATCCGTACACTTTTAAGGCAATAACGGTGGTGTTGGCAAAAGATCTGGTAGGAAAATATTTTTCAGAAAAAAACAAAGACCTGAAGCTTGCCGATTACAAAGCAGGCGACAAAGCCATTCCATTTGAAATAGCAGACGAATTTAAGGGCAGCCAATTAATAGGCCTTCACTACGAGCAACTCATGCCTTACTTGCTCCCGATGCACGATGCCGACAAAGCATTTCAGGTGGTAGCCGCAGATTTTGTAACTACTGAAGACGGAACTGGTATCGTGCATAGCTCGCCCACATTTGGTGCAGACGACTTCCGGGTATCTAAGCAATACGGTATCCCTCCGCTTACCTTGCGCGATGAAGCCGGCAACGAAGTACCCACGGTTGACCGCAAAGGAAAATTTGTAAAAGAGATTGGCGTAAAATTGAAAGAAGGTGTGGAACACTACAAAATTAAAACCCACAAACCGCTTTCTGAAAATGATTTTTATGTAAAAAATTATACAGAGGAAGACGAAAACAACCCCGACTATAAAAACACAGACGTAATCATCTCCATTATTTTAAAGGAAGAGAACAAAGCCTTTAAAGTGGAAAAGTACGAGCATACGTACCCGCACTCCTGGCGTACCGACAAACCCGTGCTGTATTACCCGCTCGATGCCTGGTTTATTAAAACCACGGCCATGAAAGACCGGCTGGTTGCACTGAACAAAACTATCAACTGGAAACCCGAGAGTACCGGCACAGGCCGTTTTGGTAATTGGCTTGAAAATTTGGTGGACTGGAATTTATCGCGGTCGCGGTTTTGGGGAACCCCGCTTCCCATCTGGCGAACGAAAGATGGGAAAGAAGAAATTTGTATCGGCTCGGTTGAGGAATTAAAAAATGAAATAGCCAAAGCCGAAAAAGCCGGGATTAAAAACGACTCTGTAAACTTAAATGATTTACATCGCCCGTATGTCGATCGCATCATCCTGTCAAGCGCGGCAGGCCAGCCGATGTACCGCGAGCCGGATTTGATTGATGTGTGGTTTGATTCAGGCGCCATGCCGTATGCCCAACTGCATTATCCATTTGAAAATAAAGAATTGTTCGGGGTATCCTTTCCGGCCGATTATATTGCCGAAGGCGTGGATCAAACCCGTGGTTGGTTTTTTACCCTGCACGCCATTGCCGGCTTATTGTTCGACAGCGTGGCTTTCAAGAATGTAATTTCCAATGGTCTGGTCCTCGACAAAGACGGAAACAAAATGAGCAAACGCAAAGGCAATGTGGTAGACCCGTTTGCGGCCATGGAGAAATATGGAGCGGATGTACTCCGCTGGTACATGATTGAAAATGCACCTCCGTGGGATAATTTGAAGTTCGATTTTTCCGGAGTAGAAGAAACCCAACGCAGATTTTTTGGCACTTTGCAAAACACCTATTCCTTTTTTGCGCTCTACGCCAACATTGATGGGTTTATAAAAGATGAAATGAATACAGTAGCTTATGCCAAGCTAACGCACCTTGACCAGTGGATTATTTCTAAACTGCAATCGCTGATTCTGGAAGTGACAGCCGCTTATGAAGACTACGAACCGACTAAAGCAGCGCGTGCTATTCAGGAGTTTGTAAATGACCACCTGAGCAATTGGTATGTGCGCCTGAACCGCAAACGGTTTTGGCAACCTAACCTGCGGGGCGATGTATCGGAAGATAAGAAAGCCGCGTACGAAACACTGTATGAATGTTTGATGGTAACAGCTCAGCTAATGTCGCCCATGGCCCCGTTTTATGCCGACTGGCTTTATGGGAACTTGACCCGAAATATCCGCGAAAAAGCAAAAGAGAATAACACCCCGCTCCGGTTTGAATCCATTCATCACACCGATTTGGTAAAAGCGGAAGCCGCCCGTATCGATCGGGAGTTGGAACTTTCTATGGATTATGCGCAAACCATTTGTTCGCTGGTACATTCTATTCGCAAGCACAGCAAAATAAAAGTGCGCACGCCCTTGCAACGGATTTTACTTCCGGTACTCGATGAGAAATTTGCCAGGCGTATTCAGGACGTGGAAGAGATTATCAAATCTGAAGTGAACGTAAAATCGATTGAATATATTGACGATGCCTCAGGCTTGCTGGTGAAGAGCGTAAAACCCAATTTTGCCAGACTGGGCAAGCAGTATGGCCCGAAGATGAAAGAAGTATCGGGGGTGATTAATTCGTTAACAAAAGAAGAAATAAATCAACTTGAGAAAAAAGGAACTTTTACCAAAGGCGGGTTTGATTTGGTAACAGAAGATGTATTGATCTCCTCGCAAGATATCCCGGGGTGGTCGGTAGCTACTGAACACAATGTTACCGTGGCACTGGATATAACCATTACCCCCGAACTAAAACGCGAAGGCATCGCCCGCGATTTTGTAAACCGGGTTCAGAACTTGCGAAAAGAATCGGGCTTTGAAGTGCTCGACAAAATCGGCATTGAAGTAGAGAAAGAGAATGAGTTGGCATGGGCCTCACTTACCGAATATAAAGACTACATCTGCACTGAAACGCAGGCGCTGAGTTTAGAACTTAAAGATAAACTGGCCGATGCCACCGAGGTAGAGATGGATGAGTTTATACTTAAAATGAAAATTAAAAAATTGTAGCGGATGAAAGTTCTGAAATACTTTTTAGTAGCCTTGTTCGTCATCGCCATTGACCAGGCCAGCAAATTGTTGGTTTATCACCACATGCAACTGGGCGAAGAGATTAATGTAATCGGGCAATGGTTTCGGTTACACTATTTACTTAATCCCGGTATGGCCTTTGGCATTCGGTGGGAAAACGAGTTTGGAAAACTGGCGCTTACCTTTTTTAGGATGGGTGCTATGGTGGGGATTGGGTATTATCTGGTTTCGTCTGTACGAAAAAAACTCCATCCGGGATTTTTGATATGTCTCGCGCTGATTTTAGGTGGCGCTATAGGTAATGTTATAGACAGTATATTTTATGGTGTGTTTTTAGAAAACAATGCTCTGGGGGCACCTGTTAAGTGGTTTCATGGCGAAGTAATAGACATGCTTTATTTTCCGTTGTTTCACATTCAAATACCCGAGTGGTTTCCCCTCAACCCCGGTGGTGAGTTTGAGTTTTTCAGTCCGGTGTTTAACATTGCCGATTCTTCCATTTTTATAGGGGTGGCCACCGTGTTGATTTTTCAAAAAAAATTCTTTCCACACCAACAATCAGGAAAGACCCATGATGGACAGCCTGCTTCTGAAATACCAGTTTCTGAAACACAGACACCAGCCGAATAAACATGGCTGAAAATTTATTGATAGCTCAATCAGCCGGAAAAGCAGAACGCTACGAGGTTTTGCTTCCGCAAATTGAATCACTGATAGCCGGAGAAAAAGAACGGATTGCTAACTTGGCTAACGTGGCGGCTGCGCTTTGGCAAACGTTTAATTTTTTTTGGGTAGGTTTTTATTTAGTAAAGGAAAACGAATTAGTACTAGGCCCTTTTCAGGGGCCGGTGGCCTGCACCCGCATCCAGTGGGGCAAGGGGGTTTGTGGCACAGCCTGGAAAGAAGCCCGAATAATTACCGTTCCGAATGTAGAAGAATTTCCGGGGCATATTGCTTGTAACTCCGATTCCAAATCAGAAATTGTGGTGCCTGTGTTTGCCAACGGGATGGTTTCCGCAGTGTTGGATGTAGACAGCGACCGGATTAATAACTTTGATGATACCGATGCTCGTTATCTCAATCAACTTGCCCGGATTTTAGAGCGGTTGTTTTAAATTCCAGTTTTGTAAGGGCTTGCGTGCGATCGGTTATTTTAAACCGGTCGCTAATACGGTATCCCACCAACCAGGCAATTTCCCCAGCCGACTCAATTACCGTTACATTTTTCTTTTCGGAAATAGAAATTTTTCGATCAATGAGAAAATCACTCACTTTCTTTCGTTTATCCATACCCAAGGGATAAAAAAAATCACCTTTTTTCCAAGCTCTCCAGATAATCGGGAATGTGAGTTTGGCTGAATCCAACAGAGCAGTGTAGCGGTCGGTTGAAATTTTAATTTTTTTAGGTGTAGAAATTTTTAATTGCCGAACACCCCAAGTCACTTGAGTTTTATTTTTAGTAATGGTTACAGCTGGTTCTTCTTTTTTTTGAGGCGAGAGAATCAAACTTTTCCGGTCGATGCCCAATACATAATTGTCAGATAGAAATTTTTTGCCTGACTGTTTATCCAAGGAACGGATGGCCTGCCGACACTGATCAAAATGAAAGCCATATTTTTTTACCAACAGCCAAAGCAATCCGCATGGATTGTGGAAACCTGAAAAACCTTTTTTTAAAAAAAAGATTTGATCTCCCTGAATGGTTTCAAATTTTTCTCTCCATTGCAAGAGGCCGGCTTCGGCCAGTTCATTTCCGGCTGCCGTTTTCTCCAGCATATCGGCTACAGAATCTTCCAGCGATGGATTTATTTTTTTTAATTTCGGAATAACCTGGTGCCGCAAATAATTTCGCACATAGTCGTCAGTATTGTTGCTGGCATCTTCCCGCCAACGAATTTTATTTTCTTTAACATACGAATGGATTTGCTCGCGGGTGGCGAAAAGCAGAGGCCGGATAATATTTTTATTTTTTGCAGCGATGCCGTCCAGCCCTTCCAGACCCGTGCCGCGGGTGATGTTGATCAACACAGTTTCGATGGAGTCGTTTAAGTGATGAGCCGTAGCCAGCCGGTCAAACCGATGCCGGAGCATCAACTCGTGAAACCAACCGTAGCGCAGCGCCCGGGCTGCCATTTGGATGGACAGCGATTTTTTAACTGCGTATTTTTCAGTTTGAAATTTTTTAGAATAAAACGGGATTCTTGCCGCCCGGCAAAAATTCTTTACAAATTCCTGATCTTGATCTGATTCCTTTCCCCGCAACTGAAAATTGACATGCGCCACACTTACCCGAAAACCCGCACGGACGAAGAGGTGCAACAAGGCCATGGAATCTTGCCCGCCACTTACGGCCACTAAAATATGGTGGTGTGGGGTACAAAGTTTTTTTTGAGTGAGGAAAGAAAGAAAGGCTTCGTTCATTATTATTGACTCATCCTTTTTTTAGCTTCAATACACCAAAGCAACTCATTTACAAACACTCCGGCTCGTTGGTTAGTTTTTTCCGGGTCGGTGGGGTGGCCGGTTGTGTCAAACAGTTCATCCACTTTTGGAACGGGAAATTGAGCTGCCACCGTCCACGCCCGGATTTTCCATAAAGTAAATTGGAGAGAAGTAATCACTTGGGTTCCGCCAAATACACCATCTGAAACCGTAGAGATGGCAATGGGTTTTCGCTGCCATTCATCGTAGAGAAGATCAATTACATTTTTAAGCGATGCGGGGTAGCCTCCGTTATATTCCGGGGTAACGATGATCACACCATCGGCCGAGCGGATATCGTTAGCAAACGCAATAACATCGGCAGTCGGGTTGGGTTGAAATTTCAACCGTTCGTTAAACAGCGGAAACTTATACTCGTTGAGGTCCGCAAGGGTGGCTGTTGCCAGGTTATTTTCTTCCAGGTATCTTTTAGAATACAAGGCTACGCGGTGGCTCTTGCGACCATTACGGATGCTGGCAGAGAGGATGATAATATGAGGCATGGTGTGTAATTTCTTGGGTTAACCGATAATCATGAATAAAGTTAAAATTAGGAGTTTTTCCTATCTTACCGAATCAAGTTATTAACATTTGTTGTGAACCATCCATTATTAAATAATAGACTTATGAAACAACTAAGTGCACTGTTTTTTTTCTTTTGTTATTTTTCTTTAACAGCGCAAGAGACCGATTGGCCCAACGATTTTTTATCGAAAACATTTTTTCGCGAGCGCAGAGAAAAATTACGCGAAAAACTCCCGGCTAATTCGGTGGCTGTTTTTTTTGCCAACCCGGTGCGCAACCGGTCTAACGATGTGGATTTTGTCTATCACCAAGATCCGGATTTTTATTACCTCACCGGCTACCGGGAACCGGATGCGGTGTTGTTGGTATTTAAAGAAAAACAAAACTCAGCCAATGGCGCTGCTTACAATGAAATTATTTTTGTACAACCCCGAAATGAACTTCGCGAAATGTGGACCGGCCGCAGGCTGGGCGATAAAGGAGTAAAAGAAAATCTGGGCTTTGATCAGGCATTTAATAATTCCCTCTTCAAACAATACAATCTCGATTTTTCAAAATTTACTTCCATTTTATTTTTTGATTTTAATAACGATGTGCGCGACAACCCCCGCGATTCGTCTGACTTGTATAACCTGATTGCTCAGTTTAAAGCCAAAGTAAAATACCCCGATGTTCACCGAACGACCCTCACGGTAGAACCTCCCAAAAGCAATCTGGACAAAATGGGCTTGGAAACTATTATGGATAACCTGCGGGGCGTAAAAACAAAAGAAGAAATTGAGTTGGTGCGCAAAGCCGTGCGCATCTCATGTGCCGGGCAGGTAGAAGTAATGAAAGCCATAAAGCCCGGCATGAGCGAGCGCGAGATTCAGGGCATTCATGAATTTGTCTTTAAAAAATACCAGGCTGAAGATGTGGGCTACCCCTCCATAGTAGGGGCCGGCCACAACGGCTGTATTTTACATTACATTGATAATTACAAACCGACTATTTCCAACAAAGAATTAATACTGATGGATCTGGGCGCAGAGTTTCACGGCTACACAGCCGATATTACACGCACCATACCGGTGAACGGTAAGTTTTCGCCTGAGCAAAAACAAATTTATGAACTGGTGCTAAAAGCCCAGGAAGAAGCTATGAAAATATGCAAACCGGGTGCTTCCTTTAAAGAGGTGTATCTGGCCACACGCGGGGTAATCAACCGGGGGTTAAAAGAACTGGGTATTCTTCAGAATGAAAACGATAAGCACCTGTATTATCCGCATGGATGCACCCACCACATCGGGTTAGATGTGCACGACCGGGGCGAGTATAACCGGCTGGAGGCAGGAATGATGATTACCATCGAGCCCGGAATTTATATTCCTGAAAACTCGCCATGCGATAAAAAATGGTGGGGCATAGCGGTTCGCATTGAAGATGACTTCCTCATTACACCCAATGGCTATGAACATCTTTCTTCTTCTGCTCCACGCACAGTAAATGATATCGAAGCGATGATGAAACTTCCCAGTCCGTTGGATAATTTTACTTTGCCTGATCTCGATAAGAAAGAATAAATACTGCCATAACCGGTTTATTCTCTAACTCGTTAGTATGGCATTAAAAATCATTCTTCTTTTTTTGGTTACGGTTATGGCGTTTTGGGTCAGCGCCATTTGTGGGGGAGGGGCAAGCCTTATTTTGCTGCCGATGCTGAATTTATTTTTACCTGTTTCAGTTATTCCGTTTTCGTTAACCATCGGCACCTTTGCCAGCTCGGCCTCGCGAATAGTGGTGTTTAAGAAATCCATTCACTGGAAAATATTTTTTTGGTTTGTTCCTTTTTCCATTCCGGCTGTTCTCTTAGGAGCTTGGCTGATGAAATTGATTAATCCTTTTTATTTACAAATTTTTGTTGCCCTCTTTTTGTTGGCCAACATTCCGGAGCTTTTCAGAACGAAAAAACAACAAGTCAACGAAGAGAAACCATATCCGCCATTTGTTCTGGCTTTAGTCGGTTTTTTGGCAGGGTTGATATCGGGTATCACCGGAGCCATTGGCCTTTTGTTTAATCGGTTTTATTTACGGTATGGACTGACGAAAGAAGAAATTGTGGCCACACGGGCGGCCAACGAAATATTTCTCCATTCTATTAAGCTGATAATTTATTTTTTCTTAGGGTTGTATTCGGCCAAAGCCGGGTGGATCGGGCTGGCTATCGCACTGGCCTCGGTAGTTTCATCGTACACGGTAAAATTTATTTTGCCGTATTTAAGCGAATATGTTTTTCGTAAAATCGGATATGGGGCCATGGTGGTCTCGGGTTTATTTTTATTTTTTAATACTTCCCAAAACATTATTCAGCAAGACCATATTTCTTTTTCACAAAACCTACACGATGAAACCACCATGAACTGGCGAAACAGCAGCCTGGTGTTGGAATTTGCCATAGACGATGGATTGGAAATTGAGCGCCCCATAAAACCCGATGAACTCCCCTCTACCCTGAAAGTCCGGTACGATGAACTGACCACCCAATACGACCGTATTTTTCTGGAAAAAGTATTTAAGTTCGGCTCAAAAATCAGCTATGAGTTTTATTGCTACCGAAACGACCAATTGACCAAACTTGAATTTGATGAATGAGGTAATGCAGTGAATTGATTTTTTATAGATACGCCCCACTCCTTTCCTTTTTTATATCGGTATATTTTTAATAATTTGGTTTACCTAAAACCTATCCTTCCCGGCTATGCTAAAGATCATCAGTAGTTTCCGAATGATTATCAACTATAAAACATTCATCATCACATTTATGGCGGTGCTGTCAACGTATTTGTGTTACCGCCTCGGGTGGACGGCCAAGTTTCCCGATATGCTGGTGGGGGTGGCCATTGTATTTCCGGTGGTGTTCAGTATCGGATCTGCGTATACCCGAAGAGAAACGGCCCTGCAGCGGCTTTCAGACTTTAAAGGACACGCCATTGCTATTTACTATGCTTCGCGCGACTGGCCATCGAACAAAGAAAATGAGTTACCGGCACAAGCCCGCATACTGGTGCGCGATATGCTGCACACACTTAAAACCATGTTGAAATCGGACCGCTCCGAGTGGGATACCCACGAAGCAAAAATGTATGATCTTTTTTCTAAACTCTCGGAGCTAACCATGCAGTTGCGAAACTTTGGGGTACAGAGCGGAGAAATTTCGCGGGTAAGCCAGTATATCAGCAAAATGATTATTGCGTTTGATAATATGCGCATTATACACCGGTACCGCACGCCCATTACGCTGCGGGCCTACAGCAAAGCATTTATCTATGCTTTCCCCATTGTGTACGGGCCTTACTTTGCCAGTACGTTTAATGATTTTTCTGCCCAACTAGAGTACGTAATGCCCGTGCTTTACAGTTTTATTTTGGTGAGCCTGGATAATATTCAAGACCATCTGGAAAACCCATTTGATGAAGTAGGGGAAGATGATATTGTAATAGAGGTGGAAGAAACTACTCAGTTTTTGTCCTGAGGTAAGCGAAGCGTGCCGGTGAAAGAACGCCACTTAATACAAACTATTTTTTTATAATTTCAAACTCTACCCTCCGGTTTAGTTGTTTGTCTTTTTCGGTTTTCTCTTCTACCAGCGGTTGAGAACTTCCATAGCCCACGGCTTCAATTCGTTGCATGTCTATTTTATACTCATTTACCAAATAGGTTTTAATAGCATCGGCCCGGTCTTGCGAAAGTTGCAGATTATTTTTTTCATCGCCTGCCGAATCGGTGTGGCCGGAGATCTTCAGCGTTTCATGAGGATGGTCAATCAGAAAATTTCCGAGCTTGGCCAAATCGCTGTGCATACTGATGAGGATATCGGCTTTGCTGTTTTCAAACTCCAGCGACTGAAAAGCAATTTTTGTTTCAATGTCTTCCACCACCGTATTGATTTCGCGGTTACCCTCTAAGTAGAATAACTCTTCGATACGAAAAAAGTTGTCGCCCTGCACGATGAGCAAATAATTTCGTTTGTTAATTAACGTAAAATCATAGCTGCCGTCTTCGCGCAAGTATTTGGGGGTAACCTCTACTCCCTGGCTCAGATCAACAATAGCCACGATGCCCTGAGCGGCATTTCCTTTTTTGTCTCTCACTTTTCCGGTAAGTTGTACAACCGCTTCGGGGTGTGCTTCCATCGGCACCGGAAACGAATACAAATCCAGGTTTTTGATGTTGTCGGGGGTGGAGCGGGCATAATAGATGTCGCGGCTTTTAGAGTCGATGGTAAAATAATATTCGCTGCCACTACCATTTACCAGCGGCCCAATGTTTTGCGGTTCGCTCCACCCGTTTTTTAGTTGGTAGGATTTGTAAATATCAAAGTTGCCAAAGTTGAGCGGGTGGCCATCTGAACTGAAGTAAAGCACATTGAATTTATGATGGAAGAACGGGCTTACTTCACTTTTTGCTGTATTGATGATGGGGCCTATATTCTTGGCTTGTCCCCAGTTTCCTTGTGCATCTTTTACACAATAATAAATATCCGTTTGCCCAAACCCACCCGTGCGGTTGCTGGCAAAGAAAAGAGTATCTCCGCCATGGCTTACGGAAGGATGAGAGTCCCAGTCGGCACTGTTTACTTTTGGTCCCAGATTTTTTACATCGCTCCACACACTGTCTTGGTTCAACGTGGCCACATACAAATCGCAATTGCCCAGCGTGCCGGGGGCATTGCAACGCGAAAAATATAAACTCTTCCCATCCAGACTGAGGCAAGACGAGCCCTCGTTATATTCGGTGTTGATGGTTTTAAATCCTTCGGCCGGGCTCCATTCGCCATTTTTTTTGATGGAAAAGAAAATATCTTCATTGTAGGCACGCAGCCGGTGGTGGTGGCGCTTGGAGGTGAACAGCAGCACCTGATCGGTGTTGCCAATGGCCGGGCCATAATCTTCTTTTTCCGAATTGATGGAGTTGCCCATGGGGGTAAGTACCGATTGGGGCGGGCGAAGCGTATCTATTTCTTTACGGTAGTTTACTAACTCATAATAATCCTGCAGGGGCACGTAATATTTTTTCTTATCAGCCTCCACGGAGTCATACGTGCGGTAAAGTTTAGTAAGATCAATGCCTTGCCGGTGATGCTTTAAAACTAACTTGTAAAGTAAAACGGCCTCGCCCTTCGGGCCGAATTTTTCAGAGAGACGGGCCAGCCGCCAGATCATCGGCACATTCTTCGTAAAATTTTCGACTCCGAACTGAGAAACGTAGTTTCGCAGGGCTACATACATTTTGGCCTCGTTGCCGGCTCCATCGAGTTGTTTTATTTCCTTTAGTTGGCCGGCATGGTTGTAAAACCGGACTCGGTTTACATTCGGAAAATCGAACAGGTGAGATTGACTATAAGTCGTGAGCGAGTCATTTAGCTGAACCACATTCTCCTTTTTGAATTTTTTTTCCTGAGCCGACAAACTCAAGGAACATCCCACAAGAAGCAGCAGTTGGGGTAATCGCTTATTAAAGCCCGGCCATTTCATTGTATGTAAAATGATTAAAAAATTTGACAACTCAATGACATTTTTACCATTCTCCCCGGTGCTACTGTGCAATTTTAATGAATAAATGATTGGCACGCGTATTGACCTACCTTTCGCGCTTTGTAATTTTAATTGCAGGCATAGCTTTTTTGTGTCAAATTGGCATTGATTTATGTTTAAAGAAACCATATTAGTATCGGACGAGCCGCAGGAAACAGAAGAACTGGTTCAGTTGATCAACCCGGAAAAAGATTTAGAGTTGCGCCCGGAAGACCTGCCCGAAGAGATTTCAATTCTACCTATAAAAAACACCGTGCTGTTTCCGGGAGTAGTTATCCCCATTACCGTTACGCGCCAGAAATCGATCCGGCTGATAAAAAAAGCCTATCAGGGAAACCGCATTATTGGGGTGGTGGCACAAAAAAATAAACTGGCCGAAGAGCCGGTTATTGATGACCTCTACCGCTTCGGCACCATTGCCCGGATTATTAAAATGCTGGTGCTGCCCGATGGAAATACGACTATCATCATTCAGGGAAAGAACCGTTTTGCCATTAAAGAATATACAAGCGAAGAACCATTCCTTACCGCCCGCATAGAATTACAAACCGAACCGGCATTAGACCTGCAAACGAAAGAAGCCACCGCGCTGGTGCAATCGCTGAAAGATGCCGCCTCTAAAATTCTTAAACTGAATCCTGAAATTCCGCAAGAAGCACAGGTAGCGCTCGATAATATAAGCAGCACAGCATTCCTCATTCATTTTTTGTCATCTAACCTGAATGTGGATGTAGCCGAAAAACAAAAAATTTTAGAAGTTAATAACATCATAGATCGAGGTACGCTTTTGTTGCAGTACATGCTGAAGGAAATTCAGATGCTGGAGATTAAACATGAGATCCAGAAAAAAGTACACACCGATATAGATCAGCAACAGCGCGATTATTTTTTACGACAGCAGATTAAAGTACTTCAAGACGAACTGGGCTACGATGGCCCCGACAAAGAAATAGAAAAACTGCGCAAACGCGGAGCCGAAAAAAAATGGCCTAAGGCAGTAGCCGAGCACTTCAATAAAGAACTGGATAAGCTGCAACGTACCAACCCGCAAGCTCCCGATTTTCCGGTAATGATGAACTATGTGGAGTTCATGCTCGACTTGCCGTGGGAAGAATACACCCAAGACGATTTCAATTTAAAGAAAGCTAAAAAGATTTTAGATAAAGATCATTTTGGTTTAGAAAAAGTAAAGACACGTATTTTAGAATACCTGGCGGTAATTAAACTGAAGCAAGACATGAAAGGGCCTATCCTGTGTTTGTATGGTCCGCCCGGAGTGGGTAAAACATCGCTCGGAAAATCCATTGCCAAAGCATTGGGAAGAAACTATGTACGCATGAGCTTGGGGGGGCTGCACGATGAAGCCGAAATACGCGGCCACCGCAAAACCTATATTGGCGCGATGCCCGGTAAAATTTTACAAAACATTAAGAAAGCTAAATCATCTAACCCTGTTTTTGTACTCGATGAAATTGATAAAGTAAAAACCGATTTCCGGGGCGACCCTTCCTCTGCTTTGCTGGAAGTGTTAGACCCCGAACAAAACAATGCATTTGGCGATAATTATTTAGAAGCTGAATATGATTTATCGAAAGTACTGTTTATCGCTACGGCTAATTCGCTCGACACCATTCAGCCTGCCCTGCGCGACCGTATGGAGATTATTGAACTTTCGGGCTACACGGTAGAAGAAAAATTACAGATTGCCACGCGGCATCTGATACCGAAACAAGTAAAAGAACACGGACTCCTGCCCATCGATGTAACCTTTACCAAAGAAGGAATCTTAAAAATAATTGAAGCCTACACCCGCGAATCGGGCGTACGAAGCCTCGAAAGAAAAATCGGGTCGGTGGTCCGGCACGTGGCTAAATTAAAAGCCATGGAAGAAAACCTGCCCGAAACTCTGGGCGAGAAAGAAGTGATAAAAATTCTCGGAGCCGAAATATTTGATGAGGAGATGTATCAGGGAAATGATATTGCCGGAGTGGTAACCGGCCTGGCCTGGACGCAGGTGGGCGGAGATATTTTGTTTGTAGAGTCCAGCGTGAGCAAAGGCAAAGGAGCCATTACCATTTCAGGCCAATTAGGAGAGGTGATGAAAGAATCGGCCACGGCTGCGCTGTCGTATTTAAAGGCTAATGCCGACTTGCTGAACATAGACCATCGCGTGTTTCAAAATTACGATTTGCACATACACGTACCGGCCGGAGCCGTGCCGAAAGACGGACCTTCGGCCGGCATCACCATGCTCACCTCGCTGGCTTCTACTTTTACCCAACGAAAAGTAAAATCACATTTAGCCATGACGGGCGAAATAACCTTGCGCGGCAAAGTGTTGCCGGTGGGCGGCATCAAAGAAAAAATACTGGCTGCCAAAAGAAGTGGTATTAAAGAAATTATCCTCAGCCAGAAAAATAAGCGCGACATCAGCGAAATTGAAAAATCGTACACCAAAGGGTTGTCGTTTCACTATGTAGAGTCCGTAGATCAGGTTTTAAAAATGGCCTTGCTGAAAGAAAAGGTTACTAAGCCCGTGATCTTTCATTTGCCCGAAGCCCCTAAAAACTGAAAGGGGGAGAAACCTGATTTAATATTTAGTTCACCGATATTTTAATTTAAAATTTTCTATTTCATGCTCGATGCTCAGAAACTAACGCCCCGCCAAATTGTGGCCGAACTCGATAAATACATTGTGGGCCAGCACGAAGCCAAACGCCATGTGGCGATCGCCCTGCGAAACCGGTGGAGGAGGATGAATGCCTCGGCCGACATGCGTAACGAAATTGTGCCCAACAATATTTTAATGATCGGAGCCACCGGGGTAGGCAAAACAGAAATTGCCCGAAGGCTGGCCAAAATTGCCGAAGCTCCTTTTGTAAAAGTAGAAGCTTCCAAATTTACCGAGGTGGGCTATGTGGGCCGCGATGTAGAAGGCATGGTGCGCGATCTGGCCGAGCAATCGGTAAACATGGTAAAGTTGCGCAAAAAAGAAGAAGTAAAAGAAAAGGCGGCACAAGCCGCAGAAGAAATCATTTTAGATGCCCTTATCCCACCTTTGCATAAAACGGCCGGTTTTGCCATACCCCCCAACGAGGCTAACGAAAACCGGGAAGAACCGAATGACGATACGTTGCTGAATGAGCGGACCCGAAATGTGTTTCGTGAGAAAATAAAAAACAAAGAACTGGAAGACCGGAAAATTGAAATTGACATTAAACAAAGCGGTCCGTCCGGGGTGGGAATGATCGGTGCCGGCATGATGGACGAAGTATCGATGATGAACCTGCAGGAGATGCTTAACGGCATGATGCCCAAGAAAAACAAAAAAAGAAAACTGACCATTGCCGAAGCACGAAAAGTATTGCTGGAAGAAGAGGTAGCCAAACTCATCGATATGGATGAAGTAAAAGAGGAGGCGATCCGCAAAGCCGAAGAGGCGGGGATTATTTTTATTGACGAGGTAGATAAAATTGCCTCGGGTGGAAAGAAGGGCGGGGGCGGCCCCGATGTAAGCCGCGAAGGCGTGCAGCGCGATCTACTCCCGATCGTAGAAGGCAGCTCGGTCAATACCAAATACGGAATCGTTAATACCGATCATATCTTGTTTATTGCGGCAGGCGCTTTCCATGTATCGAAGCCTTCCGATTTAATCCCTGAATTGCAAGGACGTTTTCCCATCCGGGTAGAACTGAACAGCCTCACCCGCGAAGACTTCGTTCGCATATTGAAAGAACCGAAAAATGCCCTCACCAAACAGTATCAGGCATTATTTGAAGCTGAAGGATTTCAGATTTTGTTTGATGCGGAGGCCATTGATGAAATTGCCCAAACCGCTTTTGATATTAATGCCGAAGTAGAAAACATAGGTGCCCGAAGATTGCACACGGTAATGAGCAAACTGCTGAATGAATTTTTGTTTGATGTGCCGGACCAGGCCTCCAGCAGCCAGCCTATTCTGATTACCAGCCAACTTGTAAAAACAAAACTGAAAGAGTTGGCAAAAAATAAAGACCTGAGCGAGTATATTTTGTAGTTATTTATTCATTTTTTAATCGCTGCAGAGCAATTTTCTGAAAATACTCTACGGGTTTAAGTTCTTGCCTGGTAGAAAACAGGTAAGCTTCTTTGGCTTTATTTTTATTATTTAGATAATCTTCTTCAATTAACCCGCGAAGAACGTGTCCCGGAATAGAATAATAAGGAGAACGTTGAGTTTCTAAGATGGAAACAAATTTATTGGCTTCCGCATATTTCTTTACAGCAATTAAATTTTCGGCATAAAGTTCAGCAAATTTTAAATTTTTAGGAAAACAGATGGCGAGGCTCTGGCTAATAGGCAACGCCTCATCGGTTTTTTTTTCTAAGTGAAGCAGGATGTGGGCTAAATATAGTTTAGCTTCTATTTGAATCATGGATTTTTTTTCAAGACATTGATTTAAAATTTTTAAACCTTCTTCCTTGTTTCCTTTTCGGAGGGGCGAGAGAGCTACCCGGTAGAATAAATTTTTTTCTCTGTAGTATTCGATATAGTACAAGTATAATCCATTTATAAAAAGAAATTCAGGTTGATTAGTTTTTTTGTCGAGGGAAGCGATAACCAATGGGTATGCCTTTTGGGCATATTTTAAAGCCGACCAGTTTTCATTTAAAGAAGAATAGTATTCAGCTAAAAAAAGACATGTACAGATTTGATAGTAAATAGTTGAGGGTGTTGGTTCTTTTTCTTTTAAAAGTGCAGATAAGTTTTTTAGTAATAGTTGTTGATACTGGCTGCTGGCAGTACTGTACGCAACCGGAATTTCTTTCCATCGAAAGAAAAATATTTCCAATAGTTGGGCTAATGAGGTTTCGTCAGCGGGAAGTACCCGCAATTGGTTATGGTATTTTTCGAACTGAAAATCATAAATTGAATATAGTGCCTTTAGTTCTGTTGAAGTATCTTGAGCCTGGCAATACCCCGCTGAGTTAAACACACACACAATGAAACTGATGAACACGCAACGCATGGCAGGATGGTTTTGGCTAAATTAGATTAAAAATAGACAATAATTGTTTTATCAGTTACTTGTTGTCTGCCTTATTATTTATTAACATTGAGAGATAAAACCTCAAACAACTATGAAAAAAACTTTATTATTAATGCTGGTGTGCACCTTAGGGTTAGCCTACAACAGTAAGGCGACATCTATTTATTACGTGGATGATGCCGCGGTAGAAACGACCTTGGCAATGGCCGCACCAGTTGCGCAAACTATTACTGATGCCGTTTTGTTCCTTAACCCGGTAGCTGTACAGGCATCCTCTTCGGATAAAAATGCTTGGATAGCCGCTATATTGGATTTGCTTATAGGTGGAATAGCTATTCACCGGGTTTATTTAGGAGCAAAACCGATTATGATTTTGTGGTACTTTATTACCTGTGGTGGTATTTTTGGCGTTGTGCCGTTGATTGACTTAATTGTGTTGATCATCAACAACGAAGACATAAGCCAGTATGTAGGAAGTAATAAATTCTTTATGTGGGGTTGATAGGAATTAAGCTACTAATTTTAATAAAAGGGATGCATTAGTATCCCTTTTATTATTTTATTATTTCGCTTGCTATCTTCTTTATTTCATTATTTAGTTTGGTAATAATTTCTCTATTCTTTTTTTCTGCCAGGTAATGTGCATGCCGAGCTCCACCATTATTAAACATATAGAAAAGTCCCACACCTGTAAAAGCTCCTGAGAAATAGTAGCCATTAATAAAGCTTACTCCTGCAAATGTTACCAGACTGGCTTGAATTGCCAGCGAAGTTATCCCCCGACCCGGGTAGCCTGCATAGAGTTGGCCTACACCGGGAAGCAAATGAGACATTGATTCTGCCCTTTCCGGATTTTTTAATTTTCTAAACTTCTTAGCTACATAAGGACTGCTTGTGCTGAGATGATGTCGGATTACGAACTCATTAAATTTTTTCTTTGCTTCCGAAATATTTTGCTGTTGGTTTAGTGTCATGATCTCTAATAATTCCAGAAAAGGAGAATGTATTTGGGGAAGATAATAATACTCTTCTTGAATTTTGTTGAGGCATAGATCATATTTGCCTGAAAGGTAGGCATTCAATGCCGACTCATAGTAAAGTTTAAACTGGAGGCTGTCCGATCCTTGAAAAAAATCAGCTCGTTGAAGTGTGTTATATGCTTCTTCATATTGTTGCTGGGCTTTGAGGCAATACGATTTTTTAAGCAACAACTCATTAGGATACGACAACCCCAGATATAAAAGCCGTTCGTATTCTACCCGAGCCTGAAGGTACTGACCGGTAGCAAAAAGACTGTCGGCTAATTTGGTTTGCGCCTTAATGAAAAACGGTGCGCAAAGGAATATGCATATCAAATAGAATTTGATCATTAATCGTTTCATTTAGTTGATATCTTCGCACTTTTACAGAAAATGCACTGCCCCAAATTGTGCCAATATAGAGTGAAGCAAACAAAGAACTGTAAGCAATAAACCGAACACTTGAAGGGCCATCTTTGTGATACCCCTCCCAGGCCTGCATACCCAGCACGACTGAAATAAGAAAGGTATAAACGCCCTGGCCCTTTTGGCCGGCATAAAATTTACCAGCCCCCGGTATGAGGGTAGAAAGTGCGACCGCTACCCAGGGCGATTTTTTAGGTTGCTCGGTTATTTTAATATACTGAGTGTGTAAATCTTTTTCCTGCTGGCTGGTAATAAAGTTGGTTTTAGTTATTAATCTTTGAAGCGAATCGAACTTTTTAAGATTACGATGCAGAAGATAAATCCCTGATAATTCTAATAAGCGAAGATGTTGCTCAACACTGTCTAATGGGGTGTAATGAATCATTTGCTGCTCAGCCCTATTTAATTTTTTAAGGTAAGCATGGCTAAAAGCACTAAAGAAAATAGCTTCTGTCCTCATCCGTACAGACAAGGCAGATACCGAATCAAAATGAGTAATCGAGTACGCTAGATTTTTTTGATTGTAATAAATATTGCCTAAAAAGTAATGAATACTGTCGCGTTGAATCGATGTTATGGCGGGTTGATGCTTTAGCAAACCCAATACATAAGTGGCTTCTTTGTAATTTTTTTTTACCAACAAATGTTGGGCAAACAGCAATTCTTTTGAAATGGATTGCCCATCGAGGTTCTGAAATAGAAATATAAAAACAAGAAAAGGGAGTCTTCGCATTTTTAATTTAACCGGAAATCATCTACGTATTCTATAATTTTTCCTTGTTTGGTTAGTCGGACAGGAAACGTTTCCAATGGGCTAATAACATTGCATCGACTGAGACGATCGAACGTTAAAAAATATCCTTTTATAAGGCCATATTCATTTATCATAGCTCGGCTAAAACGCGAACAAGTCAGTTCAAAAGAGCAGTTTGTAGCTAATTGTTCACTAATTGAGTGTTGATAAATTTTCACACCCAGCAAATAAAATCTGGTGATTGGACTTTTTCTTTTGCTTTGGGCTATCACAGGTTGTGTAGTAGCCTTTGGTTGCTTTAATAATATAAGATCTTGATGAGTAGATTGAGCTAAAGTACAATGACCAAGCATCCATGCTATCAATAAACCAATGATTTTTTTCATTCGATAACTTTAGCGGTGGAAGGAATTTTAAACTTCAGATATTGATCATCTACTTTGTCGTCTATCTTAAAATTTGAGTAAACAGTTTTTGATACGATTGAATCCTTTGCGTTAATGGAACTGATTTGTGTAACGGATGTGGGGAAACGCAAACCGGCTACCCATTCGTAGTTATAAAAATAAACTTTATTGATAGCTTTTCCTTTTTTATTGAAGTACCCAAGAAATATAGGATTACTTTTATCGTGAGCTACCTCTACTCTTGACACTTCTTTTGCAAGTTGCATAGGTGGAGACCATACAGTAATTCGCAGACCATCTTTAAATTTTGTTTCCTTCAGTATAAAACCCATTTTAGAAAGCCCCAGGTCTCCCCGGTTATTTTCGAGAAAGTAAAAGAGTTGATTAGTTTCGGAGCTGAGTATATAATTTTGCTTTTGCGCCACGGTGTTGTTAACAAAATCATATACTGTAAACTCACCTTTTGTGTTATTGAGTACCAATACTTCTTCCGGTTCGGCATAGTGGCAAGCCATTTTTCCCTCGGAAGTATAAATAACGGATGCTTTGATGGTGCTTGCCTTTCCCTGGCGGGCAGACCGGGTTACCATTTCCATGGAAACTTTTTGATAAACGAATTGGCTTGGGAAAAATACCAAACTAAAAAAGATCAAGTGATGAGTAGACATTAACAATCAATTAAAAAATATTGTAAACTCATTAATCCTTTAGGCATCGCACAGAATAACCCAGTGCTTTATTGCTAAAACTTCGCGTTATAGCTCCATTTTTATAGGTAATGCTTCGGCTCCAGGCACTAATGGGATTAGGTTCTGTGGCACTCCACCAATACCCATTAGACCCTAAATAAAAGAAAAAACCAAAATCGTTTCTAAATCCGCCTGGAAATCCCGAAAAGTTAGAGGAGTTTGTTCCGTTGCCATTATCTTTCCAATCGGTAGCGGCTTTTAGTAGGCTTGCATCATTGCCAAGTTGTGTAATTAATGCTGTCCAATCTTTATCGGAAGGCACATGCCACCCGGATGGACATAATTTCTTTGGGTCGGCCACAGCAAACCAATTGTACAGTTTGCCATGCTTTTCACTATTAGCCGGATCGTTTTCATAATAACTCCATGCTGGTAAATGCTTTTTTCCGGCCTTCTCCCATTCGTCAGCGTTTTTTGCTTCAGGTATAACAGACCCATCAGCAAAATGATCTACATCCAAGTTTTTTGTCATCCAAATTTGTTTCCCAATAGCTGCTTCTGCGTCAGACAATAGTACAACCGGAGTTGGTTTAACGGTAGTGGATTCAGTGGACGATTTCGTATTTATCGGAGTGGATGATGAAGTTTTAATAGGCATTCTATTGGTGGTAGGGGTGGCTATAGGCGGATTGAAATAAAAATCTCCACCAATGGAGTTATCTTCTACCGAGGGTAATTGCCTTTCTTCTGATTGGGTGTACACTTCTTGTTTTACTTTTTTAAAAACATCGGTGATGTTGAGGTTAGGCTCATTAATAATTTTTAATAGATTAGATGTGAACAAGCCATTTCTACCTACCCCATCTGAGGCTGTTTTACCCGGTTGTGTGGCAAATACAATGATAGAGCCTTGTGGGGCATTCATACGACTAAGTCCTTGCTCACCGCTATCACGTGTAAATGTTGGAAGTGACCGGCAGGCATCTAACAGCAGAATATTTAATGACCGGCTAGCCGATTTAAGCACGGCCATTACGGTATTCATGCGAACACAATAATCTTCAAGGTCTCCCGGGTTTTGTAAAGTAGCAGTGGTAGGAATGATATAATTTTCACCTTCATACTGCATCCCATGCCCAGCATAAAAGATGATGCCGACTGCCCCATTTTGATCGCGCATGTTGTTAAAATAACGATTAATGGCCTCCTTTATTTCGCGTTTACTTTTGGGGTCGTAGAGTGATTCTACTTCAAAACCCTTGGCTTTTAAGGAGGCACTCATGTCGCGGGCATCTGACAAAGAATGACGTAGGGCAGGCAATGAAGTGTAGTTCTGCGCCCCAATAATCAGGGCTATTTTTTTTTGATAGTTATTTTGAGAAAAACCCAGTGTAGCTACAAAAAAGAAAAAGAATGGAATGTAATTCTTTATCATGACAATAGATTTGTAGCAATTTACAAAGAATCACTAAGGTGTAAAAAGGTTAAATAACCCCGTCCGCTAAAACGATAACTTTGTTTTTTAGTACTTCTACCACGCCACCGGTAATGGCTACCTGCTGCGTGGCTTCTTTAGATTTGTACGTAACCACCCCGTCTTTCAGCAAGGAAACCAATGGTGCGTGGTGATCTAACACTTGAAAGGAGCCATCGGCCCCCGGAAAGGTGGCTGCGTACACGTCTCCTTCAAATATTTTTTTCTCAGGGGTAATGATTTCTAAATACATATTAATTCGGGGATGGGTTAATTCGGGGATGAGCCGATAGCATATCAACCGGCCCATCAACGAATCAACAAATTAAATTAACCTTTCGCTTCGGCCATTATCTTTTCGCCTTTGGCAATGGCTTCTTCAATGCTGCCCACTAAGTTAAAGGCCATTTCGGGCAGGTGATCAACCTCGCCATCCATAATCATGTTAAAGCCTTTGATGGTATCTTTAATATCAACCAACGCGCCTTTTAAGCCGGTAAAGGCTTCGGCCACGTGGAAGGGTTGTGATAAGAAACGTTGCACACGTCTGGCTCGTGCTACCGTCTGCTTATCTTCCTCGCTCAGTTCATCCATACCTAAAATGGCGATGATATCCTGCAACTCTTTGTAGCGTTGCAAGATCAACTTCACACGCTGGGCACAGTTATAATGTTCATCGCCTACAATATCGGCACGCAAAATACGAGAGGTTGAATCCAGCGGATCTACGGCCGGGTAGATACCAAGCTCGGCAATTTTACGGCTTAACACGGTGGTGGCATCTAAGTGCGCAAAAGTAGTAGCGGGGGCGGGGTCGGTCAAGTCATCGGCCGGCACATAAACCGCCTGCACCGATGTAATCGAACCATTTTTGGTTGAGGTAATGCGTTCTTGCATGGCGCCCATTTCAGTAGCTAGTGTAGGTTGGTAGCCCACGGCCGAAGGCATACGCCCTAACAAAGCCGATACTTCGGAGCCTGCTTGCGTAAAACGGAAAATATTATCAATGAAGAATAAAATGTCTTTTCCTTTCCCTTTGCCATCGCCATCGCGGAAATATTCGGCCACGGTTAAGCCCGAAAGAGCCACGCGGGCACGGGCACCGGGCGGTTCATTCATTTGGCCAAACACGAAGGTAGCTTTTGAATCTTTCAGTTTCTGGTTGTCCACTTTCGATAAATCCCAGCCGCCAGCATGAAGTGATTTTACAAACTCAGGGCCGTAATCTACAATACCGGCTTCAATCATCTCGCGCAGCAGGTCATTTCCTTCGCGGGTGCGTTCGCCCACTCCGGCAAACACGGAAAGACCTGAATAGGCTTTGGCAATGTTGTTGATCAATTCCTGAATTAATACGGTTTTCCCTACACCGGCTCCGCCAAACAAGCCGATTTTACCACCTTTGGCATAAGGCTCAATCAAGTCAATTACTTTAATTCCCGTGAAGAGAACCTCGCTGGAGGTAGAAAGGTTTTCATAGCTTGGAGCCTGGCGGTGAATGGGCAATGCCTGTTCGCCTTTGGGCTGGGGGAGCCCGTCTATGGCCTCACCAATTACATTAAACAAACGGCCTTTAATATCATCGCCTATCGGCATTTTAATGGGGTTGCCGGTGTCGTGCACTTTCATGCCGCGCACCAGTCCTTCGGTTCCGTCCATGGCTACCGTGCGCACACGGTCTTCTCCCAAGTGTGTTTGGCACTCCAACACCACGCGGGTGCCGTCTGCTTTGGTTACTTCCAATGAATCCAAAATGTTGGGGAGTTTGGAGCCGGGCTCGTCAAAAGCCACGTCCACTACCGGACCGATTACCTGAGTGATTTTACCGTAGTTCGCCATGTCGTATAGATTATGTGTTAAGGTGCTGATTTTAAAGTTTTTATGAATTATCCGAAAAGCCCCGGAAAATCCAGCCGCAAAAGTATATTTTTCATGGGTTTATACAAATGATTAGGCTCCTTTCCATGCGGGAAATTTGAGTTTTTGCATCGGCCGGTGAAACTATGTTTTCGTATATTTTGACCGAATTGTGGAGGGGCTATCCGGACGGAATACGATATCATTCATTATTAAAAGAAATGCAGCCAAACACGCTTAAAAGAATTGCCGAAGCACTGAACGTAAGCATTTCTACCGTTTCGCGGGCGCTGAATGATCATTATAGCGTATCGAAAAATACCAAAGAAAAAGTACGGAAAATGGCGGCTGCTCTCGAATACGAACCCAATACGGCAGCCCAACAACTTCGCACCAAAAAGAGCAATGTACTGGGGGTTACGCTTCCTACCATCAATAATTTTTTTTACGATTCATTCATTGCCGCAGTAGAAGAAGAAGCCCGAAAGAATGGGTATTCGGTAATGATTATACAAACAGGCGATAATGTAGAAGGTGAAAACTTGGCTTTAAAACATTTCAGACAAAACAGGGTAAGCGGTTTGTTTGCGGCTATCTCCATCGAAACGGAAGATTTGTCTCCGTTTGAAAGGATGAAAGAGTCGGATATTCCGGTCGTTTTTTTTGACCGGGTGCCCATTTCTGCCGGGCATGTAAAAACCTGCCTGGCCGATGAGGCAGCGGCTAAAATGGCGGCCGAAGAAATTATCCGGAAGGGCAAGAAAAATGTGTTGGCCTTATTTGGCCACCCACATCTGAGCATCAGCCAGCAACGCAAATCTTCGTTCATCAGCACATTGCAAAATTTCCCTTCTATCCGCGTAGCAGTGGAGTGGCCTGAAAATAGTGATAACTCTTACCGTGTTTTTAAGGAAGCCTGGCAAAAGAAAGGTAGAAATACCTGCGATGTGGTTTTCTGTATGGGCGATATGATTTTGATTGGCGTGATGCGGGCCATTCAGGAATTAGATTTAAAAATACCGGCCGATGTTTCTGTGATCGGCATCAGCAATGGCTTTATTCCTACGTTGTACAAACCTACTATTACCTATGTGGAAACGAGTGGGTACAAACTGGGCAAACTCGCCTCGGAGCAAATGGAAAAATTGTTACATAAACAAACTTTGCAGCCGGAGGTTTTTGTAGAGTCTATACTGGTGAGTGGAGGATCTTTGTAGCTGAGTTTTTTCGGAGGCATCGTTATCCGGTTGAAATCGCTGTTGGCAGCTTTTTTTATAACATCTATATTAATCTGTGCTGCCGGTGGTCTATTTTTGCGCTATGGGTATCCGTTCTGTTTTAGCCAAACCATTCGCAGCCTACATTCATAAGCAAACGCTGCAGTGGTCATCCAATCCTTCATTGTATCAAAAAAAAGTTTTCCAGTCGCTGATTGCCCAAGCTGGCCATACCGTTTTTGGGAAGGATCATGGTTTTTCGGATATCCGGAATTACGAAGATTTCAGGAAACAAGTGCCGGTAAAAGACTATGAGGCACTGAAGCCGTACATTGAGCTGGTGCTGCAGGGCGAGGAAAATATTTTGTGGAAGGGCAAGCCGGCTTACTTCGCCAAAACTTCGGGCACTACCTCGGGCACGAAATATATTCCTATTACAAAAGAGTCAATTCCTAACCACATCCATAGTGCGCGCAATGCTTTGTTGAGCTATGTACACGAAACCGGTCATGGAAATTTTTTAGATGGCGGATTGATCTTTCTTTCAGGAAGCCCCGAGTTGCATGAGAAAGCCGGAATTAAAACCGGCCGACTTTCAGGAATTGTGAATCATCATGTGCCACAATATTTAAGATCAAATCAAAAGCCAAGTTATGCTACCAACTGCATCGAAGATTGGGAAGAGAAGCTCGATAAAATTATAGAGGAGACTTTAAATGTTGACATGACTTTGATTTCCGGTATTCCGCCATGGGCGCAAATGTATTTTGATCGGATGGTGGCGAAGACAGGAAAGAAAATAAAAGACGTGTTTCCGAATTTTTCGATGTTCGTTTATGGTGGTGTGAATTTTGAACCGTATCGAGCCAAGCTGTTTGAAACGATCGGCAAGGAAGTAGATTCGATCGAAACGTATCCGGCATCGGAAGGATTTATTGCCTACCAGGATTCGCAGCGTGCAGAAGGATTGCTTTTGCTATTGAATACAGGAATCTTTTTTGAATTCATTCCAGCCGAAGAATACTTTAACGAAAAGCCCACCCGACTTTCCATTGAAGAAGTGGAGCTCGGAAAAAACTATGCACTCGTCATCAATAACAATGCTGGCTTGTGGGGTTATTCAATCGGTGACACAATCAAGTTCGTATCAAAAAATCCATATCGAATTATTGTGAGCGGCCGCATCAAACATTTTATATCCGCTTTTGGCGAACACGTAATTGGAGAGGAAGTAGAGAAAGCCATGAAGGCTACGATCGAAAAATTTCCGGAAACACAGTTGGTAGAATTTACCGTGGCACCCAATGTAGCCCCGAACGAAGGGATGCCGCACCACGAATGGCTGATTGAGTTTGCCAATCCTCCCCAAGATTTAGATGCGTTTTCGCTGGAGCTGGACAACAACCTTCGCCAGTTCAATGTGTATTACGATGATCTGATTGCAGGAAATATTTTGCGCACTTTAGTGATTTCATCGCTTCGCAAAAATGCTTTTATCGATTACATGAAGGCGCAAGGCAAACTGGGCGGACAAAATAAAGTACCGAGGCTGAGCAACGACCGGAAGATTGCGGAGGAACTCAGACTTTTTGTCTAATTTCTTTTTCGCAAAACAAAGACAGTTAGCCCAACAATACCAACCGAAACTATCACTGCCCAGATATTTAATTTCCTGCTTTCGGCATACATCTCGTAGTTGCTGAAGGCGAACTTGTGCATGACAGGTTTCCACACAGCGTAGTTAGCAGCCACTGAGTCTGCGTTGGTGTTGACGATGGCCCACGGCATAGCAAAGCTAATCGCATATTTTCCATCGCGGGAAAAGCTCATGAAATTCAAACGCGAGTTGAATTCTTTTGAAAGTGAATCAAAATCTTTGTCTGCTTCTTTTGGCAGAGGAATGTGAAGTTCATCGGCAATTTTTTTAGCTGATAAAAAATTACCTTGGTCTTTATTAATGAGTTCGTAGATGCGTTCACGTTTCCGGTAGAGCGTGTCGCCCCACTTTTTATCCTGGTTGTAATTCCTCACCACTTGCTCCAGCACCGGAAACAACTCGTTGAAGATTCCCATGTTGGTGTAGTGGCTGGAGATTTTCTCATTCAGTAAAATTAAATTAACGCTGTCAGCTTTCGAAATCGGGCTGCCTTCAGGTGGCAATCGTTGGATGAACAAACTATCTTCGATGGTGAAGTAATTTTTCGGAAAAACTTTTTTGAAACGATTGATTGGCCGAATGGTTTCCGAATATCGAATGTACGTATAGAACCAACGAAATTTTTTTTCAAATTTTGACTGTACCTGAAAAAGCGTGTCCACATTGCGATCGAGTACCTCATTCATTTTATCGGCACTTTCAAAATGGCGAACAAATTCCAATCGGTATTTAGCTTCATCCGACTTGGTAGTTGAGTCAGGGTTTCTTGTCTTCGTTACCTTCCAATTATTCTTTTCACTAATTCCAAAAATATTGGTATCAACCTTGTTGGCCTCTATTTTATCCATCACGATTGTCTTGTCCAGAGATCCATCCTCATTTACTTTCGTATGAAACGACATGGGATGATCGCAAGCGAAAAGAGAAATAGCTGATGCAGCTAAAAGTATATTCAGGTTTTTCATATCTGTATCTTATTTAAGTTTTGATTTGGCGCAGTCGATTAGATATTGTTGTGGCTTAAAAGGAGAAATACATTCGGTAAAGAATTTTGTTTTACTTCGCTGACGCACTGTTTCTTCTTTGAAGAGCGTTGAATTTAGAATAGCAAAACCGGAGGTAATGGGATTTTGATATTTGGCTGGAGGAGTATCATTGAAAAATTCTACTGAGAAGGTAACTAGTAAAATTGTCGAGATAGTGGCGAGTGCTTTTTTGATAAACGTATTTTGCAGTAAATCTATAGCATGGTCTAACCAACCTGGAGAAGATTGCAAGTGAATTTCTTTCATGATCCGACTTGTCAACTTCGCTGTGTTAGCCGAAGTAATTTTCTGTGATGCTACCTCTTTAACAAGCCGCTCCATTTGCATTGTTTGCCGAAAAAGCCTCTCACAACTCTTGCAACTTTTAAGATGAAGCTTCAAAGCATCTTGTTGTGCTTCGGGGATTTCATTGTAGAGAATGACATTTTTTTCAAAATCGCTGCAGTCCATACATTTATTCTTTATAAAATTTCCTAAGCCCTTCTTTTATTTTCAATCGTGCGTAGTATAAGTTACTTTTCATGTTCCCGTCAGACATTTGCAGAGTCGAACAGACTTCTTCCGGTTCCAACATTTCAAGATCACGAAGAATAAAGACCGCTTTTTGTTTCTCTGTCAGTTGATCGGCAAGCTTGTAAACGATTGTTTTTAATTCTTCTGATTCCATTTTGAGTTCATGCGAAATAGCCATCTCTTCACTGATCAAAATCTTTGACATACTCTTCTTACGTGCCGACTTCAGATAATCCAAACATTGATTGGTAACAATCCGAGCCAGCCATGTTTTAAATCTGAATTCGGTATTATACTTCGATAGATTTTTCCAAATTTTTACAAAAGCTTCCTGAACAATATCCTCTGATTCCTGTTCTTCCCTCGTGAACCGAAACGCGATGGAATAGGCCAACGCCTGGTGGGACTCCACCAACAATCGAAACGCGGTTCCATCGCCCTGTTGCGATTTGCGAATGAGATCTAGCTCGTGTTCGGGGTGCATTCAGAAAATTACTATTATTACGAATGACAATTGCGTTGGTCAAATGGTTTCATTAATTAACTTTGCCGGATGATTTCAGATGCCCAAAAGAAAATAATTTTTGAGAAGCTTGCGCCTTACAAGTCTTTTCGTGTGTGGATTTTTGGGTCATATGCTCGTGGAGAAAATGGCCCAGATAGTGATTTGGATCTGTTGGTTAAGCTGGGTAAGAGTATTAATCTTTTAGATTTAATTGGCATTGAACAAGAACTGAGTGAAGCACTTGGCGTAAAAGTAGATCTTGTCACCGAAGGATCACTCGATCCCCTGGTAAAGCCATATGTTGATTTAGATATAAAGCCTCTCACGGTCAATGAAGAATGATAAAATCTATTTAAGTCATATTCTCGAGTCCATCGAATCAATTTTACAATATACTCAAGAAATGACCGAACAGGATTTCCTCGTCAATAAAATGGTGAAGGATGCAGTTATCAGAAATTTTGAAATAATAGGTGAAGCAACAAAAAGGGTTTCAAAGGAAACGAAAGTTTCTTACCCGAATATTCCGTAGATGAAAATGGCGGGGTTAAGAGACAAACTTATTCACGAGTATCTCAAAGTTGATCTGCAATTGGTTTGGGATGTGGTGAAAGATATATTACCGCAGCAGAGAGAAGGCATTCAAAAAATTATTTCCAATCTTGATTGACTCTAAATTAATACTATTCAATCTCAAGCTAAATTTTAAAATCTCCTTTGCCTCAAAATAAAAAACATATCGCCATCCTTGGCTCTACCGGCTCTATCGGCACACAGGCGCTGGAGGTTATAGCCGCTCACCCCGAAAAATTTGAAGCGGAGGTGCTCACGGCACAAAACAATGCCGACTTGCTGATTGTACAAGCAAAAAAATTTAAACCCAATGCGGTTGTCATTGCCAATGAGGAGCATTACGAAAAAGTAAAAGAAGCACTGGCTCGTACCGATGTAAAAGTCTTTGCCGGAGAAAATGCAATTTCATCGGTGGTGCAGATGGATTCCATTGATTTGGTGTTGACGGCCCTCGTAGGCTTTTCAGGATTAAAACCCACGTTCACTGCCATCGAAGCCGGTAAAAACATAGCATTGGCCAATAAAGAAACATTGGTAGTGGCAGGCGATTTAGTTACCGCCCTGGCCCGGCAAAAAGGAGTAAATATTTACCCGGTAGATTCCGAACACTCAGCCATTTTTCAATGCATCGTGGGCGAGTTTTATAACCCGATCGAAAAAATTATCCTTACCGCTTCGGGGGGTCCGTTCCGGGGAAAGAAAAAAGCTGAATTAGAAAAAATTACGAAAACGCAGGCACTTAAACACCCCAACTGGACAATGGGTGCAAAAGTAACGATTGATTCGGCCACTCTGATGAACAAAGGCCTGGAGGTAATTGAAGCCAAATGGCTTTTTGGGCTGAAACCCGAACAGATTGAAGTAGTTGTCCATCCGCAATCCATTATTCATTCGCTGGTACAATTTTATGATGGTTCCATAAAAGCACAACTCGGCCTGCCCGATATGCGTTTACCCATTCAATTTGCCATGTCTTACCCCGAGCGTTTAAATGCCGATTTTCCACGTTTTGATTTTTCAAAACATCCCGCACTGACTTTTGAAAAGCCCGATACCGAAACTTTTCGTAATCTTGCGCTCGCTTTTGAGGCTATGAACCGCGGAGGAAATGCTCCGTGCGTGCTTAATGCGGCCAATGAAGTGGCGGTAGCCGAATTTTTAAACGAAAAAATTGATTTTTTAGAGATAACAACCGTGGTAGAAGAATGTTTGATAAAGATGAACTTTGTGGCGAACCCTACGTTGGAAGATTATATACAAACCGATAAAGAAGTTCGAGCTAAAGCCAAGGAATTTATCAAAAAAAATAATTTAAAATCATTAAATAAAGAATAACGGAGATGGAAGGATTGATTATGACCGCTCAACTTTTGTTGAGCCTTTCAATATTGATAGTGGTGCACGAGTGGGGGCATTATTATGCGGCCCGTACTTTCCATATCCGGGTAGAAAAATTTTATCTTTTTTTTGATTTTCTATTTCCCATGGCCAACGTGGCCAACTTCGCTCTGTTTAAGAAAAAGAAAGGCGAAACCGAATACGGTATTGGCTGGTTTCCGCTGGGGGGGTACGTAAAAATTGCCGGCATGGTGGATGAAAGCATGGACAAGGAGCAAATGAAACAACCTCCTCAACCGTGGGAGTTCCGCTCGAAGCCCGCCTGGCAACGGCTGATTGTAATGCTTGGTGGAATCATTGTAAACTTGGTGGTGGGCGTACTGATCTTCATCGGTATGACGTATTTTATTGGCGATAAATTTATTCTCAATGATTATGTAAATGCGCACGGAGGGGTTTATGCCCAAGAGTTGGCCCAACAAATTGGAATTCAAACCGGAGACAAGGTGGTTAAGATTAATGGAAAACCATTTGACTATTTTGACGACCTCACCAAAACGGATGCATTGCTTTCGCAAAACTCATACTACACGGTATTGCGTGGCGACAAAGAAATAGATATTTCTATTCCGGCCAACTTCATCGAGAACTTTGGAAAAAAAGATGCTCTCGGAAAATTTCTGTTGCCCCGCAGACCCATAGTGGTAGATGAAATTGCCAAAGACTCAATTGCCGGAAAGGCCGGACTGCAAAAAGGTGATAAGATTGTTGAGCTAAATGGACACCCCGTAGCCTATTTTGATGAGCTTCGCGATGGCCTCAAAAACCATACAGGCGATTCCATCACATTTAAGGTGCAACGTGGAGAGCAGCTACTTTCGTATAAAGAATATTTTAAAGGACACACCAACATTGGTTTTGCTTTACAACCCCTCTTGGTTCCGGCCGAAGGTGAAAAAGAAATACACTACTCATTGGGACAATCTATCCTGATTGGCCCCGGGCGTGCCTTTAGTGTGATAACGGTGCAACTGAAAGCCTTTGGAAAAATATTTCGCAACGAACTCAGTATAAAAAATTCGTTGTCCGGCCCGATTGGGATGGCCAAAATGTACGGAGGTGTGTGGGATTGGGAACGCTTCTGGCGGATGACTGGCCTGCTCTCAATGGTGCTCGCTTTTATGAACCTGCTTCCAATTCCCGGGCTCGATGGCGGCTATGTGTTGTTTTTACTTTTTGAAATGGTTTCGGGAAAAGCGCCTTCAGAAAAAGTTTTAGAGAATGCCGTAAAAATAGGGATGGCCATATTGCTGCTGCTGATGGTATTTGTATTCTACAATGACATTGCCAAAATTTTTACCGGAAACTGACGAGAGGGCACCTTTATAAGAGGGTCGGTTACTTAAGAATAGACGGCTAAGACATCAATCCTTATATACTTCGTAGCAATTTTCTTTTAAATAGTCTATAGCATCTTCCTCGCCATTATTCAATGCTTTGCGAAAGCAGCGGCAAGCTTCATCGGTGCGTTTTAGTTCGGTTAATGTTACGCCTTTATAGAACCAAAGGGTTCCGTTTTTAGGGTCTATTTTCAGGCCGGCAGAAAGGTAATCTAATGCTTCTGTGTAATGCTCGGCATCAATCAGAAAAGAAGCTCCATATAAATAGGCACCCAGGAAATTAGGATCGAGTTCTATCGCTTTGTTAATACAAATCAGTGCACTGTCGGTGTGGTTTAGCGCATGGTAAGCCATGGCCAGATTGGTTTCCAGTTCGGGGTCGTCTGAAAATTTTTTAAGATGACTAAATTCTTTTTGGGCCGCAGCAAAGTCGCCCTGGCCCAACCACAACATCGCTCGCCAGCGCAAAAGCTGGGGGTTGTTGTTGCCTAACCGGATTGCCTGATCTACATCGGGCAGCAACTTTTCTTCATCACCCTGTAACTGGTTGATTAACGCCCGCAACAAATAGGCTTTTGAACTATCGGTATTTTTTTCAAGGTAAGCATTGATGTCTTTAAGAGCCCGGTCGGCATCCTGAAGCCGATAGTAACTTAAAGCCCGTTTATACAAAAGCGGATTATGGTGCGGGTCTTCTTTTTTTAGATGCGAAAGAATTTTGGAATAAAACTGTGCCGCGCTTTTAAAATCATCATGCGCCATCAGGGTATCCGCTTGGGCTTCCCATTTTTGGTTTTTTGTCAGCTTTTGCTGGGCCACCGAAAAGAGAGGCCCGGCTGTTAATAAAAAAAAGCCAAAAGTATGGGCAATTACTTTTGGCTTTAATAAAAACGGTTTCATTCGTATTTTATACGTTGGCCGTAGCGGCCCGGTTGCGTTCGCGCTTGCGGTCGGTTTCGTTTAGGTAAATTTTTCTCAACCGGATTGATTTAGGCGTTACTTCCACATACTCATCAGACTGAATATATTCCAAGGCTTCTTCCAGCGAAAATTTTATAGCGGGCGCAATCTTCATTTTTTCGTCTGCCCCGGAGGCGCGCATGTTGGTTAATTTTTTGGTCTTTGTTACGTTAATTACCAAATCACCACTGCGGCTGTGTTCGCCAATCACCTGTCCTTCATAAACTGCCTCGCCCGGATTGATAAAGAACTTTCCACGGTCTTGCAGGTTGTGCAAACTGTAGGGGATTGCCTCGCCTTGCTCCATTACAATGAGCGAGCCGTTAATGCGACCGGGGATTTCGCCTTTGTAGGGCTGATATTCTTTATACCGATGAGTTACTACGGCTTCACCGGCTGTGGTGTTCATTAAGTAAGTGCGCAAACCGATGATGCCGCGTGAAGGAATATTGAATTTCAAAACCATGCGGTCGGCCTTGGGCTCCATATTGGTCATTTCGCCTTTGCGTTGTGAAACTGTTTCGATGGCCTTGCCGGCATCGGTCTCGGGTAAGTCGATGGTCAGTTCTTCCATCGGTTCACATTTAACGCCATCAATCTCCTTAAATATTACCTGAGGCTGCCCGATTTGAAGTTCATAACCCTCTCTGCGCATGGTTTCAATTAATACCGACAGGTGAAGTACACCACGGCCAAAGACCATGAAGCTATCGGCCGAGCCTGTATCGCCCACGCGAAGAGCCAGGTTTTTTTCCAATTCTTTGTCAAGCCTTTCTTTGATGTGACGTGAGGTAACAAACTTGCCTTCCTTGCCATAGAAAGGCGAAGTGTTGATGGTGAAAAGCATGCTCATGGTAGGTTCATCGATGGCGATCGATTTTAATGCTTCAGGCTTGTCGATATCGGCAACCGTGTCGCCAATTTCAAATCCTTCGAGCCCTACAAGCGCACAAATCTCACCGGCCTTCACCTCTTCCATTTTCTTTTTCTCAAAACCTTCAAACACATACACTTCTTTTACCCGGGTTTTTACAATGGCTCCGGTATCGCGTTTCACCAAGGCCACAAACTGACCGGTTTTGATAGAGCCGCGTTGTACACGGCCGATCGCCACCCGGCCGATGTACGAAGAATATTCAAGCGAAGTAATCATCAGTTGAGTGGGACCTTCAGAAACTTTCGGTGCGGGGATGTGTTCAATAACTCCTTCAATCAGTGCGTTGATATCAGTCGTGGGTGTTTTCCAGTCTTGGCTCATCCAGCCTTGTTTGGCAGAGCCATAGAATGTAGGAAAATTCAACTGGTCTTCGGTGGCGTCAAGGGCAAACATCAATTCAAATACTTGCTCATGCACTTCATCGGGTGTACAATTTTTTTTATCCACTTTGTTGATGACTACAATCGGTTTCAGGCCGAGCTGCAAAGCCTTTTGTAGTACAAAGCGAGTTTGTGGCATAGGACCTTCAAAGGCATCTACCAACAATAGGCAACCATCGGCCATATTGAGTACCCGTTCTACCTCTCCGCCAAAATCGCTGTGGCCGGGGGTGTCTATTACATTGATTTTATAATCTTTATATCGAACGGACACGTTTTTAGCTAAAATTGTAATGCCCCGCTCACGCTCCAGATCGTTGCTGTCCATAATGAGCTCGCCCGGGTTTTCATGATCTTTAAAAAGATGTCCGGCATGTAAAAGTTTGTCCACCAGCGTGGTTTTGCCGTGGTCAACGTGCGCAATGATGGCAATATTCCTGATTTTGCTTACTTCCATAAAATAGGTGCTTTACCTGCTATTAAAAAATTTAAGGGCGCAAAGATAAACAGATTTGTGGCAATCAGCGATAAGGCTCAATTTTATCGTGATTTGCTTTTTCCTATTTTTGCGACAAAAAATATAGAACCGATTTTGGATTTAAACATAAAAACTCAAGCAATGGTTGATTTATTTGATAAGCTTCGCATGGAAGAAGGGCCTTTGGCCAAATACTCGCACCTGCCCGATGATTATTTTTTCTTTCCTAAACTGGAAGGAGAAATTGGGCCACGGATGAAATTTAATGGTAAGAATGTACTGAACTGGAGTTTGAATAATTACTTGGGCTTAGCCAACCATCCTGAAGTACGGAAAGCCGATGCGGAGGCTACGGCTACCTATGGCTTAGCGGCTCCTATGGGCGCACGTATGATGAGCGGAAACTCCGTTCATCACATTGAATTAGAAAAGCAATTGGCGGCCTTTATAAAAAAAGAGGATGTCATGCTGCTTAACTATGGCTATCAGGGGGTTTTTTCTATTATAGATGCGCTGGTTAGCCGTAAAGATGTGATCGTGTACGATGCCGAATCGCATGCTTGCATTATTGATGGTGTTCGTCTTCACATGGGAAAGCGTTTTGTGTATGCGCATAACAATCTGGAGAATTTGGAAAAACAACTTCAGCGCGCCACCAAATTAGCGAACGAAACCGGTGGCGGAATTTTAGTGATTACGGAGGGTGTGTTTGGCATGAGCGGAAATATGGGCGATTTAAAAGGTGTGGTGGAGCTGAAGAAAAAATACAACTTCCGCTTGCTGGTAGATGATGCCCATGGGTTTGGAACGATGGGCCCAACCGGTGCCGGGGTAGGCGAAGAACAAGGGGTACAAGATGAAATTGATTTATACTTCTCTACGTTTGCCAAGTCGATGGCCAGTATCGGAGCTTTTGTAGCTGGCGAAAAAAAAATAGTAAAGTATCTGCGTTACAGCGTACGTTCGCAAATCTATGCGAAGTCGTTACCTATGCCTCTCGTGATCGGGGCATTGAAACGGTTGGAATTACTAAAAAAGCACCCGGAGTTCAGAACTGATTTAAAGAAAATAATGGCGGCCATGAAGACCGGATTGAAAGAACGAGGCTTCATGATCAACCCTACACAAACGCCACCTACCCCTGTACTTTTTAAAGGAGGCGTAGGTGAGGCGGCTAACATGAGTATGGATTTAAGGGAAAACTATGGTATTTTCTGCTCGGTGGTAATATACCCGGTAGTGCCTAAAGACGTGATTATGTTTAGAATCATCCCTACGGCATCGCATTCTATGGCCGATGTGGAAGAGACCTTAAATGCCTTTTCTGCCTTAAAATCGAAGCTTGACGATGGTTTTTATAGGAAGGAAGAACTGGTGGCTGTAACCAAATCTTAAAAAAAGCGGGTTTTTAGTTGTTTTTAAAGGTTTTTGCCTAACTTAGCACTACCGAACCCAATTTTTTAACTAAACTTTTATACAAAATGAAAAAATTTGAAGACTTAAAAGCCCTGATTGCCTCCATCGAACCGGATGCAGACAAGTTTTATAATAAAGGGAATAGCGCAGCCGGTACCCGCTTGCGCAAAGGCATGCAAGATCTTAAAAACGCTGCACAAGAAATCCGCTCAGAAGTGCAGGATTTAAAAAATAAGGAAAAATAATCACTGAATAATCATTCAGATAAAAGGTTGCCCGAAGGCAACCTTTTTATTTTGCCGCCCACTTATTATTGGTTTCGTCTGCATCCATCCAAATATTACCATCAATGGTAATGGATTTAATTTTCTTTTTGGCATTAACCGTGATCGTTGTTCTCTTTTGGTTTTTTTCCCAAACGGCCGGTGTTTGGTGGGTGCGTTCGGTGGTTCCATCTTCGTTGGTAATGACCACATCAAATGGGGCAGCCATTCCGCCTATGTTTTCAATGGTTAATAGGTAGCCCGGTTGTGCTTGGCGCACCTCTTTCAGAGCCAAGTCTATGTAGTTGGTAGAGAAAAACCAGTTACTCCAAAACCAGTTCAGATTCCTTTTTGAAACATCATTGAAGGTAAAGAAGAAATCCCACGGGGTGGGGTGTTTCCCATGCCATCGGTCCATATAAGCATGTAAACATTTTTTAAATACTTCATCGCCCAGTAAATCTTTCATAGCCAGATATCCGATCGATGCCTTGCCATATTCGTTATTGCCAAACCCGGCACCCGTAAGGGCATCGCCAGGGGTAGTGATGGGGATATCTTGATGAGAGGATGGAACTCTGGCCCACCCCATTACGCGAAATTGCTTATACATTTCATCTGCTTTTTCAGCTCCCATATCGGCTCGTCCGATCAGCAACTCAAGCGTAGTGGCCCAGCCCTCATCCATGAAGCCATACCGGGTTTCGTTGATGCCCATATAAAAAGGCATATAGGTATGCGCTAACTCATGCTCTACCACAAACCGGGTAAAGGTAGTATCTGGAAAAGAACTGTCGTTTACCATCATGGGGTATTCCATATCGGCAAAGCCACGGAAAATAGTTGTTTTTTCGTAAGGGTATGGAATGCCGGGCCACTGGCGCGAGAACCAATGGAGTGCATGTTTTCCAAATTTTACCATGTGTTTAAAGTCGGCTGAAGGTTCGTCATAAACGGCTTGCACACTGGCTCTGCGCTGGGTAGCATTATCGACCACTACGCTGCCGGCATCCCACAGATAATGGTCGCTAATGGCAAAGGCCATATCCGGAATGTTTTGTGCTTTAAACTGCCAATGATTTACGGTATTTTGTTTCGTTACCTTTCCTTGAGCAAATTCTGATAAGGTGGCTACATGAATGATCTGGTCGCTGGTAAATGAATGAGTGAATCGCTGTAAAATTTCGGGTTGTAATAAATTTTCAGGGTGCTGCAAAGTTCCCGTTCCCCACACCACATAATTTTTGGGCGCATGGATAGTAACGGTATAGTCGTTGAAATCGCTGTAAAATTCATGCGAATCCATAAAGTTCATCCGATCCCATCCGTTGTAGTCGTCTAATACGGCAATGCGCGGGTAGAAGTAGGCAAGAAAATAGGTGGTAGAGTCAATCATCCCTTCGCGGCCGCTTTGTTTAGAAATTTCAAAATGCCATTTGAAAGTAATTTTCATAGAATCGTGTGGAGGCAAAGGTTTGGGCAACCGCATACTTTGCCAGGTGGAAGCAAATGGAGCTTCTTTCCAGGCATAGGGAGCACCGTTGAAGGTTACCGCCTCTATGTGCATGCCGGAAGTAAGGTAGTCTTCACTCACGCCACTATTGCGCGGAGCCCCCGGTTTATGAATATTGAGAAATAATTTGATGGCCGGGTTCCGGATGGAGTCTGGACTGTTGTTTATATAGACAATAGTTTCCTCGCCTTGAATGGTTCGGTTGGGCGGGAGAGCCTTGAGGGTAATGGCATAACGGGCCGTGTTTTGCCAATAATTTTTTCCTAGTTTTCCATCGGGCGAGCGGGTTCCTTTTTTATAAGCCTCTTTTACATCGCGTGGAATGTATAACTCCTGGGCTTGGCCGGAGAGGAACAGGAAAACAGATACGAGTGTCAGTAAAGAATTTTTCATTGGTTTATTTTTTAAAGACAGATTACAATACTGAAAACTGAAACGGAATAGACTATAAAAAGTTAGGCGGTTCGATTAAAGTTTTAGTTTTTCGATTTTCCTTTTCAGTTCTACCGAAGGTTTTGCCAGAGGCAAACGCACCGGAGGTTGGCAGATGCCCATCAAACTCAATAAGTATTTTACTCCGGTAGGGTTTCCTTCTTCATACATCGGGCCGTTAATGTCCAACAGCTTAAAAACTTCTGAAGCAGCCTTGGCAAAATTTCCGGACGAGGCGTGTTCGGTCATTTTTTTAAAAATAACCGGGTAGGCATTGGCCAATACGGAGATAACGCCTTGCCCGCCTACAGAGTAGAGGGCTATGGTAAGCAGGTCATCGCCCGAAATCAGTAAAAAATCTTTTGGTTTTTCTTTGGCAATTTTCATGCACTGCTCCAGGTTACCGGAAGCTTCTTTAATGCCGATAATGTTTTTGTGCCGGGCTAAACGCAGGGTAGTGCTTGCCGTAAGGTTAGACGAGGTGCGGCCGGGCACATTGTACAGAATAACCGGCACAGGCGAGGCATTAGCTACTTTTTGAAAATGTAAGAATATTCCTTCCTGCGAGGGTTTATTGTAATAAGGGCTGACCGACAAGAGAGCATCTACTCCTTTTAGGTTAGCCGTTTTAATTTCTTCCAGTACGGCAGCCGTGTTATTTCCACCGATGCCGTAAACAACCGGTAGTTTTTTACGGTTGTGTTTTATAACGAATTGAAGAATTTCTTTTTTTTCTTCTTTCGAGAGGGTAGCCGACTCGCCTGTGGTGCCCATGACCACAAAATAATCTACACCTTTAGCGGTGTGGTTTAGTAATTTTTTTAAGGACGGAAAATCGATTTTTCCATCGTCATGAAGAGGCGTAACAAGGGCTACACCCGTTCCGGTAAAATTTCTCATCGCAATTGTTGAGTATATTTAAACATGGTTTCTATCAGGCCTTTATTGGTTCCGTTTTGCTCAATCATCAATTCAAAAAAATGAGTTTCATCTTCATGGTACCGGCCTACGCGGCATTTGGCCTTGCTTCCGGCCAAAAGGTATAAAGCCAGCGGGTTCGATTTCCGGTCTATGTAGTATAAGTAATCAAACGGAATGGAAATAAATTTTTGAGCCGCTTCAGATGTAATTTCACCCCAAAAATTTAATTCTTTTAGCGTAAAGAAATCGAACATAAATTCATAGTTCTCGGCTTTTAACGGGAGGTATTCAAGGATGTGAACTTTTTTTCCGTCTTGTTCTAACCGGTGAATAAATTCTTTTATTTCAAGATGCTTTTGTTTGTCTTCTACACTAAAGAGAATGCCCATATTGATGGCTTGTTTGTAGGGAAGGCTGGTGCGCAGGCTTTCGTTTTTTTTTAGCGCCTTGCGGGTGCGCCAACGCAAAAAATTCATTTTAAACATAGCTCGGTTAATGTTCGGGGTATCAAGATTCGAGATTCAAAATTCAATTTGCAAGCCTAATTATATTTTTTGAGTTGAAACTTTTATTTCAGCATGGCTTCAAACTCTTGCTCGCTTATAATTTTTACTTTCAGTTTTTCGGCTTTCTCGCGTTTGGCTGGCCCCATATTATCACCGGCCACTAGATAATCGAGTTTGCCGGAAACCGATGATAACACTTTGCCTCCGTGGGCCATAATAACATCCTTCAGTTGGTCGCGCTCGTAATTTTGAAATGTACCAGAGAGGACAAAGGATTTTCCCTGCAAAATATGGCTTAGTTTTTTAGGCTCTTTAAACGAAGATTCAAACTGAAGCCCCGCTTTTTTTAGCCGGGCCATTTCGTGTTGATTTTCTTTGTCTTGAAAAAAGGAGAAAACACTTTGCGCAATTTTCTCCCCCACTTCGGGTGTTTCCAGTAATTGTTCAGAACTGGCAGCCGACAGGTTTTCCATGGATTTGAAATAACGTGCCAGTTTCTCGGCCACGGTTTTACCCACGAAGCGGATGCCGATGGCAAACAACACGGCTTCAAAAGGTACCGATTTCGAGGCTTCAATTCCCTGCAAAAGATTTTGAGTGGAGAGTTCTTTAAAGCCCTCTAATTTCAGAATGTCTTCTTTTTTAAGATCGTATAGGTCGGCCGGAGTTTTTACCAAACCTAAGTCATACAGCTGGGCAATAGTTCGCTCGCCCAGCGAATCAATGTCCATGGCTTTGCGCTGAATAAAATGAACGATTCGCCCGGTAATCTGTGGCCGGCAGCCCTTTTCGTTGGGGCAGTAATGATTAGCCTCATCTTCATGCCGGATCAATTCCGTTCCACACTCGGGGCAATGCGTAATGTATTGAACCGGCTTTAATTTTTCATTGCGCTTAGAAAGATCAACGGCCGTTACTTTCGGAATAATCTCTCCGCCTTTTTCTACAAACACAAAATCTCCGATGCGCAAATCAAGACGCGCGATCTCGTTGGCATTGTGAAGCGATGCCCGTTTCACGGTAGTGCCCGCCAGAAAAACAGGCTCTAGCTCGGCAACAGGCGTAACGGCACCGGTTCTTCCGACTTGATACGTAATTCCGTTCAGGCGAGTGCCGATACTTTCAGCTTTGTATTTGTAGGCGATAGCCCAACGTGGACTTTTTGCCGTGAAGCCAAGCGCATTTTGCTGACGGAGATTGTTTACTTTGATTACAACGCCATCGGTTTCCAGCGGCAATTCATTTCTTTTTTTCTCCCAACTGTCAATGTATTTTAAAACCTCATCTATGTTCTTGCACTTTTTATACGTCTGCGAAACCTGAAACCCCCACAACTCAATTTTTTTGATCGACTCTTCATGTGTTTGTGTTTTATTTTCTTCGCCCAATAAATAATAGAGATAGCAATCCAGTTTTCGTTTGGCCACTTCAGTACTGTCTTGCATCTTTAACGTGCCGCTGGCCGTATTGCGTGCGTTGGCATAGGTTTCTTCGCCAGCATCTTCTTGCTCTTGGTTCAGTTGCTGAAAGGCTTCTTTCGATAAAAAAACTTCGCCTCGCACTTCAAATCGGGTAGGAACATTTTTTGATTGGATTTTTAACGGAAGCGACCGGATGGTTTTTACATTGGTTATAACATCATCTCCGCGTACGCCATCTCCGCGCGTAATACCCTGCATTAAAATTCCATTTTCATATTTTAAACTGATTGAAACACCATCAAATTTCAGTTCGCAAAAATATTCATACGGCTCGCCATCCAACCCTTTGGCCACGCGTGTATCAAAATCTTTCAGTTCTTCGGGAGAATAAGTATTGGCCAGCGAAAGCATGGGGTATTGGTGAACAACCGAAGGAAACTCTTTGGTAATGGTTCCGCCTACACGTTGGGTGGGGGAATCGGGAAGTTTTAATTCAGGAAATTCTTTTTCAAGTTGAATTAATTTTTCGAGCAATTGATCAAACTCAAAATCACTGATCTCCGCTTTATTTTTTTGATAATAGAGTTCGTTGTGGTAATTGATTTTGTCAGTAAGTTCCCGGATTTGTTTTCTGGCTTCGGTGGTTGTCATTTTCAAATTGAATTGAAAATGAAAATTAAGAAATCTTCTTCGTTAGTTGATAAGATTTAATGTATGACAAGCAACTAATCCCGCAGTTTCGGTGCGCAACCGGGTTTGCCCGAGGCTCACTTTTTCAAAACCGCTTTGTAAGGCAAGTTCTAATTCTTCTTTCGAGAAATCACCCTCCGGCCCGATGAGGACTAAATATCTTTTTTCAGGTTTGGCAACCGATTGAAGATGCTTTGGGTTTGAAGAATCGACATAAGCAATCATTTTCTGGTCGGCCAAAATTTTTAATATTTCTTTGAAGGGAATCATCTCGCTGATTTTTGGCAACCACGCTTGCTGCGATTGCTTCATCGCGCTGACGGCCACTTTTTCAATCCGCTCATGATTGATGACTTTGCGCTCGGAGTTTTTGCAAAACATAAAGCTGATTCGATCAACCCCGATTTCTACAGCTTTTTCTACAAACCATTCCATGCGGTCGGCATTTTTGGTTGGCGCAATAGCTATGTGAATATGAAAAGGTTTTGGCTCGACCGATTTATTTCCGATGATCTCAAATTCACATTTCTTTGGATCGGGCTTTGTAATCTTTGCAAGATAAAACGAACCAAGGCCATCCGTCAGGTTAAGTTCCTGGCCTTCATTCATTCGCAACACACGTATGGCGTGATGCGACTCTTCATGATTGAGATGAAAAATCCCTTGCGGAATGTTGGGTTGATAAAACAGGTTCACGCGGTTAGGCGAGTTCCTTTTTCAAGCGCTCCACCAAATTCACATAATCTTGCATGGCTTGCTCTTTGCTCGTTCCTTTTTTCTCTTCCCATGCACTAAACTTGGCAATGGCCTTGAAATCAAATCCACCCGGGCGTTCGCCACTGACATCGCCTTCGGTGGCTTGTTTGAAGAGTGCATAAAGCTGAAGAAGATCTTCATTGGATGGGCGCGAGGGCAATTCTTTCGATTGCGAAACAGCCGTGTTAAAATTTTCGAGGAGTGACATAGTTTATTCTGGTTTTTTAGTGCATCACGAATAATAACAAATTTAATTTGATTTCTCCTGACTTTGACTCGATAGGTAATCTATTTTCAGGACGAGTCAAGCTGTGCCTTGTCCGTCATTTAATTTGAAACTGTTAATTCGTCAAGGTCAATTTTACAGCTGCCTCAGTGAACTTGTCCTTATATTCCGGTAACTTTAAATAAGTTGCTCTAGTTGTTCTGCCCCATTTGCCCTTATTATACTGCCAACTATTTTCCCCAGATTCGGTAGGAATTGTCCCGACTTTAGGTTCGTAACTGATTCCCTCTAATTTCTCTTTTTGATTCACCAGAGTGTATTTATAAAGATGTTTATTCGATTCAATAATTAAGAATTCGATTGCTACTAGGACTCCGGTACGAGGTATTTCAACTAGTTTATCAGAGATGTCTACTGCTGTCAGATTGGTTCCTTTTTTTGCAGTACATAATATGTTTTCATTGAATATTAGTATATCAGGAATACCTGATTCGTTCATGGTATAAAGTCTAATATTGAATTTAGCATCTTTTATATCAATTGCTGTTAGTATTTCTATTTTTCCTAGATAAGGTGTCTCTGCATAAGATTCATCATATGGAAAATACTTACCTGTCATATAAGGATAACCCGAGCAAGCAAAATAATGTCTAACGATAGATTTTTTAAAGTCACCGATTATTACTGAATTGTTTTTCCTGTCTCCTGTAACAACAATTTCTTTTAATTGAATTGCATCGGGTGTCAGGTAAAATGTAGTTAGGTTGTCTTTATACTGAACCTTCTTAGTTTTATAACCGATTGAAGAGAAGATGATAATCTTGTCTGAAGGACTTTTACTGAAATGAAATTCTCCATTTTCACCTGAGGTCGTCCCAATCATTTCATTCTCAACCCATATGTTAACATAAGGCACTGGCTTATTTGTCAAACTATCTTTAACAGTCTTTATTGACTGTGCTTGACCTGTCAACGTGAAAATGATAAAAATTAGTCCTAGTATTTTATTTTTAAACTCTCTCATTTTTAGGCATTCTGACTAACGTCTGTGCTTATGCCGTGCGGGGAATGGGGGACTTAAAAATGAAGCGCAGCGGAATGGTAATCCCAACCTGCTCCGGCCTGCCTCCGTGACCGAACTACATTGTGAAACATAAACTTTAATTTAAGACCAAACTACCGCATTGCATAAACATTTTGTTGTGGCCTTTTCCCTTACTCTGCCACCCAATTCTCAATTTCAATTCCTTTTAGCCTCTCGAAGTCTGAAACATTTCTTGTCACAAGAGTCAAATTGTTTGAAATTGCTGTCGCCCCAATTAATAAATCGAAGTCGTCCAACTGAAGCCCTTTCTTTCTCAGTCTTGCTTTTTCCTTTGCATAGGTGTCAAGCGAGTTGAAAATTGGAATGATTGTGAATTTGCTTATGAACTCGTCAACCGTTTTTCTGTTCTTTTCTTGCTTTTCGCTATTCTCTGCTCCGAATTTCAATTCGGCTATCGTAATTTCAGAAACAAAGCAATTCTCAGCTTCAGCCTTTTTAATTTTCTTGTCGAGGTTGTAAAGTCCTTTTAGAAAGTGACTCGTCCTGAAAATAGTTTACACAATTTGGTTAAGAGTCCTGATTCAAAT
>JAFDYY010000119.1 GCA_018267195.1 Bacteroidota bacterium | reverse complement strand
CTGCCTGGCTAAATGTTTTTTCGCCTCCACGCATATTCCCCCGGAAAGTACCCATACCGTTAGATGGTACACGCACCGTGATCGGGCTCCCTCCGTTGTTAAACATCCGGCCACTGTTGCTGCCTCCGCCCTTTAGTGGTCTTCCTGTTTTAATATTACCCGCAAAACCATACCCTGCCTGGCTAAACGATTTTTCGCCCCCACGCACATTCCCTCTGAAGTTCCCCATGTTAGCTCCTATGCCTGGTGTGCGTACCTGTATGGGGTGTCCGTTGTTATTAAATCTTTTGCTGTTACTCCCTCCGCCTTTAAGGGGACGCATGGCTCTCACATTACCTGAATAGTCAAGCCCTATGCGACTAAACAACTTCCCGCCAGGTCCTTTAATATTCCCGGTAAAGTTTCCCATGTTGGCTCCCATGCCGGGAGTCTTAACATTAACGGGCCGCCCGTTGTTGGTAAAAATACGGCTATTGCTTCCACCGCCTTTTATCGTTCGTTGGCCGCGTATTTTATATAGAAATTTTTGTAAGATAGAAACCCCTTGCTGGGGAAACCGCGTGGGAATGGGTTTTGAATAGTTTCTGGCCCTCCCAGAGTTGGAGAGTGTGTGCGGATAAATTGAAATATCTTTTCCGGAAACTTCACTTGGTCGTGGTTTAATTTTGCGTAGTGCATGACCTGAAATATCTCCCTTCCAGGCACGCTGAGAATGCCCCGGAGAGGAAACCACCACATGATTGATGAATGAACCCCGGTAAGTACGATCGCCCCGTAATGTTTTTCGGGGAATAATTTTTCTTTCGAGTTCTGCTCCCGGGTTGGCCGAATGAAAATCACGCCTGCGCAATGGCCTTCCGGCAATGTCTGTAGAAACCGATTTTTCACCACCCACTTTAATTTTTCCCCAATACACGTTGGCATTCGTTCTCTTCCTCGTTCTAAAAGGCCGTGAATTAGATCGCGGTCTGACTCGTTTGCCGGAAAGCGGTTCCCTCCGGGTATTCATCGAATTAATTTTGGCTACTTGCTGCCGGTTAGAAAAACCCCGGCCGTTTTCGTGTGGGGTGGGCGATGGATTAAAATTCCATTGATAGTTTCTGGGGTAAATATTATTGCGGGCTGCCTGGGCTGATGAAGATCGTACCCGTGTCTGATGCCCTCCTATGGGTTTTCCGGTACGGTTACGATCGGGCACATTTTTTCGGGCATAAGGCATCGGCTTATTGATAAACGCACGCGATGCCCGCGATTCGCTATGGGTATTCACCCTTCGGCTGAAAAAATTTTTAAAACTGGCTTTGCTCTTAGGTTTAGATTTAACCCTTTTTCCTTTGGCTGCTTTTTGACTAAAAATCGGTTTATCTCCCTTTGTATTTTGGGCAAACACACACCGGCCGCTTACCAATACGGCCAGCAGAATACTGATTTTAAGTGTGGTTCGTGCCCGAAGCAACAGAATAATAATTGAGCTTTTGTATTAAACAGGCTAAGTTAGCAAAAATTGTTTAGGCTGATGACTTCAACCCAAATCATGCAATAGAAAACCGATTGGCATGATTGACGAATGAAAATCAAC
>JAFDYY010000118.1 GCA_018267195.1 Bacteroidota bacterium | reverse complement strand
CCATCGCCTCGATCAGTGCGGCCGATGCGGCTACTTATACGGTGACGGTAAGCGGAATCTGCGGACCTCCGGTAACTTCGGCCAATGCCGTTTTAACCATTAAACCTCCTGTGAGCATCGCTACCCAGCCGGCATCCGCCACTTCGTTGTGTCCGGGGCAGGCGTACAATCTTAGTGTAACCGCTTCGGGTACGGCTCCTTATTCCTATCAATGGTACAAAGGTGGAACGGCTATCGGGGGTGCTACAAGTTCTTCATTCTCCATCGCCTCGATCAGTGCGGCCGATGCGGCCACTTATACGGTAATGGTTAGTGGGTGCGGGCCGTCTGTTACCTCCCTTAACGCGGTGCTTACAGTAAACGCAGGTACAACCACTACATCACCAGTTAATGCTTCCGTTGTTACTGGCGGAAATGCCTCGTTTACCGTAACTGCTGCCGGAACTCCTCCGTTTACGTACCAATGGCAGTTTGACAACAATACCGGTATCTGGGGCCCCCTGGCCGGGCAGACTGCTTCTTCACTCACTATTTCCAATGCAAGTAACAGTAATAAGGGCAATTACCGGGTTGTTGTAACCGGGGTCTGCGGCACGATCACTTCTTCGTCAGCACTCCTTTTGGTAAACCCTCCAACAATATCAAACTTTAGCCCTTCCTCCGGAGCAATCGGCACATCCGTAACGATCACGGGAGCAGGGTTTGATGGCACTACACCTTCTAACAACACGGTAAAGTTTAACGGAGTTGGCGCGACAGTTACCTCCTCCACATCCACGAGTTTAACGGTAACCGTGCCCGCAGCCATTAGCGGCAACAATACGATAAATGTAACCGTAGGCGGACAGACGGCCGTCAGCGCATCTTCCTTTTCTGTTATCCCTACCCTATCAGGCTTTTTACCTTCTTCCGGAATAATTGGTTCCACCGTAACCATTACCGGTACAGGCTTTGATGGCACTACCGTGTCTAACAACACGGTAAAGTTTGGCAGCACCACAGCCACCGTATCAACTGCCACCGCTACGAGTTTAACAGTAACCGTACCCGCAGCCATTAGCGGAAGCAATACGATAAATGTAACCGTAGGCGGACAGACGGCCACCAGCGCTACGCCTTTTTCCGTTGTTCCCACGATATCAAACTTTACTCCTTCTTCGGGAGCCTATGGCACCCCCGTTACCATCAATGGCACCGGGTTCGATGGCACCCCCCCCGCTAACAACAACGTAAAGTTTGGAAGCATCTCGGCCACGGTAACCGTTTCCACCCCGACAAGTTTAATAGTAACCGTACCGGTCGGGGCTAAAAGCAATACTATTTCGGTAGCCGTAGGTGGACAGACGGCCACCAGCGCTACACCTTTTATCGTTCCACTATCCTTCAGCAACTTTACCTATCCGGCTGCCTCTGCCGGAACAGCCCTCAATATTTCCATCTCGGTTAATTATTCTTCCGCCCCTAAATTTTATAGTTATGGCATTGCAGCCGGAGCTGCATCTGCCACCGCCCAGTCTCCCACTATTTCCGGCAACAGTTTATCGGCCACCATCCCTTCTATAACCGACCCCATCGGAGTAGCCTTTTATTTTCAGGATACCGATCCGGCTACGGG
>JAFDYY010000117.1 GCA_018267195.1 Bacteroidota bacterium | reverse complement strand
GCCAAACCGGAAGATGACCCGCGCAACTGGCGCATGACCATTACCAACGGCCTCTACTACGGTGATGGTTGGAGCTTTTCCTTTACGCCCGGCAATGGCGGCAGCGCGGCCACTTCGCTGGACGAAGCAGCCAACGTTTCGCAATACTGGATTGCCGTTAACGAAGCGAGGTTGGCCGCCAATTTGGCGAAGGCTGAAGCAGATGCCTACGCGGACGGATATATGCTTAAAGGGCGCGATGCACAGCGCTTGATCGGCACGCTGCAGATGGGGGGCAGCGTGAGCTTTAACATGGATGGCACGGTCGATTACAAGCTTGGTAATTTCAATTTAAGTAGTCTGGAGAATGGAAATATGTCAACAATGGTTGCTTCGATTAATGAGGAGGATTATCTGACGCAAAGTGAGAATCCAGTTGAAGAATTCGTAAAAAATAACTTTGGTTCGAAATACCAACAGTTCCTTGGTAAGGTAACTTATATCTACGATGACACAGGCAATAGAACAGGGCCGTCCGCCCCGGGAGACACAAGAGGTTTTTATTCTTCAAAAGGAAGAATTCAATTATCAATTAACTCAAGTGCATTCTCTAATGGCGATCCCGACTTCCTATGGTTGGTAATCGGTCATGAAATAGTTCATGCAACGGATAGACTTGGAGATTATCAAAATTGGTTACGAACCTATGGCTACTATACAAACGAGTCAAGTCAACAGGTTTCTTATGCATCTGCAATAAGCGAATATAATGCTTATTCGTGGCAACTCAACATGATAATAAATTATGGGTTCAGCCCAGACCAGCTCCAAATGACACAACAGCAGTTAAATTATTACTCAAACCATCTACCAGCAGGTTACCCAAAATGAAAATAGTCATAATGTTTTTGTCATTGGCTTGTGCAACTATTCATACTTGTGCACACGGTTCGATTTTTACGAAAAATGATTCAATTGTCTATCGAATAAGTGATAGCTTGATTCGTTGGAATCGAAAGCAACCTACGTTCCGACTGAGAATTGAAATAACAAACAAATCAAATTATAACTTCATTCTCTATCGCTTTAGAGAGGTCACTGTTTTTAGCATTCTCTCTGACAGTACTGACCAAGATATGATTCGGGTTACAAAAAATGCTGCTATCAATGGTGTTTTTATTCTTAATGCAAAGAAACAACATGTTGAGATCATTCCTAAAGAATGTGATTCATGTAAATTAGACATTGCAAAGATTCATAACCCAAACTTCAAAGAGAATATTCGGAAAGAGATTATGGCGAAATATTTAGCCGAGACTGTGGTGATTAAAAAAAGAGAAACAAAACAAATCACTGTTGAGGTAGATATGCTTCACATCGAAAAACTGGAAAAAGGAAAGTACTTTTTTTATCTGATGTATTCATGTGGAGAAAATGTTTCCAATATAATAGACAATGATAGGATTAGCATGGAAAAAAAGAAAAATCGAGCTGAAGTTTTCACCGGATGGGTTAAATCGAATATGATACAATTTATTGTTGAGTAAGTTCTAACTACCCGTGTTGGTGTTCTTCACCAACACGTTTTTTTAAAAGATTTATATTGCCTTCATGTTTTCCGTGGGGCGGCATCGAAGCAAGCGGCAACGGGGACGGCACCACGGACAATACGGA
>JAFDYY010000116.1 GCA_018267195.1 Bacteroidota bacterium | reverse complement strand
CCCCGGGGCCGGGCTGTACGCGGCAAGTCCGGCCGGCACACGCCCCGCCCGCTTCGGGCTTTTGGCTGCCATCCCTTGCCGGAATTTTTAACTAAATTTAATTCGTTATGGTAACCAATATCGTCCTTCCGTCTGTAGAGGTAAAAAAACTTTTTCACCGCAACCAGGATTGTTTGGCTTTGTATTTTATATATCATGCCGGGCTAATAAAACAAATTAAAAAAATTCCGCAGGTTACATTTTCTAAAACCCATCGCTGCTGGTACATACCCCAACGCCCGCACTTGCTGGACGAAATTTTATCCGTCCTTAAAAACCAGGCTGCCGTTCGGTATCATGAACTGAAAGCCGATATAAAAGAGGAATTTAAAAAAGACGAAACATCTGCAGCAAACGAAGAGATGAAAACGATGCTGCGGCTAATGGAACAAAAAATGCACCTGAAGGGCTACTCTCCCTCTACTGCCAAAACCTACCTCGATCAGTTTAAACGCTTTTTGCTTTTTTACCGGCCGCATCAGCCCAGCGAATTATCGGAAGCCGAGATACGAAACTACCTGCTCTACCTGGTAGAAAAAAAGAAGGTGAGCCGCTCGGCCCAGAACCAGGCTATTAATGCCATTAAGTTTTTTTATGAAGTTGTGCTGAAGCAAGAACGCAAAGTATATTACCTGGAGCGCCCGATGAGAGAGTTTCGGTTGCCGTCTGTATTAAGTCAGGAAGAGGTACTGTCTCTTTTTAAAGTAACCCAAAACCTGAAACACAAAACCATGCTTATGCTAATCTACTCGGCCGGGCTGAGGCGGGGCGAAATGTTGCGAATGCGGGTAGGCGATATTGATTTTAACCGAGGCACGGTATTGGTAAAAGCGAGCAAGGGCCGTAAAGACAGGCAGAGCATACTGGCTCAAATGCTGGTGCCGTATTTAAAAAAATACCTGAGCGAATACAAGCCGGCCTATTGGCTTTTTGAAGGCGAAAAGGGGGGGCAGTATAGCGAGCGCAGCATCCAGCAAGTATTAATTAACGCCAAGAAAAAAGCAGGTATTATAAAAGAAGCTACCCTGCATACGCTGCGGCACTCCTTTGCCACGCACCTGCTGGAAAGCGGCACCTCTACCCGGTACATACAGGTGCTGCTGGGGCACGAGTCGTCTAAAACCACTGAGATTTACACCCATGTAAGTCGTTTTGCATTAGATAAAATAAGAAGCCCGCTAGACGACCTGGCCGGCAGCAAGTTTTTAAAAAACAAGGATGAAAAGTAAGCGTTGCCTAAAAAATATATCTTTTGATTTTAAGGTATGAGAGAGGTTTTTAGGTATATTGTATCCTTAAAAACGAAAATAGATATACACGCAATATGCGCCAGCACGGACGTTGGCGGTAATTTGAAGAAACAATTAACAACGAAAAACATTCAAGAAAATGAAGCTATAAGTAACTGTAAGATAGAATAAGAATTGAAATATCCTTTAATACGCAAAGTAGAAAGGGCGATTGTTAATATTAAAAAATTAGAAAATGACACAGTTACAAATGATTGACAAAACAAAGTCAATAGCTCAAAATGATAAAAATATTTCTGCCGTATTTATGTACGGGTCATTTACCAAAAATGAAGGGGACAAATATTCAGATATTGAATTCTACATCTTCTTGAAGGATAAAGAAAA
>JAFDYY010000115.1 GCA_018267195.1 Bacteroidota bacterium | reverse complement strand
CATCAAAAAAATAGGTACGCTTGCCGGCTTTCACCTTTTCTGAGTAAATTTCATCCCGGCCATTAGGCTTATTCTCTTCCACTGTTCGTTAGGTTTAGTTTAGTCTTTGGTTTAGGTATTTCGAAGGTACTATTTTAATTTTTTTTTGCAAATGTTATCACGAAACTTTAATGAGGTAAGGCAGGCAGGTGGGTTAGAATTGCTGGCCAAACAGATGGTGGAGGGTTTTATTACCGGCTTACACAAGTCGCCATACCACGGTTTTTCGGTAGAATTTGCCGAGCACCGGCTCTATAATGAAGGGCAAAGCACCCGCCATATAGACTGGAAAGTTTTTGCGCGGACCGACCGGCTTTATACCAAACAATATGAGGAAGAAACGAATCTGCGGTGCCTGATAGCGTTAGATTGCTCGCCTTCCATGTATTACCCTAGGCCGGCTATGCAAAAAATGCAGTTTAGCGTATATGCCGCGGCTGCCCTCTCTTACTTGTTAAGCCGCCAGCGCGATGCCGTTGGCCTGGCTGTATTTTCTGACCATCTTGAGGAGCTTACCTCTGTAAAATCAACCCCCGCACATCTCGACAAATTATTTAAGTTACTCGAAAAAAGATTAAGCGACCTGCCGGCCACACGCTCGACCAACATTGCCGAAGTTCTTCATACGCTGGCCGAAAAGATACACCAGCGATCGCTGGTGGTTATTTTCAGCGATATGTTTGAAGCCGATAACACAAGCGAAATTTTTAAAGCCTTACAACACCTAAAACATAACCAGCACGAAGTGTTGCTATTTCATGTTACCGACCACGATACAGAATTAGGGTTTAATTTTGAAGAACGACCGTATGAATTTATTGATCTGGAAACCGGAGAAAAACTAAAACTGAACCCGGCCGAAGTAAAAGAAAAATTGATCCGTGAATGGCAAGTATTACACACTCAACTAAAAACGAAGTGCGACCAACTAAAAATAGATTTTGTTTCAGTAAATGCCCGTCATGATTATTTTGACGTACTGCAAGCCTATTTGATAAAACGGGCTAAAATGCGATAACTGATGTAGTGAAAGCTTAAGCCTGTAGTTCTTCGTTGTGCAGGTATGCTTTGCGAGCCATCAGCACTTCTTTAGATTCTACGTGGTCAGGATCAGGCACACAGCAATCTACCGGGCAAACAGCCGCACACTGAGGCTCCTCATGAAACCCTGTACACTCGGTGCATTTTCCGGAAACGATGTAGTAAAACTCATTGGATACCGGCAGTTGCAGTTCTTTAGCATTCTTGAGCGAGCCGTCTTCGGATTTGAATTCGGTTAATTGCGTGCCATCGGCCCAAGCCCACTCCCGTCCGCCTTCATAGATGGCGGTGTTGGGGCATTCGGGCTCGCAGGCACCACAATTGATACATTCGTCTGTTATTTTGATGGCCATGGCCTATGTTTTCAATAAATTTCAGCAAAAATAAGTACAACGCATTACAGTACAAAAAACAACATTATTACACAAAGGTTCAATCATGGATAGTAAAACTAGAATCAGCGCTTTAAGGCGGCTGGGTGAAAAAATAACAAGCCTTACAGCCGAACAAAAAAAGGATCTTTTTGAAGAAACTGCGAATGAAAACCCTTGGTTTACAGGCGAAAATATAGAATTAGCGCTACAGGGCATCTCTGCTTTCCTCAACCAAAAAAAATTAGAAGACTGGGCAAATCATTA
>JAFDYY010000114.1 GCA_018267195.1 Bacteroidota bacterium | reverse complement strand
ACAGACATTTTTCAAATATCCCGAAAATTTTATAGATGCGGTCGCGTATGTTGAGTCTTTTAAGTATTGAAAATCACTAAGTACCTCATCATTGCAAACTATCATATGGTGAATACAATTTCCGCAATTAGGCTCAGTGTACCCTATCCAAAATTCATTATTATAGTAATTGTCGTTGGGGTCAAGTTGACGTTTATAACTTATCTGTCCCACAAGATTTGCCGAATCAGGAATAGTTGCGACTATCTTTGAATCACACCCGCAATCTTTTTTCACATCTTTATGGCAGCAATCCAAAAATAGCAAGCAAAGTAATAAGATAGTTGTTAGGGACTTATTCATAGTTTTTCTCTAACCAAATAGGCAAAGTTTTGGTCAAATTATATTGCCTATTGCTTTTGCCTACTGCCTATTATCCAACACTTCCCTCTAATGTCAACGCCAATAATTTTTGTGCTTCCACGGCAAATTCCATAGGCAGTTTGTTTAATACTTCTTTGGCATACCCATTTACAATCAGGGCCACAGCTGCTTCTTCATCAATGCCGCGTTGCAGGCAATAAAAGATTTGGTCTTCGCCAATCTTTGAAGTAGTAGCTTCGTGTTCAATTTTTGAGGAATTATTTTCTACATCAATGTAAGGGAACGTATGCGCCCCGCATTGGTCGCCCATCAATAAAGAATCGCATTGTGAAAAGTTTCTTGCGTTAGTAGCGCGTTTCATAATCTGCACCTGACCGCGATAACTGTTTTGCGATTTGCCTGCTGAAATCCCTTTCGATACAATCCGCGACCGCGTATTTTTTCCGATGTGGATCATCTTGGTGCCCGTGTCGGCTTGCTGATAATTATTCGTTACCGCCACCGAATAAAACTCACCCATTGAATAATCACCTTTCAATACACAAGACGGATATTTCCACGTGATAGCCGAACCGGTTTCTACTTGTGTCCAAGAAATTTTTGAATGGTCGCCAAAGCAAAGCCCGCGTTTGGTTACAAAATTGTAAATGCCGCCTTTGCCATTTTTATCGCCCGGATACCAGTTTTGTACGGTGCTGTATTTTATCTCGGCATCTTTCATCGCATAAAGTTCAACCACGGCTGCATGCAATTGGTTTTCATCGCGCATCGGTGCTGTGCAGCCTTCGAGGTAACTCACATACGAACCTTCATCCGCAATAATCAACGTGCGCTCAAATTGTCCTGTATTGGCCGCATTAATTCTGAAATAAGTGGACAACTCCATGGGGCAACGCACGCCTTTAGGAATGTAACAGAACGAACCATCGCTGAATACGGCCGAGTTGAGCGCAGCAAAATAATTATCGTTCATCGGCACCACACTGCCCAAGTATTTTTTTACCAGTTCAGGATGCTCGCGCACAGCTTCGCTGAAGGAGCAAAAAATAATTCCAAGTTCTTTGAGTTTATCCTTAAAAGTAGTGGCCACCGAAACACTATCAATCACCGCATCAACGGCCACACCTGTTAACCGTTTTTGTTCGGTCAATGAAATGCCCAGCTTTTCAAAAGTTTTGATAAGCTCGGGGTCAATTTCTTCTAAACTGTTTGGCTTTACTTTTTGTTTGGGCGCAGAGTAATAGATGATGTCTTGATAATTGATTTTTGGAAACGTAACGTTGGCCCATTTTGGTTCAATCATTTTTTGCCAAGCGCGAAACGCTTTCAAGCGCCACTCTAACAGCCACTCGGGCTCTTG
>JAFDYY010000113.1 GCA_018267195.1 Bacteroidota bacterium | reverse complement strand
ACTCCGATGGATCGTTACAAAAAAACGTGTTGGTGAAGAACACCAACACGGGCAGTGGGGGCAGTGGAATAGCAAATCTCAAGCCTGTTTTTGTTATCTTCGCAAAAGAATTATATACAGATGAAATGAGTAAAAAAAATGCCATAAAAATATTTGAACAAAAGCAAGTCCGTACCCATTGGGACGAAAAAAAAGAACTTTGGTATATTTCGGTTATTGATGTAATAGAAGTATTAACAGGAACAGACCGTCCGAGAAAATATTGGAGTGACTTAAAAATCAAGCTGAAAAAAGAAGGAAGTGAACTGTCCGAAAAAATCGGACAGTTGAAAATGGTTTCATTAGATGGTAAAATGCGACTGACTGACGTGGCAGATACAGAGCAAATTTTTAGACTCATTCAATCTATTCCATCACCAAAAGCAGAACCGATTAAATTGTGGTTAGCACAGTTAGCATCAGAACGTTTGGATGAAATGCAAGACCCAGAAATTACCATTGACAGAGCATTAGAGCAATATTTAAATTTAGGATATTCCGAAAATTGGATAAACCAACGTCTAAAAAGTATTGAAATCCGCAAAGAACTTACAGACGAATGGAAAAAACGAGGGTTAAAAGAGGGTCTGCAATTTGCAACTTTAACAGACATCATTACAAAAGCGTGGTCGGGTAAAACAACCAAAGAATATAAAGTTCTTAAAGGACTGAAAAAGGAAAATCTTCGGGACAATATGACTAATACCGAACTGATTTTAAATATGCTTGCAGAGGCTTCTACCAAAGACATTTCACAAGTCGAAAGTCCTAAAACTTTTGAAGAAAGTGCAAAAGTGGCTCAACGAGGTGGTAAAATCGCAGGTGATGCCCGAAAAGCGTTGGAAACTCAAACAGGGAAAAAAGTGGTTACATCATTAAACGCAAAGACAGCATTAAAAGGTAAAGACCCAAAACAAATTGGAAACAAAAAACCGAAAGACAAATAGAAAACCTGCCCATAACAAACAAATTGGCAATAGAGCCGGTGAAGTGCTTCCTCCGCCATCGTTGATGTTCTTCACCAACGATCTTACAAAACTAATCTGCCGCCATTGCCGGGGGAACTTATAAAATACATTTCGCTTGAATCTCCAAGCTTATATTTTCTACTCACGTTGAAAATTAAATCTAAAAACTTTCAATCACAACATACTTGTTACTTAAACCAAGTGGAGCACAAGCGGACGCTTGCGCTAGATTGGGGGGCTTGCTTTGAACATAGAAATCAAGGGCACAGGAATATTTACTTTTTCCAGGTGTTCTTTTTTTCAATTCTATCCATAAGCACATCTAATTGTGTAATCAGGGCTTCTGACTTGCTTGTTTTATCTCTGACGTCTGATCTAAGTTTACCAAAATACTTAATGGAACTCTTTTGTCCAGATAACAGGTAGAATATCGTATCCTGCCCCTTGATTCGTTCAATCCTAAAATTGTATTCATCCTCCTTTTCAAACTTTTGTAAATGCGTGTCTTCTTTCACGACATAAGACTCGACTTCATTGAAAGTCTTCTCATTCACAACCACAACATATTCGAAAAACGAATGATCCGATCTAACTGAACCATCTTCTAAATTGATCGTAATGTCATAAATCGGAACATCATTGGGCCCTCTATGAAGAAATCGGATTGACCTTGTCTCGCCTGATGAGTACAAGGAGATTAGAAAATTCACGATATAAATTAGTGGCGTCATATTAGTGACCATTGATGACATTTAGATGATAGGACGAGGGCGTTATGCTCCGCCATCGTTGGTGTTCTTCACCAACGATCTTACAAAACTAATCTTTATAG
>JAFDYY010000112.1 GCA_018267195.1 Bacteroidota bacterium | reverse complement strand
ACAACAACCCCGTGTCGGGCAATGACCCGGCCGGGGATGTGCCCAGGTATGATTACTCGAGGAATTTGTATTACGATGACCTTGACGGGGACAACCACTATGACGAGGAGGAAGAAGAAGTATTAAGTTGGAATCAGGTTTTGAACTATATCATGGGCATGGCGGCAGTCTCCCCGTCTGCCAATGTTACAGGGTATAACCAAAATGCAGTTTTCCAAAATGGGTATGGCACTTGGCGGCTGAACAACGGCAAGTGGACGGAGCAATCCACCCAATCGCAGATCAAGGCAAGGAGTAGATGGTATCTGACGCAAGATGATCGAAGAGGCCCAATAGGTGGACCAGTGCCATGGTATGGTAATTTCTTAGGTCCTGGATCGGACAAAAATCCTTATAATTTAAAAGGTTATGATGGAAAAACTCTTGAACCAATAGACATGCTTGATCAAGCTGCTCAAAGGCATGATTACGCGTACTTTAAAGCCCAAACGGGTGGTGTTATGGGTGCATTATTTAACACCGAAGTTGCCGAAGCAGACAAGCAATTGGCTTTTAGGGCTGATTTAGTTATACTCTATAGTGTATTCAATTTAGATGATCCTGTTTCAGGGGAACCTGTCAGTACGGAGGAGTTAAGATGGGCGATAGCAGTATCCGTTGCATTTAGTACTTTAGGCACACTAAAGGGATTACAACGATGAGCATTAAAAAAATCATGATAATTACATTTCTTATAATTCTTATGGGATTTATTGCCATCTTCATTTATTTCGTGAGTGGGGTAAGTGCTACATATCCACCCATTAAGGAATACAATTATTCAGGTACAACTAGTCAATTTATAAGCATCTTTCGGCAATATGCTGAGACTAATTCAAACTTGATTTTTAAAGTCACAGACACTACAGGTAATGCAACAAATGGACATGCTATATATTTGGAGATCGAAATGAGTAATGTTGAATATACTCTAAAGTGCATCGAAGATAAGTCAGACACACGCAACACTGCGATTTGGCTTGTTGGTGCCATTGATAAAAGTCGCAATGTTGGAGGGTACAGTAAAGAGGCTGAAGGTGTTGAGGCGTTGGTAGATGTATTTGATAAAGACATTTTAGCCTCTCTAAAAGCTAAAATGGGAATGGAGATAAGATAACTGACGCAAGATGACTATAACAACTATAAGGGGATTCTGACGCAAGGAGGGGCTGGCGGTGAGTATGCGCTCAATTCAGCTTTCACAATGCGCGGCAACGATGTCAATTACAAAACCCTGCTCAACGAATTTTTAACTGGTGAGGGCCCAGAGTACAGTGGTTTTGGAGCTGACCACCCTATGACGAAAGACTTGATGAACTCTTGGATTATCGGAATAGCTTCAGCAAAATTCTTGTTGGATAATGTAAGTAACATAAAAAACAATAGGCCATTACAACCTCTTGTGATGTATGACGTTCCCTTTGGTCTGGCAGGAATCCCGATGTCAGGGCTGAACATGACGGAGCAGTTTGTGGGCGGAGCCAGGGTTTCAATAATCCCAATAGGTGCCCAGACAATGTACATAGTCAACAATACAACCGACCGTTATTCGGGTGGCTATCATTTTGCGACAAGTATTGACCGTGTATCTGGTGAGGTCACACCAATGGGTACTATTTATCAAAGATTTATGTGGATTAAACCTTGAAAATTATGAGAGGGACAGTATTGGCAATTTGTGTTCTGGCCTTTATCACTTCTTGCAGCCAGCCACCACCTGAAAGCGCTTTGCCTGGCACATATTGTTTCAGTACTTGGAATGTGCACGATTCCTTGTTTGTGAACAAAGACCGTACGTATAGATACGAAGTCTACTATTCAAGCGGAAAAATATCCAAATCGTCAGGCAAGTGGGAATACAATTCCTTTGGTGGCGAAATCACTTTTGAGAACTTCTCATTCCCTAATGATGAAAGCAATGGCCTACCCCCAGGGTACTGGCATTCAATGGTTAGGGTGACTGACAAAGGGGAAGTGCACCTCATGTATTCTTCGGAGAACAATATTTACTTCGCGAAAAAAAAATAGCACTTTTCAGTTCAGTGAAGATAAGAAGCCCTCGAATCCTTCGGGGGCTTTTTTTACGCCCCCTGCCCGTGTTGGTGTTCTTCACCAACACGTTTTTTTGTAACGATCCATCGGAGT
>JAFDYY010000111.1 GCA_018267195.1 Bacteroidota bacterium | reverse complement strand
ACGATAAAGACATTATGAAACGCTACAAGCATGGCGAATTTTTTCATGCCGACAGCATCCACTTCAATGATTCATTAAAATACAAAACCTCCAGCGGCCGCACAGTGTATGGCGGGGGCGGCATCATGCCCGATTATTTTGTGCCGCTCGATACAGCCTACTCCAGTAAATATTTTAACGAACTGTTTGCGGCAAACGTTATTCGCGAATTTGCTTTTGTCTATGCCGAAGACCATAAAGATCGCCTGGAGAAAATGGGCTTTAATCAATACCAGGAAAAATTTCGGGTAGATGAACCGATGCTGGCTAAGCTGATGGCAATGGGCGAAAAAGAAAAAGTGAAAGCCAACGTGCACGATATAACTCGCAACAAATCAGTCTTTCAGGTTTACTTAAAAGCCGAAATCGCCAGGCGGGTTTGGGGGTACGAAAGTTTCTATCCGGTTTTCAATGAAAGCAACGAAGTGTTGCAACAAGCCGTGAAGTTATTTGACCGGATCCCCGAACTGAACAAGAGCAAAATGTAATTATGCTGCACAAAACGAAAGGCATCGTTTTCCGGTCGGTAAATTATAGCGAATCCTCCATTATCGTTACCATCTTTACCGGTGCCTTTGGGTTGCAGAGCTACATCGTAAATGGTGTGCGGGGGAAATCAAAAAAAACAAACCTGGCTCTTTACCAACCGCTTACCCTGCTCGATCTGGTGGTTTACCACAAAGAAAACGCTTCCATTATGCGCATGAAAGATGTGAGGTGCGTGCATCCGTACCGGTATCTTGTAACGGATTTTAGGAAAACGACCATCGCCCTGTTTCTGTGCGAGGTTATTAACAAGGCCGTGAAAGAACAAGCGCATGCGCAAGAACTGTGTACATTTCTAATTGAATCGTTCATTGATTTAGATCGCTTGGAAAAAAATATTGAAAATTTTCATTTGATTTTTTTGCTTCAGCTAAGTCAGCATTTAGGGTTCCGGCCCAGCAAAGTACATGATCTTTCGGAGGGGTGGGTGGCCGATGAACACGAGCAAAAAATTATCGCTATCTTACTGATGGCCGATTATTCAACCCCGGTTGGGATGAGCCATGCGCAACGGAAAAATATTCTTGACCTGCTGCTGCGTTTTTATGCAACCCATTCTGAAAACTTTGGAGAATTGAAATCGCTTGCCGTACTGCGCGAAATAATCTTTTAATATGGATCCTTTTTCCCTTCCCGTACAAATCCGGTGGTCGGATATCGATCAAAATCGTCATTTAAGACATTCCGCTTATTACGACTTTGGAGCCATGGCGCGTGTAATTTACTTTTCGCGGCAGGGGTTAACTAATGCCCGGTTAGAAGAATTTAAAGTAGGGCCCATTCTTTTCAGAGAAGAAGCACTATTTAAGCGTGAGATTAAATTTGAAGACCGGATCACTATTGATTTGGTTTTGACAAAATCGCTCCCCGATTTTTCGCGGTGGAGCATCCGGCATCTTTTGCGCAAAGAAGATACTACGCTGGCGGCCGTGTTGAATCTGGATGGCGCCTGGATCGATCTGGAAAAACGAAAACTGACCACCCCTAATGAAACCATTCAACAAATTTTTTCGGCTTTCCCCCGGGCCGAAGAATTTATCTGGGGCGATCCGCTGAAGAAGTAACCCACGCCTCTATTACTTTAGGGTAGTATTCGTGTTCTAATTTTAATACCCGTTCGCCTAGCATGGCGGCATCGTCTGTCGGCAACACGGCACATTTTACCTGAGCTAAAATTTTCCCTTCATCATAGTGCTCGTTCACTTCATGCATAGTAATGCCCGTTTCGGTTTCTTGGGCTGCCACTACCGCTTCATGTATTTTATGGCCGTGCATGCCCTTGCCGCCAAATTTTGGGAGTAGTGAAGGGTGAATGTTAATGATGCGGTGAGGAAATGTGGTTAACACTATTTCCGGAACAAGCCATAGAAAACCGGCCAACACCACGTGTGTAACATTTAATTCTTTCAGCCATTGATTTACCTCTCCGTTTTGAAATTGGGTTTTGGTAAAAGTTTTGGAAGGGACATTATATTTTTTTGCACGTTCTAATGCGTAAGCCTGCGCATTGTTTGAAAGGAGTAATGCCACCTCTATTTGCGGATGGTTGCCAAAATATTTTATGATGGCCTCTGCGTTCGACCCGCTGCCGGAAGCAAAGATGGCCAGTCTAGATTTTTTCATTTATACAAAGCTATTCGCTTTGGTTTAGAACTTCGATTTCTTTTTCTATATTTTCCTATATATTTCTATTACATGAGAGGTTATTTGATTTTTTTATCCCTAATGTCCATTCTTCAGTTGCATGGGCAATCTTTAACATTTTTAGCAGGTGTACAAGGAGGTTTTCCCAATGGAAATTTTAAATCAATTTC
>JAFDYY010000110.1 GCA_018267195.1 Bacteroidota bacterium | reverse complement strand
TTTTTGTTTGACTTTAAAGATAAAACCATCGGGCTGATTTCGGTCGATCCTTCCAAACGAAAAACCGGAGGAGCCCTGCTGGGCGACCGCATCCGCATGAACGCTATTAACAACCCGCGTGTGTTTATGCGCTCGCTCGCTACCCGTCAGTCTAACCTGGCATTGTCGGTTTATGTAAAAGAAGCCATTCAGGTACTGAAAGCAGCCCGATACGATTTAATCATTCTTGAAACTTCCGGTATTGGCCAAAGCGATACAGAAATTTTAGATCACAGCAATGTTTCACTTTATGTAATGACCCCCGAGTACGGAGCCGCCACACAGTTAGAAAAAATAGACATGCTCGATTTTGCGGATGTCATTGCCCTGAACAAGTTTGATAAACGCGGAGCGATGGATGCCCTGCGCGATGTAAAAAAACAATACCAGCGAAATCATAACCTGTGGAATAAGAAACCGGACGATATGCCGGTGTTTGGCACCATTGCTTCTCAATTCAATGACCCGGGCACCAATCAGTTGTACCAATACCTGATGGATACCATTGCCGAAAAAACAAAGGCCGATTTAAAATCTACCTTTACCATTACACGCGAAATGTCGGAGAAGATTTTTGTCATCCCGCCCCACCGCACCCGCTACCTCAGTGAGATTTCGGAAAACAACCGAAGTTATGATCAGTGGGTTGACACACAAACCCAAACCGCTCAGGTACTTTTTTCTATTCACAAAACAATGGAATCGCTCGGGGCTAATCCTGAAATAAAAAAAGTACTGCAGGCTGAGTTTGACCGCCTCCGGTTAAACCTGGATCCAAAAAACTGGAAATTGATAGAAACCTTTCAAGCAAAAGCCCAACAATACAAAAACGAAGTTTTTAAATTTAAGGTGCGCGATAAAGAGATCGGCATTAAAACACATACGGAGTCGCTCGCGCATATTCAGATTCCAAAAGTATCGTTGCCACGCTACGAAGCCTGGGGCGACTTATTAAAGTGGCAACTTCAGGAAAATGTACCGGGCGAGTTTCCTTACACGGCAGGCATTTATCCTTTTAAACGGGAAGGCGAAGACCCCACCCGCATGTTTGCGGGCGAAGGCGGCCCCGAACGTACCAATCGCAGGTTTCATTATGTAAGCCTTGCCATGCCGGCTAAACGGCTATCTACCGCTTTTGATTCGGTAACGCTTTATGGAAATGACCCTGACTATCGCCCGGATATATATGGGAAGATCGGCAACTCGGGCGTAAGCATCTGTTGTTTGGACGATGCCAAAAAATTGTACAGTGGCTTCAACCTGGCCGACCCGAAAACGTCTGTGTCTATGACTATTAACGGGCCGGCTCCTATGCTTCTGGGCTATTTTATGAATGCCGCCATTGACCAGCAATGCGAAATTTACATCCGCCAAAACGGGCTTGAGGAAGAGGTTCAAAAAAAAATAAAATCACTTTATGCCGAACCCCATTCCATCCCTTCTTATCAGGGCTCTTTACCGAAAGGAAACGATGCGCTGGGTTTAATGTTGCTGGGCACCACGGGCGATCAGGTGTTGCCGAAAGAAGTTTACGAAAAAATAAAAACGGAAACCCTCCGCCAGGTGCGCGGCACGGTGCAGGCCGATATTTTAAAAGAAGATCAGGCTCAGAACACTTGTATCTTTTCTACTGAGTTTGCTCTTCGCCTGATGGGCGATGTGCAACAGTATTTTATTGAAAAAGGAGTGCGCAATTTTTATTCGGTTTCCATATCGGGCTACCACATAGCCGAAGCCGGTGCCAACCCTATTACACAACTTGCCTTTACCCTGGCCAACGGCTTTACTTACGTAGAATATTATTTAAGTCGTGGTATGGACATTAACGAGTTTGCTCCTAACCTTTCGTTTTTCTTCAGTAACGGCATCGACCCGGAATATGCTGTCATTGGCCGGGTGGCAAGAAGAATCTGGGCAAAGGCCTTGCACAAAAAATACGGAGCCAACGCGCGAAGTCAGATGCTGAAATACCACATTCAAACTTCGGGCCGCTCACTCCATGCTCAGGAAATTGATTTCAATGACATCCGCACTACGTTGCAAGCTTTGTATGCCATCTACGACAACTGCAATTCCCTGCACACCAATGCGTACGATGAAGCTATTACTACGCCTACCGAAGAGAGTGTGCGAAGGGCGATGGCTATTCAATTAATTATCAATAAAGAATTAGGGTTAGCTAAAAACGAAAACCCGATGCAGGGCTCATTCATTATTGAAGAACTGACTGATTTGGTGGAGGAGGCCGTGCTTTCGGAGTTTGACCGGATAACCGAGCGGGGCGGAGTATTGGGCGCCATGGAAACCATGTATCAGCGAGGAAAAATTCAAGAAGAAAGTTTGTATTATGAAACGCTGAAACACACCGGAGATTATCCGATTATTGGCGTCAATACATTTTTAAGTTCCAAGGGGTCGCCCACAATTATCCCTCAAGAAGTAATTCGCGCTACCACCGAAGAAAAAGAATACCAGATTAAAATGTT
>JAFDYY010000010.1 GCA_018267195.1 Bacteroidota bacterium | reverse complement strand
TGAATCAGGACTCTTAACCAAATTGTGTAAACTATTTTCAGGACGAGTCACAAAGGGTTGACGAAGGTTGACGTTTCCGTCAATCTTCGTCAAGGTTTAATCCTGACAATGAAAATCATCATGGGGTATTTTATCTTCATGGGTTGTTGATTTTCATTCGTCAATCATACCAATCGATTTTCTATTGCATGATTTGGGTTTAACTCTTCTTTGAAGGATTCATAGCTGACAGCGAGGGGAGTAGATTTCTTAGTCCCGAGCAAAAAGGCTTGTATTTTTTCGGGCACCACCACGTTGATTTGCAAAATACTTTCTACTACTTCTTTAAATTTTGCCGGATGGGCTGTTTCTAAAAAGACACCAACTGTTTGTGGGTTTTTAGATTGGAATTCCTTTAAACCCAAATAACCTACCGCTCCGTGTGGATCGAGAATATAACCCGATTGCTTAAATACCGACTGCATGGCTGATTGGGTCTGCTCATCAGAAAATGCGTACCCTGAAAGGTCGGAGGCAAGCGAACTAAAATGGGATTGAAATAAATCTAATATGCGGACAAAATTGCTGGGGTTGCCTACGTCCATAGCGTTGCTGAGTGTGGCTACGGAAGGCTTGGGGTTGAAGCGCTTTGTTTTTAAATAGGTTGGCACACTATCGTTAGCGTTAGTAGAGGCTATGAAATGAGATATAGGCAACCCCATTCTTTTGGCAATCAGTCCGGCCGTCAGGTTTCCGAAATTTCCACTGGGTACGGAAAAAATAATTGGTTGCTTTTGCGGCAGTCGGGACCAGGCATAGAAATAATAAAAGGCCTGAGGAATAAGCCGTGCGATGTTGATGGAATTAGCCGAGGTAAGAAATAACTCTTCATTTAACTTTGGGTCGGCAAAGGCTTGCTTCACTAAATGCTGACAATCATCAAAGGTGCCGTTTACTTCCAGTGCTAAAATATTTTTACCCAACGTAGTAAATTGTTTCTCCTGAATGTCGCTTACCTTCCCGGACGGATACAATACCACCACCTTGGTATGGGGCACACCCAGAAAACCATTGGCTACCGCACTGCCGGTGTCGCCCGAGGTAGCGGCCAAAACAATTACTTCCCTTTTTTCATTCGCTACAAAATAGCCCAGCACTTGCGACATAAACCGGGCGCCAAAATCTTTAAACGCCAGCGTTGGCCCATGAAATAATTCAAGGCTGAAAATATTTTTTTCTATTTCTACCAACGGGGCATCGAATGTGATAGTTTGGTCTATTATTGCTTTTAATGCATCGGTTGGGATTTCATCTTCAACAAAAGCCTGGGCCACATCAAAAGCTATTTCTTGAAAAGTTTTTTTATGAAGATTGTCAAAATAATTTTTGGCAAAGACCGGAATTCGTTCAGGCATATACAAGCCCTGATCGGGCGCTAACCCTTTGATAACGGCTTCGCGAAAACTGACTTTGTGCAGGGAGGTATGAGTACTGTAAAATTTCATATTTGATTTAATTGATGATGTGTGCCCCTTCACGGTTTATTTCAGAAATAAAAATTTCGCTGGCCAATGCGAAAGACAAAAATACTTGCTGAATGGCCCTGCCGGCCCGGGTTGCATTTTCATGACCATGGCACAGGCAAAATACAGTAGGCCCCGAGCCCGATATGCCACACCCCAACGCTCCGCTTTTCAAGGCAGCTTCTTTGGCTTGTCGAAACCCGGGAATGAGATCGGCTCGTAAAGGTTCGGCTATTACATCTACCAGCGAGCGGCCAATAAGACTATAATCATTCTTCATCATACCGGCTACCAATGCGGCCGTGTTTGCCCATTGCTTGATGCCGTCTTTCAAGGCAATCGTTGGTTTCAGTACGGCACGCGCATCGCGGGTTTTTACCTCCACGTGCGGATGAACTAATACGCACATTAATTCTTTAGGCGTAGGGATCTCGATAATATCCAATGGATTATTTTCCCGTATTAATGTTAACCCTCCCAATAAGCACGGAGCAGCGTTATCGGCATGGGCTGAACCGCAGGCCACACGTTCGGCTTCCATCACAAAAGGAAGTAACTCTTTTTTCTTTAAGGGCCTTCCCAGCAGTTCATTGATGGCGACAACGGCAGCAACAGCACTGGCAGCACTGGAGCCCATCCCACTACCCAATGGCAGGTTTTTGTGAAGGACAACAGAAGCTCCTGCGGCATGATGAGTAGCTCTTAAAAATTCGATAATGGCTACTCCCGATGTATTGCGAGCCGCTTCTAACGGCAGGTTTCCGCCATCACCAAAGATAGCATCAATGGTTACGCGGCCGGAATCATTTAGTGTTACTTCTACTTCATCGCCCGGCTGTTGAACGGCTAACCCGAGCACATCAAACCCACACGATAGGTTTGCGATGGTGGCCGGAGCAAAGGCTTTTATTCTTTTTATCATATCAATTTGAATAATTTCCAATGCGGATGATATCGGCAAAAACACCCGCAGCCGTTACTTCAGCCCCTGCTCCGGGGCCGCGTATTACCATTGGCCGTTCTTGGTAGCGTTCGGTAGTAAGTAAAATAATATTATCGCTGCCCGACAAAGAGAAAAACGGATGATCATTTTTTACCGACCCTAACCGGACCACCGCTTTCCCATTTTCCAGAACAGCTTGATAGCGCAATTTTTCGTTTTTATGATTGGCCTCAGTCAGTCGCTTTTCAAAGTAAGAATCGTGCAACTTTAGTTGAGAAGAAAATTCATTTAATGATATTTGACGGCAATCTTCGGGCACTAAATTTTCAACAACAATATCATTTAGCTCCAGTCGGGCTCCGGCTTCGCGTGCTAAAATCAAAATTTTCCGGGCTACGTCCGTGCCACTCAGATCATCGCGCGGGTCGGGCTCGGTATATCCTTTGGCTTGGGCTTCGCTCACCACTTCGCTGAATTTTTTTTCTTGAGTAAAAGAACTGAAAATAAAATTCAGGGTGCCGCTCAGCACGGCTTCGATGCGGATTACTTTGTCTCCGCTCAGCAACAGATCGTTCAGGGTGTTAATAACCGGCAAGCCGGCTCCTACATTGGTTTCGTACAAAAACCGGATTCCTCGCTTGCGGGCAACTTCTTTCAGCAAAATATAGGTGTCATAATTTCCGGAGTTCGCTTTTTTATTGGGGGTAACAATAGAAATATTGGCCGATAAAATTTTTTCATACTTACCCGAAACCGTTTCGCTGGAGGTGCAATCTACAAATACACTACTGGGCAGGTTTAGCCTAATCATTTTTGAAATATAATCGTCAAGATTCATAAGTTCGCCCTGGCTATTCATTTGAGAGATGGCTTCGTTAAGCGCAAATCCATTTTCATCGAACAACATTTTTTTACTATTGGCCAGGCCTACCAATTTTACTTCCAGCTTATTTTGCTCAGAAAGTTTTTGCAATTGTTCGTGTATTTGCTTGATTAACGTTCCTCCGATCAACCCGGTGCCAATTAAGAAAATAGAAACCGTTTTTTTATCAGAAAGGAAAAACGCATCGTGAAGAACATTCAGCGCTTTGGCGACATCGCTTTGCTGGATGACGGTAGAAATATTCCGTTCGGATGATCCTTGGGCGATGGCCACGATGTTTACCCCGTTTTTACCCAGAGCATTAAACATACGACCACTGGCTCCGGGGTGTTGCTTCATACTTTCTCCCACCACGGCAATAATGGAAAGCCCATTTACTACATTTATTTCATCAATCAGTTCATCGTGTATTTCGTGTACAAATTCTTTTTCTACCGCTGTCTTGGCTTTGTGGATATCCGAACTTTCAATGGCCAGGCAGATGGAGTGCTCAGAAGAGGCTTGCGAGATTAAGATGACATTTACGTTTTCGCGTGCCAGCGTGGTAAACAGGCGCATCGATACACCCACTACACCCAGTAGCCCGCTGCCCTGCACGTTCAGCAAACTGATGTTATTCATAGATGAAATGCCTTTCACCATTTTGCCATTCACAGAGTCCGCACTGATCAATGTACCGGCTGCGGTTGGATTAAATGTATTCTTTATCAAAATCGGGATGTGGTGCGCCATAGCCGGCTGCATAGTAGAAGGAAAAATAACCTTTGCGCCAAAATGCGAAAGTTCCATCGCTTCTTCATAGCTCATGCGCGGCACGGTAAATGCTTTTTTTACCAGCCTGGGGTCGGCCGTCATCATCCCATCTACATCCGTCCAAATCTTCAGCGAGGAAGCACGCAAGGAGCCCGCAAAAATTGCTGCCGTATAATCTGATCCGCTTCGCCCCAGCGTAGTCGTTTCACCACTTTCGGAAGTAGCAATGAACCCGGTAATGATTTGAATAGCCTGATGATTTTTGAAATGATCGCGAATCAATTTATGGGTAGTTTCAAAATCTACTTTGGCATACCCAAATTGATTATCGGTGCGGATGACAAGTCGGGCATCCAGAAACTCAGCCTGGATACCCCCGGCCTTAAAAGCTTCGCTGATGATGAAGGCCGAGAGCCTTTCGCCAAAACTCATAATATAATCTAACGTGCGCGCGGTTCGCTCTTTTACTAAAAAGACTCCGTGAAGTACGTCTTCTAGTTCGTTTATCTGCACCTTCACCTGAGCTAATATTGAACTTTGTGTAGATACCGGAGTTAAAGCCCGAACGGCATCCAGATGTCGTTTTTCTAATTCATCTAACATAGTTTTATAAATCCCATTTCCCTCCAAGGCCAGTTGGCTGATGCGAATGAGTTGATCGGTTACGCCACCAAATGCCGAGAAGACGAATGCTACTTCTTCGTGCAGATAGGGTTTGGCGATGGTGATAATTGATTTTATTCTTTCGGGAGTAGCGGCCGAAGAACCGCCAAATTTTAAAATTTTCATTTGATATAGAGTAGAAATTGAAAAGTAAATACTCCTCGGTTGTTTCCTGGAAACAATACGATGGTAGGGGGATATGGTAATAATAACGGGTTACCCCGTAATGATGGTAATGGTAATAATGGCAGTGATAGCCGTGCTCATGATCTGAGCTGCGGTGCGCAAAGAGAGAACCAGTATGGATTGCGTTTGTGGCATTTACAGCAGCGAAGAAATTAAAGAGAATCTACTCTACAAAGAATATGGGAAAAAATATTTTTTGATGAGAGAGCGCAAACGTTTCCTTATCAATCGGGTTAACACTTGTAAGGGTAAAAAATTCTACCTTTGATTTATGGAAAACAAACCAGGCGAGCATCCTGACATTAAAAAAATTATGAAAACTAATCTGTTCTTGCTGATAGTAGCCGCCAGTATAACGGCCACGGCTCAACCCTTTCAAAATACAAATTCTAAAATTACCGAGGTTACGGTTTTTCTCAATCGTGCTCAGGTAATGCGCGAGGTAAAAACAACTTTGCCGGCCGGAAAAACCAATTTGGTGGTAAATGGGCTAACCTCACGGCTCGATCCCAACAGCATACAGGTATCGGGTCGGGGGAATTTTATTATTCTGAGTACAAGCCATCAGCAAAACTACTTGTCGGAGGTAGCTCTCCCCAAAGAACTAAGACAAATGAAAGACTCCTTAGAAGGCTTGCAAAAGCAAGTGCTGATGGAGCAAAGCCAAAAAGAAATATTAAATAAAGAAGAGCAGATGCTGGTGAGCAATCAGAAATTTGGTGGAGCCAATCAAAACCTGACCGTTAACGAACTCAAGACCATGGCCGATTTTTACCGGGTACGTCTGGGCGATATCGCCACTCAGCGCATGAAGGAAGATAGCAAAATAAAAAAATTAAATGAACAAATAGCCCGGCTTCAGAGCCAGATCAACTCGCAAAACGAATTGTACTTACGCAACACCAGCGAAATTATAATTAGTGTTTCGGCCGAGGCATCTACCCTGGCCGAACTGCAAGTAAGCTATGTAGTGAGCAATGCCGGATGGGTGCCTCAATACGATATCCGTGCCATCAACACCAAAAACCCTATCCAACTTAGTTATAAAGCCAATGTATTTCAAAGCACCGGTGAAGATTGGAAAAACATAAAATTGAAATTATCAACGGCCAACCCAACCCAAAGCGGCCTTAAGCCCGAATTGTATGCATGGTATTTGAATTTTTATAAACCTGCGCCTGTGGCAAGTTACGGAGCACTTCAGGGAAGAGTGGCCGGAGTACAAATACAAGGTGAAAAGAATTTTAAAAAACTAAAAGAATCTGATACCGAGTTAGAACCATCGGCTCCGGTCATGGCTGATTATGTTTCCACCGTTCAAACACAACTCAATACGGAGTTTGACATTGCCTTGCCCTACACGGTTCTTTCTAGTAATAAACCTACGCTGGTAGATATCCGCAACTATGAACTGAAAGCATCGTACCAATACTCATCCGTACCGAAGTTAGACAACGATGCTTTTTTGTTAGCTCAGGCCACGGGCTGGGAAGAGTTGAGCTTATTGCCGGGCGAAGCAAATATATTTTTTGAGGGAACGTTTACGGGCAAATCTCAAATTGATCCTAACTCGGTAAAAGATACCTTATCGCTTTCGCTTGGCCGCGATAAACGGATTATAGTAAAACGCGAAAAACAGAAAGAACAAACCGCGCGCAAATTGATCGGGGCCAATCAAAAGGAAACCTATGTGTGGGAGTTGTCGGTGCGCAATACAAAATCGGAAGCAGTAAAAATTTCATTGGAAGATCAGATTCCGGTTTCGCAAAACAACCAGATTGAAGTAACAGCCATTGATCTGGCCAATGCTAAATACAATAAAGATACAGGCAAACTTATCTGGGATTTGTTATTACAACCCAATGAAACAAAAAAAATTATTTTTAAGTACGAAGTAAAATACCCTAAAGACAAACAGGTGAACGGGCTGTAATAATCGAAAGGTTTTGGAAAGGAAAAGGCTTTCCAAAACCTTCTCTAATCTATTTCCCGGATCTCAAAATCTTTTCCTTTCCCAAATTTGAATAACTCTTTCAGGCGGCAGCGCTCCAAACTATTCAAATCTTTTATTTCAAAATCATCTTTACCAACCATGCGCTCAACAAGAAAATCGCAGGACTCACCAAAGTTGATAAGCCGGTATCTTTTTCCTACCCGAAGCGAACTGAAAGCAAGTCCTTTCATGGTAGCAAGATATATGAATTTAACCGGAGGTTAACTACCTTCATTGTATGACGGCTGACGAGATCAGAAGCGAATATGAACTGATTGACCGGTCAAAAAAAGACCTTTCAGTTTTTGCTGCGATCTATGAAAAATATTTCACCCGTATTTTCCGGTACATCTATAATCAAACCGACAACGAAGACCTGGCGGCCGATCTTTGCTCGCAAACTTTTTTATCGGCTCTCAATAACATACAACGGTTTGAATATCGCGGGCTTCCCTTCTCGGCCTGGCTTTACCGCATTGCTTCGAATGAAGTGAACAAACATTACCGAAAAGCGAAGGCACAAAAAGTTTTCAGCTTAGAAGAAGTGCAGTTGCGCGGAATCTTTTTACAACAAGATGAAGACTATTCGGAAGAACGGGCCGAGCAGGTAATGCAGTTTATGAAAGAACTGCCTACCGAAATGCTGGATGTACTGCACCTGCGCTTTTTTGAAGACAAGGATTTTAAAGAAATTGCATTCATCCTCGAAATGACCGAAAGCGGTGCCAAGATGCGCACCTACCGGGCGCTGGATAAGTTGCGTAAACTTTTTAAAGTAAAAACCCAACATGGCCAAGAGTGAAGTAAAAATACGGAAACAATTACTTGATGAAGCGATCCTGCACCGCCACCGTAACTATGCTTCGCTCTTAAAACAATACGAACGGGATAAAAAAAGAAAATGGACTAAGCGATTTATTATCTATTCGTTTATAGTAGCCATGATGGTAACACTGTTATTACTGATTCTCTCCTACTGGATGGTGAAACTGGAGCACGACCGAGAAAAAAAACAACCCAAAGCTTCCTTTGCGAAAATAACCAACGCAGCTTGTCGGCCAATTACTTTTGCAGCATCCGCTTCATCAGCGGCCCGCTGCTCATACTGGTAACCAGCGCCATGATTACCAGCGAAACAAATACTCGTTCGTTGATCAACCCGTTTTCAAGAGCTACCAAGCCGAGAATAATTTCCATAGCCCCCCGGGCATTCATGCCACAGCCGGCTGCCAGCGACTCGCGCCAGGAAAATCCGCCCAAACGCGTGCCTAACCCACTACCAATAATTTTTCCGATAAAAGCAATAACGATGATGCTCAGGGTAAGTTGCCAATCAAAATTAGAAATGAAATTGACCCGCAGTCCAATGGAAACAAAAAACAAGGGAGCAAAAATATTATTGATGAACTGATGCACAATTTCTTTGGCCCGCTCGCTAAAGTGTTCCGAATCGCCCAGCGCAATGCCAATGATGAAAGCGCCAAACACAGCATGCAGCCCAATGTATTCTGTAAAGGCAGCACCTAAAAAACACAAAGCGAGCGCCAGCGAAAGCACCCCTCCGGGCCAGGCCAGCTTTTTGTTAGCCCAGGGCAGCAGTCGGTTTAGTAAACCTCTTCCCAGCGTAAGCATCAGCACCACAAAGACAACGGTTAGGCTTATGGTGGACCATACGGATGTGGCGTGCCCCTTGCCAATCATGCCGAGGATTACGGAAAAAATCATCCATCCTACGGTGTCGTCAATCATTGCTGAAGTTACGACCAATAAACCCATTCTTGTTTTGAACAGATTCAAATCCATCAATATGCGGACGATAACAGGCAAAGCGGTAATGGCCATGGCCGTACCCATAAATAAAGCAAACACCAGGTGTTGCTGCTTATCGGCAATACCAAAAAAGTCAGGAAAGAGATAAGGAAATGAAAACCCGATCAGAAAAGGAAAACTAATGCCGATTAAACTGGTTAGTAATGCTTTTTTCCCTTGCTGAAGAACAATGTGCAGATCTACTTCCAGGCCACCAATAAAGAGGAGCATCACTACGGCTACTTGCACAAAACCGGTAAGCACCACAGAAGATGTGCTCTGGGCTGGAAATAGATGGAAGAACCACTCGGGGCTGACTGTACCCAAAACAGTAGGCCCCAATAAAATGCCGGCAAAAATTTCGCCCACCACGGCAGGTTGCTTCATTTTTCGGGCCACTTCGGCAAAAATCCTTCCGGCAAACAGCATGATGCTGAGCTGAACAAGCAAGTGCACTACATCGCTGTGAGCCAGTTTACCCATGGTTCTGATATTGGTTGTTTACGACCAGCAAATGGCAAGGCAGATCGGCAAAAACATATTCCAGATCGTGCGGAAAAAAACGATCGAGCCAAGAGGACTGTTGTGGAGGGGCTCCCACCACCAGCAAGTCGGCCTTTTTTTTCTCTACAAATTTACAGAGCTCAAAACCCGATTTGCCGGAAAGAATTTTTACATTAACCTTCGTTCCTGCATGTGGAATTTTTTCTAAAATTTTTTCTACAACCTGAAATTCATCACGCAGCAGCCCTTGCTTATAAAGACTGTATTCCGATTCTGATAATTGACTGTGAGCCGACATCGTTAACCCCAGCAATTTCAGTTCGCGCACAATATGTACCCAAGAAGCATTTTCTATTTTAGCCAACTGGCAGCCCACACGTAGGGCTCGCTCAATTAATGGACTGTTTTCTGCGTTGATCACAATTTGCTGAAAGGGTTGGGGGCTTACAGAGGGTGTATGAATCATCAGTACGGAGCATCGGGCTTTCCGCATAATTGCCCGGGCAATAGTTCCTACATAGTACTTTACCATCTTTTCGCGTTTCAAGGCTCCTGCAATCAGCAGATCTATTTGTTCATCATGGCAAGCCCGAAGCAACTCGCGTTCTACCTTCCCCTGGCACCAACGAATTTTGTAAGACACCGAAACAGCCGCGGCTGCTATTAAGTCGTTTATCTTTTTTTCTTCCTCGCTTCCATGTGGGCCCACATGCACCAAAATAAGAGGGCAAGCAAAAAGCCGGCACAACCGATTTGCCTCCATCAGCATGGCCCGTGCCGTAGGCGAAAAAGCAATAGCCAGACCTATTTTCTGAAACGGATAATTCACTGCCGAAAATAGCAAGTACTTTTCATTTTTATAGAATATCTTTACAAGGTATGAACCGGAGCAGATTCGATCGGCTTCTTTTTAACACAGATCAAATTACATCGGCTAATGCCTATAGGCGGGCCTTGCTGCGCGGGCAGTTGTGCCTGATAGGGATGGCGGTGGGCATCATTTACATTGGCATCGATTTGGCCAACGGCATCACGATCAGTTTAATGTATTATGCCTTATTGATACTGTTTTCTGTAATGGTTTTCTGGCTGAACCGACAAGGCAAGTTTAGTGCGGCCAACTATCTCTTTTTCTCCACCCTGTTGTTTTTGATCTATATTTTTGTGGACAACGACACCAGCCATACCGGGGTAAGCAGCTACCTGATTATTTATATGTTGATTGCCCTGATTCTATCAGGGTATAAACGGATAAAAACAGGCTTGATTTTTTCTGCCTTGGCCTTACTGGTATTTTTTTTAGCGTACTATGCCGATCTCCCCCCTCTGATTCCGCGCACAACGTACACCTCGGTTTATATCCAAATTAGTTTCGTTACGAATTTTATAGTTTCTTTTTCCGTGGCCTTTGCCTTGATGATTTTTTCGATTCATATCAATTATAAAATTGAACAGGAATTATTACAGAACAATCAGTTGCTGATTAAAACCAACCGCGAACTAGATCGGTTTGTGTACAGTGCTTCGCACGATTTGCGTGCCCCGCTCAGTTCTTTACTTGGATTGATTGATATTGCCAACCGAACTCAAGATTTTAGCGAAGTAAAATACTGCCTCACCTTGATGGAGACTCGGGTAAAAGATTTGGATGCCTTTATTAAAGAAATCATTGACTATTCCCGCAATGCCCGACAAGAACTGAGGCCGGAAATTTTCAATTTATTAGAATTGGTAAAAGAAAGTGCAGCAGGATTGAAGTACAGTGCAGAAGCAGAAAATATTTTTATTCAGTACGCGATTCCAACCGACTTGTCCGTGCGTACAGACCGGGCTCGGCTAAAGGTAATCTTAACCAACCTCATCGGCAATGCTCTAAAATACAGTAACTCTTCCCGTCCTGATCCGTGGGTAAAAGTGTTGGCTCAACAAACAAATAACATACTTACCATTACGATTGAAGACAATGGAACAGGCATAGAGCCGGAACACCTTCCTAAAATTTTTGAAATGTTTTATCGGGCATCAGAAAAATCGCAGGGCTCCGGCCTGGGGTTGTATATCGTAAAAGAAACCCTCGATAAACTTCAAGGTAAAATTGCAGTTACGTCAGTACCCGGTCAAGGGTCTGCATTTCGCGTAGAGATATTGGTTTAACCTTAAAACCCGGTGCCGGAGTGGTTGTGCGAACTAAGCACATCGAGCGAGAGCGCCAGACTAAGTTCGTGCGTGGTAAAATGAAGAGCGGATCCTTTCCCGGGTACTTCAAACACATAGCCAACCCGAAAATTGCTCATCACAGCCTGCACCAACACCCCGTAGGTATTGAATTTACGAGTAAATACTCCGGCCGTATATAATTTGTTAAACACAAAATTGGCATTGAGGTCGGCCGAGAAAGGAGTACCTTTTGTTGCGCGAATCAGTGTAGAAGGTTTAAACTGAATACGCTCGTTTACATAAAATTGGTAGGAAGCAAAGAGGTAAAAATTTTGGCTATACACTTGCACTTGTGCTGACTGGCTGCCCAGATTTAAAGTAGTAGAGTTGGAAATTAGTTGCGGCACTGAAAGACCCACGGTGTAGCGCTCGCTGGTTAGCAGCACGCCCACACCAGTGTTGAATTTTGTTACGGTAAATGGAACAAACAACGGATCGGGATTCTTTACGGTTACTCCGTCTAAGTTGGTGGCGTACTGAATAGCCCCGGCCTGCATACCAAATGAGAACGTGGAGTTTTGTAATTTGATGCGATAGGAGGCAGTAGCTCCATACTGCGTATTCTTAATGTCGCCCAGCTTGTCTTGCACCACCACCATGCCCACACCTACTTTGTTGTTGGCCACGGCCAGATGCGAATTGAAGTTGAGTGTAGTGGGGGCTCCTTCAATACCATTCCACTGGCTGCGGTAAGCCATGCCTGCATAGAGCCGTTCGTTACTTCCCGCAAAAGCGGGATTGATGAGCATGGGGTTGTTGTAGTACTGCGAGTACAGCGGATCTTGTTGTGCCCGAACATTTGACAAAACGATAATGAAGAGAATGGGTAATATTTTTTTCATGAGAGTGTTCGTTGTTTGTAAAGTATAAAGGTTATGGTCGTCTCAAAGAAATAAATCCTGTTTTAGATTTTTTGCCACTGGCAAAATCAATCTTATAAAAATAAACTCCGGTGGGCAACGAACTTCCGCTGTCGCCCAAACCGGTAAATACCACCGAATCATTGTTATAATTGTTGGCATGCCACACCAAATTCTCCCAACGATCATAAATAGAGACTGTATTGACCTGAGTATCCTGTAATAGCTCAATGTATTGAATTAAAAACTTTGGATTTGCCCCGTAAGGAGATACGCCATTGTATATAATAATATCGCCTACCACATCAATAGTAAAAACCTGAGTGGAGCACTGACTGTTTTGATCGCACGCCTGAATTGTAATCTGCTCCATTCCGGTAAATGATTTTCCACTGTAATCGATAGTGAGAATTCCGTTTGTATCAATGCTGGCAACAGCCCCACTTGAAGGCGGCAACATTACTTGCAGGGAAGCCAAATTGAGATTGGGAGTGGTGATCAATGGTTTTAGATCAAGCGTAATCTTCCCTCCAATTTGTGTGGCTAAAGGCTGGGAGGCAATTACCGGTGCGGGCCCGCTGGCCACACACGAGATTGTTGCTTGCCAGTCGGTGGTGCCATCTCCCCATGTATATACAAATGTTAATTCTCCGCCCGATCCGGTGGCAACAATGGTCGTTGGTAATTGTGTGTTTTGCAACTTAGTAATGAGAGGTGAAGAAGAAGTTGGGCCATTATAGACACTTAAAGCATCGCTTTGTAGGTCAATAGAGGAAAAAGAAATTTTTACTTTGTCTGATGGGTTTACGGGCACAAAGGTTTCGGTTGCCATATAACCCGTGTTTCTTATATAGTCATAGGTTGGAGGCAAAAGTTTTACGTTACAATTTTGAACGGTAACATTAATCATCACGGCAACGGTATCTACAATAAAATTATTTAAGCTGGTTGCCAGCGTACTTGTCGCTACGGAAATAGATCCATTGGTTGCTCCGGCCGGAACAATCGCCACTAGAGTGGTGTCGGTTGCCGAAACCACATGGGCAGAGAGGCCATTAAATTTAACACTATTAGAAGCCAGAGTTGGATTAAATCCGACTCCATTGATTGTAACATACGTACCCACTACACCATCGGTTGGACTAAAATTGGAAACCGAAACAAATGACGAAAGCGTAATCTTGTAAACATCTCCCAAATTATTTACACCACCACTTTGCGTCATGCCATACAAAAAAGTTCCGTCCGACAGAAACCCATCAGGCGAAGGACTTTCCAGATCTACAAGTTTTACGGGAGAGGTGCCATCAGTTTTGATTTTAAAAATCGTTCCGTTACTTAACAGGCCTCCGGCTGTTGTTGTCCCATACAAATAGGTGCCATCGGTAGTCAGTGTGCCGGTAGGATTGGAACCAGAGAATCCATTAAAATTAAACAACGTTGTATAACCAGTTCCATCCGGTTTAATTTTATAAACTACTCCCAGCGAATAGGAGCCGCCATACGTGGTGGTGCCATATAGAAAAGTGCCATCGTAGAGAAGGGATGCCTGAGGGGTTGATCCGGAAGCTAAATCAAAATTATACAATAGGCTAAATCCGGTACCATCGGTATTAATCTTAAAAAGACTGCCCACACTACTACTCCCACCTTCACTTGTTACTCCATACAGAATTCCTGCGGTAAATAGGAGAGAGCCAAGTGGGCGAGCCCCTTGCGTGCTGTAATCAAAATCGAATAATTTTAAATAGCCACTGCCATTTGGTAAAATTTTAAATATGGTTCCGTTATCATTTGCCCCTCCGTTGGGGGTCATCCCATATAGAAATGTTCCATCAGAAATGAGCGAACCCCTGGCATAGCGGCCATTGTTGGCGCCATCAAAGTCAAGAAGTTTGGTTGCCCCTGAGCCATCTTGTTTTACTTTAAAAATAACCCCCATATCATTGGCTCCTCCTGCGGATGTCATACCGTATAAAAATGTACCATCAAAGAAAAGCGATCCGTAAGGATTACTTCCGGTAGTTGCCCCATCAAGATCGAGCAACTTAGTATAAGCGGTGCCGTCTGGTTTCATCTTGAAAACCGTACCATAATTATACTGCCCTCCAGCATAGGTTAACCCATAGAGAAATGTGCCATCGGAAATCAATGACCCTGAGGGGGTGTTTCCTGTTGCTTCGTAGTTTAATAATTGGGTATAGCTGCTGCCATCGGTATTGATTTTAAAAATCGTTCCGAGGTAGCCTATACCTTGACTATAAATAGTTTGTCCGGATCGTACCCCGTATAATGATGGGCCAACGAGTAGTAAGGTGCCTTCCGGGCCATACCCCAAGGTATTGACATCCATATTTAAGAGTTTGGTAAACCCACTTCCATCCGGCTTGATTTTAAAAATGGTTCCATTTGAAAATCCTTGGGTAGTCATTCCATATAAATAGGTTCCATCAAAAGTGAGAGAGCCTTCCGGATTGGCTCCATTGGAAACAGAGTAATCAAAATTAAGAATGGTGGAGTAATTGCTTCCATCAGGCATAATTTTAAAAATAACGCCACTGTTATTTGTTCCGCCTGTATAGGTCATTCCATAAAGAAAAGTTCCGTCTGAAATCAGCGCGCTTCTTGGAGTAGTTCCGTTAGAACCGCTAAAACTATAGAGAAGTGAATAATTGGTTCCATCGGTCTTAATTTTAAAGATGCTTCCCCCATTGTTAGACGTGCCTCCGGAAGTCGTTCCATAAAGAAATGTTCCATCTGTGTAAAGCGAACCGTGCGGGTTGCTCCCATTGGTTACATAGTCGAAGTTTAAGAGATTGGTGTAGCCTGTTCCATCTGTTTTGATTTTAAAAATAGTTCCATAACCAGAAGCCCCACCTTGGGAGGTCATGCCATAGAGGAAGGTGCCATCGGAAATAAATGAACCAAACGGATAACCTCCTGTAGTAGCGTAATTAAAATCGAGCAGATTAGAAAGGCCTGTTCCATCCGGTTTAATTTTATAGGCCACCCCCTGGTTGTTGGCTCCTCCGGTTGAGGTCATTCCATAAAGAAAGGTTCCGTCTGAAAACAAGGACCCAATGGGGGAACTTCCATGGGTGTTATCAAAATCAAAAAGTTTTTGATAGCCGGTGCCGTCTAGTTTAACTTTATAAATTGTTCCTAGATTATTTGCCCCACCGCTATACGTAGTGCCGTAGAGGTATGTGCCATCGGTGATGGGTGTACTGGTAGGGTTGGCTCCATTTGCTACACTCCCCATATCGAGTAATTTGGAATACTGGGCAGATGATCGTATTGGGAAAAACAGAAAGGCGAATCCAATTAAAAAAAAGGAGAGTTGATTTTTATAGTCTATCGGAAAGCGGAGGCTGATTTTCGAAAAATCCATTTTAATTTTAATTAAGATGGAAGTTATAAAATTTAGCGAGCTCTTCAAAAGAGATGGTATAAAACTGGGGATGATGCATTTCAATTAGATATTTTCTCAATTCGCCCGGCTATCTCTTTAAAGAAATAAATCCTGTTTTAGATTTTTTGCCACTGGCAAAATCAATCTTGTAAAAATAAACTCCGGTGGGCAAGTCGTTGCCGTTATCGCTTACTCCTTTAAAAACCACATTCGTATTATCATAGTTGGATCCGTGCCATACCAGGTTTTCCCAGCGATCAAAAATTTGTACTGTATTAACTTTAGTGTCGGGAATAATTTCGATGTATTGCAAATACAATGTCGGGTTATTTCCATTGGGCGATACTCCATTAAAGACCACTACATCGCCTGCTACTTCTATAGAAAACGGTTGGGTGGCACATATTCCATTGAGGTCGCATGCCCGGATCGAGATATTTTCTGTTCCGGTAAAACTAATGGCCGCATAATTGATAGTGAGCACTCCGGATGCGCTAATACTGGCCAAAGCTCCGCTGGAAGGGGGTGTTGCAATTTGAAGCGAGGAGAGGTTAAGTGTGCTGCCCGGTGTTGAAATAAGCGGTACTAAATTTAAGGTTATCGTTCCGCCAATTTGGGTGGCCAGAGGTTGGGCGGTGATAATCGGTGCCGAGCATGACTTTAGCGAAACGGATGCCGGGTTGCTGTACACCTGTGCCGCAAAATCTCCGGTTATGCGGCAGCGGTAAAATCCGGCACCAAAATTTCCGGTAGTGTTCACCGTTAAGGCAGCAGTGGCCACATTCGTATATCCACCAGAGTTGGTAATATCGGCATAGGGTGCAATACCATCAGCCGAGTATTGCCACTGGTAAGCAATATTAGAAGTGCCCGCAGCCGCTACGGTAAACTGAGTAGTTGTTCCACTGCAAATGACCAGCCCCCCCACGGGCTGGGTAGTAACGGTAATAACGGGAACTAAAATGTTGTTTTGAAAAACAGTTAAGAAATTGGTAGCCGCATTACCGCGAATGATAATATCGGGCAAGTGGTCTAAATTAACATCGGCAATAAAAAGATTGGTCGGATTTCTTCCCGGTGCTAATGCAAACGTAACAGCCGGGGCAAAAGAAATAGATCCTGAGCTGGTGTTTTTGTAAACAGAAAACGATGCCCCCACACCGGCAATAAAATTGGTAGTGATGATTTCGGGCAGCGCATCGCCATCCAAATCCTGTGCGGCTATGGCGGTAATCCCGGCAACCGCAGCCATATCTTGTTTGGCAGCAAAGGATAGAGAGCCGGGGGTGCTTTGATTTTTAAAAATGGAAAGCGTGGCTACGTTATACCCTAAGGCCACGTCTGTTTTTCCATCGCCATCAAAATCGGCCGCTACAATTTGGGTGGGCGAACCATTGGCAGTAAAATTAACCGGAGCAGCAAATTGTGCTGTAGTGATCGGTAAGTTTAATCCATTATTGAGATACACCGAGAGCGTACTCGTGGTGCTGACAAGCCCCAACGCAATGTCATCGTACCCATCGCCATCAAAATCATTGGCCGTTAGGCCATTGGCATTGCCCGAAAGTAAAAAAGTAGCAAAGGGTACGCCTGAGCCACTGAACGAAGCAAAGGTTCCACTGGGTGTAAACGCACCATTGCGGGTCAGGTTTTCACACACATAAAACTGAGATACATTAAGGGAAACCAAGTCGGGTTTGCCATCCAGATTAAAATCATGATTGGGCACGATCACCGAGTTGGTAGGTATGTTTGTTGTAACACCCGCTGCAAAAGAAGGCAGCGTGGTGCTGTTGTTTTGAAAAAGATTGTTGCCCGTAACCACATCCACTTTTCCATCGCCATCAAAATCCCCGGAGGTCAATCGCCAGGTGGTTGTTAGCGTAGCGGCCAGTTTAGTATAGGTAGAAGTGGTAATCGTTGAGCCCGCAACCGCCAGCGTATTTTGAAAAATCCGCCCGGTAAAATTATCGTCTGCAATGATGTCGGGTTTTCCGTCATTGTCATAATCGGCTACGGTCAGACCAATGCCGCCTGTATTAGAAAGTGTAAAATCAACCCCCGGCAGAAAGGAAGAAGAGTTGATGGTTCGGTTCGTAGGGAAAGTAACGTTAAAAAATTTGCTGAACCCCGTGAGTCCATGCTCGGTTATACTGAAGCGATCGCTGATGGCTCCTGATGGAACAGTTGTTGAGGCAGCGGTATTTGAAGCCGGTAAAATTACAGTACCGGTCAGGCCAAGCCTTCCAATATTAGGAGGCGAGCCTATTCCCGTGGAAAAAGAATTTCCGGTCAGACTCACACTTGTTGTCCACGGACCGGAAGTAGGTGTGAAAAGATTGATTGTGGGCGCGGGGAAAGTTTCATTGTGATACACCCTAAAGTTGACATTGGATGAGGGCGGTAGAACAAGAATTTCCGGCTTGTTGTCGCCATCCACATCGGCACATAGCACATATTGATCATTTGGATTGGTGTCGCCTTCAAACGCTATTCCTGCAACAAACGATGCGGCTGAGATAGCTCCCGAGGAATAATTGTTTTGATAGACTATGACTTTTGATGCATCGTTGGCAATGATGTCTATTTTATTATCGCCATTTACATCGGCCGTAGTAACGGTTTGATAAGACGTGCCTCCCGTTGGATAAAGGGAAGGCAGTAAAATATCAGCCGAAAAATCTGCGGCCGTCAGCGCACCGGAAGTATGATTGTTTTTTTTCAGGTGTACGTTGCTTGGATTATTCCCGTCTTTAAAGATCAAATCATTTTTCCCATCGTTGTCCAGGTCGGCCACGTTGATATTGATCGTGTTTATTGTGCTGATTTGAAAAGGCGTGTTTAGAGCGACCGTGCCTACGGTGGAAATATTCTCATAGATATTGATCGCGCCACCGAGATACGCTTCAATTATAATTTCAGGTTTATTGTCTCCATTCAAATCGCCCAAAGAAATATTTGCACCGAATGTTACGCCCAGTCCAAAATTTTGAATTTGTGCAAAATCTAAATTGCCGGGTGTGCTTAGGTTTTGAGCAATGCCGATCTGGCATGCGCTATTGCCCAAGGCCCCGATTAGTTCCGGTCTTCCATCTCCGTCTATATCGGCTATGGCTATCCCTTCATTGTTATTCTGTGCAGTGGCATATTGAAAAACAGACCCGCTTGAAAAAGAAAGATTTCCCGGGGTGCTTTGGTTTAGAAAAATGGCAAAGCTGTTGTCGTAATTTCCCGCCTGATTATAGCCGACATTGATGATCAGATCCAACTTGCCATCGCCATCCATATCGGCTATTGCGTTTTGACCTACCCGCCCGGCCGGGCCGGGGTTTCCTGAGAGCAATCCAGTAGGCATCGTCAAGACAAGCGGTGCTGCAAAAGAGGTAGCACTTACCGACCCGGTTTGGCCTGTGTTTCTAAATACCGATGCTTTCAGTGAATTGCCCGATGTAAGCACATCGGTCAGCCCATCGCCATCCAGATCGCCCACGCTCATGCCTACTTCCGTAGGGGATGAACCAAAATCAACTTTTTTGGCAAACGTAGAAGGAATGACCCGCGCACCAAAATCATTATTGTTATTAAATAACGGATTGAAATTTAGGCTGCTCGTGCCTTGCGTACCATTGGCCAGATTGGTAACGGTGATGAGCCCATAAGCAGCTTTTGCCGGTGTGGTAACGGTGAGTTGCGTGGCGGAGGCAGTAACTACTTTGCCCTTTATGCCATTAAAGTAAATGGTATTTTGTGTGGCCGAGGGGTTAAAGTTACTTCCATTGATTGTTACTGTGGTGCCGGGCAAACCCGATGTGGGAGTGAATGAAGTGATGACGGGTGCCGTGGGAACGGGTTGCGTGTTCATCACCACGTTATCTAAACTTCCTGTGGTAATGGCCGCACCATACCTTCCCCGGATTTGAAATGAAGTTAAATTAAGAAGTACGGTTTTGATTTGATCTTTGGTGGCGGCTGTTCCTGTAATGCTGTTGCTTGTTTTCCAGTTTCCCGAAAGTTCATTCACCGTTACGCTATACGAACTCCACCCGGGCGCAACGGCCGGTTGACTGGGAAGGCTGAAATAATATAAGGTGGTGGTGCCATTAGAAAGGATTACGTCTGCTAATGAAACGAGTGTTTGATTCGTGCCTTCTTGCAAATCGAATGTAATGGTGTGGTTGTAGAGCGAACTTACATTCCCTAAAAATTTAGCCGGGGCAGTAAAATAAAAATATATTGGGACGGGGAACATCACTCCAGAATTATAGCCTGTTGCCGATACATAACCGGTAGGGTTGCCTCCGGTTGCTACGTAGTTAAGGATTCCGCCCGCGGCATTAGGTGCCGTCCAGCCATCGGCATTCATCGAAAAATCGCTAACAATGGCACCGCCACCGGAGCTAAAAAAATAATGCGTTACCAGCCCGTAGGTTAGGCTACAAAAAAAAATAAAAATAATAAGGCCAAGAATTCGCACAGACAGAGAGATTTTTCTTCGCTTCATATAGTGTTGTGTGTGAAATTAAATTTAAGGAAAGTGTACTATCCGTTCCTCCCTTCAAAGTTACATTATGGGAACCCATTCTTTGTTTACCCGGCATCACATGATGATGTGAGGCAATAGTTCTTTATTAACCTCAGATTGTGCATTAGGAATGCATAATCTATCCAAAGGATTGACGAACATTAACGAAACCGCCCGCAGGGTCAATCGCGCAACAGAAAATTGATAGCATGATTTAGGTTAAATCAATTTTTCATGAATGGCCTTAGCTACCGCTTCGGCCTGCGAGTGCACCTGCAATTTTTCATACACACTTTTAATATGGGTACGTACGGTGTCAATACTAATGGCCAGTTCGGTGGCCACCAGTTTATAACTATTGCCTTTAGAAAGCGAGGTGAGTATGTCGGTTTCGCGCGGAGTTAATTTATAGGGATTGGGCAGGTTTGGTTTTTTGTACATAGACTGGATAACCATACTCGCAATGCTGGGCGACATGGGTGCGCCCCCGCTTTGCAATTCTTCAATGGCGAGGAAGAGCTTTGTGGGTAAATGCTTTTTCAATAAATACCCCGAGGCTCCCGCACAGATGGCATCAAATACGTGGCGGTTGTCGTCAAAAACCGTAAGCATCAGAATGGGGGTAGTATAACCTGCCTGTCGTATTTTCCGCACGGCTTCAATTCCGTTCATGCCCGGCATATCAATGTCCATCAGCACGATGTCGGGTTTTAATTTTTTCATGTGGTCTAATATATTGAGCACATGGCCAAAGGCACCGGCTGCTGTATATTGAGCGTTCATCGAAAACATGCTGCAGAGGCTCTCGCGCAGCAGGTTGTTGTCTTCAAAAATCAATACAGAGGTTGCCATTCCTTTCAGTCAATCAAAAGAAAACAAATACGGGTGTCTTTGAAATACCACATTCATGTGATGTTAATCATTACCTGGATAGTTACCCCTTCGTTTGCCAAAGAGGAAATATCAATATGCCCGTTCATGGTAACGGTTCTTTCTTTCATATTGCGCAGGCCGTTGCCTGATGTGGGTTGAGTTAAATCAACTCCTTTCCCATTATCGTGCACCGACAGAATCAATCGATTTTCATTTCGCTGAAACACGATCCGGATAAAACTACACTGGCTGTATTTGGCCGCATTGTTAATTGCTTCTTTAAAAATTAAGAAAAGATTTTTTCGCTTATCAGATGGAAGAGAGAGGCTGTGCAGCGACTCATCGAGATCAAACCGGTAGGTTATATTTTTAGGTTCTAAAATTTCGGAACAAAATTCTTTCATTTTGGCTACGGTCTTTTGAAAGGAGTCGTTGTCGGGGTTAACAGACCACACCATGTCGGCCATATTTTCCATCATCTTCGAGGCGTGCTCGCCTATCCGCAGAAAGTAGTTGCTCAAAGCCGGATCCGATTCTTTTTGTGCACCCAACTGGCTGAAAATATTTATGCTCGAAAGGGTAGAGCCCATGTCGTCATGCAAATCGCGGGCAATCTGGTTTCGTATTTTTTCTATTTCCATCTGGCGGTTGGCCCGGTTAATCATCTTTTGACGGTTAAAGACCAGCAAGCCGATGATGATAATAGCCACGAATAAAAGAACGAGGGCCAATTCAGAAGTGCGGCTTTGCCGGAGTGAAATATCTTGCAGCAGTTTGTTTTTTTGTAACAATAAAATTTCATCTTGCTTTTTTTCATTCTGATACTTGGCTTCAATTTCCTGTGTTAGCCGGTGGTTTTCTTCGGTGGTAAGGCTGTCTTTCAGTAACGAAAATTGTTTGTGGAGCTGAAGGGCATCTTCAAATTTATGCTGGTCTGAAAAAATTTGACTTTTAAGTTCGTACGCATCCATTACTAGGTACCTGTTTTTTGCTTGCCGGCCGGCCGTGATGGAAGAATCAAGATAACGAGTAGCCTTATTAGAGTTCTTTAGTTGATACCAAACGCTTCCCAGGCTGGAGTAGGAGTAAGCCAGGTACGAAAGATGTTTGATCTGCCGGGCTATTTGATTAGACTCGGCATATTCACGCAAGGCATCGGTAAATTTATTTTGCTCATAATAAATGTTGCCCATGCTATTGTGCGTGGCCGACATAAACGCCCGGTTATTCAGCGAAGTATGCAGGGCCAGTGCCGACCGGTACTCGGCCAGCGCTTGGGTAAGCTGATGTTGCTGGCGGTAAATCCGCCCCAGCAATTGGTGGCAATAGGCGCTATTGGCCATATTCCCAATTTTTTCTGAAATGACAATCGCCTGCCGTGTGTACTCAATCGCTTTACCATACTGCCCAATTATATTTTGAACGTTGCCCACGTTCGCTAACACTTTGCTCAGGTTTACTTCATCTTTTCGCTTTTCATAAAAAGAAATGGCCTTCAGGTATTTCTCCAGCGCATCGGGATATTTGCCTTCTTCCGAGTAAACATTCCCCAAATTATTATAGGCGCTGCTTTGTTGATCTTCATCGTTGCGCTCGATAGCTTCCGAAAGCATTTTGTTTAGATAGTAGTAAGAAGAATCGAGCATGGATTTTCTTAAAAAAACAATCCCCAGCCCCTGGTAGGCCAACCCCACTTCTTTTTTAAGATTAAACTTCAGGCTCAACAATAACGACTGACGATACATAAGAAAAGAAGAATCGTAAATTCCGGAGGTTTCATAAAGGCTGCCCAACGACTGATAACAAAGAACAAACGCTTCGGCATACTGTGAATGAAAAGGCAGCGAAAGCGCCCGTAAAAAATAGTGCTTGGCTGCCTCCGAATTGGTTTTAAGATTTTCTTCACCTAAGCGCTGATATATTTGAAAAGCCACGGTTTCATTCGGATTGGTCTTTAAAACCGACAACAGGCTGTCTGATGCCGTTTGCGAAAAAACGGCCCCGCAAGTCAGGCAGCCGGCCAATAGAAAAACAAATCGGAGTATTCGGTATTTTTTAAAGAACATACGGAGTAGAGCTTAACTTAAACGAAGTTACGGCTTCAGAACCTTCCAAAATCATTCAAATTTAATTGTGAATTCTTGCTTTCAATTTCCATTTATAGGATTTAATAATTTTTCTTTTCGGGAATTACACCCCTTACTCCGCCTCTTGGTTCTCTCACATCACCTTTGAATCGTGGAATCAAATGTATGTGAACATGAGGAATAGTTTGTCCTGCTGATTCGCTGATGTTGATGCCAACATTAAATCCATCAGGGTTCAATGTCTTTTTCAAAATCTCTTTTGCTTTGTTCAGCATGAACCAACAAGCCGATTGTTCTTTGAATGAAAGTTGAAAGTAATCCGAACAATGTTTTTTCGGAATGATTAAAATGTGTCCGTTGCTCACGGGAAATTTATCAAACATTGCGTAAGCTGTTGCGGATTCTATAAGCAATTCTCTTTCTGAATCAGGATTGCAAAACGGACAAGTTGAGTTTTCTTTTCGCTTGAACTGATTGAAGTGTTTGTATTCATACACTTCACAATTTTCATTTTTGAAAATCGACTTGTAATTCAAAATCACATTGCATTGATATGTTGATTTCTGATGAACCTTGTGAGTTCTGAAGCCTTCGTATTGCAAATCTCTTCGCACTGCAAAATATGCTTTGCCTGTTGGCTTCAAGAGTTGAGAAATTTCCATGAGCACATTTGCTTGCTCTTCTTGCATCAAAACATTCAACACATAAAAGCAAATGATTGTATCAAACTTCTTTGTCGGATATTTTGGAAAATAATGTTTGTCGTAGCCGACAATGTTTTTTCCTTTTGCTTTCAGCAACTCCACATCCTTTCCAAAGCCGCAACCAAAATCCAACACATCACCAGCCAACAAACTTTTGTTCAATAAAAATTTTGCTGGAAAAGAAAGCATTTCCCTTTCTTTCGCTGTGAGGTGACTGTATTGATTCGTTTGTATCATTTCATAAATTCAAACCCATTGTTTGATGCAATGGTAATTAACGGCTGAATTCTTTCTCTGAATTTTTCTTTTGAAAAATTCTTTTCCAAATCCGGAAAGATTGTCAAGTAATCTTCAAGCAATTTGTTTTTCGGATTTTTTTCTTTCACAATTTCAATGGCTGTTTTTTGTAAAGCAAAAAACGGATTAAAATATTTTTCAAGTGATGGAAGTTTATCACTCTTTAAACTGTTGAATGATTTATCAGCAGGAATTAAATTCCAAATCAAATCGTGAGAAACAAAATTGTATGGAATGAAATGTTCAACAGCATAATTTCCAACGGTGAGTTTCTGTCCAGTGTAAATACACTTTACAGAACCAAGTTCGGCTATAACTAAATCCCAAAACTGTGTTCTTTGTTTTGTCAAACTATTTCTCTCGGCTGGCTTAATCAATTTGTTTGGAATGTCTGGTACATTCGGATTCTTTGCTTGCAGAAACAGGGAGAGATTCCAATAACAAAAATCTTTCAGCACTTTTGCATTTGAAGTTAGATAGCTTTTCCATTCAGGATTCACTTCTATAATTTCTTCGTGTAAAGCATACAAACATTTTTCGCTAAATGATTTTGAAAGTGAATAAATTCTTTTTTCTCTTGCTAAATCTGTTTCGCCTTTTACCTTCGGAAACCACGGACTCAAAAACCAATGAGGAACATTTTTATTGAAATGCCAAAGGGCTTTTACTGATTCCTGTTTTGAAGAGGTAATTAATTTTTGAGTAATTACTTCTCGTCTTTCATCAATCGTGATTGGTTCAATTGATTTAATGCGATGAATAGCTTTTTGAATTTGGTCTTGCTTCCCAAATGAAACATGAAAATAATTAACAGTGAACCAAGCATTAGAAAGCATTCTTGAAAACAATTCCCTTTTGGGAATCTTGTTTTCGCCTTGCTCTACTGATTGAAGGATGGAGAGTAACCAATAAAACTTATAGGTTGCAACAGTGTCATTGAAACAGGCTGCAAGCAGATTGACTGGTAATCCATTTGATTCAGGAATTTTCATTTAATTTTTTCTTTTTACCGGCCTCTCACTCAAAATTTCTTCTAATGCCCATCATTATTTTTTATATCCCGGTCCGCGTACACATTTTCCCGGCATTACTCCGGTGTGCATTCCGTTTTTTAATACCTGCGTTCCGTTTACAAACACATGCGATACCCCCAACGCATATTGGTGGGGGCGCTCAAAAGTAGCCCGGTCGTTAATTTTTGAAGGATCAAAAGCCACCACATCGGCATAGTAGCCGGTGCGTAGCAATCCTCGTTTACTGATTTTTAAATTGGAAGCCGGTAAGGAGGTGAGCCGCCTGATGGCTTCTTCTAACGTCATTATTTTTTCATCGCGTACATATTTTCCCAACAACCGGGCAAAACTGCCATAGGTACGCGGGTGCGTGCCACCGTTGATAGAAGGGTTTACGGCTGCAATGGAAGCGGCATCCGAACAGATACTGACATACGGTAATTGTAACATTCGCTTCACATTTAGTTCCGACATTAAAAAGAAAATACAGGGAATAGACGAGCGGTCGGCCACGATCAGATCGAGCATGGTTTCGTTGGCATTTTTTCCGTGTAGGCGGGCTATTTCACTCAGCCGTTTAGATTGGTATAATTTGTTGAGCGAATCTTTTCTAAATCCCAACACCATTACGTCTTTGGGGTCGGAGTTACGCGATGGCACTCCCTGTTCTAAATCGGCCAATACTTTTTTACGGATGGCCGGTAAGGTCAGCCGTTGGCACATTTCATGGATGCCCCCTTCCTGCACCCAGGTAGGCAGGCGGGCCGTAAGCCCGGTGCCACTGGCATTGTAGGGATACATATTGGCGGTTATTTTTAATCCGGCTTTTTGGGCGCTGTCTATTTTATTTATCACGTTATCAATCTTATTCCAGTTCCATTGGTTGTTAATCTTCAGGTGATAGATTTCCGTATGGATGCCGGCTTGTTGTGCTATCTGAAATGTTTCGTTTAGTGCGGTAAGAATATGATCGCTCTCGTTGCGCATGTGGGTAATGTACAGGCCGCCATAGCTGGCCGCTACTTTGCATAATTCAATCAATTCATCCGTAGAAGCATAATCAGCCGGAGCGTATATCAACGAAGACCCCACTCCCATAGCACCTTCCTGCATGGCGGTTCTTACCAGCGCTTTCATGTCGTTCAGTTCGGCAGGGGTGGGCTTCCGGTTTTCGTAGCCCAATACGCAGACGCGTACAGAAGTGGCGCCTACAAACGAAGCAAAGTTGGTACTGGTTTTTTTCTTTTCCAGGTAGCTGAAAAATTCGCCCAGCGTTTCCCAGGCATCGTTCTTATTTTTTTTTCGCGGGCCGGGGCTCCACCCTTCGCCAAATACCTCGAGCGTTACACCTTGTTTCAGATCGCTCATGGAGCGGCCATCTTGAAGCAACGAACCGTCTGCCCAACTCAGCATGTTGATAAACCCCGGAGCAACGGCAAGCCCCACCACGTCAATATCATTTTTTGCTGATGCATTTTTTAAATCGCCCAGGTAGGCAATGGTATCGGCAAGGATGCCCACATCGGCCCGGTAAGGCTTACCCCCCCGCCCATCGTAGATCAGCCCGTGGCGCAGGATGACATCAAATCTTTTTTTCTCGGAATGAATAAGCGGAAGGCACAACAAAAAGGTAGTCAGGAGCAGTTTCATCTGACTAAGCTAATAAAAATCAAGGACAGGCCACGCCCCTTACATAGTTTTCAATGGAGCCGAGAGGTTGGGCTTGTTCGCTTCCCATAAACCCGCTGATGTCATTATATGAAACTTGCCTTTGATATTCTTGCAAAAAATATTTTGATAATGGAGAATACGACCAGTGCCATTTTTCTTCTTCGTACCCGGTGCGGCCGCTTGTTTTGCTGGTGTAGGGTTGACAAAAACCATACGCTGCGGCATGCGAGGTAAGCCACTGATATATTTTCAATCCTTCGCCCCCTTCAAAATACCGGTTGTCGAGCGAGTTTAAATCTACATCCGTGCCCCAATGGTGGCGCGAGGTGCCCGGCATGCTGCTGTAGAGCATGATGAGCCGGGCCCGTTCTTTAAGATCAGAAATAGTGGTAAGATTTTTTCCCTCTACCGGGGTTTTTCCGATCCACTTGTTTTCCCAGATTTTTTTCTGAAGATCAAAATTGCGGGTGGCCGAAATAATGTAAAGAGATAAACCTTCTTTTCGGGCGGCTTCACTCATTCGGATAAAAGCCTCTAACGTTTCCTTTCGCAGAAATCCATTTAAGGCACTTCCCTTTGCATGGGCTGAGGTAAGTTTTACAAATTGCGAATGGGTCGAAGGCTCGAACTTGCCTAACAAATAATCTTTCGTAACCGAATCCTGTACGAATGAAAAGGCCAGAAGCAAAAACAAGCTAATCATTTTCATACTTCCGGATTTTTCTTTTACGGGCTAGACTCCTAAAATCAATCTGCCCGGATCTTCCAGCATTTCTTTTACACGAACCAGAAAACTTACTGACTCACGCCCATCAACAATGCGGTGGTCGTACGACAAAGCCAGGTACATGATGGGTCTAACCACTACTTCTCCTTTTAGTACCACCGGGCGCTCTACAATATTGTGCATACCCAAAATGGCCGACTGAGGTGGGTTGATGATGGGGGTAGAGAGCATGGATCCAAATACACCTCCGTTGGTAATGGAAAAAGTACCTCCGGTCATTTCTTCAATAGACAGTTTTCCGTCACGTCCTTTTGTGGCTAACCGCACTACTTCGCTTTCAATTTGTGCCATTGTTAACAACTCGGCATTGCGTATGACCGGCACGACTAACCCACGCGGGGTAGATACGGCAATGGAGATATCGCAATAATCGTGATAGATAATTTCGTCTTTATCAATCGATGCGTTTACGGCCGGAAATTCGCGAAGGGCCGCACATACGGCTTTGGCAAAGAACGACATAAAGCCAAGCCCTACGCCATATTTTTCTTTAAACCGGTCTTTGTATTGACTGCGCAAGTCCATGACCGGTTTCATGTTCACTTCATTGAATGTGGTGAGCATGGCGGTTTCATTCTTTACGGCCACCAGTCTGCGGGCGATGGTTTTGCGCAGCGAAGTCATTTTTTCCCTGCGCTCGGTGCGCATACCACCCGTAACAATCTCCGGAGGAGCTGAATGGGTGGCGGGCTTGTTTTCTTTTGCTGTGGGCTGCGCTTTTACGGCATCTTCTTTCGTAATTCTTCCACCTACGCCCGAACCGGACACCTGCTCAGGCGGAATCCCTTTTTCATTTAAAATTTTTGAAGCCGCAGGAGACGGGGTTCCGGCTGCATACGAGGTGGTAGCCGGTGGAGTGGTGGTGCCGGGCTGAGGGGGCGTTGTTTTTACGGCTTCGCCAGCTTCGGTTACTTCAATTTTACAGATTAACCCCCCGATGGGCAAGGTTGTTTTTTCTTTGGCAATAATTCGCAAAATACCATTGGCTTCGGCCGGTAATTCAAATGTGGCTTTGTCGGATTCTACTTCCGCAATCACTTCATCCATTTTCACCAGATCGCCTTCTTTTTTTAGCCAGGTAGAGATGGTTACTTCGGTAATGGATTCGCCCACGGCAGGCACTTTCATTTCTTTGATAGATCCGGTTTGCATAGGTTTTGAAACTTGGGGTTGAGAGGTTGGGGTTGATGGCTTGGCAGTTGTTTGTGGAGTAGGGGTTCCGCCATCGGCAATCTCGCAGATGATCGTCCCGATCGGTACTACCTCGCCTTTTTGTTTAACTATTTTTAAGATACCTGCTTGTGGGGCGGTGAGTTCGAAGGTTGCTTTTTCTGATTCGAGTTCGGCAATCACTTCATCCATCTTTACAGCCTCTCCGTCTTTTTTCAGCCAGTTGGCAATAGTGACTTCAGCAATAGACTCGCCTACAGTGGGTACTTTTACTTGTTGTGCCATAAAATTTTTTTATTTAAAATAGTTTAAATGACTTTCTTTATTTCTGTAGGATTTCCGCGCTCCAATACCGGGCAACTTTTAATGCCTTCAGGTTTCTGAAAAAGAATCAGAAAATGGCTCATCCCCAATTTAGTCGAGTGCCTGACTTACAATTTTTTGCTGCTCGGCATCGTGCACTTTTTTGAAACCGGTAGCAGGAGAGGCGCTTGCTTTACGCGAAATCAAATCTAATCCTTGCATATTACGTAAGAGAAAAGACCAGTAGCCCATATTGGCAGGCTCTTCTTGTACCCAAGTTAGTTTAGCTCCTTTGTATTTTTTTAACACCGCATTTAATTGCTTTTCAGGGAAGGGATGCAATTGCTCTAAACGTATCAGGGCAACCTCTTTTGTTTTTCTCTTCTGTTGGCCATCGAGCAAATCATAATACACTTTGCCGGTGCAAAGTACGATGCGCTTCACATTTTTAGCCTCTACGTTGGCATCGTCTATCACCTCCTGAAAAGAACCTTTGGTGAAATCTTTTAAGGGCGACACAACTAAAGGATGACGCAATAATGATTTGGGCGAAAAAACAACACACGGTTTTCTGAAATCCCAAGTTACTTGCCTGCGCATTAAGTGAAAGAGGTTGGCTGGCGTGGTAGGGTTGCAAACCACCATATTATACTCGGCACATAATTGAAGGAATCGCTCGGGCCGTGCGTTGGAATGTTCCGGCCCCTGGCCTTCGTACCCGTGCGGGAGCAATAACACCAGGCCGTTCATGCGCTGCCATTTTGATTCGGCACTGGAAATGAACTGGTCTATCATCACTTGCGCTCCATTAGCAAAATCACCGAACTGAGCTTCCCAAATTACCAAGGCATGAGGCGATGACATGGCATATCCGTATTCAAATCCCAATACACCGAACTCTGATAGTAACGAATTATAGATATTAAATTTTTGCTGCCCTTCTTCGATGTGATCGGTACCACAATACGGCTCGTTGGTGTTGGCATCAAAAAAATAAGCATGGCGGTGGCTGAATGTACCGCGCTTAACATCTTGCCCCGACATACGCACCGGCACTTTCTGAGCAAGCAGGGAGCCATACGCGAGTAATTCTGCTTCGGCCCATCCCAGTATTTTATCATCAAAAAAAGCAGTCTTTCGGTCTTTCAGTAATTTTTCAATCTGTTTCAACGGCTTAAACCCTTCGGGAATTGTAATCAAGGCTTTGGCTACTTTATCAATCAGGGTTTGTTTTATACCGGTTTCCGGAGATTGATCAAAATCTTCCGGTTTGGATTTCCGCAACTTCTCCCATTCATTTTCAATTTTTTGAGGAACGTACGGCAAAGGCTTTTGCTTCACCTCGTTAAGCCTGTCTTGCAAGAGGTTACGGAAACTTTTATCCATTTCATCGGCCAAGGAAGCATCTACATCCCCTCGCTCGATGAGTTTTTTAACATAGACTTCTCGCGGGTTCGGATGCTTGGCAATGAGATTGTAGAGTTTGGGTTGTGTAAATTTAGGTTCATCGCTTTCGTTGTGGCCATGCCGGCGGTAGCACAACATATCAATGAAAATATCTTTGCCGAATTTTTGCCGGTATTCCACCGCCAGGTCGGCACAAAAAGTAACGGCCTCGGCATCATCGCCATTCACATGAAGGATAGGGGCATCTACTATTTTAGAAATATCGGTGCAATAAATACTGGAGCGGGCATCGTCATAGTCGGTGGTAAAACCTACTTGATTGTTAATTACAAAATGGATCGTTCCTCCGGTAGTATAACCGGGTAACCCCGACATTTGAATTACTTCGTATCCAATGCCCTGCCCGGCTATGGCGGCATCGCCATGGATGAGGATGGGCATAGCTTTGCCTAAATCGCCTTGATACTCATCATCAATCTGGCCACGGGTATAACCAATTACCAGCGGGTTTACGGCTTCCAGATGAGATGGGTTAGGGGTTAATTTTACATAGATTTTATTTCCGGATGGTGTGCTGATGTGGCTGGAGTAACCTAAATGGTATTTCACATCACCATCACCCATGGTAAGATCCGGATTAATGTTGCCTTCAAATTCCGTAAAGATTTGTTCATACACTTTTCCCAAAATATTGGTCAAGACATTTAACCGTCCTCGGTGGGCCATACCGATTACGGCTTCTTTTACACCCAATTCGGCTGCTTTATTAATAATGGTTTGTAAGGCCGGTATCGTATTTTCTCCTCCTTCCAGAGAAAATCGTTTTTGCCCAAGAAATTTGGTATGAAGGAAATTTTCAAAAACAACAGCTTCATTTAATTTGTTAAGAATTTTTTTCTTTTCCTCCAGGCTGGGGGTGTGGTTAAAAAATTCCTTTTCCACTTTCTGATAAAACCAGGCGCGCACTTCATCATTGCGTATCGAATTGTATTCAAACCCGATCGTACCGAGATACAGTGCTTTTAAGCGTTCAATAATTTTTCGCAATGAAGATTTGGGCATACCAATCTCTGCGGCCCCGTCAAATTCAATATCAAGATCGGCATCGGTCAGCCCAAAATTAGTATGGTCTAATTGCACGCCATGGTTTCTTCGTTCGCGAATGGGGTTTGTGTTTGATTTCAGGTGCCCGAAAGAACGATAAGCAAAGATCAACGATCGAACATTGGTCTCTTTTATAGTATGAGCATCGGCTTCCGCACTATGACCGTTTTCACCAAAACGTTGAGAGGAGAAATCGTACCCCTCAAAAAACTTCCGCCAGGTGATATCCACCCCGTCCGGGTTTTGTTTATAATTTTGGTAGAGCTGATCAATGTAGCTTACGTCAGCGTTGGAGATGTAGGAATACTTATCCATAATTTTTTTAAGAAGGAAACCAAAGCTAAGAAGAACGTTAATATTAATAAAACTTAATAATCGCTTATACAAATATTAAGTTTTTTTGATTATTTATGAGGTGAAATTCCTTAAATTGAAACAGTTATTGCCTTTTTCTAAGAATTTTAGAAGCCGGAGATTGGCCGATCTAAAAAAAAATTTAATTTTGCGCTCCTTTTAAAACCGGACGAGATCCAAAATTAAAACAACATGGTAAAAATCAGATTGGCCCGCCGGGGCCGTAAAAAACTGGCAATGTTTGATGTAGTGGTTACGGATGCCCGCTCTCCACGCGATGGTAAGTTTATTGAAAAAATCGGTACGTACAATCCTCAAACAGTTCCGGCTTCAATTGTCCTGCAGGATGACAGAGCCTTTCATTGGCTAATGGTAGGAGCCCAGCCCACAGATACGATCCGGGCAATTCTATCATACCGCGGTGTAATGTACAAGAAACACTTACAGATTGGTGTAAACAAAGGAGCCCTTACGCAAGAGCAAGCCGATAGTAAATTGGCCGATTGGGTAAAGACGAAGCAAGAAAAAATTCAAACTAAAATAGATAGCGTAGCTAAAACCAAAGCAGACCAGGTTAAACTGCGTAAAGAGGCCGAGAGCAAAGTGCGTGAAGCAAAGGCGGAGGCTATCCGCAAAAAGAGCGAGGTAGCAGCGGCCGCTCCGGCAGCCGAAGAAACAGCCCCGGCTGAACCTCAGGCATAAAATTTTTAAGAATCTAAAAAAATGCCAGCACCTGCTGGCATTTTTTATTTAGCATGATTACAGACAACTACTTCAAAATTGGATATGTTTCTAAAACACACGGCCTGAAAGGGGAAGTGACGGCTGTTTTTGAGAACGAAGTGGAGTTGCCCCATACAACAACTGTCTTTTTACTTTTAGATGATAGCCTGGTTCCGTATGCTATTCAATCTATTTCCGATCGCGGAGATAAATCATTTGTAAAATTTGATCAGGTAGATACACAGGAGCAAGCGAGCAAGATGAAAGGCTGTGGGATCTATGTGCCGAAAGCAACCCGCCCAAAGCTGAAACGTGGACAGTTTTATAATGATGAACTGATTGGTTTTTGTGCCGAAGACGAAGTTCACGGTTGGCTGGGCAGTATAGCGAGCATTCAGGGAACGGGTCTGAATAAACGAATGATTATTCAATACGGAAAAAAAGAAATTTTGGTGCCCGTACATTCTCCGCTTATCAAAAGTATAAACAAGTCGCTACGAAAAATTAAATTAAACCTGCCCGAAGGGTATTTGGATATCTGAAATTACCCGAGAGGAACCATCTATTGCCGGCTTCTTGCAAAAGCAAACAAATCAAAATGTGTAACTTGAAGCGTGAGCAGTTATAAAGAAAAATTATACTGGGGGCTTCAAATTGGAGGGTGGCTTTTGCATGGAGCTATACAGGTAGCAGCTAATTTTTTAGATGCCGGTGTGCTGGACACACAACGGCTTATCTTTTTTTTATATGAAGCGATACTCTGTTTGTTGGTAACACACATCTACCGCCAGTGGATAAACCGAAACAAATGGCTGAGCTTCAATATGTCGATGCTGTTGATACGAGTCGTAACCAGTGTGCTGCTGATGGGGCTCATTATGTATTTTTTACGAATCCCGGCATCCATCCCCCTCCATCTTTTCAATCCGATGCTGGCGTTTGATGTAACACACATCTTCGGACAATCTATTTATTATGCCATCATTTTTTTCTTGTGGTCGGCCATTTATTTTATTTATAATTATTTCGAACGGTACAATAAATCATTGAAAATGGAGGCCACCGTTAAGGAGATTGAATTGAATAACCTGAAAGCACAGTTAAACCCGCATTTTATTTTTAATGCCATGAACAGCATTCGTGCACTGGTTGATGAAAACCCTGCCAAATCGAAACAAGCCATTACACAACTTTCCAATATTTTGCGCAATTCATTGGCAACAGAAAAAAAAGGACTTACGAAGTTTAATGATGAGTTGAAAGTGGTAAAAGATTACCTTAGCCTGGAAAGTATTCGCTTTGAAGAACGACTGAAAATTGAATATGATATTGATTGGGGGTCGAGCGATTTTTGGGTGCCTCCGTTTATGATTCAGACATTGGTAGAAAACGGCATCAAACATGGCATTGCACAACTAACCGAAGGAGGAACGATTTCCATAAAAACAAAGGTTACCGAAAATGACGAACTGAAAATTCAAATTAGCAACAGCGGCCAATATACAGCCGAAAAAAAAGGAGGCTTGGGTCTGACCAACACCATTCAACGCCTGAAACTTCTCTATGGAGATGCCGCTTATCTAAAAATTGATAACGAAAAAAATAATTTAGTTTTAACCGAAGTAAAAATTCCGCATTTATACAATTTATAAAAAGCACTATATGAAAGCCCTGATTATTGATGACGAACGCCTGGCCCGAAAGGAATTAGCCAAACTGCTGGAAGAACATCCGTCTATTGAAGTGATAGGAGAAGCGATGAATGCAGATGAAGCTGAAAAATTGATTGAAGAGTTGAATCCCGATTTACTCTTTCTCGATATCCAGATGCCCGGCCGGAGCGGGTTTCAGTTATTGGAATCATTAGACACGGTGCCTTGGGTAATATTTACCACCGCCTTTGATCAATTTGCCCTCAAGGCATTTGAAGTGAACGCACTTGATTATTTATTAAAACCGGTTCAGCCCGAACGATTAAGTGAGGCCGTGCACAAAGTGCTTGAAAAAGAAAAAAGCAAAGCAGGCCGTATGCACGATAAAAAACTAGGCCCGGAAGATCAGGTATTTGTAAAAGACGGAGAACGGTGCTGGTTTGTAAGCCTGGCCAATGTACGCTTGTTTGAGTCAGATGGGAATTATATCAAAGTCTATTTTGATAATAACAAACCGATGATTCATAAATCGCTCAATGCTTTAGACGAAAAATTAGATGAACGTGCCTTTTTCAGGGCTAACCGAAAACACATTATCAATTTAGGTTGGGTAGAGGGTATAGAAGCCTGGTTTAATGGAGGATTAATGGTTCGGTTGCGCGGAGGAGACAAGGTAGAAATCAGCCGGAGGCAAGCCTCTAAATTTAAGGAGATGATGAGCCTGTAGACAGACATCAAATGAAAAAAGCCACGGCTTAACCGTGGCTTTTTTATAAGAATAATTTTAGATTAAGCGGTAGCAGCTGACTGCTCTGCTTTGGTGGGTTGTTTACGTTTAACCTCCAATTTTTTTGCCTTGTAACCACAATAGCCACATTGGTAGTGCACTAACAGTTCGCCCTCTTCGGTTTCAGTAGGCTGCTTTAACACTTCTTCTTTTACAATTTTAAATGTTTGGTAGTTACACTCAGGGCACTGTAAGGCGTGCAAATGGCCGGCATATTTTTCAATTTGAACATATTTGGTTTCCTCATCTATCCACACATCATAGTCAACGGAGAAAGCGTTTTCTTCGGCTTGCATACCTTCATCCAGGTAAACATCTTCTTCTTCTTCGCTGAGCAATTTCATGGGCTTCCCGGTTTTAGGAGAAATCCGAGGTTGGTAGCGAAGTACTTTTAAACGTTTTTCAATATAAAAGGGATAGTAAAACTTTAAGAGGTTTTGAACGATAACAGAAACGATTAATGCCATGGCAGCACTCACAAAAACCCGAACGCCAATTAATACAGGGGTTAAATGTGTAATGCCCGAGTTGGCAAAAAAGCATCCTGAAATAATGATGAAGATAACGGCTACCCACAACGTACTGATTTCGTACTTACTGATAAAATCATACTTGTTCTTGCTGCCCCTGGTGGTAGTTAGCTTAATGAAATAACCCAAAGCAATAAGTAAACCCAAGGCTGCGCAAACCAACGCAATGTTTTGTGCCATGTGATTCCACGAATCGTAGTTTTCGGGTTTATCCTCTTCTTCTGCCTGAGCTAAAGCTAAAGTAGGGAGTGCCAGAAGAAGGAGCAACGAAGCTTTCTTAAGGAATTCTCTGTTCATAAATGGTGTTTGTTTTGCGTTTTTTGTAAAGAGGTCAAATATAACTAAAGATAGTACATTTTGCGATTTAGGGGATAAATTTAATCGGATTTGATCTAAAAATTCAGGCTTATAGGGTAATAATTTTTGGGGCACATCGAAATAAAAAGCTTAAAAACGGGAAGGAAGCACATTCTGCTGGCTACAAAAATCAACCAACGCCTTCGCGGCCTCCAGGTTGTTTTCATACATTCCGGCATGCGCTGTTTCTTCCAGTATTTTTAAAGTAGGGTATTGGGCTAATTGCTTCAATTCTTTTAGGGCATCGAATGGAATGGTAGAATCATATCGCCCGCCTACTAGTAACAAGGCATGATCAAATTTTTTAAGAATATCGGTGTAGGAGGGGCGATCGCGCATAGCGGCCGCATAGGCCATTAGAGTAGGGGCAGGCGTTTGGAGGGCAATCTGATAAAGGACTGGAATGGAAGGATGATCTTTTCTATAAAAAAGACTAGGCACAAAAGCATCAATGAAGGGGGCTGTTCCGTGTGTCTGAACAAACTCAATTACCTTATTTCGGTTGGCTTTTTTTTCTTCCGTATCGGGGTAAGCAGTAGAATGAAAAAGCCCCAATGCGCTAAAAATATTTTTATTGTAGGCAGCCATGGCAAGGGTAACATATCCGCCTAAGGAGTGGCCGATAGCAATGGGTTTTTCAATTTTAAGATCCCGCATCCACGCGCTCACCATTTCTCCAATATCGGCTATTGAAAAGGGTACGTTGGGAAGTGGGCTGTTTCCAAAACCCGGAAGATCAATAGCGTAAACTGTAAATTCAGAAGAAAGAGTGGGGATAAGATTTTCCCAAATTTCGTGGGTTTCACAAAACCCGTGGAGGAGCACAACGGGTTTGCCCTTACCGGATTTTTGAAAAAAAATTTTATTCATGGTCAGGCTTTCACCGGATCCAGCATAGAAATTACGGCTCGTTTAATTCCGTCCGGATCCAATCCACATTCGCGGTGAAGTTCGATCTGTTCGCCCTGTTCAATTACGGCATCCGGTATGCCCAGCCGCTTTACTTCTGCGGGGTAGTGGTGGTCGGCCATGAACTCAATTACAGCACTGCCCATGCCCCCCTGAAGGCATCCGTCTTCTACAGTGATTATTTTTTTGAATTTAGCAAACACCTGATGAAGCAATGGTTCATCTAACGGTTTTATAAATCGAAGATCGTAGTGGGCTATATTGATGCCTCGCTTTGTAAGTTGTTGGCACACATCTATAACATAGTTTCCAATGTGGCCAATGGTAAGAATGGCTAACTCATTTCCGTCTGTAATCATTCTTCCTTTACCTATTTCAATTTCTTCGAAAGGGGTTTTCCAATCGGGCATAACACCCTGGCCGCGGGGGTAGCGAATGGAGAATGCTTTTTCGCTGCGTGGCAATTGGGCTGTGTACATCAGGTTGCGCAATTCCTGCTCGTTCATCGGGGCGGCCACAATCATATTAGGCAGGCAGCGAAAGTAAGCCAAGTCGTAGGCACCATGGTGGGTAGGGCCATCCGATCCGGCAAACCCGGCCCGGTCTAAACAAAAATTAACAGGTAGGTTTTGGATGCACACATCATGGATTACCTGATCGTAAGCGCGTTGCATAAACGAACTATAGATGTTGCAAAAGGGCACGAGGCCTTGTGTGGCCAGACCGGCCGAAAAGGTTACGGCATGTTGTTCGGCTATACCGACATCAATGGCGCGGTCGGGCATTTCCTTCATCATAATATTTAATGATGAACCCGAAGGCATGGCCGGTGTAATGCCAATAATTTTTTTGTTTTGTCTGGCCAGTTCCAGCAGTGTGTGGCCAAACACATCTTGGTATTTAGGCGGTTGGGGCTGATCGAATGATTTTTTATGAATGACACCGGTAATTTTATCGAACGTACCGGGCGAGTGCCAGGTGGTGGCATTCCCCTTTTCGGCAGGGCCATACCCTTTTCCTTTTTGGGTAATACAATGCAAAATTTTGGGCCCTTTAATTTTTTTTAAATCGCTGAGCACAGCTACCAGATGATCTACATCATGGCCATCTACCGGGCCGAAATAACGGAGGTTGAGCGACTCAAACAGGTTGCTTTGGCTAAGCAGAGTAGATTTAATTCCATTTTCAACTTTCGATACAATCTCCTGAGCATTTTTACCAAACGTAGAAAGTTTGCCAAGCCAGTTCCATACATCATCTTTAAGGCGGTTGTACGTTTTGGAGGTGGTGATGTCGGTGAGGTAATCCTTCAGGGCGCCCACGTTAGGGTCAATCGACATGCAGTTATCGTTGAGGACGATGAGCAGGTTGGTATCCGATACCCCGGCATGGTTCAGTCCTTCAAATGCCATCCCACCGGTCAGTGCTCCATCGCCAATAATGGCCACGTGTTGTTTATCAGTAAAGCCCGAAATTTTAGAGGCTACGGCCATACCTAAAGCAGCCGAAACCGAGGTGGAAGAGTGACCTACGCCAAAAGCATCGTATTCGCTTTCCTTTTGTTTAGGAAAACCGGAAATACCTTGATAGACACGGTTTGTATAAAACACATCGCGTCTGCCGGTAAGGATTTTGTGCCCGTAGGCCTGATGCCCCACATCCCATACCAACTTATCGTACGGAGCATTAAAAACATAGTGCAGGGCCACAGTCAGTTCTACTACCCCTAAACTAGCTCCGAAATGCCCGCCATAGACCGATACATTATCAATAATGAAATGCCTGAGTTCATCGCATAGCTGTACCAACTGTGCCTGATCAAGTTTTTTGAGATCAGTAGGGCTGTTGATCTGGGCCAGCAATTTTCCGGGCGTAATCAGCATATTCGGCAAATGTACTTATTTCATTTTGATCCTGTTTTATCAACAGATTTGGATATTTTTGCAGCCTTAAAGTTATGACACAAGAAAATTTTGAAATCCGGTTACCCTTATTTGAGGGGCCGTTTGATTTGTTGCTTTTTTTTATTGAACGCGATGAGTTGGACATTAACGATATTCCTATTTCTAAAATCACAAGCGATTTTTTGGAATACATCCACCGCCTTGAAACACTAAATATTGAGGTGGCCAGCGAATTTATTTTAGTAGCCGCCACACTCATGCGCATTAAATCTAAAATGTTGCTGCCCCGGCCTCAGCTGGATGAGCAGGGAAATGAAATTGATCCGCGCGAAGAACTGGTAAAGCACCTGATGGAGTACAAGAAGTACAAATCGGTGATAGACCAATTCCATAAAATGGAAGAAACGGAATTGATGAAAGAAAAGCGCGGCAATTTGATGAAGGAGTTGCGCCAACTGGCTGAAAGCACCAATGTGGAGGCCGAGCTTCAGGATGTCGATATGTTTAAGTTGCTTACCGTTTTTGAAAAGGTGTTGAAACGGCACGAGGAAGATAAAAACAGGCCGGTCCATCAGGTCATCCAATATCCTTATACCATTGAAGGGCAGAAAGAATTTATATTGAACGAAGTCCTTTCTAAATCGCGGGTAGCTTTTACCGAACTTTTTGAAAAGGTACCTACACGCATTACGCTTATTTTTAATTTTTTGGCTATTTTAGAAATGCTGGCCAATGGCCAACTGGCTATACAAGTAGGGGAAGGGTACAATAATTTCTGGGTATCGAAGCCGGAAGAAGTACCGCAAGACCGATAGGCCGGGGGCAATTCCTTAATGAACCAACAGACCTTGTGCCTTTAGAAAATTAAGTTCACTCAACTTGGTGCTGTAAGCCGCTTGCGATAACTGGTATTGTGCTGTTTCGTACGACTGCTGCACGGTTCGGTATTCTATGTAGGTAGAAAGTCCTTGCTTAAAGCGCTGCGCAGCGATGTACAGATTTTGGTTAGAAAGCTGCACGCTCTGCTTACCCAAGTCAATAATCTTCAGGTTGTTTTGAAAGCTTAGATACGCTTTATACAAATTCGATTTCTCTTGCAGTTCGGAAGCCTCCAGACGGGTATTGTCTGAAGCGATTTGCAGAGTAGAATTTTTAATAGCGGTGCGGGTTGTCAGGTTATTAAGGATTGTCCACGAAAAAATAAACCCTCCGTTGTACCCGTAGTTTTGGTTGAGGCGCATAAACCCAATATCGTTTGACGAATAGAAGTAATTATAATTGCCGGTAATCCCGATTTTAGGCCAGGCATTGGCTTTATATTCTTTCATAGCAAGCCGGTCTATTTCTAAATTTTTTCTTCCGATTAGTATGGAGTTGTTGTTTTTGTACGTGTTATCCAACGCAGAGGTGTATTCGGGTTTGGTTTGAATAACGATGGTATCGGGCACGCTAAAATCAACATCGGGCAATCGTTTTAAAGCCAGGTTTAAATTGATCCGCTGTTCGTTCAGTAAATTTTGCTGTTGTGTGATTTGCACCAGAATGTTGTTGTAATCAATTTGAGTTTGTAAAACATCTACGGCCGAGCCAATGCCCGCTTTCAGTTTTTCCTGGGCTAATTTTTTTTGATCCTCGCCTAACATCAGAGATGTTTGTAAGGATTTGATAAACTGCTTAATGCTGATCATTTGGTAATAAGCAGTAAGGGAAGTGAGCAAAGTGTTTTCTACCGTTAAGCGATATTGCAGGTTGCTCAGTTCTTCGGCCCGGTTTAATTTACTTTTAGTGGCAAACATTTTTAAGCCATCAAAAAAGTACCAGGTCACAACAATGGAGGGCGCATAGCTTTTGCTATTTAGTGTTTGATCGGTAATGTTAGCTGACGGATTAGAATATTTGAGTGTACTGGTGGTTCGGCCAAACCCTAACGGACTTTGCGGGCTACCGGCACCAATTGAGATTTGAGGCAGCATACCGGTAGTGCCCCCCACCACTGTACCCCCGGTAGATTGGCCTCCTCCCACCAACCCAATGTTGTTGTTATTTTTGGCTACCTGAATATTGTTTTTGGCTACTTCAATATCAAAATTGTTTTCAATGGTAATTCTAATTACATCTTCCAGAGTTAATAAATCCTGACTTCTTACGGAGGAAGCCATAAGTAATAAAAGCAGAGTAATGAAAGGAAGGGTGCTTTTTAGCGGTACCATTTTATGAGATGAGTTCTGGTTCATGAATATTTTTCGGCTTTCTTTTTTATAGATTGGTATGACATTACGCATGAGTAGGCTGCTCATAGGTCAGTTCTTTATGAGGCGGAGGCACATCTTCCTCCAGTTCTTTGTCAATATGTTTGCGCGGGCGCGATAGGTACGAATACACAGCCGGAATAATGAACAACGTAAGGACCAGAGAAAACAAAACCCCCCCCACGATAACGATACCCAGCGGAACACGGCTGGTGCTGGCATCGCCCAGCGATAAGGCAATGGGCAACGAGCCCAAGGCCATGGCTAAACTCGTCATCAAAATAGGACGAAGCCGCAAGCGGGCAGATTCCAACACGGCTTCAAATTTATCAACCCCCTCTTCCCTTTTTTGATTGGCGAACTCAACAATTAAAATCCCGTTCTTCGTTACCAGCCCGATGAGCATAATCATGCCGATCTGCGAAAAAATATTGATCGTTTGATGGAATAAAAACAGCGAAAGAAAAGCCCCGCATATCGCCAGCGGAACGGTAAACATAATCGTGAGCGGGTCAATGAAACTTTCAAACTGAGCCGCCAACACAAGATAAATTAATACCAAGGCCAATAAAAAGGCAAACAGGGTGTTGCCCGAGCTCTCGGCAAAATCGCGCGAAGTACCCGTAAGGGAAGTGGTAAAAGTATCATCAAGCAAAGGCTTTACCAGTGCCTGCATGGCAGCAATGCCATCGCCTACGGTTTTGCCCGGTGCCAGGCCGGCCGAAATGGTGGCCGACTTGTATCGGTTAAAGTGATATAGGGCAGGAGGTGTGGCCGACTCATCAAGCGTAATGACGTTGTCAATGGAAATCAACTGGCCCGAACCCGTACGCACAAATAATTTTTTCAGGTCGCGGGGGTCATCGCGGTCAATGCGCAGCACCTGGCCGATCACCTGATATTGCTTGCCTTCGCGGGTAAAATAACCAAAGCGCAGATTGCTGTAGGCCAATTGAAGAGTTTGCGAAATATCTTGTACACTAATGCCCAGTTGGGTGGCTTTTAACCGGTTAATTTTTACGCGCAATTCAGGCTTATTAAATTTTAAATCGACATCTACCCCCAACAAGGTGGGGTTGGCGTTGGCGTGTTCCAGAATTTTAGGAAGCACACTTTGTAGTTTTTCAAAGTTGTTGTTTTGAATAACAAACTGCACCGGCTGGCCTCCCCTCCGGTTTACAGAAATAGTCTGTTCCTGAATGGCAAAAGCCCGGCCTTCGGGAAATCGCGGCAAATTTCGGTTTACCATATCCACCACTTGCTGTTGCGAGCGGTTGCGGTATTTAGGGTCAACCATCGTTACCCGGACAAACGAAGTATTGACACTGCCCGATCCGGAAAATGAAGGAGCTGTAACGGAGAGCAGAATGCGGGCTTCCGGTACAGAGTCTTCTAAAAATCCAACCAACCTATCGGTATAGGTGTCCATAAAATCATACGAGGTGCCCTCCGGAGCCGTTACGGAAAGTCTGAACTGGTTGCGGTCTTCCATGGGCGCTAACTCTGACTGAATGTTTCTGCTTAACCAATACACGGATGCGATACACAATGCAATGATGATAAAGGCTACCCACCGCACCCTCATAAATTGGCCAAGAAATTTGCTGTAACCATTTTCCATTCCAATAAAAAACGGCTCTGTCCATTTATAAAATCGCGAATGTTCGTGATGCTCGCGGGTAAGCTTTACGCTCAGCACAGGGGTTAAGGTAAGCGATACAAAAGCAGAAATCAGCACAGCCCCGGCTACCACTACCCCAAACTCGCGGAACAACCGGCCTACAAAGCCTTGCAAGAACATGATGGGCAGAAACACCACCGCCAGCGTAATGGAAGTGGAAATAACAGCAAAAAAGATTTCTCTAGAACCTTCTTTGGCCGCCCGGTATTTATTCATTCCTCCCTCTAGTTTTTTATAAATATTTTCGGTTACCACAATGCCATCATCCACCACCAGTCCGGTGGCCAGTACAATGCCTAACATGGTTAGCACATTAATGGAAAACCCACACAAGTACATAATGAAGAAAGTAGCCGTAAGCGAAACCGGAATATCAATGAGCGGGCGGAGGGCAATCAGAAAATCGCGGAAGAATAAATAAATAATTAACACGACCAGTAAAAATGAAATCAGTAAGGTTTCCTGCACTTCCGATATCGCTCGCTTGATGAAGATGGTTTGATCGAGTGCGATGTTGAGCCTGATATCACTGGGCACTTCTTTTTTAAGTTGATCCATGCGCTTGTAAAACTCATCGGCAATGGATACATAGTTGGCACCTGGCAGCGGCACCAGCGCTAATCCTACCATTGGCACGCCCCGGTCTTTAAGAATAGATTCTTCATTTTCAGGGCCAAGCTGTGAGCGGCCTACATCTTTCAACCGGATATTGCCCGTGCTGGTGGCTTTTACAATCAGGTTATCAAAATCTTCTTCTGTATAAAGTCGGCCAAAGGTGCGTACGGTAAGTTCGGTAGAGTTTCCGGCAATTTTCCCGGAGGGTAGTTCCACATTTTCGCGGGTAATGGCATTTTGTACATCGAGCGGGGTAAGGTTATAGGCGCTCAACTTAGAGGGATCGATCCAGATGCGCATGGCAAATTTTTTCTCGCCCCAAATCTGAATTCCGCTCACCCCTTTTATCGTCTGCAGCCGTTCCACTAATACATTGGTGGCATATTCCGTAAGCTGGTTGGGGTTTTTGGTGTTGCTCTGCACGGTCATGCTAATGATGGCATCGGAGTTGGCATCGGCTTTAGACACAACCGGGGGCAACGTAAGATCTAACGGCAGTGAACTTCGCGCCTGCGAAACTTTGTCGCGCACATCATTGGCGGCAGCTTCCAGGTCTACGCCTAAATCAAATTCTACGTTGATGCTACTGCGCCCGATGCTGGAGGTGGATGAAATATTTCGGATACCGGCAATGCCGTTGATGGATTTCTCGAGCGGTTCGGTAATCTGCGATTCGATGATGTCGGCATTGGCACCGGAGTAGGTTGTCATCACGTTTACGTTGGGCGGATCGATAGCCGGGTAATCGCGTACGCCCAGAAACGTAAAGCCGATCACCCCAAAAATGACGAGGATGATGCTCATGACAAACGAGAGCACGGGCCGCCTCAAACTCAATTCTGAAATGTTCATGGATTCAATAATTTACTTGCCGTACACATTCAATTTGGTAATCTTAATCTTCGATTTTGGCCGGATTGACATCAGCGCGGTGGTAACAACGGTATCGCCCGGTTTCAGCCCGCTTAAAATCTGTACATACACGGAGTCGCGGATGCCGGTATCTACTTGTAAAAACCGAACAGAGTCTTTTCGCAGCAAAAGAATCTGCTTGCTGCGTGCTTGCGGAATGATGGCCTGTGTGGGCACCATCAGCGCATTGTTGATTTTGCCCAACTGCAAATTAACCCGTGCAAAAACACCCGGCAACAGTTCGGAGGAGGTCTCTTCTACAAGGCCTTTAATGCGCAGGGTGCGCGTTACCTGGTCCACATTTCCTTCGGTAGCTATTACTTTGGCCAAGTGGTCTTGGGTGCCACCATCTACTCTGAATTTTACAATGTACCCGGGTGCCATTTCTTTGGCATACTTCTCGGGTATGGAAAAATCTAATTTCAGTTGGGTTACCTGCCGCACACTGGTAAGAATATCGGAAGGGGAAACGTAGGCTCCTAAACTGACGAAGCGTAGCCCCAGTTTGCCATCGAAGGGCGAGCGGATTTCTGTTTTAGAAATCGAAATTTTCGTGGTCTCTATGTCGGCCTTTAAATTATCTACGGCCAACACGCTCAGATCATAGTCTTGTTGACTAATGCCATTGATGGCGAGTAATTCTTTTTGGCGCTCAGCCTGACGTTGCGAAATGCTCAACTGTACTTGTAGTTTCTTTAGCTGGGCTTGCAGGTCTTGGTCAAATAGTTTAGCCAGCAGCATGCCTTTTTTTACGACTTTCCCTTCTTCAATATCGAGTTGCACTATGCGCCCGTTTACTTCCGGCCGTATCTGTGTTTCCTCTACCGGCAGCAATGAACCCGGCACTTCAATATTTTCGCTTTCAGCCCGAGGCTGCACGATAAACCCTTCGGCCAGGATCAGGTTCGATCGCTGCACACCGGGCATAACAACTTGTTTCTTTTTACAAGCACTGAATGTGGACGCTACCACCAAGCCAATCAAGAGAACTCGCACAAACATCAGGATTAAGTAATGGGAATAATTTTTTAGAAAAATAAAATTAATGGAATTGAATGGGAATATTCTATTGCCTGAAAAGCGTAATAAACCGCTTATGTAATTTAAGTACTTGGGGAATGACCAACGTGCTTTCATCATTATGAATGAGGTAGTCGGCTTGTTTTATTTTTTCTTCCTCAGGTAATTGGCGACTTATGATTTGCTCTACCTGCTCTTTCGATCGAAATGAATCGCGTTCCCGCACGCGCAGCACGCGCAAAGAAAGTGGAGCCGTAACAACCACTAGTTTATCTAATTCTTTAGATGCTCCTGATTCGATGAGCAAGGCAGCTTCCTTGATAACGTAAGGAGCCCAGGAATGACGGGCCACCCACTGCTTCGTGTCTTCGGCCACGCGCGGATGAACCAGTTGATTGAGGTGATGCAACAGATCAGGGTTTTTGAAAACCAATTGGCTCAGGTAATTGCGATCGAGCTGGCCGCTTCGGTAACATTCGCTTCCAAAACGTTCACTGATTTGGCGGACCAGGGTTGGGTCTTCATTCATCAGCTGCTTGGCCCGCATATCGGCATCGTACACGGGCGCGCCCAGCACGGAAAAGATTTTACAGACTAAACTTTTCCCGGCCCCAATGCCACCGGTAATGCCAACACGAAGGGTAGAAATTCCCATAAAATTCGCGCCAAGTTACGAATAGTATTAGTTTGCCCGTAGCAATACGGAATCTATGCGGAGCGGGTGCGCATAAGCCGGAATATTAACCAGCCGGGGCAAGACCTTGCGGCTATGGGTATAAAATTTAGAGTTTACCTGAGTATAAATACCCTTAGATTGTTCTTTAAAATCTGAAAAATGAGCAGTAGGAACCTGAAATACCGCGGTTATACTATCGTATGAAAGGGCGGATGGGTTGTCGGCCTTTACCTTCAATTTTACTTCCACCGTTTTTACTTCGGCCACTTCAAACATAATTTGAGCAATGGCTGGCTCTCGCTTTACCAGCTCACTGCCCAAAAAAATTATTTCATCCTCATCGCGAAAATCTTCTGCCACGTCTTGTCCATTTACTTTTAAAATGAGAGAATCGGGCAAGGCATGCAGGATGCGCTCGGGGCCTTCTACCCTTACCGAATCGGGCAACACCACCACGCGGCTGGTGCGGCCATAACCCTCCCGAAAATTCAGATTAGAGATATCGGCCACCAGTTTGTAGCGGTGAGAATCCTTTTTGTCAATAGCCAAATGAAGGGTGTCTGTTACTACAAAATTTATCTTAAGGCTCCCTACCTGGCCGGCCAGTAAAGGCTCCAGCGTACTGCCCACAATTTTTTGAATTTCGTTGGGATGCTCTAGAGGAACGAGAATGGGGGGTACTTTTAATCCAAAGCGTTTTCGAAACAAATCCCATCCGGTGCCTGATACATTTAGATTAATGGATTTGGGAAGGGGTCCGGCTACGGCATATTTCTCTCCATCAAACTCGAACAACAACGGAAACTTAATGTTAGTAGAGTAGGGCTTGTTGAGTGAATTAAAAATCCAAAATACGACAGAAGCCAGCACACAAAGCCCTGCGGCCGTCCAGTTGGGTCGGTCAAAACGAAATAGGCTTGCGAGAATGGATAAGATCTTCACCGCTCCTGATCTAGACACCTAAAGTAGCGAATCAGAGCCGGGGTTTCAAAAAAAAACTATTCTGCCGGCTTTTTGCTGGCAGCTGTTTTAGTAGAATCCATAGAGATGGCAGACTTTGAAAAACGGATACGCACACCACGTTCGGCCTCGAGGATGAAGGTATCTCCTTCCAGCTCGGCCACCCGCCCATGGGCTCCGCCAATGGTAACAACATAGTCGCCTTTCTTAATTTCTTCAGCAAATTTTTTCTGCTCTTTGGCTTTTTTCTGTTGAGGACGTATCATAAAAAAGTACAGAATGCCAAACATCAGTACCATCATTAGTGGGAAGGCGTAGCTGTTTGATTGGGCTTGTAATAAAATGGAGTGCATAATAGTTTAAAATTTAGGGCGCAAAATTATCGGATTGTTGCCATCCGGCAAAAAAGAAAATAGAGATTCAAAGAGAACAGGTTTTTACCATCAATTTACAGCGGGGCCGTTGGTGCCGGTAGCTTTGGCTATGACCATGGCCTTAAATTTCAGAGTCGTGGTTTTGGGCCAGGTATTGGCAGTAACGGTGATGGTTTTGTTTTGTACACCAGTCTTTCCGTGAGTATCAAATTCAGCTTTTACAAAACCGGTTCCCCCCACGGCAATGGGCGACTTGGTCCAATCGGGCACGGTGCAACCGCAACTGGGCTGGGCATTTTGTATGATGAGCGGAGCTTTTCCGGTATTGGTTACCTGGTAGGTGTACGATACTTTCTGCCCTTCGTTTACAGTGCCAAAATCGTGGTCGGTAGTAGTAAAAGAAATTATCGGCAAAGGGCCTTCGGGCATTTTTTCTTCGGCTGCCGGAGCTTGGTCGGTTGTGGGTTTTATAGCCGGATTGGTTTTGTTTCCTTCTAACTGTGAGATGCGGCTTTCTAATTCGGCAAGGCGCTTTTCGGTGGCGCGGTCGCGGCAACCTACCAATGCTATGGCGATGATGGCCGTTATTTTTAATGTGTTATTCATACGCTTTATGATTCCTTTTCAAAAATAAAACAGAGATATTCTTTCTTCAACTGAGGGAAGGAGATTAACAATACATTAACCTTTTCCGCGGAGTTGTTCTAATAATTCATCTACATCGGTAAGTAGCTGTTGCGCTTTTCCTTTTGTTTCAGAAACTACTTTCTGCCCTTTAGATTGTGCTTCGGAGGTCAGATGGGTTTCCTTTCCGTTGGCCAGATCTTCTAAATAATCTTGTAATAATTTTTTGTACTTCGACAACTGGAAAGAAAGCTTTTCGCGTGTATTAGATCCTTTATCGGGGGCATATAAAATGCCAAGAATGGCGCCTGCTGCGGCTCCGGCCAAAAAGGCCATTAAGGTATTGCTTTTCTTTCCCATACAGATATATGTTTAGCGAGGTGCAAAGATAAAAAGGATTTTCGCATTCACTTGTTGTCTAATAAACCCCGGCCGCTCTTTTTTAGTGTGCCCGATTCTTTCATGGATTTAGAGATTACATCCAGAATGCCGTTAATGAACTGCCGACTCTTGGGGGTGCTGTATTCTTTGGTCAGTTCAATGTACTCATTGATCGTTACTTTCACCGGAATGCTGGGGAAATGGATCATTTCGGCTAACGCCATTTCTATAATTACCCGGTCGGTAAGGGCCAGGCGCTCTACTTCCCAATTGCGTGTGTTCTTGGCAATGAGTTCTCGGTAGGGCGAGGCGAGCGCAATGGTTTCGTTAAACAATGTATTGATAAACTCACGGTCATCGGCCCAGTTCAGAGAAAGTTTTTGCAGGGTGGTTTTTCCTCCGGTAAATGATTTGATGGTTTTGTCCATCATGCTTTTAACAATCTCTTTGTCTTCGGCCCAGCGGATATTCTGCTCGTCAAAATAATCGTTGATGATGGTGGCGCCTAAAATGATTTTCCGGCTCAGATATTTAATAAATGTTTTTTGACTCTCTTCGTCCGGGGTTTTCTCTTCTATAAACTTTTGGTAGGTTTCATCTTCCTTCAACACATCGCGATACCAACCCCGTATTTTATCCTGACGGGTTTCCCAGCCGCTGTTTTCGCGGAGAGTTGCTTTCTTTAGCTCTTCGTTTTCTCGCCACGATTTGATCCAGAGATGCTGTGCAAAATTTTTTGCACTGGCTTTTTTATCTGTGGCGGCCTGGTCGGCCAGCGCTACCATTAAACTGATTATACCGTGGTACAGGCCCTCCAGCTTTTCTATTTCCATCACGATATTTTTCCCTAAAAAATGCTGGTCTTTTTTTATAGCCTGATGGTATAAAGCCAGGGCTTCCTCTACTGCTTTGGCCAGGCTATCATCCTCGGTGGAGGCGAGGGCATTTTTCATTTTTTTATCAAAAAATTGAAGGGCTGATTTCTTTTTTGAGCGAAGCAGCTCCTTGTCTTGCACCTCCATGGAGTTGAGGTCGGGGCTGAAGCGCTGCTCAATAAAATCGTGAGCCAGTTGCAGATCGGCTTCTTTGCATTGCTGGTAGGCAAATAAACTTTGCATGATTTTGATACGGATGGTACGCCGGTTGAGCATGAGGTAAGAACGTTTTTTGAAAGTGTAAAATTACAGGGGTTGGGGCGAAATGCAAAAAGACTTTGACGGATAAGTGCGTTATTGCGAACTTGCCGCCCCAAGTATCGTTCAATGTGTTTGGCGGATCGGAATGAAAGAACTTCTTTACCTTAATAAATACCTTTTAAAATACAAATGGCACCTGATCTGGGGCTTGGTCTTTGTCTTGATCTCTAATGCGTTTCAGATTCTGCCGGCTCAATTGGTGCGGCACTCTATTGATTTAGTCGTTGATAACATCAAAATATATCGTTCGTTTGAGGGAAGCCTTTTGCAGGCCACTTATTTTTCTGTTTTTTCGAAAGGCATTTTAATTTATGCCTTGCTGATTTTAGCCATGGCCCTGATGCGCGGGGTGTTTCTTTATTTTGTCAGGCAAACCCTGATCGTAATGAGCCGGCTGATTGAATATGATTTAAAGAATGAAATCTTTGAACACTATCAATCGTTGCCGGTTAGTTTTTACAAACGAAACAGCACGGGCGATTTAATGAACCGGATCAGTGAAGATGTGGGCCGGGTGCGCATGTATGTGGGGCCCTCCATTATGTATGGCCTCCAACTGATTACTTTATTTGCCATGATCATCCCCATCATGTACCAGGTTAGCCCCAAGCTTACGCTCTACTCCTTAGTGCCGTTACCGTTTCTTTCGGTGGCCATTTTTTATGTTAATAATATCATTGAAAAACGAAGTGAAGAAATCCAACAAAGCCAATCGCGGCTAAGTATTCTGGTTCAGGAGGCTTTTTCGGGGATCCGGGTGCTGAAATCATTTGCCCGCGAACAGGAATCATCTGCCGGCTTTGCGGCTGAGAGCGAAGCGTACAAACACCAATCGATCAGGCTTACAAAAGTAGATGCTTTATTTTATCCGATCGTGCTTTCATTAGTTGGTCTGAGTGTTGTGCTTACGGTATATGCCGGCAGTGTAGAAGTGATCAACGGCAGTTTGTCTATTGGCAATATTGCCGAGTTCATTATTTACGTTAATATTTTAACCTGGCCAGTAACGCTGCTCGGCTGGACGACCAGCCAGGTAAAGCGGGCGGAAGCTTCACAAAAAAGGATTAACGAATTTTTAAAACAAAAAACAGATATTGTTTCACATGCCAATACGGAACGAAGTATTGCCGGAGCCATTGAATTTGAAAAGGTGTTTTTTACTTACCCCGACACGGGGGTTCAGGCACTAAAAAATATTTCTTTTTCAATTAAGCCGGGTCAATCGCTGGGGATTATTGGCACGACCGGTTCGGGCAAAAGCACCATTGCCAGTTTGGTGTCGAGGTTGTATGATGCCACCGCAGGACAAATCAGGATTGACACCCTCCCCATTCAGGATTATGATCTGGTTTCGTTACGCAAACAAATAGGAGTGGTGCCGCAAGAAGTTTTCTTATTCAGCGATACCATCACCAATAATATTGGCTTTGGTCTGACATCCATTAATAAAGACCAAGCCATACAAGCCGCAAAAGATGCCGATGTGTATGAAAACATCCATGCGTTTCCACAAGGTTTTGCTACCCGCGTGGGCGAGCGGGGCATCACTCTTTCGGGCGGACAGAAACAACGCGTTTCCATTGCCCGTGCCATTGTGCGCGAACCTAAAATCTTGATACTGGATGATGCCCTTTCGGCTGTAGATACAAAAACGGAAAACAATATTCTCAATAACCTGAAAAAAATAATGGCCAACCGCACCACCATTATTATTTCGCACCGTGTTTCTTCCGCTAAGCTGGCCAATCATATTTTAGTAATTGATGACGGTGAAATTGTGGAGCAAGGAACCCACGATAGCCTGATAGCTGGTGGTGGGGTGTACAAAGAACTGGTAGAAAAACAAATGCAGACCGAAGAGGTCCGGTCAGAAGATATACCGTAACCCTACCCCTCCCTGAAACCTCCGGTAGCCCGGATCCACCAAAGCATCGGTAAACATCTCTACTTCAATGAAAGCCGAAACAGGTAACGAAAAATAAGAATACTCGAACCCGGCCAAAACAACCGGGCCATAGGTAAACCGGTTTTTAGTAAAACTGCCAAACCGGTCGGTGCCAAACGAACCGGCCTGCTGATAGTTGTATTCGTACTGAAGCACCGTATTACGCCACTGCCAGCCGGCACCTCCGTACAGCATCAACCCTTTCGATATTTTAGAAGCATCCCACTGATATAAAAACTTTGCTTCTAAAAACCAGTCGCTTACCACTTTGTGCGAATAATAAGTGAGCGTGGATTTCTGGCCGGATATAATATCCGTACTTAATGTATCTTTTTTGGCAAGCCCGTTAAAAAGCCCGCGGTAATAGGTATTGTATAACCCACTGGCAGCTTTGCCGGCATCAATGGCAAACGACCATTGTTTAGAGGGGTAAAGTTTGTAGGTGAGCGCAAACGGATCGCCCACCTTAAACCCAATACCTTGATACGGGTATTGGCTGGCCTCAAAAATAGGGCACATGATTTTAGCTTTGTTGTGCGAGACCCGCGGCACGCTAAAGCCAGAACTTTTAGCACTTTTTCTAACTTGGGCTTCTGTTTCGGTGCACACCATAAACCCGAGGGCAAGTGGTAAAAAAAATGTTTTTAAGATGCGCATTAAAGCAAAGATAAACCTTTTGTGCAAACAGCTTACAAGCCTCCTTCCGATTATCGGCTAATAGCTAAACAGCTTCCTTGTATTGCATTTTGTGAAGTTGAGTGTAGAATCCGTTTTGCAAGAGGAGCTCCTCATGGCGGCCGGTTTCTTTAATCTCACCCTTGTCTAGCACGATGATTTTATGGGCATGCTGAATGGTGGACAGGCGGTGGGCAATAACAATAGACGTTCGGTGTTCCATCATCTTAGCAATGGCATGCTGTACCAGTTGCTCGGTTTCAGAGTCGATGGACGAAGTGGCCTCATCAAGAACCAGAATTTTAGGGTCATACACCATAGCCCGTATAAACGATAGTAATTGGCGCTGCCCCATAGAAAGGGTAGCACCTCGTTCCATCACATTAAAATCAAGCTGGCCCGGAAGCCGCTCAATAAATTTTTTTGCTCCTACTAATTCGGCTGCGTGCCAGATCATGGCATCGGTTACTTCAGGGTTTCTTAACGTGATATTATTTCGGATGGAATCGGAAAACAAAAAAACATCTTGCAACACCACACCAATATTTTTTCGCAAGAAGGCCAGGTTGTACTCTTTAATGTCAACCCCATCGACCGCTATCACGCCTCGGTTTATTTCATAAAAACGATTGAGTAAGTTAATGACGGACGATTTTCCAGCCCCGGTAGCACCGACTAAGGCAATGGTTTCACCGGGTTTTATTTTCAGGGTAAAATCGCGCAGTACATAATTTGTGTCGTGGTAGGCAAACCAAATGTGATTAAACGTTACCTCTCCTTTAATCTGGTCGGGCGTATAATGTCCGTTTACGGCTAGATGTTCTGACTCATTTAATAAACTCATGATTCGCGAAGAGCTGACAATGCCCATTTGCAAAGTATTATACCGGTCGGCAATCATGCGTATCGGACGAAAAAAAAGTTGAATAAACATGATGAACGAAATGAGTTTGCCCAACGTAACCCCGGTAACTACTTCATTGATGGCCTCTTTCGATCCCCACCATACCAGCAGGCCGGTGCCCATAGCGGCAATGATTTCGGCCACCGGAAAATAAACCGAATAGTAGAGTACCGATTTTAAATGAGCATGGCGATGCTCCCGGTTAATCGCTTTAAATTTTTCGTATTCTTTATCTTCGCTTCCAAACAACTGAACAATGCGCATACCGGAAATATGCTCCTGCACAAAAGTATTTAAATTAGAGACAGCATTGCGCACATCGTTAAAAGCAACCTTTATTTTCTCTTTGAAAATGTAAGTGGCCAGCAACATCAGCGGGATGGTGGACAAGCTGATTAGTGCCAGCCGCCAGTCAACATAAAACATGAATGCCAGAATGAAAAATATTTGCAATAAATCGCTGGCCATGGCGGCCAAGCCTTCGCTGAAAACATCGGCCAGCGTTTCTACATCCGAAATAATACGGGTTACAAGGCGGCCAATGGGTGTTTTGTCGAAGAACTGAAGCCTCAACTTAATGATATGGTTGTAGAGTTTTACCCGTATGTCGCGCAAAACAAATTGGGCTATCCGCCCGGAAATATAAGTGTGGGCATACTGAAACACGGCCTGAATGACCAACAAAACCACGATCCAGATCATCATCATTACCATACCGCGGTAGTTGCCGTTAGCGACATCATGATCAATGGCATATTGAATGAGCAACGGGCGCAGCGGAGAGAGAAAACCCAGGGCCAAGGTTAAGAAAATGACGAAGTAAAACCGTGCCCGGTAGGGCCGTACAAATGCCATCAACTGACGGAGCACCTTCAGGTCTATAATATTGCCGCTGCTAACAGACTCTTTTTCCATGAACGTGATAAACCAGCTTCCTTCAAAAAAGTGCGTAAAGGTGCAAAAACCGTTTCAATTTGTTGGTTGGTAATAACCCCGAACCTGATCTGCCCCATTAATACCCCACTTGAACCTCAAGAAAATCAATACGATAATGTTGCCAAAATGTTAACAAAATGTGTGGAATAAAATAAACTGACAATGCGTGGACGGAAGACATCTTTTAAGATATTTTTGTCGGCAGAATGTTAACCCCCTAAACTTATTTCTATGACGAAAAAACTACTCTTGCCGTTTGCCTTTATGCTAACTGCCTTTGCGGGTGTGTATGCACAAGGTGTAACAACAGCCAGTATCAGTGGCGTGGTTGCCGATAAGGAAGGTAAAACTTTGCCGGGTGCTACGGTGATCGCGGTGCATGTGCCATCGGGAACCAAATATGGTGCGTCCACACGAGCCGATGGCCGGTATGATTTTCCAGCCGTGCGTATCGGTGGGCCTTATTCCATCACGGTTTCTTTTGTAGGCTATGAAGACCAAAAAGCGACTGTAGATTATCTGGCAATAGACCAGAACTACACCGCCAATTTTAGATTGGGCGAAGCAGCCCTGCAACTTTCTGAGGTGCAGGTTACCGCCCAAAAAGATCCGGTTCTAAATTCAGAGCGCACAGGTGCCGCTACCAGTTTACGCAGAGAATTGTTTGAGCGGATGCCAACCATTACCAGAAGTTTTCAAGATATGACTGCCTTAGACCCCCGTTCGGGCGGTGCCGGGAGTTTTGGGTTTGGAGGCCGAAGCAACTTATATAATAATTTCACCATTGACGGAGCTACCTCCAACAACGTATTTGGGCTGGCCGCTTTGCCGGGCGGGCAAACTAACTCGCAACCCATTTCGGTGGACGCCATTCAGGCCATCCAGGTAAACTTTGCGCCCTACGATGTGCGCCAGGGTGCATTTACCGGTGCAGGGATTAACGCAGTAACCCGAAGCGGAACCAACGAATTTTCCGGGTCGGTATATGGCTTTTACAAAAATCAGGGAATGGTGGGAACCAAGGTAGCAGGGGTTACTCAAAATAATGCCAATTTTGCTTATCAAAATACAGGATTCCGATTAGGAGGTCCTATTTTAAAAGACAAACTTTTCTTCTTTGTAAACTACGAATTTGAAAAAAGCATTAGCCCGGCTATTACCTATCCGGTAAACGTAGCAGGCGATCAAGCCACGGCCATTACCGACCCAAGCAACCCGGCTTATGGCTCCGAAACAAACCTGCAGCGAATACTGGATTTTTTCAAAGCAAACCCGTCATCGATTAACAATTATAATCCGGGATCGTATAATAATTTTGATGTTCCGACTCAAAGCCAAAAATACCTGGCTCGTTTAGATTTTAATATCTCCGATCATCATAAACTCACGGTTAGGTATAACCAATTAAATGCTTTTCGGGATGTAACACCCAGCAGTTCGGGCGGGATTGGAGGATCTCCGGCTGGCGGAAGAACAAACAGTGTTAACTATGTGCCGTTCTCTAACTCTTTCTACCGGCAGTTAAATAATCTCTACAATATAATTGCCGAGTTAAACAGTTCATTCAGCAACAAATACTCTAACTCATTTACCATTGGCTACACGGCTTTCCGCGATCCGCGCCAGCAAGGTGGTGGCGGTGCGGCTCCGTCTTTCCCTACCGTGGATATTCTCGGGCCCAACGGGCAAAACCTGACTACGATAGGCCCCGATCCGTTTACGCCTAATAACAAACTGTATCAAGACATTATTCAGATCAACGACAACTTTAATATTTACAAACCCAATCACGTAATTACGATAGGCACGGCCAACGAATTTTTTAAATTCACGAACGTGTTTACCCAGCAAATCAACGGGGTTTATCAATACAGCAGCATCAGCAATTTCCTTAATAATATAACAGCTCCGGTGGCAGCCAATGCCCCTACCCAATATCTTCTTCAATACTCGGCCGTAGCCGGAAACCCGGCTCCTGGCGCTATTTGGAAAGCTCAGCAACTTGGGTTTTACGTACAAGATCAGTACACCGGTATCAAAAATGTGAAACTAACGTACGGCATGCGTGTAGATTTGCCTACGTATCCGGGGTCGCTTCCTCAGAACCCAATTAGTGATGGCTTAACCTTTGCCAATGGAGAAAAAATTAAAGTGGGAGAATTGCCCGGGCTAAATCCGTTATACTCTCCGCGCATCGGGTTTAACTGGGATGTGAAGGGCGATAAAACCCTGCAACTAAGAGGCGGAACGGGTGTGTTTAGTGGGCGTGTTCCGTTTGTATGGCTATCGAACCAGGTTACCAATAATGGATTATTGTTTGGCTCGATCATTGCCCAGGGAGCTGCCGCCCAAAGCTATAACTTTAGCCCGACCCCGTTAACTTCAAACGGAGGTGCTTCTCCGCAATTCTCTATCAATGCAGCAGTGCATAAATTTAAGTTTCCGCAGGTATGGAGAACAAACCTGGCGATTGATAAATCATTGCCCGGAGGGCTGATTGGTACACTGGAATTTATTTATACTAAAAACATTAATGCCGCCTACTACCGCGATGCTAACCTTAGCGCACCGATTCGCAATGTAGATGGAGACGGCCGCCCTCAATATGCCGCCACCATAGCATCGAACCCCACTGCCGGAGCTACTGATGCCAACGGAGTGCCTTTGTGGGGAAGAAGAGTAAACCCAAACATTACGCAGGCGGTAATGCTGGATAATACCAGTAAAGGATATCAGTACTCGGCTACGGCTCAGTTACAAAAAACATTTGAAAAAGGATTTTATGCCAGCGCGGCTTATACCTACACCGACTCGCGCGATGCGTTTAGCGAAACCGGGTCAACGGCCAGCGGGAACCTGACCGGGTACCCCCAGGTGGTGGGGTACAATACGCCCGTGCTGTCGTATTCGGGCAACCTTTCCATGCACCGTATAGCTGCCAGTGCTTCGTACCGGAAAGAATATTTAAAGTATACGGCCACTACAATCTCGGCTATCTATCAAGGGTCTTCAGGCTTCCGGTATTCCTACACCTATAGTGGCGATATAAACGGAGATGGAAATGCCAGCAATGACCTGATCTATATTCCTCGTAATCAAAATGAAATTTTGCTCACAACCTCGGGAGCGACAGATACCCGTTCGGTTAACCAGATATGGCAACAGTTAGACAACTACATCAATCAGGATAAATACCTGAGCCACCACCGTGGTGAATATGCCGCCCGAAATGGAGCCGTAGCCCCTTGGTTTAATGTATTGAACTTGCGCTTGCTCCAGGATTTTTATATTGAGACAAAAAACGGCAAGCGCAACACCTTACAGTTTTCATTTGAGGCTATTAACTTCCTCAATTTGTTAAACTCCGATTGGGGTGTGGTTCGAACTCCTGCCCGGTCGGCATTATTAAGTTTTGTTGGGTACGAAAACCCGGCCGCTACTACGCCTAATACACAAACCAATCCTTTATTGCCGAGCAACTCATATACTACTACGGCTGCTTCCGGAAGACCTATTTTTACGTTTGCCACCAATCCTAATGGTACGGCTCTGAGCAACACATGGGTGAACAACACCACTACGGCTTCGCGGTATCAGTTACAGGTAGGCGTTCGGTATATCTTTAACTAAAAAATTTGATGACCATGAAATATTTTAAGTCCATTTTTTCAATTATCATAGCCGGGGTAGTAGCTCAGGGTTGTTCCGATCCGAGTTTCCCCAACCCGCAAGCGTCCAACACCATTCGGTATGCAAAAGTATTGTTTATCAATGCTTCGCCCGATGCGCCCAGTTTAGTGTATCAGGTTAACAATGCGCAAGTAGCGGCATTGAATCCGCAGGTAGCTTCTGGCTACCTAAATGTAAATCCGGGTTCAGAACAATTCCGTATAAAAAAAGCCGTGTTTGGGGTAGTAGGCCAAGATACGGTTGCACTTAGTGCAGATTTGGTTACACAATCTACATTAGTGGGATCGGGAACTTATACCGTTTTTGTTACGGATTCTGTAAACAGGCCCTTTACGAAAGGGTCGGGCTTTACTACGGCCCCAGGCGGGCTGCGCTTTATCGGTCCGATGTCTGATAATCTCGCTATAGCCGCTTCTAAATCTGGCATTCGGTTTTACAACCTGGCAGCCGGAGCCCCGTCCGTTTATTTATCTAATGCCGGAGCTTCTCTTGGTACGATCAGCAATGCTACCGCTTACCGCTCGGGCAGCAGCTCATTTTCTTCGGTAGCTCCGAATACGTACGCGTTACAAGTTACTTCAGGGAGTATTTCGGGTACGGTGTTAGCCACCACCACCGTTACGTTGTCGCCCGGAAAAGCATACTCGGTATTCCTTACCGGAAAAGTAGTTTCGGGAACGGTTAAAGTAGCGTATGCCCTCAATGTAGTGCAGCACAACTAAAGCCGACTACACTCAAAAAAAAGGCAAGAATTAATTCTTGCCTTTTTTTATGCCCTCAGAAAAATAAAGGATCACACCATCGGATTGTCCCATATTATGCCATAGAAAGTCTATTGGCCTCATTGACGAACGAAAATCAACATCCCATGAAGATAAAATACCCAACGGTGATTTTCATTACCCGGGTTAAACCTTGACAAGGTGGACGTTTTCATCAACGTTCGTCAACCCCTTGGGCAGATGATGCATCCCTAATACATAATCCGGATTTAATAGCACCTGTCCATATTTTATCATTCCTTATTTTTGCACCATCCCGATGTGCCGAAAGCAAACCCTCGGCTTGTTTTTTTCTATGATTAAAAAGCTAGTGATTGTTTTTTTATTTACCGGCTCGGCTTACCTGCTGTCGGTGTTTGTGCTGAAGTGGATGGCCCAAGCGGCCCGGCCCGAACAAGTAGCGGCCATTGGCGAGTTTGAATCGCTCCTGCAACTGGTTATCGGGCTGGTGGGCTTCGGCATGCAATCGGCTGCTATACGCAACATTGCCCTCAACGATAACTGGCAAGAAAAATTAAATGAAGCTCAGACGGCTCGTCTTACTTTCGGAATTTTTTTGGCCGGAGCAGCCATATTAGCTTTTCTGAAAAATTCGTATTGGGGTTTTGTGTTGGCACCTCTAGTGGCGGCCAGTGCCGACTATGCCCTATATGCGCGCGGGTTGGCTATAGCCGGTGCGGGGGTGGCTTTTGTGCGAGTGGCCTTACCGCTGCTGGCCGGCCTGCTGGCGGTATTTTTCTGCCCTCGTTGGCTATACGAAGTGTATATAGCGGCTACGTTAGCTGCCTATTTTATTACCAATTCACTCATTTCTTTTTTTCTGAAATCAAAAATTTTTTTCAAGCCCTCGCTTTCTTCGCTCCGTCTTTATCTGACCACCCTCCCGCTGGGCATTTTGAACCTCACTTTTTATTTTATGGGGTTAGGCATTCTATTAATCGCTCCACTATTTTTTGATGACCAGGGGTTGGTCATTTCTTTTTTAGCATTGAAATTTTACGCCATCTACAAAGGTGTCATTCGGGTTATTCAACAGGCGTTTGTTAACCAAATGCTGAGCGAAAAAGTTTGCTTGAATGTGGATCGGCTCGGCATGATGATTAGTTTAGCCCTGCTAGGGTCTGTATTGGTTTTTCCGCACACATTTATTGCCTTGTTTTTTGGAAGCCAATATGCCGGTTACTCTGCTTATTTTTTATGGCTGGCGCTGGCGGCTGTTTCATTCAGTATTTTTAACAGCTTCTCTACGCGGTTAATATTAGAACATAAAGAAATTTTGTTTATGAAAATTTCGGTTGCCTCTTTGTGTGTAACGGTAATTGGCCTGGTGGCTTTCTCTCATTCTGATTTTTCGACTGAATCCATTCCGTTGAGTTTGTTCTTAGGCGAAACCGCCATGGCCGTTTCGTTTGTATTTTGGTTTTTAGATGCCCCGGCTATAGGGAAACGAATAACGTTTTTTCTATTGAGTTCCATTTCTCTAATTATTCCCTTTTCGATCGGCTATTTTTGGGGCGAAACACCCTACACCTATTTTATTAGTTTTGTATTGATGGGGATTGTGCTGCTGCTTTTTACTTATAAAAATTTTTCATTGCCGGAAGAAACGATACCGGCTAACCCCCACAGCAATTTGTGAAAACCAAAATACTAAGCGAGCCCAACCAACAAAAAGGTTTTTTATTTTTAGTGTGTGCCACAGCCGCTACAATTCCTTTACCAGCAGCCTTTAATTCGGTAGCATCTATTCTGCTGCTTTTATTTTGGCTTCTTTTTTTGCCTAAGAAATGGGATTTCGCAAGAATGAAACCCGTTCTGCTGTTGTCTTCCTTGTTTTGGATTTCGTTAGCCGGAATGATCTATACCCAAAATTTTGATGAAGGTGTTTTTCGCATTCAACAAAAACTGCTTCTGCTGGTTTATCCGCTTGTGTTGGGTACGGTAGCCTGGGATTGGAAACCTTCGCGCCAGTGGATTGCCGCTGCATTTGTCATCACGGTTTTTGCAGCTTGTGTTTATAGTTTATCCTACGCTACTGTTTACGCGGTTCGCTATCAAAACACCACCCATTTTTTTTCGCACCCGCTGGCTGCTTCATTAGATTTTTATCCGTATGTGCTCGCCCTGCTCTGTCTGGCTTCTGTCCTTATTTTAACAGAAGCATTTATTCAACATAAAGGATTGCCCGATTTTTTTCTCCGGCCCGCTACATTTTTCTCTCTAATACTATTTTTCTCGGTTTATCTTTTTTTGCTGAGTGTCGTGCAAATTCTTTTAGCCGGATTTATTGTGGCCGTAGTTTATATCTTTCGGCTGAGCCGGAAACGTCAGCTGCTTTGGGTTTGGATGCTCTCCTTAGCCGGAGTGGCGGGTGTTTTTATTTCTTTGGTGCCTTCGCTGAGTACCAAGGTAAACGATCTGGTTAACGGAAAACAAAACACCATACCGCTGGACCGCGATGCCTCGCTCGGGTTTATAGCCTGGAACGGTATTGCCATGCGTAAAGCTGTTTGGGCCTGCACACTCGATGCCATCAAAGGCAATCCGCTACTGGGTGTGGGCACAGGCGATGGTCAGGATGAATTGCAGCAGGCGTACGAAAAAAGACAATTTTATTTTGCTTCGCGCTACAACCGTTTTAACACTCACAATCAGTATCTGCAGACGGTGGTTAATTTCGGATTGATTGGATTGGCAACCTGGGCTGTTTCACTTTTTCTCTTATTCCGAAATTTAACCGGCCACTGGCTGGCCCAATGCCTGCTGGCCGTATGCCTTTTTGCCATGCTTACCGAGTCTATGCTGGAAACCAACAAAGGAATATTGGCCGTAGCTTTTCTTCTTTCTGTTTTTTCTTTTCCCGGCCTCCATCAAACTCCACCCCGTGCCTGATATAAACGCCTCTCAAAAAAAAGTGATCAGCCTGCAGGTCAGCCTCACTACATATACCGATGCACTGCAACAAATTATTTTGTTAGGAAAAACCAACACGCCCTCATACGCCTGCTTTGCCAACGCCCACATGACGGTGGAGGCAAAAAAATCAACGGTCTTTCAAAGTCAGGTAAATGGCTCCACTTTTACTTTTGCCGATGGCATGCCGTTGGTATTTGCCCTTCGTCTGCTGTATGGAATAAAACAAGACCGCATAGCCGGAATGGACTTGATGGGCAGCGTGTTACACGAATGTGAAAAAAACGGATTATCTGTTTTTTTTTATGGATCCACCCAAGCTATGTTGGATCTTCTTAAAGAAAATACCCTAAAAAAATTTCCGCACCTTATCATAGCCGGGATGCTATCGCCCCCGTTTCGGGCGTTGACGGAAGACGAAAGACAGCAACACATTAGGGCCATCAATGCTTCGGGTGCGGGCCTGGTGTTGGTGGGGCTCGGCTGCCCCAAACAAGAAATGTGGATGGCGAAAAACAGTAATTCCATAAATGCCTGTCTTTTAGGTGTGGGGGGTGCCTTTGAAATTTATGCAGGGGTTACCACGCGAGCCCCCCAATGGATGTGTGCGCTTGGTATGGAATGGTTTTTTCGATTTTTACAAGAACCCAAGCGATTGTTTAAACGCTATGCCGTTACAAATACTTTATTTTTGTGGCATTTCTTTGGCCAATTAATTACCCGAAAATAAAAACAGTGTGCCATACACGTATAGTAAAAAGATTAACCACAAACCATTGGAATGAGTCGCCAGTATTCAAAAGCAAAAGTAAAAGCTAATTATCTGCTAGAGAAAATAGCATTTGTTTTTTTGTATCCATTTTTGCTAATACAACGACCGGCCCGGAAAACACCAGAAAGAATTTTACTAATCGAGCCCTTTCAATTAGGCGATGTTATGTCGCTTACGCCTTTGATTGCTCCACTGCAAACGAAGTATCCGAATTGCAAAATTTATTTTTTTTCGAAGCCCCATTCAGTTCACCTGCTAAAATATGATAGCCGTGTAAGTGGCGTGTTTACGGCTGACTTCCCATGGTCGGATCATGGAATAAAAAAATCTGGTATAGCAAGGTGGGGCAGATCATTCGTTCATGCATGGAGGCTTCGGATTCACCGTTTTGATTTGGGCATTGATACCCGGGGAGACGTTCGCTCTCAGATTTTATTGGTATTGGCAGGATGTAAATCCAGACTTGGGTACACAAATTACTTGCACTCTAATATAAACCTGAGTGGCCATTTGCTTACCAAACAAAAAGACAATAGCCCATTTCGCCATCGCTACCAATGGAACCTAGATCTTCTTTCTTCGGTTGGTTTTACAGAGGCCGAATTATTTCCTATAAAATTCCCTTGTTATATTCCGGATAAGCTAAAACCGGTTGCTCTCTTACCCGACCCCATCGTTATCCATGTCGGTGGCGGATGGGTGTACAGACGATGGCCAACAATAAAATGGATAGCCTTGGTTGCCCATCTGCAACAAAAAAAAGATAACCCTTTGTTTATTATAGGTGGCCCAGGCGAGCGTGATATCATTCTTGAAATGGAAGGGAAGATGAAACAAGTAAGCAATCTTTCATTTAAAATTACTTCTGCCGAAGAAATGGTCAGCCTCATTGGGCAGAGCGATTTATTCATTTGCCTTGATAGCGGCCCTATGAACTTAGCCACTTGCTTAAATAAAAAAATCATCGCCTTGTTTGGTCCTGGCGATTCATCTATGTGGAAACCTTTAAATTTAAAAGGCAGGTATATTCAAAAAGTTAGTAAGTTTCCGTGTAGCCCCTGTTTGCAATTAGTATGTGTTCACCCTACAAAAAACTGCATGGATGAAATCACAGTAGAAGATGTGATGGAGCTGGTTGCAGAAATTTAATTGGTTTGGGTTTATCACCTCAAGCGTGCTATTTTCGCCATTCTAAATTGTGTTCATGAAAAAATCGAAATCCAAACTCACCAACAGTGTGCATGTCGGCTCTGCGGGCGATCCGGTTTACGGTGGGTTAGTCAATCCCATCTACCCTGCCTCTGCCTACGATTATGGCGCCAATGTGCTTTACCCACGCTATTTTAACACACCCAACCAAACGGCAGTGGTACAAAAACTGGCTTCGCTGGAAAATGCCGAAGATGGTTTGTTGTTCAGCTCGGGCATGGCCGCCATTATGACTACGCTGTTTGCCCTGCTGAAGCAAGGCGATCATATTCTTTTTCAAAATGATTTATACGGAGGTACACACCATGCTGCGCTTCACGAGTTAAAGCGGTACGGCATAGACCACACAATGGAAGAGGCAGCCGACCTGAAAAAATTTGAGTTAGCCATCCGGCCCAATACCAAAGTAATTTATATCGAAACACCGTCTAACCCATTGCTGAAAATCACCGACATAGCGGCTGTAGCCCGAATAGCCAAAAGCAGAAAAATAATTACGGTAATAGATAACACCTTTGCCTCACCCGTTAATCAAAATCCGATTGACCTGGGCATCGATGTGGTTACGCACAGTGGCACTAAATACATTGGCGGGCACAGCGACCTCAGTTGCGGTGTAGCCGTTGCTTCTAAAAAATTAATTAAAGAAATACGAAATACCGCAATGCACTTTGGCGGCAACCTAAATGCGCCCTCGGCTTACCTGATAGAGCGGAGCTTGAAGACCATCGTGCTGCGCGTGCAACAGCAAAATAAAAATGCCCTGACGCTCGCCCGTTTTCTACAAAGCGAACCCGGCATAAAAGCCGTTTACTATCCCGGGCTGAAAGACCACCCCGGCCATGCCATTGCCAAAAAACAAATGCCGGGCGGATTTGGAGGGATGTTATCGTTCGAGGTTAAAAATGATCCCGAAAAATTCTTGAAAAAATTAACCCTCATACGCAAAGCCATCAGTTTGGGAGGGGTAGAGAGCACCATTGCCCAGCCGGTGAAAACTTCGCATGCCAAGCTAACAGCCCAAGAACGAAAAACAGCCGGCATCTCCGATAAACTTTTGCGGTTGTCGGTAGGCATTGAAGAGGTACAAGATCTGATAGACGACATTCGCCACGCGCTATAAAATTTTTAATCTTATGATCGTACGCGAAGCCACTGAAAAAGATATTCCTGATCTGATTGATTTTCAACTTAAGATGGCATTGGAAACCGAAAACATTACGTTGGAAATCAGCTCGCTTACCCGGGGCATACAACGGATGTTTAAAGACCCCACCAAAGGACGGTATTATGTAGCCGAAGAAAAAAATGAAGTCGTGGGTTGTTTGATGACTACCTCCGAGTGGAGCGACTGGCGCGATGGCACTATCTTATGGATACAATCGGTTTATGTGGTGAAAGCGCACCGCAGCCAGGGAGTTTTCAAAAAACTGTATGCCCATATTCAGCAATTGGTTAACGAAGCCCCCGACCTAAAGGGTATCCGCCTGTATGTAGATAAATCGAACACCGCTGCCCAGCGTACCTACCAACAAACCGGCATGAACGGAGACCACTACATGATGTATGAATGGATGAAAGAAGATTAACTCATCGCTCTCCGTTTTTTAACCATTGCTGCGGATCCAGTGCTACAATATTTTTTCGGACCTGAAAACGCAATTCAGAAATACCCTCGGCCGTAGTAAGTACGCGGCCGAGTTCTTCGTTTACCGATACTTTTTGTCCGGGTTTTACAAACACATCCTTTAAGCCGCTGTACACCGAAAAATATTCTCCGTGGCTGAGGATGATGGTGTTGCCGATGCCGCGGATAAAAGCAATGCGCGAAACACGTCCGGTAAAAATGGCCCGCACCGGCTCATTGGCCTTGGTCTGAATATTTACGCCATCGTTTTGCACTTCAATGCCTCGGAGCACCGGGTGCATTTGCCGGCCAAAATGCTGCGACACAAAACCTGAAACCGGCCACGGAAATTTTGATTTGTTCTCTTCAAAAGAAGATGACAAGGCCACACTTTCATCGGAGGCTATTACTTCTTTGCCTTTATTCTTAGATCGCTCGCGGGCCGCCCGCTCTAATTCTTCTTTTACAATCTTGGCAATCAGGTCGTCCAATTCGGCCACAGCCTTTTTGGTTTGCTCTAACTCGCGCTTCAGTTGCTTCTCTTCTTTCTCCAGGTTGCTTACAACGTTGCGTTGTTTTTTCTTCAGCTTAACGAGGTGCGTGCTTTGATTTACTTCATCCTCCAGCAGGGTTTTCTTTTCGCTTCGTTTTAATTCGGTTTGTTTTACTTGCTCGCTTAGCAAGGTTTGCGCTTTGCCAATGGCCTGAGTTTGCTCTTGCCGCGCCTGGCCATACTGCCGCATATATTTCAGCCGCATTAGCAACTGATCGACCGTCTGGGCAGAAAATAAAAAAGTAAGCTTGTTTATTTTGCCGCTGGCTTTCTGTGCGGCAAAGAGCATGGCAGCATATTCTTCTTTTAAGGCGTTTACATCTTTTTGCATCGCCTCAATAATCTGGTTGTCTTCGTCTATGTCGTTATCCAATAAGCCGATTTCGTTTTTGGTGGAGGTGATGAGGGTTTCTTGTTGTTCGATGCGCTTGTTTAACGCGGTTAGCTCGCCAATAGAGCTCTTTTTTTCTTTGGAAGTTTCGTCTAAGATTTTTTCAGTCTCGCGAATGCGCTCAATATTTTTTTGTCTTTCTTTTTGCAGGTCCTCTTTTTTTCGTTGCTGCGCAAAAGCACCCAATCCAACTCCGAGAAATAAAAACAGCCAGATGCCCCCGTGCCTTATTTTACCTGCGATCATAACGCTTAGGGATGTTGAAAGGAAACCGTAATTCGCGGGTGCCCACTTCGGCTTTGGTGTATTCAAAAACGATCGTATTGTTCATGATGCCTTTCAGGGTTTTGTAGGCCACCTCAATGGTTCCTTTGTAGGGAAACAGCTTATCGCCCACGGGCTCAAAATCGGCATACACAATTTTTACAGAGTTTCCGGTGTTGGTTTCGGCCATATCTACCCGCTCCAGTTTTTTTGTGTTTTTGTTGATCAGGTTTTCAATTTTTACGGTGGCTTGCTGTTGAATCAGTTTATTAAAAAAAGTCTCTTCTTCTATGGTGTCTTCGGGCCGTCTGGGAATGATCGGGTTTCCCAGCAGAGCGGCCTGAATGACCTCGTAGCTTACATGAAAATTAAATTTTTTGGAAAGTTCATCGTACTTAAAAACATAATACTCTTTCTGTACGTTGCTCACGATGGTAATAGAATCTTTATTGGCCAGCACGGATCCGCCCTGCACGCCTATGACGGTAAGCTTCATCCAGATTACGCTGTCTTTGCGTATGCGGATATGAGCCTTTACTTCGCGCTCCCGGTTGTTGTCGCGAAAAGCCAGCCGGGCTTTGCCGTGCATGTACTCAAAATCAATTTGTTGGATGTCTATGGTTTTGGGCGGCTTGGGCAGCAGGGGCACCAGTTTTTTATGACAGCCCGTTAAGGCCAACAGAAATAAAC
>JAFDYY010000109.1 GCA_018267195.1 Bacteroidota bacterium | reverse complement strand
ATCTCGTTCAGTGCTGTTCTGTGTCTGGGGCAGGCTACGCATTACCAAACCATGACCCTCTTTGCGTATGCGTTTACTAAGTTTGTGCTGTGGCCGGAAGAGGTAAACACAGGCGATTTTGAAATTGTGGTGCTGGGCAACTCGCCTGTTTATGCAGAATTGAAAACCATGGCCGAAAAGAAAAAAGTAGGCACCCGGACTATTCAGGTTACAAAAATTACCTCGCTGGCCGAATTTAAGAAGGGGCACATTTTGCACGTGTCGAGCGAGTGGCTTCCCAAATACCCGGACATCATCAATAAAATAGGAATTTCACCCACGTTGGTGGTTACCGAGCAGGCATCGGGCACCAGCAAAGGAGATATTAACTTTATTACGAAAGACGGAAAATTAGCTTTTGAAATAAATACCTCTGGTTTAACGAAACACCGGCTTAAGGCTTCGGCCGAATTAGTACGCTTTGCAGTAACGAATTGAAAAAAAACGTATGGAAAACAATCTCTTATCTAAACTTAAAATCCGCCTGAGTATAGGCAATAAAATCTTCAGCGGGTTTACCATCCTGATCGTACTCTTTGCGATCAATGCCCTCATCATTTTTATTACCATCAATACCATTAACCGAAATGTAGAGGTATCCTCGCAAGTGGTAAACCCCTCGAAAGATGCCGTAAACGAACTGGTTACGCTGGTGCACCGTTCGCGCATGCTCATTACCAACTGGGTATTTTTGCAAACCAATGATGACGACAAACGGGCATTGCAGTTTATTATCTCGCACGAATACAAAGTAACGAAAGAGAAAATCGAGAAACTGATGGTAAACTGGGATGCCGACAGTGCTTCGGCTACCTTTAAAAAAGACAGTTCGCAACGCACACTGATGAACCGGGCGTTTGGCAAATACGATTCCTTATTGAAAGGTGCTCAGGCCAATATTATTAATTCTCTGAGCAAATTTGAAGATTACGATGACCCCACGAAAAAATTACTGGCGGGCGACTATGTAGATCAAAACGTAATTCCGGAATCCAACAAAATCATCAGCATCCTATCGGCCATTAAGTTAAAGCAGGAATCATTAGCCGAAAATACATCTAAGACATTGGTGGAATCCACCAGCAGCCTGCGCCTGATTACCATCGTATTGGGGTTGGCTATTGTTATCATTGGGTTTTTAAGTGCCACGGTATTGGTGCGCACCATTACCCGCCCCATCAATTATATTAAAGATGTAGTGGTAAAACTGGGCCGGGGCGAGTTGGTAGACGATAAGAAAACGAAATTCAGCAATGACGAAATTGGCGAGATGGCCGTAGCGACCGACAGTTTGGTAAATGGCCTGAAAGCCACCACCCTTTTTGCTGAAAATATAGGGAGCGGAAAATATGACTCTGAGTTTAGCCCACTGAGCAACCACGATGTGCTGGGCAACGCCCTGCTAAACATGCGTTCTAACCTGGCGCGCGTAGCCGAAGAAGATAAAAAACGAAACTGGACTACCGAAGGGTTGGCCAAGTTTGGCGAAATCCTTCGCGGTAATAGCAGCGATGTGCAAAAACTTACCGATGAAATCATCGGCAATCTGGTAAAATACCTGAAAGCCAATCAGGGGGCTTTATATATTATTGACGACACAAGCGAAGGGCAGGAGCAAACCCTGTCTATGATGGCTTGCTATGCCTGGAACAAAAAGAAATACATCAACCAAAAAGTGCAGATGGGCGAAGGGCTAACCGGCCAATGCTGGCAGGAAGGCGATGTAATCTACCTGACAGACGTACCACAAAATTACATTCGCATTACTTCCGGCCTGGGCGATGCCAACCCCAATGCGTTGCTGATCGTGCCGCTGAAAGTGAACGAACAAATTTTTGGCGTGGTGGAAATAGCCTCGTTCGGATCATTTAAAGAATATGAAATTGATTTTGTAAAACGCATAGCCGAAAGCATAGCGTCCACCATTTCATCGGTTAAAATTAATGCCCGCACCCAGCGCCTGCTGAGCGAATCGCAACAGATGACGGAAGAGATGCGCGCGCAAGAAGAAGAGATGCGCCAGAATATGGAAGAGCTACAGGCTACCCAGGAAGAAATGCAGCGCGGCCAGATGGAATCTTCGGCAGCGATGGAAGCGATCAATACCTCTACGGCCATGGCCGATTATGATTCGGAAGGAAACATTATTAGCGCCAATTCTAATTTCCTAAAGTTATTCGGGTATTCATTGGATGAAGTGAAAGGCGAGAACCATAAAATCCTTGTGCCGCGCGATGACCGGGGTGCGGAGAGCTATCGCAAATTCTGGAAAGAGCTTTCGTCCGGAAAAACCCAACGCGGAGAGTTTAAGGGCATTACCAAGTTTGGTAAAGAAGTTTGGCTGTTGGGCCAGTATAATCCGATCGTTAACCGAGATGGTGAGGTAACAAAAGTTACCGAAATCGTTTTCGATATCACTTCCCTTAAAGGTTGATAAAAATTTAACCCCCAATCATGCAATAGAAAATCGATTGGCATGATTGACGAATGAAAATC
>JAFDYY010000108.1 GCA_018267195.1 Bacteroidota bacterium | reverse complement strand
TGGTGCCGTTTTTAATGAGGGTAAGGTAATAGATACCATTGGTATATCGGCCTACGGGGATCACTTGTTTATCATTTGTTGAACTCTGTGTATAGACCACCTCTCCGTTTGTGTGTGTGTCATTTCTCAAATCTTTTAAAAACGAAAAATCACTAACGCCTTTCTCATAAAACTTTGCAGATGAGTAAAAATAATCGTTTGGTTCATCAGCTAGCTGCCATTTATCAGCGCATGGGTTGTGATGAATGTAATCCATTTTTTGGTAGGCCATATCTCTCGTAAACAATGGAATAGCCAACAAATCTCTTTTCCAAAACTCATAATCTTTATTTGCTGCATCAACAGCATAAGAAGGCAAAGTGTTTTCATCTTGAGCCTTTTGCCCAGGTTCGTGTCCGCACAAACCTCTCTAAAACTCATTCCTCAAATCATTTAAAAACGAAAAATCACTAATCCTTTCTCATAAAACTTTGCAGATGAGTAAAAATAATCACTTGGTTCATCAGCTAACTGCCATTTATCAGCGCATGGGTTGTGATGAATGTAATCCATTTTTTGGTAGGTCACATCTCTCGTAAACAATAGAATAGCCAACGAATCTCTTTTCCAAAACTCATAATCTTTATTTACTGCATCAACAACATAAGAAGTCAAAGTGTTTTCATCTTGAGTTGCTAATCTTTTCTTGAAATCATGTGCAGTAAATTTTAGAAATGAAGTGTGTGGCGATTCTTTGCCATTCATTTCGTTGAGCCTCCAGATTATGTGAACATGGTTGGGCATAATTACAAATGAAAAAACATCAATCTTACTCAAGTTGCTAAGGTGACGAAGCGAATCAACAATAACATTTTTGAAGGAGTTATCTTTGAGCAAAAGTTGCCAACCATTGATGGTGGCCGTCCAAAAATAGATTTCACCTATCTCCATTTTCGACTTTCTAAAGTCAATCGAGTCAGTCATGAAGTTAAGTTAAGGTTTTTTAGGTTCGTGAGGACACGAACCTTGGCACTGGCCTGACAGGTGCAAATAAATTATTCCGTAGTTAAAATAATATGTGTGCCAATATGATCGTAAAGATTTACAGCACACCCAAAGCCATTCGTTGAGTTTACATAAGATTTAATTGTTTCACCGTACTGCAACGTAAAGCCCCCATTGCCCTTGGTGAAAACATAACTGCACAAGTAATTACCATTAGGAAGTTGGTGCATTTCAGTACCTTTTTTAAACCGGAGCGATAGTTTTTCCGCGCTATCATTCCTCTTAATGACAAATGTCTTTTTCCGAAAGTCAACCACAATATATCCCAATGCTACATCTGAAACTTCTGATGTAGGCTTTAAATATTTAAATCTTTCATCACGATTAACGCTATCCCATTTCATGACCTTATAATCTGTATAAAAAAACTTGATGCTATCGTGCTTTTCTTTTACAACGGGAAGTTGGTATTCATGAACCTTCTTGTCTTCCGTTTGAAAGGAAAAAGTTTCTTTTTTCTGGGAAAAAAGCTGACAAGAAAAAAAGCAGAGTAGAACAACAAAGAGATTTTGTAAATGTTTCATGGTTTGATTTTTTTAGCAGTGAAGATAGGTTTTGATTTTCATGGAGAGAACGCGTTACAAAAACACGCGTTAACTTGGAACACTTATGGCTACTTCAGATTTAATTTCTATAATAGTCTTAAATACGCTTAATACTGGTTAAAAATTCCTGTACTTCAGGAGTTGGCCATCTGTCAGTCGGGCACATCGCATACACAAATACAGCTGACCTATTGCCATAATAAGCCCGAACAACGTACTTTGTCGTTTGTGATATTTGCCCTTTTGTTATCGTTTTGAAAGCAATCATTTGTGCGAATTTTCCTAGCTCATTTTCTTCATAGTTGTATCCGGGATTATTAAGGTTCTCTGCATTCGCATAAGATTCAAATACTGAGAATATGTAGTCCTTGTCTATAGTTTTAAGTAACGATAAATCCTGATAAACAATACTTTCTAAACGCAAGTAGCTCATACTATTTTCTACCTCGGCTCTTTCAAAAGAAGCACCATCAACTTTGGACTGTGAAACTTTTGGTTTTTTGTTAAAATTGATAGAATATTCGCACCCAACTACATTGTAATTATATTTTTCTTCTGTTTTGGGTTGATCTACCTTTAATTTATCAATACTCGATTCATTCTTTTTGTTTTTAAAAGCATAAGTATCTTCTGAAATTTTTATTCCAACCAATCCTAATATCGATCTATTATCTTCATCAAAAACTGTTGTAAGTAATCTGCCAAATGGTTTTTGACTTAGTTTTGCATATCCTGATATTGTGAACTTCATTTCATTTGGCTTGTACTCTCCTTTTCTTATGAGTAATTCCACGACATCAGTGGGAATATATTCAGGGTTATCCCAAGTACAAACTAAAAAACTATACCCATCTTCATAAGAATGTACCCAATTGAATTTCCCTTTATATGGAAGGAACCGATTTTGAGACACTGTCCAATTAAGTGTGTAAGTGTCGCGTCTAAGCAACTGCGTAAAGGGTT
>JAFDYY010000107.1 GCA_018267195.1 Bacteroidota bacterium | reverse complement strand
ATCAAAACTTGCATCGTTCATTTCATAATAACTAGCACTTGAATATTTGTACTCCAATGGATCGTTACAAAAAACGTGTTGGTGAAGAACACCAACACGGGCAGTGAGAGTTGCTCGACAAACTTGATCAAAAAGAAAGAGACAGGATTCTTCACGTCATCGATGCACTATTGCGTGATGCACAACTCTCGCACACGCAACAAAAACTCGCTCACTCATAAAAGCAAAAGCCCGTGTGTGTTTTCCAGTACACTTGAAAACTCGGTGTCTTGTCTTCGTGGAAGGGACAGTTTAACCTTCCTTGCTTGTCGGGCTTCAAGCCGTAGTGATCGAGCACCTGTGCTAAACTCAGTAGGGATTTGATCTCGGCTATCTCCATCACTCTGATTTTTTGAGTGTCCAAAAAATATCTCGCAGCTCTCGCAGTACGGTGTGACGGTTCGGAAGTAGCGTGCTGTAGATTTCTTCTTTGCCTGCGTAGTTCACCAGGTCGCCCATGATCTCGTCAAGTTGGTTGCCGATCTCTTTCGGGTCAGTATCCTTCGTTAGGTGATTGTCAAGCCGCTCGTAATTGTAGTGGTAGTGGTTTTCGGTGGCCATGAAAAATATTTTTTCCTGAGACTTATCTGTCTCAAAAGTAACAGACCTATCTCACCAAAGCAACACACTATAGGTTTTATTTGAGACTTTTTATGAGGTTATTTGGGTATAAAACGATAATTAACAGTCTCTTTAACACCATTTGATTATGAAAGTAGGCGCAAGAATGGCTGAACTCCGCAAGAAAAAAGAACTATCACAAACGGATTTTGCCAAGACGGTAGGTGTGTCGCGCGAGATGATCGGTCGCTACGAACGTGATGAAGTTATTCCCTCTATTGAAGTAGCTAAAAAAATCGCTGATGCCTTAGAGGTGTCTCTTGACTACTTGGTCGGTGAGGGCATGAACTCCAAATTTGATAAACAGACCGTGAAGCGATTGGAGGATATCGAACGTCTTCCCAGTGAAGAAAAAAATATCGTGTACAAAATGATCGACATGGCGTTGGTCTACAGCAAAACCAAAAAGGCTTTGGCCGGATAACATGAGGCAAGACCAACGGACTTCCTACGTAAAAATTTATCTCGAGCTGTATGAGTTGGATGGTCAGCTCAAGCCGACTCGCTTTTGCTTGGGCGAGCGTACGTATGCCGATAACTTCCCATTGCGTTTCAGTAATCAAATAAAACTTGGGTACATCAAGAACTTTGTCCGCGGCCGCTTTGAGTTTCACGGTGCATTGTATTTCAAAGTACAGGTCAGAGAAAAAGAAGATGGAGAAATTATCTTTAGCTGCGAGGATTTTTTAGAGGACGACCCTGCTAAGCGTTACTGCCAAATTTGGAAGTGGGATAAGATCAATAAAATGGGCATTGGTTTCACCTACTCTCCAGATCAGTTCAACTGATGACAATAAAAAAGCCCCGATCTCTCAGGGCTTCTTTAATTTTTTCGGTGGTGTTTTTTTTGGGGGCGGTAGGCATTTGCGCTAGAAGGAGAACTTAATTGACTTGCAAAAAGAGTGTGTCAGAGCTAATCTCTCCTCTCCATCTTTTATAATCGTTAAATGACTCAGGTAGCTTCAATTTCAAATAATCGTACTTGGCCTGATCTTCAAACTGAAGTAGATCTCTATCCTTATTATTGTAATTAAGAAAAACTTTGTAAGTGCCTTGTGGAAGAGCCTCGATACTATATATAGAAACGTATTCGTCATGTTTCTTTATATAGGCTAAGTACTCAAATTGCATCTCAATCCATTTCTTGATAACTGTCGAATCTTTTTTTGACTTAATTACGCTCGCCCGCTGTTGGAGAAACTTCTTGAAAAAATTCTGAACGTTCGGATCGGTGAATTCCCTTAACTTTTCGTTAAATGTTGGTATGTAAGTGGTATCCATTCCCATAGCTGAATTAATCTTTCCTAAATCCCTATTAAAAAGGTCATGTGGCCATTGCTCGGTGTAGTCCGTAAATAAACCAGACGGTTGCCTTTTAAGAAGTTTGACAGGTGGAAATCGACAACGATCCAGATAAACATTTTCATCAGAATTATTTCGCAATCGAGCTCTTATTGAAATGATCTTACCAAACTGCTTTGAGTTGGTAATGCACATCTCAAGTCTGCCTACAACATCATTATTACCTGATTTAAAATGAAAGGAACAAAGGATTGTAATAAGTACAATGAATATTAAAATGCTTTTTCTTTTCATGGCCACGTATATACAGTTGGAACATTGTAACTATATGCGGAGTTCTGTGTACCCCTTAAATCTCTAAGCCTAGTGTAGTCACTAGCAGCAGTCCAATTATTTGCGTTGCATGCAGCAATAGACCAAGAGTACGCATTATATTCTGACGCCCTCACGGAATAATCATCGCCAAAGGTCAACATGTCATTTAGGTGAACCATCTCGTGACCTAGAGCTAAGAAAAGATTGTCGAAACTGGTTAAGGCAGCCGGGGCTATGAATATATCACGCTTACCATTATCAAGTGCCAAGCCATTTGCGTCTCGCTGATAGTCAGTTACTCCTCCTACACCCCCAGTAAAAGTGCCGTTCTTATTCAACTCGTAACCGTCCGGTGTGTCAAGTCTAATATTTCCAAGCTTGTCAGACCACCCAAATACTTTGTGACTCGTCCTGAAAATAGTTTACACAATTTGGTTAAGAGTCCTGATTCA
>JAFDYY010000106.1 GCA_018267195.1 Bacteroidota bacterium | reverse complement strand
TTAACCAACTATAACTCTTCATTCCAAACGGGTAGTAGTTGTTCACCTGTATCACGTTGCTCTCTTGTACGGTGATCTTCAGGTCATCAAAATACACATCGTTGCCCGTGTCATTGTCATAGCTCAGGTAGATGAAAACATAGCCAATTTCTTGAACCGGTATGGTGGTGCCGATGTTTCCCGCGATCACTGTACCTGAAGGAGCCGCAGCACCGCCCGTGTGAGCAAATGCATTTACGCTTGTGAAAAAGAAAACTGATATTGAAAATATCCTGCTCACTTGATTTTATTTTCATCCATCATGCTCAAACTAAGGTTGTTGGTCAGCGACAAACTACAACTCAGGGACAATCACTGTGTAGCCTTAGAATTCAATTTCTCAATGAATTCTATTGCTCGATCTTTTTTATCATTAATAGCCTCAAATTCCCTCGATAGCTTTGGATCATTTTCTCTTAATATTTTACTTACTAGTTCAATCGTAAACTTTTTATAAACATCGTTTGGCATAATGATCATTGCATAACTGCCAATAATGCGATGAACTATAGAATTTTGGGGAGTTCTTTGAATGTAAAGCGAATATTTTCCTACTACATCTAATTTATGATAACCATGCAGTCCTCGTCTATCCTGAACATAAATATCCTTGCCGTCAGAAAAGCCAAAAATCATTGAATGAATTTTTTTTTCGCTGTTTAACTTATACCAATATAGCTGGGTAAGTGAATCTATTAGCTCTACCACAAACTGTTCTGTGATTTCTGGCGAATTATTTTGGAAGGCTTTGAAAGACCGGTACAAACCACGGTTGTATTTTACTACTTCATCAAAGTTACTTTCCGAATTTTGGGCCAATAATTCAAACGATAAATTACATAGATAAAAAAAAATTAAAACTCTCATTTTCTATTTAGTTACTAACTAACATTCTGTACCAAATAAAAGGTATTAGATACTTTTATAATTTTAATATACACCCTTCAATATCCTACATTTAAACCTAACACAATAGAAGCGTAAGGGTGAAAATATCCATTATATGGCACTTGGGGCACTTTTATAAAAGAACCGTTCGTTCCGTTCTCGTAATATTTCCAATCGTTAGAAAATGAATAAACCCTACAGCCCAACTCAATTCCAAAAGTGAATGGATAAAAATTCTTTATAAGTAATACGTTTGGCTTAATTAAAAGAGCATTCTGACTTAGTTGGCCACCGCTTGCGTTTAATTGTGCAAGCGGTGCTGGAACAGAGTTATCAAACCTAATTAAAGAATTTACAATTCCTATTCCCATCAATGGGATGATTTGAATGGTCTTTATCTTGAAGCATTTTCCTAGCTCTAAGTCAAAACTTAGATCGTTTTTATATGGTTGATTTGAAATCATCCAATTAAATTCTCCACCAATTAATAAAGTCCTTGAGGCTGGTAACAATGCTTTAATACCAAAATTGACCACAATATTTGAATTAGTCTTTACACCATATTTTGAAAGCCACTCCTCAAGATCGCCCCTGTAATGCAAATCGAATCCTCCCTTAAGTAAAAACACGTATTGCCCTGCCTTGTGTAAATCATTGGGCTTTTGCCCATAAAGTTCTGGGCTGAGCAGTATTAAAAGAAAAAAAAGGTATCTCATTTTACCATCCAAAAAGATTTCCAAGACCATCTTTAATTCCGCCCGACCAGATGTTGATGTAATTTGAATCTCGGTAAAATGGTTCTTTACTATCCTTAATAAGACCTTGCAATCGTCTTAATAAGTCAACACCACCTTGACCTGCAGCTACAGAGCCTATCTCCTTTATGGCAAGTATCCCCCAATTTGCATTAGTGATTCTGTCCTTAACATAGTCACTCAATGAAGAAAAACGGCTTACAGCCCTGCTTGATCTATTTACAGATTTTCCCATTTCTCCGTATATATCGGTTGCTTTGTCAACTAAATTCCCAGCAAATTTGCTTGCACCTGCACCTGCTGACTGAGCCCATGCCTCTTTAAAGTCAAAGTTTGAAAGACTGAATCCATTCCCAACTTCACTCTTGAAACCTCCACTTAAGAAACCTCCAATGGCATCTGATGTTACTCCCTTAAAAATTCCAGCAGCTTTTGATCCTCCACTAAAAAAGACTTTATCAACTTGACCTTCCATCCAATCTCCCTGAAAACCTGATTGAATAGCAGAAATACCCTCGAAACCAGCGATTGCTTCAAATGCACCTTCACCATTCATGCGAGAAATATTGTCGGCATTCTCTGCAACATTTGTTGCTGTAGTAGTTGCATCTAAAATTGCAAATTGAGCGGCACTCTTAATAGCTCCCAAACCACCTGTACTTGCTGTGGCTCCTTCGGCAGCCAGCCCACCCCCTAATGTCAGATAACCTACTTCAGCTATTGCGGCACCTACTAGGCCAGACTCTGCTGCTTTCCATCCCCAGTTTCCTTTAGTAAGTCCGTAACTAGCATACCCAACTACAAATCCAACAGCAGAGACAATTATGTCATCCCATCCAAACCACTCCCCATTCGGGTCAGTGCCCATCATCGGCACATTCCCCATGGCCATATAAGGGCTGCTAAATTGCTTTTGAGGATCACCCGCAAACCACCTTCCTAAATCCGCATAGTACATCCTGCTGCCGAAGTCATACCACCCTGTCTGTGCAATGAGTTCTTTGCCCTGAAATAAATACGCATTATCTGTTTCTCCATTTCTTAACCAACTATAACTCTTCATTCCAAACGGGTAGTAGTTGTTCACCT
>JAFDYY010000105.1 GCA_018267195.1 Bacteroidota bacterium | reverse complement strand
ATCGATTGGCATGATTGACGAATGAAAATCAACAACCCATGAAGATAAAATACCCTATGGTGATTTTCATTGCCAGGGTTAAACCTGACAAGGTTAACGTTTCTGTCAACCTTCGTCAATCCTCTGGGCAGATGATGCATCCCTCATGCATCATCTGGGTTAAATGTTGGGTTTTGGGAATCCGTAAATCCGTAAACCTACTTTCTCAAAAGCAAAACGGTACCGTGTTTTTTAAATGTATTTCCGGCCAGATCGGTGCCTTGAGCGGTCCACACATAAGTGGCATCGGGCATGTTTATGCCTTCTTTTCGACCATCCCACGGTTCGTTTTGGTCTGAATAAAATACGAGCGTACCCCACCGGTCAAATACCTGTAATTCAAGTTTTGAAATGTACTGCCCCTTCACAATAAAGGTTCGGTTAATGGCGGCCACTTTACTTTCTGGATTAAAGGCCGTAGGATAAAACAGATTTACTCCTTTTACTATTTTTATTTCGTTAGAAAGTGAATTAGAAACTCCACTTTGGATTGGTACGGCTGTAATTTTATAAAAGACAACTTGATTGGCCGGATCGACCTGGTTATCAACCCACGTGGTGTCGGTGGTATTGAGGGTTTGTAAGAGTTGTCCTCCAGAATTAAATTTTTGTATGGTATAATTTTTTACTCCCTGAAGCCATCCCTTATAGCTTTTCCACTGTAATACCGGTTCGTTCAGGTCATTGATACTTCCGGTTAATAACACCGGGCAAGAAGGCGTGCCTTTGGCACTTAAGTTATCGCAATTGTCGGTATAATTGATCAGGTAACAATTGCCTTCCGAGTAATTAGCATCGGTGTATTGCGGGGAAGAAGAGTTTCCATTTAAAGTATAGGTTCCGGAATTTTGAGAGCGATAAATACCGTAGCCCGTAGAAGTAAACCCGGAAGGTGGCAGCCACACCAGATCTACCGAGGTATTGCCATTGCTTACGGAAGCACTAATGTTATTGATGCCTGTGGGGATTTGTTTTAAAAAGGCATCCACACACTTGGTCAGCGAGGTGCTGGTAGCGCCACCGGCATAATTACTAATCAATTCATAACAATAATTGGTTTTACATACCACACTGTTATCGCTATAGGCGGCAGCGGTGTTAGGCAAGGAGGCAATGGTGGCAAAGCTGCCGGTAGCGGCTTTACGTTGTACTTGTATGGATGAAACAGCCACCGGAGAGGTAGTCCATAATAATTGATCGGCACCGCTGGTTGCCGTAACTGAAAAATTATGGCTGCAAATGGGCGAGGTATACGTGTTTGTGTTGGCGCACGGGTCGTACGAACCCATTCTGAAACAGTAGAAACTGGAATTTAAACTCAGGCTTTGGGCGGTAAATGAATTGACGGCATAGAGTGTTTTGTATTGTTGAAAGTTGGTAACATTATTAAACGCAATGTCAGCATGGTATTCAATGTTGGTTTGGGGTGTATAGTTGAGTTGCAGTGTAGCAGCATCTACTGCGGCCAGGCTGTTAATAACCGGTACAGGCAATACGGGCACTGCGGTAAATGGTTGAATTTTAGGGCTGCAATTATTAAGGGCGTTCAGTTTTTCGCCTTTTACATTGATGTTGTAATTTCCATTGGAGCCGTAATTATAATTGGCGGTTGGGTTATTGCCGGATGGAACGGAGGTATCCACGATGCCATCGTTGTTAAAATCAATCCGGTATAAGTCGTAAAATGTATCCGTAATTTGAATAGATACCTGATCTCCTGCGCAAGTGTAAATGTTAAAAGGGGGGGGCGTGTTAGGATCTACCGTTACGGTGATAATGTCGTTTCCCACTACCGGGTAACTCACGCAAAGCTGATAGGTGCCGGGAGTATTGTAGGTAAAAGAGTATAAGTTGTTGGTGCCGCCAGAAACCGGGCATACCTGCCCGGGTGTTCCATTGTAATACATGGTACAGGGGCTGCATATTTTTCCGCCAAAACTGGAGTTGGTAATGGTAATAGTAAACGGAGCGCAGCCTCTGATCTGGTCAACCTGAAACCATCCGTTTTGGCTGGTATACGGTTGTGACAGGCACATTCCGATCCCGATTACGTTCAATATTGAGAGAAAAATCGCTTTCACATTTCAAACTTGTATTCTTTTAAAAACCATTCGGCTTTCCGCATATCGTTGTGAAGGAGTCGGTCTGTTTCGATAAACGGAATATGGGTTCGTAAATTGCTCACGATCTGCTCCAGATAAGCCGAAGTGCGCAAGGGTTTTCTAAATTCAAGCGCCTGCGAGGCAGTAAGAAGTTCAATGGCCAAGATAGCATAGGTATTGTTTACTATACGATAGGCTTTGGTGGCTGCATTGGCTCCCATACTTACATGATCTTCTTGCCCGTTGCTGGAAACAATAGAATCTACCGATGAGGGACTGCACAATTGTTTATTCTGACTAACCAATGAAGCGGCTGTATATTGAGGGATCATCAATCCGGAGTTGATACCCGAGTTGGCCACCAGGTAACTTGGTAACTCGCGTGCTCCGGAAATGAGTTGGTAGGTTCTTCGTTCTGAAATATTTCCCAATTCGGCCAGGGCTATGGCGAGGAAGTCAAGTGCCAATGCAAGAGGCTGTCCGTGAAAATTTCCGGCCGAAATAATTTTATCTTCTTCGCTAAAGATATTAGGGTTGTCGGTTACGCTGTTGATCTCAGTAAGCAATGTTTTTTCGACATACTGCACGGCATCATAACTTGCTCCATGCACTTGGGGAATGCACCGAAACGAGTAGGGGTCTTGCACGTGCTTTTTCTTTTGCCGGATCAGTTCACTGTCAGCCAGGAGGTTTCTAATTTCACCGGCCACTTTTTGCTGGCCGGTATGGGCTCGGATGGCGTGTACGCGTTCATCGAAGGC
>JAFDYY010000104.1 GCA_018267195.1 Bacteroidota bacterium | reverse complement strand
TGCTTCAGCAGCTGATCAGCATTCCTTCCTACAGCAAGGAAGAAGATAAAACGGCATTGCTGATCGAAGATTTTTTTCGTCATTACAAAATAGAATGTTTTCGCAAAGGCAACAATGTGTGGTCGAAGAACAAATTTTTCGATCCGGCCAAACCAACCATTTTGCTCAACTCTCATCACGACACAGTAAAGCCCAATCCATCATACACCCGCAACCCCTTCCAGCCCGAAGCAATGGATGGAAAATTTTTTGGGTTAGGGAGCAACGATGCCGGAGGGGCGTTAGTCTCGCTGATCATGACCTTCTTCTATTTCTATCAAGAACCCAACCTGAAATACAACCTTGTTTTGGTAGCCTCGGCTGAAGAAGAAATCTCCGGAACAAATGGAATAGAATTGGTTTGGAAGGATTTACCTAAAATAGATTTTGCCATCGTAGGCGAACCTACGCTGATGAAAATGGCTGTAGCCGAAAAAGGATTGATGGTACTCGATTGTGTGGCCCGCGGCAAAGCCGGCCATGCGGCTCGCGAAGAAGGGGTAAATGCCATTTATTCAGCCTGGAAGGATATTGAGTGGTTTCGTTCTTTTCAGTTTCCCAAAGTCTCTCCCTCTCTGGGTAAAGTAAAAATGTCTGTTACGGTAATTCATGCCGGGCAAGCACACAACCAAGTGCCCTCAGAATGCGCATTCACCGTAGATTGCCGTGTTACCGATTCTTACACACTGGAGGAAGTTCTTGAAACGGTAAAAGAAAATGTTACTTGCGAGATAACGCCCCGGTCGATGCGGTTAAAACCCAAAGGAATTAGCGAAACCCATCCGCTTATTTTAGCTGCAAAAAAATTAGACATCGAACGGTACGGCTCCCCTACTACATCCGATCAGGCATTGATTCCGGTGCCTTCCATTAAGCTGGGGCCAGGCGATTCGGCCCGCTCGCACAGTGCCGATGAATTTATTTACCTCGAAGAGATTAATCACGGTATTACCGGGTACATTAAACTGATTGAGAATTTGTAAGTTTGAGAACATGAAACTTTGGCAAAAAAGTAAAGACTCACTGAAATCCGTTACCGAGTTTACCACGGGCAACGACCGGGAAATGGATTTGTTTCTTGCCCCATTCGATGTACTCGGATCGTTGGCACATATCCGTATGCTGGAATCGATCCAATTACTTACAAAAGAGGAGTTGACCGTTCTTACTCAAGAGCTAAAAAATATTTATTGGGAAGTCCAGAAAGGGAATTTTAAAATCGAAGAAGGGATAGAAGATGTTCATTCTCAAATTGAATTATTATTAACTCAAAAATTGGGCGATACCGGAAAAAAAATTCACAGCGGGCGAAGCCGCAATGACCAAGTGCTGGTTGATCTAAAATTATTTTTGCGTCACGAAATTCAGCAACTAACTCGCTCTTTAGAAAACCTCTTCGGGCTGCTACTAGCCAAAAGCGAAGAACATAAAAACAAGCTTCTTCCCGGATACACCCATTTTCAATTAGCTATGCCTTCTTCGTTCGGGCTTTGGTTTAGTGCCTATGCCGAAAGTCTGAGCGATGATTTGATTCCGCTTCTGGCGGCCTACCGAATCGCCAACAAAAACCCGCTGGGGTCGGCTGCCGGTTACGGTTCTTCATTTCCGTTAAACCGTCAACTCACTACCGATCTTTTAGGGTTTGATGATTTAAATTATAATGTTGTCTATGCTCAAATGGGCCGGGGAAAAACTGAGCGAATCGTGGCGCAAGCGCTTGCCAACATTGCTTTTACACTTACCAAACTGGCTACAGATGCCTGCCTGTTTCTCAATCAAAATTTTGGATTCATTTCCTTTCCAGACGAACTTACCACCGGCAGTAGCATCATGCCTCACAAAAAAAACCCGGATGTCTTTGAACTGATCCGGGCCAAAGGCAACAGCCTGCTGGCATTACCCAACGACATCGCTTTGCTAACGGCCAATCTTCCATCAGGCTATCATCGCGATTTTCAATTGCTGAAAGAAAAAATCTTTCCGGCCTTTAAAACCTTAACCGATTGCCTCGACATGGCCTCGCTCATGATTTCATCTGTTCAGGTGAAAGATCGCATTTTAGAAGAAGAAAAATACCAATACCTGTTCAGTGTGGAAGAAGTAAACAAACTGGTGCTATCGGGCGTTCCTTTTCGCGATGCTTACAAAAAAGTAGGCCAAGACATTGATAATGGAATATTTGCCTACTCTACCCAAATTCATCACACCCACGAAGGAAGTATCGGCAATCTCTGTTTAGATAAAATCAAATCTGCTTTCCAAAAAAATCTTTTAGCCTTTCAGTTTGATAAAGCCGATAAAGCCATTGAGCAGTTAATTAAGTAAAACCCTGCCGGGTAGTCATAAAAAAAAATGGATTGCTCTCTTTTTTGCAATCCATTTTTTATGCTCTGTTGAACCTACTTCAATCCAGATGATGCATCACTCATGCATCATCAGCCCAAAGGGTTGATGATGGTTGATGTTTCTCCGCCATCGTTGGTGTTCTTCACCAACGATCTTATAATTCCCTTCGATGAGCCTGCGGTGCCCCAGGCCAAGGTGCTCGAGGTATTCTTCCCGTTGACCGATATGGGGGTTGTCCAAAAGTTTTTCGGCCTTGGCCAGGATCCGGTCGCGTATCTCGTTGACTTTTTGAGCTGTTACCTCGGGTGGAAAAAAATCCAAACATTCCTGCAGGCTGGCAAGGGACTGTTCGGTGTAAAACAATTTCATTTCCGCGTAGTGCGTTGCCGGATTTCCTCTTGGCCCAGCAGGCGGCCTTCGGCTATGTCTGTTTCCGATTTCAATGCCCGCTGTGACAACTTCTCCTTGAGCACGGGGTCAAGGCTGGTCTTTTGCAGGATCGTGCGTATGGCCTCTAAAACGCCCATGTCCTTTTCCCGCTCGATCATCTGTTGCAGTTCTGTTTTGATTTCTATGGCGCTCATGGTTCTTCTGTAATCCAAAGATAACGATTTAGTTGAACTCGGAAACCTACCGTCTTTGACCTCCGCCATCGTTGGTGTTCTTCACCAACGATCTTACAAAGCTAATCTTTATAGTGGCTCAAAAAATCAAAACTTGCATCGTTCATTTCATAATAA
>JAFDYY010000103.1 GCA_018267195.1 Bacteroidota bacterium | reverse complement strand
GCAATGTTGCGATGATAGAGCGAACCAAATCCGGTATTAATGCCGTAGATAGGCTCGGTAGATTCACTCATTTTTTTATCGAGGTAGGTGCGGCATTTTTGAATTTTACCGACCACTTCCCCGGATAGTTCTAACTCCGTTGATGCATCCAATATCTTTTGAGTGTCGGATAAGGTAAGGGTGCGAAAGGAGATGGCGTGAATGTTTTTCACAGGGTGATTATTTTTTTATCAAATCAATAATTTGTTCTTCTGTCATTTTACTTTGCTCACCGGTTTTCATATTTTTTAATGTCAACATTCCGGTTTTTACTTCGTCTGAACCGATGACGACCACCCACGGAATTTTTTTCTTATCGGCATATTCTATTTGTTTTTTTATCTTGATAGGGTCGGGGTAAATCTCGCTGGCAATTTTTTGATGACGTAAATTTTGTACCAGTTTTAGTCCGTAATGAAAACTTTCATCGTCCAGGTAGGTTACTAAAAGAGCCGAGGTGGCGGTGGTATCGGGCGGAAAAGCTTTCAATTCTTCCAGCGCATCATAAAGCCGGTCAATACCAAATGAAAACCCGACTCCCGAACTTTTTTCTTTTGAGTCGAACACGGCAGTAAGATTATCGTACCGGCCGCCTCCGCTTACGCTGCCTACGCCTACGTTGTGAATTTTTACTTCAAAAATGCAACCGGTATAATAACTTAATCCGCGTGCCAGCGAAAGATCAAACTCAACATGCGCGTGGGTGGCTCCAAAATCCTGAATCAAGGTTAGTACCCGGCTCAATTCATTCAATCCTTTTTTACCTTTCTCGGAGGAATAAAATTTAGGCAAAAGAAAATCAATTTTTTGTGCGGTAGTACCTTTGAAATTTAGAATTTCAAACAAAAGTGGGAGCGATGCTGGGCTGAATCCCCGGTCGGTCAATTCTTCTTTTACTTTTTCTTCTCCTACCTTTTCAAGTTTGTCAATGGCCACAAAGAGCGCGCTTTCTTTGGTTTGGGCAGAAAGGAGTTCCGCTATGCCAGCCAGCACTCCCCGATGGTTTATTTTGATGGAATAATCTTTAATACCCAGCGCGGTAAAAGCCTCCTGGATCATTAATATAATTTCGGCTTCGCACACCAGCGATTCGGTGCCCACTACATCGGCATCGCATTGATAAAATTCGCGATACCTTCCTTTCTGCGGTCGGTCGGCCCGCCATACGGGCTGTATTTGGTAACGCTTGAAGGGGAATGTAATTTCATGGCGATTCATTACCACATAGCGGGCAAACGGAACGGTGAGGTCATAGCGCAGGCCTTTTTCGGAGATGGCGGGCGTTACCGATTTCCAGTTTCCGTTTGCTAACTGTTGCGGATCGGCCGCTTTCAGAAAATCACCTGAGTTTAAAATTTTAAATAATAACTGGTCGCCTTCTTCGCCATATTTACCCGTGAGGGTTGACAGGTTTTCCATGGCCGGAGTTTCGAGCGGGAGAAACCCATATTTTTGAAAAATATTTCTGATGGAGTTTATAATAAACGACCGCTTGGCCATTTGTACTGGCCCAAAGTCGCGCGTGCCTTTTGGTAGAGAAACTTTTTCCATAATCAAGAGCAAAACTAATCACTTATCGGTAATTCATTTACTCTGTTTTTTTTCATAGAGGGGAAATAATACTTTTGTAAAAAATAATTACTTATGAAAAAAATTTATGTGTTGTTTTCGGTGTTGTCTGTAATGGCTTTTTCTAATCATGTTTTTGCTCAATATAAGCAAGGTGATAAGTTGCTTAACTTGGGCGTAGGCCTTAACTCTTATTTTTCTACCGGGCTTCCGTTAAGTGCTTCTTTTGAGTATGGGTTTACCCCGGAAATCAGTGCGGGGGGTATTATAGATTATATTTCTTCCGATATTAGCGGCATCAGCTACACGTCTATGTTTTTTGGTGCCAGAGGTTCTTATCACTTTAATAAGTTGCTGAACATTAACGATAAGAGCTGGGATATTTATGGTGGAGCCAGTTTAGGTTTTAGAACCGTTAGCTGGAGCAGCAGCAACGGTAGTACAGTGCCGGGCGGTTCGTACGCCAGTGGGTTGTTTTTGGGCATCCATGCCGGAGCGCGTTATTATTTTACGCCACGCGTAGGTGCTTTTGCCGAATTAGGTGCGTTAGGGTCGAGTAATGCACGCCTTGGGGTTACGTTTAAACTGTAGGCCTTGCTTTATCGGGAATTTGCGTTAGTTTTGCACCTCCAAAAAAACAAGTTATGTCTGTTACCCGTTTGAAAAGAAAGAACCGCAAAGATAAGGCCGTAGCGGCCCGCAGAAGAACATCGCTGAAAGTGCAGAACTTTAAGCCTGTAATGAAGGCTGTAGATGTAGAGAAAATAAAAGAAGAATTTAAGGAAAAGGCAAAGAAGTAATTTATTGCCTGCCTGTAAACTAAAATCCGATGGGGATACCTGTCGGATTTTTTTTTGAGTTACGCAATCTGCCCGCGCTTCCCCAGTTCAATCACTTCCATTTTTCTAATTTCTTTATTCACCAGTTCAAACCGTATCATGGTTTTGATGGCATGAAACCCATGGTTACCAGCGGCCCCCGGGTTTAGGTAAAGCATATTGTTTCGTTGAGGGTCTTTTTTTATTTGCAAAATATGCGAGTGCCCACAGATGAAAATATCCGGGGTTCGGTTATTCAGTATTTTTTTTATTCTTGGGTTGTAGTTTGGCGGAGTGCCGCCAATGTGTGTCATCCAGACGGAGAAGCCCTCCACGCTCATCCATACATCTTCCGGAAACTCGTGCCTGAGGGGAAGCGGATCAATGTTTCCATACACCGCCCGTAAAGGTTTCAGTTTTTTTAAGGTATCCGAAACGGAGGGATCCCCAATGTCTCCGGCATGCCATATTTCATCCACCTCTTTGAGGTGATCTATTATTTTTGGGTCGAGGAAACCATGCGTATCAGAAAGTAAGCCGATGATCATAGAAAAAATGAGATCATTAATTTTAAACTCAGATCATGCATTAGGGATGCGTAATCTGCCCAAAGGGTTGACGAATGTTGATGAAAATGTCAACATTGTCAAGGTTTAACCCTGACAATGAAAATCACCATGGGGCATTTTATCTTCATGGGTTGTTGATTTTCATTCGTCAATCATGCCAATCGATTTTC
>JAFDYY010000102.1 GCA_018267195.1 Bacteroidota bacterium | reverse complement strand
TTTTTGGCGGAGATAAAGCGAATGATTTCTTCGTTTAACCCCTTGGGGGCTTCATCGGCTTCGAGGTTTACGGCCCAGCCGTGTTCATATTCTTTGGAGGTGATTTCCTCTAAAATTTGCGTTTCTTTGGCCATCGGGTTAGTCTATTTAGACTAATTTTAAACAAAGATAAGAACAATAATCCAAAGCGAAGGTTTGCAGTTTTACAATTTATTTGGGCAACTGTTAAGGCGTTGTTTTTGTGTTCAACATATTCAAAAGTTAAATTGACTGTGTCAAGGCTTATTTACCGCACCACTTTACAGCCGGATGCTGCCTCGTAAGTGGGAATATCATCATAGCCTTATTCAAGGTTATGATTTGCGGTGTAGCACAGACCATCAGACGGTAGAAACTACTAATGAAAGAATATAGGTTGCTCGTTGGGTAAATCTGAGTTAAGTTTATTACGAGATTGGCGATGGAAAAAACTGCTGAAACGCTAATTCGGAAATACGAATGGGTGTTTGATGAAAACGAACAAATGCTCACGAAAATAAAACGTACATGAAACTAAAAAACTTTATTCTCATAGGTCTTTGGTTAATTTTTTCTTGTGAAAAAAAAGATATGATCTGCAAGGATTGCGCAAGTGTGCAAAGCGGTTCGGCTGAGGTAATCTCCACCTTCAGCGGCAGATTTTTTAAGTTTGGCCTTAACGCACAGTTTCAACCTCAATTATTCGCATTAGATACGGCTGTGAATAAGATTGCGACACCCTATGGATTTTGTAATTTTCTTTCTGACCAAGAAATTTTGCAAACCGATATCATCAGGGCAAACGGACATGTCTATGCCGCTTGTAACAAGGTGGATTCATTTTTAGTGGTCAACACGTACACCATTCCCACTACTTGTGCCCCCAAACCAATCTATATAGCCAATCAATTTTCGCTTACTGACAGGCAATGGCTCATGGACACCCTTAAAGTAAACGGCCAAATTTATCTTCCGCCATGTGGTTACTCGCCAAGTATTTATTTCGGTGGAAACGGACAATACAAAGTCTCTCAAGTTGTCAATACCATTACCGGCAATTTTTCAACTGTCGGAATTGACTCCATTCACCTTGGCACCTCGTACTTGACCTTGGGTTTAGCGATTACACCATACCAAAGGGATTTTGAAAATCATTACACAACCGCTGTTGGAGTTATGGGAAATATAAATGCACGAATGAAATTTATTCTTACCGGCAATCAGCTCACCTTAGAAACTCAAAACGGCCAATTGAAGTTTTATTGTAAACAATAAAACAATAATAGATGAAGAAAATACTATTTGTCATCGTCCTGTTTGCTCTGCATGAATTTGCATTTGGTCAGTCAAGGGTTATTGTGAGATTAAATTCTCATCAAAAGCTGAACTTGGTAAAACAAAAGAATATTTCCTCGCAGAGTCACCTGTTTCAGGGACTCTGCGTGAGTGAAAGCACTAGCGAGTTGGTTATATGCACTTATGGTTGAAACAGAAATGTTAAATTTAAGCCATGAGTGTTCGCAGAGAGATAACCGAGTACGATGGCATTTACTTCATCACGATCACCTCGAAAGTCGCAGAGTCCCCGGAGCGGGTGACTCTGCGAAGACGGAAAGAGATGGCACGCATCGAACGACAGGACCTTCTTATCATCGATGACTTTGGGATACAGCCCTTTGATCACCCCAGTCGGTTATCCCTTTTAGAAATTATTGAGGATCGACATGGCAAACGATCTACTATATTTACTTCACAAGTACCCGTTAAGCAGTGGCATGATATCATAGGAGAAAAGACCGTGGCTGATGCCGTCTTAGACCGAATCGTTCACAATGCGCACCGAGTGGAATTGACAGGTGCATCGTTACGCAGAAAATGGAATAAAAAAGACTCTGAAGAATCCGACTAGTTAACCAATTTTACAACCACAAAAATGACCTCTAAAATTTTCACTTTTCGAAGACAACTTAGGATGGTCAATTTGCACCGGAATTAGGTGGTCAATTACACCGGATTTTCCAGTTGCCTAGCTTTTGATTTCTGTATTAGAAGCTGTAAGAAATTCTTTACTTTTATAAGTTGAAAATTAAATTTCTCAGCTTGAATAATATACAACCATTGTACTTCTTGAGCACGAGTTCTTTATGATTAAAGTCTTTATGCTCTTTTTATTTGCTGTACCATTCAATCTTTTTGCACAGGAATACGATCACTGGGAAGTTGGTACAGATTTATTGTGGATGATCAACAAAAACCAATCCTACCCTTCTTTTTTTATCAAGAAGCTATCGTTGAAAAAAAAGAAACGAGAAATCGCAGGATATCAATTAAGGGGCTATCGCTTCCGGTTAGGTTTCAACTATGACAGCCCCAATCAATCCAATCCAACTAATGCCACCTCGAATTACAATTCAGTAAGTGCACAAACTTTAGTACGAGCCGGATATGAGTGGCATAAGTCAATTAGCACCTTTGATATTTTTTACGGCTGGGATGGCTATTTTGAGTACGGGTTCAATAGTATAGATCAACAATATGCAACTGGCGGCACGAGTTATAATGCGACAAGAAAAACAACGGATATAAAAGCTGGCATCTCACCGATCGCAGGTTTAAAGTATAAATTCTCTCCCTCAGTTTATGCGTCAATGGAGTCGGATGTGCAAATTCTTTTCCATCGAAGTAAATCCTCTAACACACAGACGCTTCCGTATCTGGCTTACTACGATCTCCCAAGCGGGAATGGAGTGCTAATCACCGCGCACCCTATTTATGTTATTAATTTAGTCTTTGTATTCAGATAGCCAATGAAAAAAAAGATCACGATCTATTTGATAGCCCTCTTTGTTTTAACTATGTATAGTTGTTCGAAACAAAATGACCCACAGCCATTTCAAGTCACGTTGGAAATTTTTTTTAACACAGGGCCGATGATTGTGGAGTATAGTTTGGGTGCATCGTCAACCAATCAAAAGGTCAGTTATGATACATTAAATAAATCTGGTTCTCCAACAAATAGTGTTTATGATATTTCTTATCTTAACGTTCTTGCTGGGAATTGCATTTATTGTAAAGCAACCAATTCTACACAGGTATTGGTTTATCAGGGCAATAAGGAAGTATTAATTAGTAATAACGCTAATGGCATACAAGTAGTGAACTATTGTTTCAAATAATACTTTATCAACATGAAATTTATAGGTATCATTGTCTCGTCCTGAAATAGGTTTACACGAATTAACGTGTAAACAAGATGCGAAA
>JAFDYY010000101.1 GCA_018267195.1 Bacteroidota bacterium | reverse complement strand
ACAACAACCCCGTGTCGGGCAATGACCCGGCCGGGGATGTGCCCAGGTATGATTATCAAAGAAATCTTTACTATGATGACAAGGATGGAGATGGGGTGCATGACGAGGATGAGGAGGAACTGACATGGGGTGAAGTCCAGAATTATATTGAAGCTAATGGTGGTGTAACACTGAAAGGCAATCAATTGCGTGGAGCCTTGGCTGCGCTGAACATGATTATCCCTGATGACAAAAGCTACTATCATGATGGAGCAATCTTTGAAAATGATTTTGGAAGTTGGGTACGTGAGGATGGTAAATGGACAGACCAATCTACAGACTCACAGGTAGGTGCAAGAAGTAAATTTTTGCTATCGATGGCTCAATCCAGTGGAAATGGGCCGGGTGATGGATGGTGGGATAAGGTCAAGGCTTGGTTTTCTGAAGATGGTCGTGATTCACCACAGTATAAAGCATACATGGCCGATCGTGCTGCCAATCCTGAGTATTGGAAAAAAGTAGATGATACAGCTCTTACTATTGGAATGTCCATAACTCTATTTACACCAGGGCAAAGCATTTTAAATCTTTTCAAATTCAAAGGCACAACACAAGCTGCGGAATATACTTTCACAAAGACAGCAGCCGGTCATTTAGCATCAAGATCATATATGAATTCTCCCTTACTGATTCGGGAGATTATGGCCACAGGTCCCGGAGTGGCGGACGCAAGTTTTGCGGGAGGGATGAACTGGGTAGTACAGGGAACATTTAATGGCTCGAAGGGGATATATCAATTAGGAATCAATCCCGAGACTAAAGTGATTTATCATTTTCTTTTCAAGACCGTTCCGTAAGCTCTATGAAATTTACAATAAAGCAAAGCGATAAAATAGAGTCAGGACTGTTGACTTATCTTCCTGATGAATGCTCTTTTTACATGGAGCCAATAGTTTATAAAGTTGATATTGAGTTGATAGTAAACAAGCTCAGCCTAACTGTCACTAACAATCAAGTAGTTCATGTATCGGGTTTTTGCGGATACAAGGAGTGGATAGCAACAGATAAGAATGTACCTAAGTATTCCAAAGGAATTTTAAAAGTTGAACATGATTTGAAACATGGCCTTGCCTATGGTATTAATGATGAAGACTTACCTGTTTATGTAAACAGTAAGACAGGCTGGGTTTGTATTGGTAATCCAGAAAAGCAAGGTAGGGCAGTCGAGTTTATAAGTAATTGTGTAGCTGTTATTGATGATGGCGGATTTGTATCTCTTTGGTTAAGGCCACCATCGTTGCCAAAAGTATAAACGAAAAAAGCCCCGTACGTTCGGGGCTTTTGATTTTACTGGGCTAAAGCCTTAGCGAGCGAATCCTTCATTTTCTTTTTAGAGGATAGGCCGGCAATGATCTTGAAGAGTGATTTTTTTTCGTCTTCGTCCAGGGAGTCGATGAGACTGATTTTTTCCATCACCGATTTATCGTAAGAGTTTACATCTCTTAACAAATCATCGGCAAAGAGTTCGGAGAGTTGAGAGAAACAACTTTAAAAAAGGATTTGAGTTTATGGGGTGACGATGCAGTTGAGTTTATTGAAAACTATGGGAAAAGATTTAATGTTGATCTTTCTGAACTTGACTTCAAAAAAATATTTTCTGCCAGAAGGAGATTTTATTTTGCCTGCCATTCTCCGAATGCTTTTTTTAAAGAAGCAACCTGAATATACTCCCATGACCTTGGGTGATTTAGAGGAAGCAGTAAAGAAAGGGAAATTGGTTTAGCCAAAGCATTTATAACAGGAAAGCCCGCAATTGCGGGCTTTCCTGTTATTCATAAATATCTTTTCTATGCCCGGCAGCGAGGATAAATACGGTAAGAATATGGTCGTTAATATCGTAAACAACACGGTAGTTTCCTTGCCTTATCCTGTAACCGGGTCTGCCCTTTAGTTTTTTATATCCGTCCGGGCGAGGGTTTTTAGCCAAATCAGTAATAGCAGTTTTTACACGCTGGTAATCCGGCACCGGAATTTTTTCCAATTGCTTTTGAACCTGTTTTTCAATGAGCAGTTGGTACATTAGGCGTGTTTGCGTTTTTGTTCAATGGCTTTAAAAACATCGGCAGCAGGTACAAACTCTTGCTTACGAGCTTTAGCGTTATCGTAAGCTTTAATACATTCCAGTTCGTCCAAGTCGTCCATTATTTTTTCATAATCTTTTACTGGTAGGATAACGGCAACTTTTTTGCCGTGGTCATCAGTTACAAATTGTGTTTTCATTCCTTTAATTTTTTATTTGTGAGCATATCTTTTACGATTAGTAACCTCGTGGATTAAGGCATCAAGGGTAAAGTATATTTTTTCTTTGTCTTCTTCTTTAAACGCTTTAATGGCCTTGAACCTCTCTAACATCTCAGGGTCTTTAAAAAGGTTTGATTCTTCGTTTTCGCCAAGTAAGTAACCAACCGTAGAGCCTAATAAATCGGCTAATTTTTTAGCGGCTTCAATAGAAGGCACCATCTCATCCCTTTCATAGCGTGAAATAACGCTAACAGAGGTTTTAAGTTTTGCAGCCAGTTCGCCTTGCGACAAACCAATTTCTTTACGAAGTATTGCTATTTTTTTTCCGAAGCTTATCATATTTATTATAGCCTTAAAGGGTAATTAATTGCCTTTTATTATTGAATGAAGCAAATATACAACCCTTATCCGATAAAATAATATTGTAAAAGATTTGGTAGTTTAATTAATTTGATAAGAGTAATTTTGACCGCATACGGTTAATTAAAATAATTTTCAATGGATATACAAGAAATAAAACAACGGCTCACCCCGAAGCAGGTGTGTCCGTCAAGAGCTTTCCGAGCTGCGCCACCTCATTTTTCAGGGAAGGGTATTTTTTAACCAGGCGTTTGAGCTGCTTATCAAACGGGGCAATGGTTACAATACTATAACTCATTGAGCAACTCGCTGAGCGGTTTGGGTTTTAGTTTTCCTTGCTTGGCCAAGTTGACGTTGTGAACAGCCTCTTCCAGTTCTTCCAGCAGCAATGTTTTCCCTTCGCCCACGGGCTTGGCCTTCACGAAGGAAAAATTCTTGAGCACTTCCAAAAAGAAAGCGGCCTTGTCGTCCTGGATGTCCAATAATATTTTCATGCCCGTTATAATTTATCCTGCCAGTGCCTTTTTGGTTTTGCTATAGACCAACGCCATATCGATCATTTTGTACACGATATTTTTTTCTTCACTTTGCGAGAGCTCCATTTTCTTGCAGAGTTCGGCCATCCTGACACCTACTTTCATAACCAAATGATGTTAAAGAAAACATTAATTATCTTCTTGTACTCAAATATCCATATAAAAAGTCTCAAATAAAACCTATAATATGTTATTGTATTAAGATAGGTCTGTTACTTTTAAGACAGATAAGTCTCATGCAAGAAATATTTTCAAATGGAGATAACCGAGATAAAATCTCAACTGAGTTTAGTGCACGTGCTCGTAATGCGTATTTAGAATTGTCTAGTTGCGATGCCGCCCTAGCCGCTTACATCAACTACATCCTCTTCGACCAATACTATAATGTAGTGAATGCGGGGTGGACTGTGGTACCCACGGGGGCGTTCTCGCAGCAGCATGTAAGTATCCCCACGCTAACGG
>JAFDYY010000100.1 GCA_018267195.1 Bacteroidota bacterium | reverse complement strand
AAACTTAACCCGACCCTCCCGCCTTATGCGGGATGCTCTCAACCAGCTGAGCTAAATTCCTAATAAAGGATTGCAAATGTAATGGAGATTTTGATTTGAACAAAAAAATTCTGAAACCGAAACGATAAATTACCCCATTAAACCATGCTATTTTGTAATCCCCAAAAAAACTTTTTTATTTTTGTCTTGCGCTCTTTATCAAACAACCATTTTTTAAACGATTAAAGCAATGAAGGGAGCTAGTTTGATTAAATTTTATTTTGTCCGTTATTTTTTTTTGGCTTTTGCTGCTATGCAGGCCGTGGCAGCAGTTATTCTTTTGCTAAACTATGAAGATACCCCCAAAAGCCGGTTTGCCTTTTTCGTGCTCTCTTCACTCGCACTGATTTTAATATCTATTCACGCACTTGTTTTTAAGCAGATACGGCAGGTTTCCGTAAGCAAAAAGAAAGTTACGATAACCCATCGTGACAAACTTAAACACTACGAGTGGAAGGAGGTAAAGGAACTCAGACATCTTCCGTTTTTAAATATGTATTCGTTACATCTTAAAGGGAAAAAGAAAAAAGTTTATTTTTTACCTCCCTCCGGCAGTGAGGCCGTGTTTGGGCTTTTTAGTGGTGAGTTAGATGCATTAAAGAAGTAAGTATCAATATTGAGATTTATACAATATGATAAAGCTATTTTCTCTTCTGCTCTTATTTATAAGTACTACATCCTATACTAAACCCTCAGCTGATAAGAAACTACCAAAAAAATATCAGGCAATTCAAAAGATCCTTAACAAGGCAACACTTGATAAATTAACAGGGGTAGTCGTTTATATCTCACATCCAGTTTATGGGCAATGGATAGGCACAGCAGGGTACTCTGATGTGCAAAATAAAACACTCATTTTTTCAGATGCTGTTTTTTCCTTGGGGAGTATTGGTAAAATGTATAATGCGGTGGCTGCGTTGAAACTCGTAGATGAAAACCGTTTGCATCTTGACGATAAAATAGCAGTCTATCTACCTGAAGAAATAATTACCAATCTGCCAAATGGCCGAGAGGTAACAGTTCGGCATCTCCTGGCTCATACTTCGGGCTTTGTAAATTATGAAGAAGATGCCGAATTAAATAAACTTTATCTTTCCGGATTTTTAAAACTCGATACGCTCACTCACCTCAATGCACTTAGAAGGTACGTTTTTGGTAAAAATTCTCTTTGCCAACCCGGTTTTGAATTCCACTACAGCAGTACAAATTATTTACTACTGGCCATGATTATTGACAATATTGTTCAGGAGGGTCATACTGATTTTTTGCGTAAAATATTACATGACCTGAATTTTAAACAAACATTTTATCGGCAAACCCCACCAACTAAAAATATTAAATACTATGGGGACATAAACAAAGATGGAATTGTAGAGGACTTAACACTTCAAACATTTGAAACAACCAATTGGTTTATGGGAGACGATGGTGTTTATGCGTCTATAGAAGATGCCGGAAGATTTCTTGAGTATCTTGCTAACGGCAAAATACTTAGCGTTCAATCTTGGAAAGAAATGACAACTTGGAATAGCAAAAAAAAACCAGACTATGGACTTGGCCTGATGGCCGATAAATCTTTTCCCTATAAGTTTTTATTTGGACATTCTGGAAGAGGAATAGGCACAACAACTGATTTATATTACTTTCCAAACCAGAAAATAACGGTTGGAATTTTTTGTAATACGGGAATAAGAGCATCGAGCCCTGAGTTTAGAAAAGGATATCTCAAAATGAGGGCCAAAATTGTAAAAAAGATTTTTTTGTTTTAGACTAAGTGTGTTGTATAGATTCTGTGCGAGAGCAGATAAAGATCGATATCTTGCATAACGTTACCAATATTAACCTGACGATAGAAATTACCAGTCAAAATTAATGCCATGAACCCAAGGATAGGTGTAATGATTTTAACTCAGTAATAAATTATCGAATTGTGGAGGTAAATTTTCGTTGAACTACCGTTATAAATTCTTCAAACGCTTCACTCTCGTGGTCCCAGTGCGGGTAATGTTCGGCAAAATAATCAATAGCCTGACTGAGCGACTCGAAGGCATCTACTTGCTCGAGAGCTTTTGAGAAAAGCTGAAAATCACCTGCAAAAAGCATTTTAGTGAACATAAATTTTTGATTGATTGTCAGGCTCTCGATAATATTGACTTTTATTTTTTTAGATTCTTCCGTTGGAACTTTCGGTTTTACCGGAGCCGACTCGGGCACACTGGTTTTCGGTTGTTTTGGCTGAGGCTCTTTGCGCTCATACAGAGCCGCCACCGGCAAGGTAGCCACTTTTGAAAAAGCCGTTACGTAGCCGTCTATATCTTCGGGCGAAAAATTCATTTCTTCCAAAATATGATCTAACATGGCAAAGGCTTCGTTGCCGGTAATAATTTCTATTTTGCGTTCATCCAGTTTTTCGATGAGTTTATCTAACGGAGCCCGGTTGATGCGCAAATAGCGTGTTTCGTTTTTTAGGTGATCCGTTTTCATCAGTCCGTTTCCTTTGGCATCGAGCGTGTCTGAAAAAAAATCGTAGGGAGCAAAAAGGATGTGCAGTGTTTGGGCTGTAGCCGTTCTCAGCAAGGGTAAAAAATCAACTTTCGAAATCAGGATATGGTTAGAAAGCGTGTTATGGAATTGGCTCATCGATTCTTTCACCTGCGGGGCTTCATAATCGAAAAAAGAGCTTTTCCATTTTTCGCTTTCTCTGTTCCAGTGGTGCATCAGTTCTTTTATCACCAACAAGTTTACCTGATTAATATCGCATAGCGAAAGTATCTCCCGCCCGTTAATCTTCTCTTTATTTTCAAAAAAAGAATCAGCCAGCCTGGAAGCAAATAAACGGCTGTATTCATCTATTGCCTGTACGCTTATTTTTTCTTCCATAGTCTATATTGAAAAGTAAAGATAAACAATTCAGCCCCGGTCGTAAAATTTTAGGAATCTCGTGTTTCCGGTTCCGTATTATTTTTTTCGGACGCCAGGCAACTCCAGACTAAAAATGATAAATTGCTTCATGTTCATAGAGCCGAATTTGGGTGGCCGCGAAAAAAACGGATGGATCGAGGTAATCTGCGGCTGTATGTTTTCCGGCAAAACCGAGGAACTCATCCGCAGGCTCAATCGAGCGCTCATCGCCAAACAAAAGGTAGAGATTTTTAAACCCTCTATTGATAAGCGGTATCATGATGAAAAAATTATTTCTCACAGCGAACGCGAGATACGATCTACCCCGGTAAACTTTGCCAGCGATATTCTATTGCTTGCGGGAGATTGTGACGTGGTGGGAATTGATGAAGCACAGTTTTTTGATGACGCTATCGTTGAAGTTTGTAACACCCTGGCCAATCAGGGCAAGCGTGTGATCGTGGCAGGGCTTGATATGGATTTTGAAGGCAAACCTTTCGGGCCGATGCCTTTTCTTCTGGCAATTGCGGAGTTCGTTACCAAAGTGCATGCGATCTGCGCCCAGACGGGCGAGCTCGCTTCATTTTCTTTCAGGTTAAGCAAAAACAAATCGCAGGTGGTGCTGGGCGAAAAAGATGTGTATGAAGCACGAAACCGAAGGGCTTTTGTGGATGGTATGAGAAAAAAATCAGGACTGTAGATATGATAATGAGGGCAGAAACTAATTGTTTTTATTTGATTTGATTGTAAGGATATGAATATTACGATTAATATTACTCGCATTTTGTGTTTTTTTAGGACACTGTCCAATTAAGTGTGTAAGTGTCGCGT